>NZ_BAAGTR010000019.1:0-4942 GCF_054781815.1 Lysobacter humi (ex Lee et al. 2017) | reverse complement strand
GCGCGGGTGCGTTTCACTTCCGAGTTCGGAATGGGATCGGGTGGTTCCACACCGCTATGGTCACCAGGGAGAGGGTGGAGGGTCGCTTTTCAGCGCCTGCCTCTCGACTGATACCGACAGGTATTGCTACCTGAGCGGAAAAGGGGTGGATGTAGCGAGCAGTGAATGTCGTGACGTGTCACGAGGCCAAGGGCACTTCGACTGGACGCGCGGTCCAGGAAGCCACTTGAGGTTATATGGTCAAGCCGCACGGATCATTAGTACTGGTTAGCTCAACGCATTGCTGCGCTTACACACCCAGCCTATCAACCACCTGGTCTTGATGGTTCCTTCAGGGGACTCGAGGTCCCGGGAGATCTCATCTTGAGGCGCGCTTCCCGCTTAGATGCTTTCAGCGGTTATCGCTTCCGAACATAGCTACCCGGCAGTGCCACTGGCGTGACAACCGGAACACCAGAGGTTCGTCCACTCCGGTCCTCTCGTACTAGGAGCAGCCCCTCTCAAATCTCCAACGCCCACGACAGATAGGGACCGAACTGTCTCACGACGTTCTGAACCCAGCTCGCGTACCACTTTAAATGGCGAACAGCCATACCCTTGGGACCGACTACAGCCCCAGGATGTGATGAGCCGACATCGAGGTGCCAAACACCGCCGTCGATATGAACTCTTGGGCGGTATCAGCCTGTTATCCCCGGAGTACCTTTTATCCGTTGAGCGATGGCCCTTCCATACAGAACCACCGGATCACTAAGACCTACTTTCGTACCTGCTTGATCCGTCGATCTTGCAGTCAAGCACGCTTATGCCTTTGCACACAGTGCGCGATGTCCGACCGCGCTGAGCGTACCTTCGTGCTCCTCCGTTACTCTTTGGGAGGAGACCGCCCCAGTCAAACTACCCACCATACACGGTCCCCGATCCGGATTACGGACCCAGGTTAGAACGTCAAGCACATCAGGGTGGTATTTCAAGGATGGCTCCACCGAAGCTAGCGCCTCGGTTTCACAGCCTCCCACCTATCCTACACAGACGAACTCAACGTTCAGTGTAAAGCTATAGTAAAGGTTCACGGGGTCTTTCCGTCTTGCCGCGGGAACGCTGCATCTTCACAGCGATTTCAATTTCACTGAGTCTCGGGTGGAGACAGCGCCGCTGTCGTTACGCCATTCGTGCAGGTCGGAACTTACCCGACAAGGAATTTCGCTACCTTAGGACCGTTATAGTTACGGCCGCCGTTTACTGGGGCTTCGATCAAGAGCTTCGCCTTGCGGCTAACCCCATCAATTAACCTTCCAGCACCGGGCAGGCGTCACACCCTATACGTCCACTTTCGTGTTTGCAGAGTGCTGTGTTTTTGATAAACAGTCGCAGCGGCCTGGTCACTGCGGCCCTTCCTAGCTATTAACCGGAAAGGGCGCACCTTCTCCCGAAGTTACGGTGCTATTTTGCCTAGTTCCTTCACCCGAGTTCTCTCATGCGCCTTAGAATTCTCATCCTGCCCACCTGTGTCGGTTTACGGTACGGTCTGCGTAAGCTGAAGCTTAGGAGCTTTTCCTGGAAGCGTGATATCAGCAGCTTCGTCCAAAAGGACTCGTCCTTAGTCTCAACGTTGCCCCCCCGGATTTGCCTAAGGGGACCGCCTCAACTCTCTCACCCGGACAACCAACGCCGGGCCTGCCTAACCTTCTCCGTCCCTCCATCGCACTTACGCGAGGTGCTGGAATATTAACCAGCTTCCCATCGACTACGCTTTTCAGCCTCGCCTTAGGGGCCGACTCACCCTGCGCCGATTGACGTTGCGCAAGGAAACCTTGGGCTTTCGGCGTGCGGGGTTTTCACCCGCATTATCGTTACTCATGTCAGCATTCGCACTTCCGATACCTCCAGCAACCTTCTCAAGTCACCTTCAACGGCTTACGGAACGCTCCTCTACCGCGCACAACAAGTTGTGCACCCCAAGCTTCGGTTCACTGCTTAGCCCCGTTAAATCTTCCGCGCAGACCGACTCGACCAGTGAGCTATTACGCTTTCTTTAAAGGGTGGCTGCTTCTAAGCCAACCTCCTGGCTGTCTGTGCCTTTCCACATCGTTTTCCACTTAGCAGTGAATTTGGGACCTTAGCTGTGGGTCTGGGTTGTTTCCCTTTTCACGACGGACGTTAGCACCCGCCGTGTGTCTCCCGTACAGTCCGTCTCGGTATTCGGAGTTTGCAATGGTTTGGTAAGTCGCAATGACCCCCTAGCCATAACAGTGCTCTACCCCCGAGAGGATACATACGAGGCGCTACCTAAATAGCTTTCGAGGAGAACCAGCTATCTCCGGGTTCGATTAGCTTTTCACTCCTAATCACACCTCATCCCCATCTTTTGCAACAGATGTGGGTTCGGGCCTCCAGTCAGTGTTACCTGACCTTCACCCTGGGCATGACTAGATCACCCGGTTTCGGGTCTACTGCCCGCGACTATGCGCCCTTATCAGACTCGGTTTCCCTTCGCCTCCCCTATACGGTTAAGCTCGCCACGAACAGTAAGTCGCTGACCCATTATACAAAAGGTACGCCGTCACCCTTGCGGGCTCCGACTGCTTGTACGCACACGGTTTCAGGATCTATTTCACTCCCTTCACCAGGGTTCTTTTCGCCTTTCCCTCACGGTACTGGTTCACTATCGGTCGGTCAGTAGTATTTAGCCTTGGAGGATGGTCCCCCCATGTTCAGACAGGGTTTCACGTGCCCCGCCTTACTCGATTTCACTGGAAAAGCCTTTTCGCGTACCGGGCTATCACCGTCTATGGCCAACCTTTCCAGGTTGTTCTGCTAAAACTAATCCAGCTTAAGGGCTGGTCCCCGTTCGCTCGTCACTACTCAGGGAATCTCGGTTGATTTCTTTTCCTCCGGGTACTTAGATATTTCAGTTCTCCGGGTTCGCTTCCAGCAGCTATGTATTCACTGCAGGATACTGCTTGCGCAGTGGGTTTCCCCATTCGGACATCGCGGGATCAATGCTTATTGCCAGCTCCCCCGCGCTTTTCGCAGGCTGTCACGTCCTTCATCGCCTCTGACCGCCAAGGCATCCACCGTGTGCGCTTATTCGCTTGACCATATAACCCCAAGTCGCCTCGGGGTCGTATCTGTGTGCAGGGGTACAAAGCCCGCACGCGAATTCAACGACTCAATTTTTAGGGGCTCGAAGCCCCCGCCTTAGCCTCACGACACGTCTGTAGACATTCACGTCTAAAACGCTCGCTACATCCAGTTTTTCAAAGAACACGAACCGGGCCACAGTGCCTGATCCGTTTCAAATCTTGTGTGTGCGACATTCAGAGATGGTGGGTCTGGGAGGACTCGAACCACCGACCTCACCCTTATCAGGGGTGCGCTCTAACCACCTGAGCTACAGACCCGAAACTGCTTCGCGCTCCTGATCCGTGCCCGCTTGATGTGGTGGAGCTTGTCGGGATCGAACCGACGACCCCCTGCTTGCAAAGCAGGTGCTCTCCCAGCTGAGCTAAAGCCCCGTGATGCGGGACGCTCCCAAGGCCCGTGCCTTGGAATTCTCTGAATGCAGGTGTCTTGTGCGGGCGCCTGGCAGCAATGCTGCCGGTTCTCAAAAGGAGGTGATCCAGCCGCACCTTCCGATACGGCTACCTTGTTACGACTTCACCCCAGTCATCGGCCACACCGTGGCAAGCGCCCCCCCGAAGGTTAAGCTACCTGCTTCTGGTGCAACAGACTCCCATGGTGTGACGGGCGGTGTGTACAAGGCCCGGGAACGTATTCACCGCAGCAATGCTGATCTGCGATTACTAGCGATTCCGACTTCATGGAGTCGAGTTGCAGACTCCAATCCGGACTGGGATGGGGTTTCTGGGATTGGCTCACCGTCGCCGGCTTGCAGCCCTCTGTCCCCACCATTGTAGTACGTGTGTAGCCCTGGCCGTAAGGGCCATGATGACTTGACGTCATCCCCACCTTCCTCCGGCTTGTCGCCGGCGGTCTCCTTAGAGTTCCCACCATTACGTGCTGGCAACTAAGGACAAGGGTTGCGCTCGTTGCGGGACTTAACCCAACATCTCACGACACGAGCTGACGACAGCCATGCAGCACCTGTGTCACGGTTCCCGAAGGCACCCCCGCATCTCTGCAGGGTTCCGTGCATGTCAAGGCCAGGTAAGGTTCTTCGCGTTGCATCGAATTAAACCACATACTCCACCGCTTGTGCGGGCCCCCGTCAATTCCTTTGAGTTTCAGTCTTGCGACCGTACTTCCCAGGCGGCGAACTTAACGCGTTAGCTTCGATACTGAGTGCCAAGTTGCACCCAACATCCAGTTCGCATCGTTTAGGGCGTGGACTACCAGGGTATCTAATCCTGTTTGCTCCCCACGCTTTCGTGCCTCAGTGTCAGTGCTGGTCCAGGTGGCCGCCTTCGCCACGGATGTTCCTCCCGATATCTACGCATTTCACTGCTACACCGGGAATTCCGCCACCCTCTACCGCACTCCAGATCGCCAGTATCCAATGCAGTTCCCAGGTTGAGCCCAGGGCTTTCACATCAGACTTAACGAACCACCTACGCACGCTTTACGCCCAGTAATTCCGAGTAACGCTTGCACCCTTCGTATTACCGCGGCTGCTGGCACGAAGTTAGCCGGTGCTTATTCTTTGGGTACCGTCAGAACACCCGGGTATTAACCGGATGCTTTTCTTCCCCAACAAAAGAGCTTTACAACCCGAAGGCCTTCTTCACTCACGCGGCATGGCTGGATCAGGCTTGCGCCCATTGTCCAATATTCCCCACTGCTGCCTCCCGTAGGAGTCTGGACCGTGTCTCAGTTCCAGTGTGGCTGATCATCCTCTCAGACCAGCTACGGATCGTCGCCTTGGTGGGCCTTTACCCCGCCAACTAGCTAATCCGGCGTCGGCTCATCTCTCTGCGCCAGG
>NZ_BAAGTR010000018.1:0-567 GCF_054781815.1 Lysobacter humi (ex Lee et al. 2017) | reverse complement strand
TGATCTGCTCGATGCCGCTGCTCTGCTCCTGCGACGCCGCCGAGATGTCGGCGATGATGTCGGACACGCGCTTCACGCTGGTCACGATCTCGGCCATCGTCTGGCCCGCCTGGTCGACCAGCTGCGTGCCTTCGCCGACCTTCTCCACCGAGTCGTTGATCAGGCCCTTGATCTCCTTGGCCGCCTGCGCCGAGCGCTGCGCGAGCGAGCGCACCTCGGAGGCGACCACCGCGAAGCCACGGCCCTGCTCGCCGGCACGCGCGGCTTCCACCGCGGCATTGAGCGCGAGGATGTTGGTCTGGAAGGCAATGCCGTCGATGACCGAGATGATGTCGACGATCTTGCGGCTGGACGCATTGATCGCGCCCATCGTGTCGACCACCTTGCTGACCACCGCGCCGCCCTGCTGGGCGACGTCGGCCGCGCCCACGGCGAGCTGGTTGGCCTGGCGGGCGTTGTCGGCGTTCTGGCGCACGGTGGAGGTGAGCTCCTCCATCGACGAGGCCGTCTCCTCGAGCGACGCGGCCTGCTGCTCGGTGCGCTGCGAGAGGTCCGCATTGCCCGAGG
>NZ_BAAGTR010000017.1:0-949 GCF_054781815.1 Lysobacter humi (ex Lee et al. 2017) | reverse complement strand
CGCCCGGCATCACCATCTCCACGCCCTCGGGCAGGGTGACGGCACCGGTGATGTCCGTGGTGCGGAAGTAGAACTGCGGACGGTAGCCCTTGAAGAACGGGGTGTGACGGCCGCCCTCGTCCTTCGACAGCACGTACACCTCGGCCTCGAACTCGGTGTGCGGGGTGATCGAACCCGGCTTGCACAGCACCTGGCCACGCTCGACGTCGTCACGCTTCGTGCCGCGCAGCAGCAGGCCCGCGTTGTCGCCCGCCTGGCCCTGGTCCAGCAGCTTGCGGAACATCTCGACGCCGGTGACCGTCGTCTTCTGCGTCGGGCGGATACCGACGATCTCGATTTCGTCGCCGACCTTGATGATGCCGCGCTCGATGCGGCCCGTGACCACCGTGCCGCGACCGGAGATCGAGAACACGTCCTCGACCGGCATCAGGAACGGCTTGTCCACGTCACGCTGCGGCTCCGGGATCCAGCTGTCGAGCGCGTCGACCAGCTTGATGATCGCCGGCACGCCGATCTCCGACTGGTCGCCTTCCAGCGCCAGACGGGCCGAACCCGCGATGATCGGGGTGTCGTCGCCCGGGAAGTCGTACTTCGAAAGCAGCTCGCGCACTTCCATCTCGACCAGCTCGAGCAGCTCGGCGTCGTCCACCATGTCGGCCTTGTTCAGGAACACGACGATGTACGGCACGCCGACCTGGCGCGAGAGCAGGATGTGCTCACGCGTCTGCGGCATCGGGCCGTCCGCGGCCGAGCACACCAGGATCGCGCCGTCCATCTGCGCCGCACCCGTGATCATGTTCTTCACGTAGTCGGCGTGGCCCGGGCAGTCGACGTGCGCGTAGTGACGCGCGGCCGATTCGTACTCCACGTGCGCCGTCGAGATCGTGATGCCGCGCGCCTTCTCTTCCGGAGCCGCGTCGATCTGGTCGTAACCCTTGAACTCGCCACC
>NZ_BAAGTR010000016.1:0-4477 GCF_054781815.1 Lysobacter humi (ex Lee et al. 2017) | reverse complement strand
GCGATCTCACCGGCCGCCGTGTTGATCAGCTGGCTGCCCATGCGGATCTGGCCGACGATGCCCGACAGCTGGTGCACGGTGCGGTTCGCATTGCGCGCGAGCTCGCCGAACTGGCCGGGCAGGGCCTCGTCCGCCGTCTGCGTGAGGTCGCCATCCGACACCGCCGCCAGGAGCGAGCCGACGTCCGACAGGCCCTGGTCCGCGCTCTCCATCAGCGTGTTGAGGTTGGCCACCATCTCGCGGTAGATGAACTCGTAGGCCTCGGCATTGCCGCGCTGCGAGAAATCACCGGCCTTGGCCGCGTCGACCAGCGTGCGGATCTCGTTCGTGACCTGCAGCATGCCGGCCTTCACCGCGTCCATCGCCTCGGTGATGCGCGCCTTCTGGCCCGGGTAGCGCTCGATGTCCTGCGAAAGGTCACCGCGCGCGTACTGCGAGACGATCTCGATCACCTTCATCTTGACGGCGATGTGGGAGGCCACGAGCTTGTTGAGGTCGTCCGCCATCACGCCGTACGAACCGGAGAACTGGTCGGCGTCGATGCGGTAGTCGATGTTGCCGGCCTGGTGCTCGGTGTACATGTCCTGCTGGGCACGTGCGACGCCGCGCAGCGTCGTGACCGCCTTCTCGATGCCGTCGCCGATCACGCGCAGCTCGTCGCGGCTGTTCACCTTGACGGTATCCGGGAACTGGCCGGCCGCGAGCAGCTCGGCCGCGTTCTTGATCTCGTTGAGCGCGGTGCGCGTGCTCCGGCTGAAGCCCAGGAACAGATAGGCCGAGAGCGAGAGGGCGAACGCGACGATCAGCAGGACGGTGATCGCGCGCGTGCGCAGCGCCGAGACTTCAGCCTCGGCGGCCGCGACGAACGCCTCGTCCATCTGCTCGATCGCCTCGCCGATCGCGGCGCGCGTGGCTTCGGCACGAGCGGCCATCGCGGGGATCTGCATCTCGATGACTTCGGCATCGAGGATGTTCGTCTGGACGACCGCCTTCTGGTCGTTGATCGCCTTGATCGCCTTGGCCATCGGGCCCTGCACCTGCTTGGCGATGTCGGGGGACGTCTTGGCGAGCTGCGTCATCTCGAGCTGGATGCGATCCAGCAGGAAGCTCTCCATCGTCTCGGCGGAGGCGATCGCGGCGCGATCCTCGGCCCAGACGGAGCCTTCGCCGATGATCTTGGTGCCGGTCACGCTGTGGCGCGAGCCGTACTCGCTCAGCAGCGGGAGCCACTCGGTCAGCGCACGGCCGGTGTAGAACATCGCCGGGTCGTTCGTCAGTCCCAGGCCGGTCACCTGCTCGATCGCCTTCACCAGCAGGCGCGACTGCCGCAGCGCCTCGTTGTGCGAGTCGACGACCACGTCCACGTCGGTGGCGGACTTGGCCTTCGCCCATGCCGCGCGCGCGGCGGCGATCGGCTTGTCCAGGTCCTTCGAGTCGAGCGCTTCGGCCTGCCAGCTCTCGACCGCCTTGAAGGCGGCTTCGGCGCGCGCCTCCGAGTCCTCGATCGCGCCGGGCTTCAGCGCCACCTTGTAGTTCGCGCGCACGCGCAGGCCACGATGCTGCTGCATCGCGAGCATGCCGTCATGCATCGTTTCCAGCGGCGCCGCAGCGGAAGCGGCGAGCTGCGCTTCCGACATTTCGGTGTGGCTGTTGACCGCGATCAGCCCGGCGAGCACGCCGCAGGTGACCACGAAGGTCGAGCCGATGACGATCGCCTTCTGCGTGAAGCGGAAGCGGCTCATCAGGCGCGTGGCCGGAGCGAGCATCCGGTCGGCCAGGGAGGAATTGTTGGATCGCATGACAGCCTCGGGCGAAGACCCTTCGTGGGTCGACTGCGTGTGTCATCGGCGTTTCCGGGCCGAACTTTAGGGATCGATGCGAGCCGCCGCACGAAGCGCGATGCAGGTCGGGCGACGCGCGGTCCCGGGTCGCCGCCCCGTCGTCGATGCCTGGTCCACGCGGCCTGCGGGACGGACCGCGGCCCCAGCTGGCGCTCGCCGGGATTCTGGGACGGCGGTCGACATTGGCGACATCGGCCGGCCGGCATGGCCGCCGTGCGCTAAAGAAGCCGCCGCCCGGGCCGATGCTGGCTTCACGGCGCCCTGGAGCGTCGCGTCATCGCTATCAGGAGAGACCCCATGAGCCGTTCCTGCGTGTTCGCCATCGCCCTGGCGCTCGGCGCCGCCACGCCCGCCTTCGCTGCCGACCTGAAGCCGGTCAAGCGCGTGGAGCCGCAGTACCCGGCCGAAGCCGCGCGCAACGGCACCACCGGCTATGTCGACGTCGAGTTCGAAGTCGACGAGACCGGCAAGGTCAGCAAGGTCTCGGTCGTCGGCGCGAAGCCGACGCGCACGTTCGAGAAGGCCGCCGTCGGCGCCGTCAAGCAGTGGCTCTTCGCCCCGGGCGGCGGCAAGGGCAAGGTGCGCCTGAACTTCTCGATGTGAGTCGAGTGCGTCCTAACGTGCGTCCGCCGGGCGGATGCACGGGATGTTTGTTCCCGAGGGCCGCGCGAGCGGCCCTTCGGCTGTCCGGGCACGCCTTTCCACGCGGCGTGCAGAGAAAAAACCGCCGCGTACGCGGCGGTTTTTCCCTGAAGTAGATCTGCTCCGAATCGGATCAGCGACGCGGCTGGCTGTTCAGCGAGCCGTCCGGGCGGCGCGTTGCGTTCTGAGCGGCGAGCTGCTCGACGTCGACGTCCGTGCGGCGCACGCTGTCCTCGATGGTCTCCGTATGGCCGGTGACCTCCTTGCCCACACGCACTTCCTCGACCACGCGCGCGGTCTTGCCCACCACCGCCTGCTCGGCGCGCTCGTGGATCTCGAGCTCGCGATCCTGCATCGACAGCGCGTCGATCTCGCCCGGCGCGGCGGCGCGGTTCACCGGACGGCGCTCGACGATCGCATGCTCCTCGCAGAGCTGGATCTGCTCGTGCACCGGGCGCTCGGTGACGTGCTGGCGGATCCGCACGCCGCCGGTCTCGACGGTGCGCTTGCCGACCTGGAGCTCTTCCTCCATCACCTGCAGCGTCTCGCCGGCATTGGCCGAGCGCGCCGCGGTATCGGTGCGCGACGACGTATCGGTGCGCGCCTGCTGCGACTGCAGCCCCGCGGTGCCCACGCTCTGCGCGTTGCCACGCTCGTTGATCTGGTCCGCACCGGCCTTCGCCATCAGCGTCTCGACGCGGCGCGCGTCGTCACCGTCCTGCACCACGACCGAGAGGAGCGCGGAGCCCCCCTGCAGCGCCTGCGAGTATTCCTGCGTCTGCGAGTCGTCGTCGCCCAGGCCGAACAGGCGGGAGAAGAAGCCGCCGCGGTTCTCGCTGCCGCCGCCCGACGCCATCGAGGTGGACCGCGACATCAGCGACGAGTTGTCCGTCACGTGGACCGAGTTGCTCGCCAGGCCTTCGCGCAGAAGGTACTCACGGGCGCGTTCGGCCTCGTTCACGGAATCGAAAATGCCGACCAGAGTGGTGGCCATGGGGATCCTCCTTCGAGGTGTGGGGGAGTGGTTCAGTAGCGCGGCACGGGCCCGTCGGTCGGGGCCGGCGGTGCGCGCGAGACATCGACGTCCTGCCGCCGCAGCGTGACCTCGTGGGTCTCGACGGTGCGGTGCACGGCACGGCGGATATGCAGCTCTTCCTTCAGCACGAGGCGGCGGGTGACGACGAACTCCTCCTCGTGGACCGGCACGATCGTGACGTCGCCATCCTGGCGGACCTCGACCGGCGCATCGACCGGCCGGCCGATCGCGACGCGCTCGACGGTGAACTCTTCGCGGCTCAGCGGCAGCTCGACGACTTCCTGTCGCTCGCTGACGTGCGTGTGGATGCGAAGGCGGCCGGTCTCGACGAGTTCCTTCGCGATGTCCACCTCTTCCTGGACCACCGGGATGCGAAGGTCGGTACTGCGTTCGTGCATGTGCTGCGCCCTGTGCCGATGCGATGCCGCGTATGCGGAAGCGGACGTGCATCAGACCTGCAGGGGCGTTAGCGAGCGGCGAAAATCCGGGACGTCGCCGGCGGTGCATTGGCGATCGTTCACCGCAATGCAGGGCGTGCGACAGCGGCTGGGGGCCGGTATGCGTGCAGGTGGATCGGGGCGTGGCGCTGTGTCGTTGCGCGGTAGCGCCACGTCATCGGCTAGATCGCGCATCCGTCGGCGCCCGGTGCGGATGCGGACGCGCGACGCGGCGCAGTCGTCGCTCAGAACTCGTGCCAGTGCGGCTCGCTGATGGCGGCGCTGCCGCGGGTGCGATGCGCGAGCGGACGCGGCGCCACGCCCGTGCTGTGGGGGACGAGCCGGACATGGGGCGCAGGCGCCGGTGCCACCACCGCGGCCGCTTCTGCGAGCCTGAAGACGGCCACGGTCTCCACCAGCTGCACGGCCTGCTGCTCGAGCGAACGCGCGGCGGCGGAGGCTTCCTCCACCAGCGTGGCGTTCTGCTGGGTGGACTCGTCCATCTGCAGCACCGCCTGGTT
>NZ_BAAGTR010000015.1:0-35469 GCF_054781815.1 Lysobacter humi (ex Lee et al. 2017) | reverse complement strand
GCGATCTCACCGGCCGCCGTGTTGATCAGCTGGCTGCCCATGCGGATCTGGCCGACGATGCCCGACAGCTGGTGCACGGTGCGGTTCGCATTGCGCGCGAGCTCGCCGAACTGGCCGGGCATGCGCGTCTCGATGCGTCGCGTGAGGTCGCCGTCGGTCATCGCGCCGAGCAGGCCGCCGATCTCGCCGAGGCCGTCGTCGGCGGTGCGCATCAGCCGGTTGAGCGACGCGATGATGTCGCGATAGACGAACTCGAAACGTGACTCCTCGCCGCGGCGGCTGAAGTCACCGGCTTCTGCGGCATCGACTAGGGTCACGATCTCGGAGTTCACCGCCTGCAGGCCCGCCTTGACCGCATCGACCGATTCGGTGATGCGCGCCTTGCGGCCGGGATAGCGCTCGAGGTCCCGGGCCAGATCGCCGCGGGCATAGGCGCTCACGACGTCGATCACCTGCATCTGGGTGGCGATGTGCGACGCGACGAGCTCGTTGATCTCGTGCGCCATCACGCCGTAGCTGCCCGGGAAGACGGCGGGATCGACGACGTGGTCGATGTCGCCGGCATCGTGCGCATGCTGCATGGCGCGCTGTGCGGCCACGTACCGGCGCAGCGTGGCGAGCGAGCCGCGCATCGCGTCGGCGAGCTGGCCGAGCTCGCTGCGGTCGCGCGTGCACGGCTCGAAGTCGAGGTCGCCGCGGCAGACGGCGTCCGCGCCGGCGACCACGTCGCGCAGCGGCCGCACGATGGAGCGCGCGATCAGAACCGAGAACAGCGCCGCGACACCGAGTGCCGCGAGCACCAGCGCGATGAATACGGTCTGGTTGCGCGCCTGCGCCGCATCCTGCGCGTCCACCTGCGCGTTCAGGCGCGCAATGCCGTGGTTGAGCAGCCCCTGCAGCGCATCCGCCGTGGCCTGGCGGAGGTCGCCCGCGCGCTTCGCCGGCGCGGTGTCGCCGGCCTTCAGTGCGACGACGAGAGCGCGACTGTTGGCGAAGTAGCGGTTGGCGCAGCTCATTACGTCCGCGTAGAGCACCCGCTCGCGGCCGCTCGGAAAGCTCGGGGCGAGTGAACGGGCGAGCGCGTAGAAGTCGCGCTGGCCGGCGACCAGCTCGTCGGCATACTCGGCCGACTTTCCGGGGTCGTCGCTGCTCGCGACAAGGCCGCGCTCGCTCACGCGGTATTCGGCGAGCTGCGTGGCGAGGCGCCCGAGGTCGCGCACCACCGGCATGTCCTGCCGCGTGAGCTGGACGACCGTCGCATGCGTCTGCCGCACCTGCCAGAGCGCGAACGCGCCGAGTAGAAGGAGCAGGACCGAGACGGTGGTGAACCCGAGCGCGAGGCGGCGGGCGATCGGCAGGTCGGCAAGGCGCGACAACGGCATCGTCATGGGCTCAATACGTCAGTTGCACGCGCAGCGCGGCGAGGAGGGGGGCATCGGCGCCGCCGGCCCGCGACGTGCGTACGAGGTTGGCCGCGATGCGCAGGTGGGGATTCGGGAAGTAGCTGGCGGCGAGCCCGTAGCTCGCGACCCGGCCGCCGTGGATGCCGGCGTCGTCGAGGTCGATCGCGCTCCAGCGCGCGGCGAGCTCCCATGCACCGTTCACGCCGTTTGCGCCGGACGGGCCGCCCGGGATGCCACGCTTCCAGCTGCGCGAATGCCCCGTCGGCGACCACGTCGCGACGACCGCCTGCGCGTCGGTGGCGTAGTCCGGGCGCCCGTCGCGTTGCACGGCGACACGGCCCCATTCGGCCTGCAGCGACCCGGCTCCGCGGACCCAGAGCGCCTCGACGGCCCCGCGGTCGATCCGGTCGACACCGGCCAAGCTGCCGCTGCTCCCGCTCCGCACCGAAGTGAGGGCTGTTCCGGGCGATGCGGAGAACGACGCGCGCTCGAGGTCCGGCGTATCGGTCGCGAGGCTCGCGCCGAGCTGCAGGAGCCCGCGTGCATCGCGGCGGAGCACCCAGGCCCCGCGCGCGGTCAGGCCCCGGCCCTCGAGCGTTCCATCCAGGCGCTGCCCGAATGCAGCCACGTTCAGCACGCCGCGATCGCCATGGCGCGAGTACTCGAGCCCGATGCGCCGGCCGATCGCGTAGGTGCCGAGCAGCGAGGTCTCCAGGAAGGGGGCCTGCTTGTCGCTGATCGCGTCCTCGAGCGAGAACGGCTGCTTGAACTGGCCGACGCGGACGGCATGGCCTTTCGCCGGCGTGTATTCGACGAACGCGTCGGCGGGCGTGCGGTCGGCGAAGTCGTGCTCGGCGACGAGCTGCCACGGTCCGTTCTTCGCCTTGAAGCCGAGGCGCAGGCGCCGGAAGGCATCGTCGTCGCGCAGGCGCGTGTCGTCGGCGTCGAAGCGCACGACGTCGTAATGGATGTTGGCCGTGGGCGCCACGTCGAGGCCTGCAGCCCACGCGGGGACGATGCAGCCGAGCGCGAGCGCGCAGGCGAGAGGGCGGAAGACGCGGAGTGACATCGGGGCAGCCGGACAGCCCGCCATCGGGCGGGAATTGCAGAGAAGGAGCGCGTCACGCCGCGCCGAGTCGGCTCAGGCCGCGATCGCGCTCTCGACGAGGCCCATTTCCTCGCTCGTCATCAGCCGCTCGATGTCGAGCAGGATCAGCATGCGCTCCTCGACCACGCCGAGGCCGGTGAGGAACTTGCGGTCGATCGCCGAGCCGAGGTCCGGCGTCGGCCGCACCTGTGCCGGCTGCAGGCGGATCACGTCGGAGACGCTGTCGACCACGATGCCGATCGTGCGGCCGGCGACGCTCAGCACGACCATCACCGTGGTGTCGTCGTAGGTGGCCTGCGAGAGCGCAAACTTCAGGCGCATGTCGACCACCGGCACGATCAGGCCGCGCAGGTTGATCGCGCCCTTCACGAACCCCGGCGCGCCCGGCAGGCGGGTCACCTGGTCGTAGCCGCGGATCTCCTGCGCCTTCAGGATGTCGACGCCGTACTCCTCGGCGCCGAGGGTGAAGGTGAGGTACTCGTGGTCGGCGATGCCGGCGGTATCGAGGGCGGTGTCGGTGCTCATCGCGAGGGTCCTGTAGCGCCGCTCAGGCGGCTTCCTTCGTGCGGACGTGCTGCGCCAGGCCGTCGGCATCGACGATCAGCGCGACGCGACCGTCGCCGAGGATGGTGGCGCCGGACACGCCGGCGATCTTGCGGTAATTGGTTTCGAGGTTCTTGATCACGACCTGCTGCTGCCCGAGCAGTTCGTCGACCTCGAGCGCGATGCGGCGGCCGTCGCTCTCGACGACGACCGCGATCGGCGGTGCATCGAGGACGGCGCTGGTGCCCACGCCCATCCCGTACTGCTCGGCGAGGTTGAGCATCGGAATGTAGTCCTCGCGCAGGCGCAGCAGGCGGTCGCCGCCGCCGATCGTGCGGACCTCGTCTTCGCGCGGCTGCAGCGACTCCACCACGACGTTGAGCGGCAACACGAAGACCTCGCTGCCGACGGCGACGGTCATCCCGTCGAGGATCGCGAGCGTGAGCGGTAGGCGGATCGTCATCGTCGAGCCGCGGCCGGCGGCGCTGTGGATGTCGACGCTGCCGCCGAGCGCCTGGATGTTCTTGCGCACCACGTCCATGCCCACGCCACGGCCGGAGACGTCGGTGAGCTTGTCGGCGGTGGAGAAGCCGGGATGGAAGATGAGCTCCCACACCTGCGCGTCGGTCGGGTTCTCCGGCAACGGCAGGCCGTTCTCGGCCGCCTTCTTCAGGATGCGCTCGCGATTCAGGCCGCGGCCGTCGTCGCTCACCTCGATCACGATGTGCCCGCCCTGGTGCACGGCCGAGAGCGCGATGGTGCCGGTCTCGTCCTTGCCCGCCGCGCGGCGCTCCTCGGGTGCCTCGAGGCCATGGTCGATCGAGTTGCGGATGAGGTGCACCAGCGGATCGACGATCTTCTCGATCACGCCCTTGTCGAGCTCGGTCTGCTCGCCGCTGGTCTTCAGGCGCACCTTCTTGCCTAGGCGCGTCGCGAGGTCGCGGACCATGCGCGGGAAGCGGCTGAAGGCGAAGTCGACCGGCAGCATGCGGACCGACATCACTGCTTCCTGCAGGTCGCGCGAGTTGCGCTCGAGCTGCGTGATGCCGGCGAGCAGGGCCTCGTGCTGCACGGGATCGAGGCCCTCGGCGCGCTGCAGCAGCATGGCCTGGGTGATCACGAGCTCGCCGACGAGGTTGATGAGCTGGTCGATCTTGGTGACGCCGACGCGGATCGAGCTTTCCGCGCCGCCGCCTGCGGCGGCCTGCGCGGTGACGGGCGTACCGTCCGCGACCGGGGCGTCGGCGGCGTGCACCGGCTCGGCCTCGAGCACTGGCACCGGCTCGGGCTCGATCGCCTCGATCACGAGGTCGCACTGGTCCTCGACCCAGGCGAAGACGTCGTCGATGGCGGCGCGCTTGACGTCGCCGGGCAGCTCGAACGACCAGCCGAGGTAGGCATTGACCGGATCGAGCTCGGTGAACCTCGGCAGCGTGTCGTCGAAGCAGGTGATGTCGCGCGCGCCGAGGTCGGCGAGCTCGCGCAGCATGCGCAGCGGGTCGTTGCCGCTGAGGAACAGCGAGGGATAGGGGCGGAACACGATCCGCCAGCAGTCGGGGCCGGCCGGCTTCGCCTTCGCGGCGGCCGGGGCGGGCGCCACCACGGGCGCGCCGCTGAGCAGCGAATCGAGCTCGGCCTTGCTGGCGTCGATCGCCGGCTGGTCGAGTGCGCCGCCGTTTTCCGCGTAGTCGAGCATGCCGCGCAGCACGTCGACGGAGGTCAGCAGCACGCTCACGGCCGCCGAGTCGAGGTGGCGCTTGCCGGCGCGCGCCTCGTCGAGCAGCGTCTCCATCACGTGGGTGAAGTCGCTGATGAAGCGGAAGCCGAACGTGCCGGCGCCGCCCTTGATCGAATGCGCCGCGCGGAAGATCGCGTTGATCGTGTCCGCGTCGGAGCGGCCCGCCTCCATGCCGAGCAGGCCGGACTCCATCGTGTCGAGGCCTTCGCGGCTCTCCTCGAAGAACGCCGCGTGGAACCGGCTCATGTCCATGGGGACGGAACTCCTGCGTGGATCAGCCGAGGACCTTGCGGACCGTCGCGAGCAGCTGCTCCGGGTCGAACGGCTTCACCAGCCAGCCGGTCGCGCCCGCGGCGCGGCCTTCCTGCTTCTTCTCCGGGCCGGACTCGGTGGTGAGCATCAGCAGCGGGGTGAAGCGGTAGTCGGGCAGCTGGCGCAGGTGGCGGATCAGCTCGATGCCGTCCATGCGCGGCATGTTGACGTCGGTGACGACCGCATCGAAACGACGGGTCTTGGCGATGTCGAGCGCGGCCTGGCCATCCTCGGCCTCGCTCACGTTATAGCCGCCGGACGACAGCGCGAACGCGACCATCTGCCGCATGGAAGTGGAATCGTCGACGATCAGCAGTTGCGCGCTCACGCAGGATCTCCATGTACAACGTGTGGGTTCTCGACGCCCAGGCTCACCGCGAGCGCGAGCTGGCGCGCGGCGTTGACGAAGGCGGGGGATGCGAGGTTGAAGGTGGTGGTGCGCCCCGCGCCGGCGCGGTCGCGGACGAAGGCATGCAGCAGCTGCATGCCGGCGGCATGCACGCGCTCGACGCGGTCGGCGGTGATCGCGACAGGCTCGTCGTCTTCCAGGTGCGGAAGCAGGGTCTGCTGCAGGTCGCCGACACGCTCGATGCCGAGGTCGGATTGGAGGGTCAGTTCGGTCACGACGCACCTCGCCACGGGGACTACGTCGGATTTATCGGCACGGCCCGAGGGGACTTGAGCGTTCGACCGCGTCCGGAACGGTGACCGCGGTCGAGGCTCCGGCGTGGGTGGTGCCGGTCCCCGCAGACGACGAAGCCCCCGCGCGGCCACCGCACGGGGGCTCCGGATGGCGCGGATCAGCCGAACAGCGCGTCGGCGTCGAGCAGCACCGTCGGCGCGTCGGATACGCGGGCGACACCGAGCGTCGGGCCCGGGTCGGCACCGGCGAGCGGCGGCTCGACGTGGTCGCGCTCGAGCGAGACCACGTCGTCCACGCCCGTCACCAGCACGCCAATCAGCTCGTCGTCGCGCTCGATCACCACCACGCGTGAGCGCTCCTCCGCATGCACGGCGCCGACGTCGAGCCACAGGCCGAGGTCGAACACCGGCACGATGCGACCGCGCAGGTTCATCACGCCGAGCACCGCATGGCCGGCGCCACGCATCGCGACGACCGGTGCCACGCGCACCACCTCCTGCACGCGCAGCAGCTCGAAGGCATAGCTGTCGCGACCCACGCAGACGCGCAGCCAGCGGTTGCCGCCGGTGGCGGTGCGCGCACGGCCGGGTGCGGCGGGCAGCACGCGCGGGATCGGCGCGATCGGTGCCGCCGGTTCCAGCGCGGCATGGCGCGGCGGTGCGGCGGTCGCGACGGCGACCGCGGGCGCGGGCTCGGCAGCGGGCGTCGGCAGCGAGGCGGCGGCCGTCGTCGCCGGCGTCGGCGGCGCGGTGAGCAGTTCGTCCACGTAGGCGTCCAGGGTGGCCATGGTCATGCGGCTTCACATTGCATCGAAAGGGGATCGAGGAGCCATTGCAGCGCCTCGCGGTAGGCATCGGCGCCACGGCTGGCCACGCTGCCGCCGGCGGCGAGGTTCGCCGCGTCGCGCAGGCGCGTGTCGAGCGGGATCGCGTCGGGGCAGACGAGGTCGCCGTAGGTGTCGCGCAGTTCCTGCAGGCTCTGCACGCCGGATTTCGTGCGACGGTCGTGCAGCGTCGGCAGGATGCTGCGCGGCAGCGGCCTGCGCCGCGAGCGCTCGACCATCGACGCGGTGCGCAGCATGTCGCGCAGGCCGTGCAGCGCGAGCGGATCGGTCTGCGTCGGGCATACCAGACGGTCGGCGGCGGCGAGCGCGTTGACCATCAGCAGGCCGAGCGTGGGCGGGCAGTCGAGCAGCGCGAAGTCGTAGACGTCGCGCGCGGCGTGCAGGGCACGCCCGAGCGCGAGCCCGAGGCCCGGCTGGCTCGCGCCGCGGCGCTCGAGCGTGGCGAGCGCGGGCTGCGCCGGGCAGAGGCTCACCCGCTCGACCGACGACTTCTGCGCCAGGCGCGAGAGCATGCAGGTCGCGTCGGTGAACAGCTCGTAGGAGCCGCGCGGCATCGGATCGGTCGGGACGCCGAAGGCGTGCGAGAGCGAGGCATGCGGGTCGAGGTCGACGAGCAGCACGCGGTAGCCGGCCTGCGCGAGCCCGCGGGCGAGGCAGAGCGTGGTGGTCGTCTTGCCCACGCCGCCCTTCTGGTTGGCGATCGCCCAGGTCTTCATGTCAGCCGGCCTCGCGCGCGGAGGGGAGTTCTTCGGCCGCGACGGGCATCGCGCGGGTGACGGAATCGGCGCCCTGCGGCGCGGCGAGGATCACCAGCATCACGCGGCGGTTCGCATTGCGGCCCTGGGCGGTGCCGTTGTCGGCCACCGGCTGGTGCTGCCCGAAGCCGACCATCGACAGCCGCGCGGGCGCGATGCCGGTCGCTTCGAGCTCGTGCAGCACGCTCGCCGCGCGCGCCGCCGACAGCTCCCAGTTGGACGGGAACTGCGGGGTGCGGATCGGCTGGTCGTCCGTATAGCCCTCGATGCGCACGGCATTGGGTTCTCCGCGCAGCACGCCGCCGAGCTCGCGGATGGTGTCGATCGCGACCGCGCTCGGTGCGGCCGAGCCGCTCGAGAACAGCAGGTCGCTCTGGATCTCGACTTCGAGATAGTCCGCGCCGCGACGCACGCGCACGAGCTTCTGGTCGACCAGGCCCGACAGTGCATCGCCGATGCGCTCGCCGATCGCCTGCAGCTGCCGCTGGCTCTGCTCGCGCGCGACCTTCGCGGCCGCGGCGTCGATGATCGTCGGGCGGACCTGCGGACTCGGCACGGGCACCGCGCGGCTCGGGCCGGCGGCGCCGGCGGTGGTGAGCGAGGGCCGGTCGTAGGCCGCACCGCGCAGCTGGGTCCGGCCGAGCTGCACCGGCGTGGGCGAGCGCGGCGGACCGCCGAACGCGGAATTGAGCGAGTCGGACACCGCGCGGTACTTGCCCTCGTTGACCGAGCTGATCGCGTACATCACCACGAAGAAGGCGAGCAGGAGCGTCACGAGGTCGCCGTAGGGGATCGCCCACGCCTCGTGGTTGATGTGGTCGTCGTGGACGTGACGGCGGGCCATCAGTGCAGATAACCCGAGAGTCGCGCTTCGATGTTGCGCGGGTTCTCGCCCTGCGCGATCGCGATCAGGCCCTCGACGAGCATCTCGCGCTCGATGGTCTGGTCGTTGACCACGCCCTTGAGCTTGGCCGCGATCGGCAGCAGCGCGAGGTTCGCCGCGCCGATGCCGTAGATCGTCGCGGTGAAGGCCGCGGCGATGCCGTGGCCGAGGCGGCTCGGGTCGGCGAGGTTCTTCATCACCGCCATCAGGCCGAGCACCGCGCCGATGATGCCGAGCGTGGGCGCGTAGATGCCCATGCCCTCGAACACCTTCGCGGCCGCCATGTCCCGGTGCTGCGCGCTCTGCATGTCGATCTCGAGCGCCTGGCGGATGGCATCGGGCTCGCTGCCGTCGACCACCATCTGCAGGCCCTTGCGCAGGAAGTCGTCGCCGATCGACGGGATCTCGGCCTCCAGGCCCAGCAGGCCCTGGCGCCGCGCGACGGTGCTCCACTCCACGATGCGCGCGATCTGCGCCGCGGGATCGCGCGCCGGCGGGTGGAAGACCCAGCGCACGATGCGCATGGCGCGGCGGAACGTGGCGATCGGCGTCTGTACGAGAATCGCGGCGAGCGTGCCGACGATCACGATCAGGAACGCGGCCGGCGACCACAGGCCCGACAGGCCCGCGCCCTTGAGCACGCTGCCGCCCATGAGCGCCACGAGCGCCAGCACCACGCCGATGAGGGAGAGCCTGTCCATCGGGGGTGTTAACGGGTGGGCGCCCGCTTTTCTTGAATGCGCCGACGCCCGGGGCGGCTCAGCCGGGGTATACGGCGCCGATGCTTGAATAGGGCGCTCGCTTCACCGGACTGGCCCATGCAGACCTTCCAGGAAACCGGCCGCGCGCCCATCAAGGCCTGGGTCGACGGCGTGCCGCTCGAGCCCGAGGCGCTGCAGCAGCTGCGCAACCTCGCGGGCATGCCGTTCATCCACCGCCACGTCGCGGTGATGCCCGACGTGCACGTCGGCATCGGCGTCACCGTCGGTTCGGTGGTGCCGACCAAGGGCGCGATCATCCCGGCGGCGGTGGGCGTGGACATCGGCTGCGGAATGATCGCGGTGCGCACGTCGCTGGCGGCGCGCGACCTGCCCGACAGCCTCTCGCGGCTGCGCGCCGACATCGAGCGCGCGGTGCCGCACGGCATCGTCAATACGCCGGGGCGGCACAGCCGCGGCGCGTGGTCGGTGGTGCCCAATTCGGCGTCCGGCCGGTGGAAGCGGCTGAAGGCGCGCTACGACGCGATCGAGGACCGCCATCCCGGTGTCGCCACAAGGCAGTCACCGGCGAACCAGCTCGGCTCGCTCGGCGGCGGCAACCATTTCATCGAGATCTGCCTGGACGAGGCCGACCGCGTCTGGGTGATGCTGCACTCGGGCTCCCGCGGCGTGGGCAATCGCATCGGCACGTACTTCATCGAGCGGGCGCGCGAGGAGATGATGCGCCACCAGGTCGCGCTTCCCGATCGCGACCTCGCCTACTTCAGCGAAGGCTCCAGGCTCTTCGACGACTACTGGGAGGCGCTCGCCTGGGCACAGGACTACGCGGCCGAGAACCGGCTGCAGATGCTCGAGACGGTGATGCAGGTGATGCGCGCGCACTTTCCCGGCATCAGCACCGACAAGGACGCGGTGAACTGCCACCACAACTACGTCTCGCGCGAGACGCATTTCGGCGAGGACATCCTGGTCACGCGCAAGGGCGCGGTGAGCGCACGGCGCGACCAGCTCGGCATCATCCCCGGCTCGATGGGCGCGCGCAGCTACATCGTGCGCGGCAAGGGCAACGAGGAATCGTTCTGCTCGTGCTCGCACGGCGCGGGGCGGGTGATGAGCCGCGGCCGCGCGAAGGAGCGCATCTCGCTGGAGGAGCACATCGCGGCGACGCGCGGCATCGAATGCCGCAAGGATGCCGGCGTGATCGACGAATCCCCGGCGGCCTACAAGGACATCGACGCGGTGATGGCGGCGCAGTCCGACCTCGTGTCGGTCGAGCACACGTTGCGGCAGGTGGTCTGCGTCAAGGGCTGAGCTCCGGCGTGCGCCGGGCACGAATCGGCGGCGCGCCGAGTCCGGCCACGCGTCGCCGCCGCTGCCGCCGCGGCGCCCCGATGGCACCGGCCGGCCACGGGCCCACCGGGATGCGCTCCGCTCCGAAAGCGAAGAAGCCCGGGAATCCCGGGCTCGCAACGACGTCGAAGCAGGCGTGGATCAGCCGAACGCGGCGATCTTCCGCGTGCGCACGCCCGTTTCGTGGAGCGCGTCCACATCGAGGATCAGCGCCATGCGACCGTCGCCGATCAGGCTGGCGCCGGCGTAGCCGGGTAGGCCGCGCAGGGTGCGGGGCAGGGCCTTGATCACGACTTCCTCGCGGCCGCGCACGCGGTCGACGATGAGCACGAAGCGCTGCTCGCCCGCCTGCAGCACCACGCCGGTCGCCGATGCGTCGCGCGCGGGCTCCACGTCGAGCCACGTGCGCAGGTCGAGCACCGGTGTCGGCTGCTCGCGCAGGTCGAGCACGCTCTGGCCGTCGATCCACATCGTCTTGCCGCCGGTGTGCGAGAGCACCTCGACCACGCGCACCAGCGGCAGCGCGTAGACGTCGTCCTCGATCTCGACGAGCAGGGTCGGCAGGATCGCGAGCGTGAGCGGCACGCGGATCGACATGCGGGTGCCGACGCCGACCTCGGACTGGATCTGCACGGTGCCGGCGAGCTCGCGGATCTTGCTCTGCACGACGTCCATGCCCACGCCGCGGCCGGAGAGGTCGCTCACTTCCGTCCGCGTGGAGAAACCCGCGAGGAAGATCAGCTGCAGGCATTCGTCGGGCGACAGGCGGGCCGCGGCCTCGGCATCGATCAGGCCCTTGCGGATCGCGCTCTCGCGGATCCTGTCGGGATCGATGCCGGCGCCGTCGTCGCGCACCTCGATCATCACGTGATCGCCTTCCTGCTGCGCCGACAGGCGGACGTTGCCCTGCTCGGGCTTGCCGGCGCGCACGCGGGCCTCCGGCGATTCGATGCCGTGGTCGATCGCATTGCGCACGAGGTGTACCAGCGGGTCGGACAGGGCCTCCACGAGGTTGCGGTCGAGCTCGGTCTCGGCGCCAATGACTTCCAGCTCGACGGATTTCTGCACCTGCCGCGCGACGTCGCGGGCGAGCTTGGGAAAGCGAGAGAACACGCGGCCGACCGGCTGCATGCGCGCGGTCATCACCGCCGACTGCAGGCGCGAGGTCGCGGCGTCGAGCGCCGTCACCGCGCGGTCGAGGTCCTCGTCGCGCAGGCGCGGGCGGATCGTCTTCAGACGGTTGCGCGCCAGCACGAGCTCGCCGACGAGGTTGACCATCGCGTCCAGGCGGCGCACGTCCACGCGCACCGTCGTCTCGCCGGCATCGTTCGCGGCCGGGCTGCGGCGTCCACCGGCCACCGGCTCGGGACGCGCGACAGGCGCCGGCTGCGGCGCCGGCACGATCGCGACCGGCGCGGCGACAGGCACCGGCTCGGCCACCGGCAGCGTGGTCGGCAACGCGCCCTTGCCATGCAGGCTGTCGAGCAGGGCGTCGAAGTCGAGATCGTCGAGGTTCTCCGGCATCTCGACCGTCGCGGCCTTCGGTGCCGCGCCGGGAGAGGCCGGAGAAGCCCCGTCGATGTGCATGCTGTCCAGCAGGAAGTGCGGGACGGCGGGAAGCTCGCGGCCGTTGGCCACGCAGTCGAGCATGTCGGCGAGCAGGTCGAGCGCCTGCTGCGCGCCGTCGAAGGCCATGGCGTCGAGCGGCAGTTGGCCGTTGCGCGCGACGTCGAGGCGGTCCTCGACGGCGTGGCAGAGCGTGACCATCGGCGCGAAGTCCAGGAAGCCGGCGCCGCCCTTGACCGTGTGGAAGCCGCGGAAGACGGTGTTGAGCGCGTCGCGGTCTTCGGGCGCGCGCTCGAGCACGACCATCTGCTCACCGAGCTGGTCGATGATCTCGCGGGCTTCGATGATGAAGTCCGCGCGGATGTCCGAGGCGCCGCCGTCGAGACCGCCCATCGCTCAGAGCCCCAGTTCCGCGAGCAGGTCGTCGGCGCCGTCCTGCGTGGCCGGCGTCGGATCGAGGCCGGCCAGCGACGGCCCGGTGCCGCGGTTGCCGTTGTTGAGTTGCAGCGGCTCCTGCGCGGCGACGATGTCACCGAGGCCCGCGTGCACCGCGCGCACCAGCTCCACCACGCGCAGGATGATCTGCCCGGTGAGGTCCTGGTAGCCCTGAGCGAGCGTCATTTCGGAAAAACGGGTACGCAGCCCGGCGAGTGCTTCGCGCTGCGCATCGTCCTGCGGCTCCGGCAGCGCGCCCAGCAGGCGGCCGCATTCATCGATCAGGTCGAGCGTGCGCATGCTCGAGGTCTCGGTGAGGTGCACCACGTGCTCGAGGCGCGCGCAGGCGTCCGGCAGCGAGGCCGCGCCCGCACCGCGGCCGTCGTCGCCCAGCGCCGAGGCGAGCTCGCGCGCGAGCCGCACGAAGCCCTGCACCAGCGGCTGCGTGCGCCATTCGATCAGCTCGTCGACGTTCGCGCGCCAGGCGGCGTTGTCGTCGTGCTCCAGCGCCCACAACGCGGCCTGCAGCTTGGCGATGACCGCGCTGCGTTCCGGCTCGGCGATGCCGGGCGCGGCGGTCATGCCGCGGCCTCGATGCGCTCGAAGATCTTGGCGAGCTTGTCGGCCAGGGTGCCCGCGGTGAACGGCTTGATCACGTAGCCGTTCACGCCGGCCTGCGCGGCCTCGATGATCTGCTCGCGCTTGGCTTCGGCCGTCACCATCAGCACCGGGATCTTGCACAGCGCGGCGTCGGCGCGGACGTTCTTGAGCAGGTCGATGCCCGGCATGCCAGGCATGTTCCAGTCGGTGATGACGAGGTCGAACTTGGCCTTGCGCAGCTCGACGAGCGCGCTGTTGCCGTCTTCGGCTTCGGTCGTGTTGAAGAAACCGAGGTCGTTGAGCAGGTTCTTCACGATGCGGCGCATCGTGGAGAAGTCGTCGACGATCAGGATCCTGATGTTCTTGTCCATGGGTGAGGGCTCTCCGCGTTCCTCAGTCTGCTATCGGCGTCGCGTGCCGGGTCTTGAGGGCGCCAGGAAGAAATTCGGTCGCGGTGTGTCCCGCCGCGTCGCCACGCGCTGCGTCACCCGCTCGCGGCGTTGGCGCTGGCCCGATGCCGCGCCTCTGCTCGATACCGCGTACTACACGACCCGTTCGCCGACCTTTCAGCCCGCGAACGTGATTTTCATCACGCCTGCGCCTGCTCCACCGCGGTGTCGCGCCAGTCACCCAGACGCCCGCGAAGCCGAAGCATCGCCTGGCCGTGGATCTGGCAGACGCGCGATTCGCTGATCGACAGCACCGCGCCGATCTCGCGCAGGTTCATCTCCTGCTCGTAGTAGAGCGAGAGCACGAGCTGCTCGCGCTCGGGCAGGTCGCCGATCGCCTCGCCGAGCGCCTGGCGGAACACGGTGTGCTCCAGCTCGCGGGCGGGGGTGAGGTTGCAGCTCGCGGCCAGCCGCGGCTCGCCGTCGAAGTCGTCCATCTGCTCGTCGAGCGAGAGCAGCTGGCCGCGCGAGGCGTCCTCGAGCATGTGGTGGTAGTCGTCGAGCGAGACGCCGAGCACCTGCGCGATCTCGTTCGCGTTCGCCGCGCGGCCGTTGGCCTGCTCGACCTGGCGCGTGGCGGCGACGACGTCGCGGTAGCGGCGATGCACGCTGCGCGGCACCCAGTCGCCCCGGCGGATCTCGTCGATCATCGCGCCGCGGATGCGGATGGAGGCATACGTCTCGAACGCCGCGCCCTGGTCGGCCTGGAAGTTCTTCGCGGCCTCGATCAGGCCGAGCATGCCGGCCTGTATGAGGTCGTCGACCTCGACGCTCGCCGGCAGCCGCGCGGCGAGGTGGTGCGCGATGCGGCGCACGAGCTCGCCGTGGCGGGTGACGATCGCGGTCGCGTCGAACGCTTCCGCGGTCTGCCGCGTGGCGCGGTACTGGTTGGCCTTCATGGCCGTCGCGGGGGTGCTCATGCGGTCGCGCTCCGGGCAGCGGGGATCAGGCGTTCCATGAAGAACTCCACGTGGCCGCGCGGGCCGGTCGGCGTCTGCCACTGGCCGGCGCGCTTGGCGATCTCGCGGAAGGCCATCGAGGCGGGCGCCGCGGGGAAGGCGTCGACGCAGGCTTCCTGGCGCTGGATCGCGCGGCGCAGCCACTCGTCGCGCGGGATCGCGCCGAGGTAGTTGAGGGTGACGTCGAGGAACTTCGAGGTGACGCGCTCGAGCTTCTCGAACAGCTGGCGGCCCTCGCTCGGATGGCCGACCTGGTTGGCGAGCACCTGCACGCGGGTGACGCCGCGCTCGCGCGAGAGCACCTTGATCAGCGCGTAGGCGTCGGTGACCGAGGCCGGCTCGTCGCAGACCACCACGATCACGTCCTGCGCGGCCTGGCAGAAGGTCAGCACGCTGTCGGAGATGCCGGCGGCGTTGTCGATGATCATCACGTCGATCGGCACGTCGAGCTGGCTGAAGGCGTGCACGAGGCCGACGTGCTGCGCCGGGGTCAGTTCGGTCATGTGGCGCTTGCCGCTCGCGGCGGGCACCACGAGCAGGCCGTTGGGGCCTTCGAGCAGCGTGTCGGCGAGGTCGCAGCGGCCGGCGAAGACATCGCTCAGGGTGAAGCGCGGCGACAGGCCGAGCATCACGTCGACGTTGGCGAGGCCGAGGTCGGTGTCGAGCAGCAGCGTGCGCTGGCCGGCGTTCTGGAGCGACATCGCCAGGTTGACGGAGACCGACGTCTTGCCGACGCCGCCCTTGCCGCTCGCGACAGCGATGACGCGGACGGGGCCCGGATCGTTCGCGGACACGCGCGCGGAGGAGGCGATGGGGTTAGGCGACGACATGGCGTTCCTCGGTGGCGAGCGGGTTGTCGGCGGCGCGACGGAGTTTTTCGAGCTGGAGGACCAGGCGGGAGGCGTCGGCGGCTTCGAGATCGGCCGGCACCTGCTGGCCTGCCGTGGTGTATGCAAGAGGCAGGCCATGCTTGATCGCGACCGAGAGCGCGCCGCCGAGGCGGCCGGTCTCGTCGAGCTTGGTCAGCACGACGGCTTCCGGCTGCGCCATGCGGTAGCGGCGCACGGCCTCCGCCATGTCCTGCGTCTGCAGGTTGGCGGGCAGCACGAGCAGGCTGCGCAGGTTGCGCGTGGCGCGCAGCCAGGTGACCTGGCCGAGCAGCGCCTTGTCGCGCGCGGCGTAGCCGGCGGTGTCGACCAGCACGAGCGGGTAGTCGACGAGCTGGTCGAGCGCGTCGGTGAGGCCTTCGGGGCCCTGCGCCTCGCAGACGGTGATGCCGAGCTTGCGGCCGAGCGCATGGAGCTGCTCGCGCGCGCCGGGGCGCTCGACATCGGTGGTGACCAGCGCCACGTCACGCGCGCGATGGCGCTGCGCGAAGCGCGCGGCGAGCTTGGCGAGCGTGGTCGTCTTGCCGGCGCCGGTCGGGCCGATCAGCGCGAACACGCCGCCGTCCTCGAGCGGCTCGGAGCGGACGATGGTGAGCATGCGCGCGAGCTCGGCGAGCAGTGGCGCGCGCACCTTGGCCGGATCCAGGCGGGGATCGATGCGGCCGGCGATCGTCTGCGCGAGCGCGTCGTCGATGCCGTAGGCCTGCATCGTCTCGAAGGCGGTGGCGCGCGCCGGCGAGCCGCGCAGGCGCTCGACCGCGAACTGGCCCATCTGGCGCTCGATCATCTGGCGCATCGAGCTCAGCTCGTTGCGCATGGCCACGATGGTCGGATCCTCGGACTGGCTGACGACCACCTGCAGCGTCGGCGGCGCGGCGACGGTGATCGCGGCGGCGACCGGCGCGGGCGCCGGCAGTTGCGCCGCAGCCATCTCGGCCAGCGCGTCGAACGTGTCGACGACCGGCGCGGTGCGCACGGGTGCCGCGACCGGCGCGGCCTCGACGAGCTCGGCGAAGGTGGGCGCCGGCGGTGCCGGAATCGCGGCCGCCACCGGGGCGGGCGTCGGGATGGCGGCGAGGGTCGGGGCGACCGCTTCGACCGCCGGCGCCGGCACGACGATCGGCGTGGGCTCGGCTGCGACCGGTGCTGCGACCTCGACGGCGATCGGCGCTTCGACGGCGACGGGCGCTTCGACGGCCTGCGGTGCGGCCGGCACGTCCGCGACCGGCGCCTCGATGATGTCGTCCTGCGCCATTGGCGCCTCGACCGCCTGGTACTGCGCGAGCTGCGCGGCGCGTGCGCTGAAGGTGGGCTGCGGCTCGTCCGCATCGGTGAGGCGGGCGAGCAGGGCGCGGAAGTCGTCACCGGCCCTGGCCGGCACCGTCGCCTCGGCATGCGGCGTCTCGCGCAGCATCGCGGCGATCGCCGGCGGCGCGGCGGATTCGGCGTCCATGCGGGCAACGCCGCGGGCGCGATCGGCGAGCGCACTGCGTGCACGCTCGGCATGCGCGGTGTTGCCGCCCAGCGCGGCGATCATCGCCTCGGCGCGGGAGACCTTCTTCTCCGCCCGCACCACGTGCGGCTGCGGCGCGACCGGCAGCGTGGCCGGCGCGAAGTCCTCGATCGCATCCAGCGCGGTGGCCGGGCGCGTCTCGACGAAGGACGGGGTGAACGTGGGCGCGACGACCGGCGCGGCCGGGTCGGCAGCGGTACGCAGCGCCTGCTGCACCAGTGCCTCGTCGTAATCCGTGGCGGCGACCACCTCGATCCCGCCGTGCACGGGGCGGTTGGACAGGATCACGGCATCCGGCCCGTGCTCCTCGCGCACCATCTTCAGCGCGGTGCGCATGTCGGGGGCGATGAAGCGCTTGATTCTCATCGGTCGATCTCGGTGGATGGGGCCCCGAGGGGCCTACATGCCGGGATCTGCAATGCGCGTGCCAGCGGGCGGCGTCGAGAAAGCGGCGGACTTTAGCGGCCGTGCGATGACTCGTTCAGGGACGACGGGTTTTGCTGGCGACCGCCGCGGTACCCCGGCGAGCGGTGCATGCCCTGCTCGGCGACGAGCTTCGGCGCATCCTGCGGTCCAGGCGACGCCGGCTGCTCGCTCCATGTCGCGCTTGGCCGGTCAGGCGGCACTGCCACCGGGTGCGCTCTGCAATGGGAGGGCAGCCGACGGTCCTCGCCCTCCGGCCTTGCGCCCGCGGCGCGGGCGTTTCCGGCGTCCGCGCGGCAGTGCCGCGCGAAGCGCGGCCTGCCTCACCCGATCGATCCCACCAGCCGCAGCCGCTTGTCCTCCGGGACCTCGCCGTAGGCCAGCACCGCGAGCTGCGGCACGCTGTGGCGGACCAGGCGCGCGATCGACGAGCGGATCGGCGTGGGCACAAGCAGCACCGCGGGTTCGCCCTTGCTCTCCTGGCGCGTGACGCATTCGCTGAGGTTCTGGTGCAGGCGCTCGGCGAGGCCCGGTTCCAGCGCGGCGCCCTGGCCGGTCACCGAATCCTGCAGAACGCGCTCCAGCGCAGGGGCCAGCGTATAGACCGGCAGTTCTTCGTTGAGGCCGTTGAGCTCCTGCACGATGAAGCGGCCGAGCGCCGTGCGCACGGTGGCGACGAGCTGCGCCGGGTCCTGCGTGATCGCGCCGTGCTCCAGCAGCGCCTCGACGATCTGGCGCATCTGCCGCAGCGGCACCTTCTCCGCCAGCAGCGACTGCAGCACGCGGACGATCGTGGAGAGCGGCAGCAGCTTGGGCGTCAATTCCTCGACGAGCTTGGGCGACGCCTTCCCGACGTTCGCCAGCAGCTGCTGCACCTCGTCGTGGCCGAGCAGTTCGGAGGCCTTCTCGCGCACCACGTGCGACAGGTGCGTGGCGACCACGGTCGCCGGGTCGACGACGGTATAGCCGAGCGATTCGGCATGCGCGCGCTGGCCGGGGCTGATCCACACCGCATCGAGGCCGAAGGCCGGATCGCGCGTGGGGATGCCCTCGAGCTGGCCGAAGACGCGGCCGGGGTCGAGCGCCATCTCGCGGTCAGGCTGCAGCTCGCCGGTCGCGACCGGCACGCCGTGGACCATGATCCGATAGTGGTTCGGCGCGAGCTCGAGGTTGTCGCGCACGTGCACGGCCGGGATCAGGAAGCCCATGTCCTGCGTGAGCTTGCGTCGCACGCCCTTGAGCCGAGCGAGCAGCTCGCCGCCCTGCGCCTTGTCGACCAGCGGGATCAGCCGGTAGCCGACCTCCAGCGACAGCGGCTCGACCGGGCGCAGCTCGTCCCAGGTGAGCTCGGCGTTCGGCGACGGCGGCGGCGTGACCGCGAGCGACGGATCCGGCACCGGCTGCTCGGCCGCTTCCTTCGCCTTCCTGTGCATGCGCCACGCCGCATAGCCCATGCCGCCGGCGGCCAGCAGGAACGGGATGTTCGGCATGCCGGGCACGATGCCGACCAGGCCGAGGATCGCCGCCGAGACGGTGAGCGCGCGATGGTGGCCGAAGACCTGCTTGTGCACGATCTCGCCCATTTCCTGCTCGGTCGTGGCACGCGTGACGAGCATCGCGGTCGCGGTGGACACCAGCAGCGCGGGCAGCTGGGCGACGAGGCCGTCGCCGATGGCGAGGAGCGAGTAGGTCTCGGCCGCCTGCGCGAAGCCGAGATCGTGCTGCAGGACGCCGATCAGCACGCCACCGATCAGGTTGATGAAGAGGATGAGCAGGCCGGCGATCGCATCGCCGCGGACGAACTTTCCGGCGCCGTCCATCGAGCCGTAGAAGTCCGCTTCGTTGCGCACGTCCTCGCGGCGGGCCTTGGCTTCCTCGCGGGTGAGCAGCCCTGCATTGAGATCGGCATCGATCGCCATCTGCTTGCCGGGCATGGCGTCGAGGATGAAGCGCGCGGACACTTCCGAGATGCGGCCGGCGCCCTTGGTGACGACGATGAAGTTGATGATCGTCAGGATCGCGAAGACCACCAGGCCGACGGCGTAGCTGCCGCCGATCACGAACTGGCCGAACGATTCGATGACGTGGCCCGCGGCGGCACCGCCCTGGTGGCCGTGCAGCAGCACCACGCGGGTGGAGGCCACGTTCAGCGCGAGGCGCAGCAGCGTGACCATCAGCAGCACGCTGGGGAAGATCGAGAACTCGAGCGGGCGCTTGACGTAGACCACCGCCAGCATCACCACCAGCGAGATGGCGATGTTGATCGTGAAGAAGGCATCGAGCACGAGCGGCGACAGCGGCACCGTCACCATCGCGAGCATGCCGAGCACGATCAGCGGCGCGGCGGCACCGCCCTTCAGCGACTGCATGACGCCCGCGGCGCGGCTCATGCGTCACCCCCGCGCGGGGCGTCGGGCGCATCCGGCGCGCCGTCGGCGCCGACGTCGACCTGCACGAGCGCGGGCATCGGCCCGCGCGAGGGATGCCAGTGGCGCAGGTGGTGCAGGTAGGTCAGCACCTGCGCGACGGCCGCATACAGCTTGACCGGGATCTCCTGGTCGATCTTGCACTGGCGGTAGAGCGCACGCGCGAGCGGCGGCGCCTCGACGAGCATCACCTTGTTCTGACCTGCGACTTCGCGGATACGCAGCGCCAGCTCGTCGACACCCTTGGCGACGACCTTCGGCGCGCGCATCGCACCGGCCTCGTACTTGAGCGCGACGGCGTAGTGCGTCGGATTGGTCAGGATGACGTCCGCGGTCGGCACCGCCTCCATCATCCGCTGCTGCGCCATCTGCCGCGCCACGTGGCGCGCGCGGGCCTTTACTTCCGGATTGCCCTCGGCCTCCTTGGCCTCGTCGCGCAGCTCCTGCTTGCTCATCTTGAGCTTGTTCTTCCACGCCCAGCGCTGGTAGGGCACGTCGAGCGCCGCCAGCAGCGCGAGCGCGCCGACGAGCGCGAGGAACATGCCGAGCACCGCGTCGACGCCGCTGGCGACGGCGGCCTCGAGCGACTGCGACGGCAGGTCCATCAGCCGCCCGAGCATGCTGCGGATCACGAGCGCCGCGATGCCGCCGATGAGCAGCAGGCGCAGCACCGAGCGCATCAGCTCGGCGAACGATTCCTTGCCGTACATGCGCGACAGCCCGGCCATCGGGCTCAGGCGGGTGAGGTCGGCCTTCAGTGCCTGGCCCGAAAAGCGCAGGCTGCCCATCGCCGCCGGCGCCACGAGGCAGCCGACCAGCGCGGCCAGCACGAGCGGCGCGACCGGGGCGAGCAGGGCGATCAGCATCGAGGCCGCATGGGTGGGCAGGCGCGTGGGTTCGTCCAGCAGCGCGGGATCGAACTGCAGCGCGTTCTTCAGCCAGCCCTGCGCCGACGCGCCGATCGACGAGGACGTCGCCTGCAGGGCCAGTGTCGCGCAGCCGAGTACCGCCACGTTCGCGAGTTCGCGCGAGCGCGGGCTGTCGCCCTTCTCGCGCGCTTCCCGCAATCGCTTTTCTGACGGGAGTTCGGTCTTGTCTTCCTGGTCTTCGCTGGACATCGAGCAGGATCAGCCGGTGAGGGATCGGGCGGCCTGGAATGCCTCTCCAAACAGCCGTTGCACCGGCCCTTGCAACTCCTGGGCCAGAACCATCAGCAGCAGCATCCCGATCAGCAGCGCCACCGGGAAGCCCAGCGCCATCGGCGAGAGCTGCGAGGCCGCACGCGAGAGCACGCCCACGGCCACGTTGATCGCCAGCAGCGCCATCATCACCGGCAGGGCGAGCAGCACGCCGGCGCGCAGGGCAGTGCCGAAGAACATCGGCACGGCCGCCAGGAAGGCGGGCAGGTCCTCGATCGGCGCCCCGATCGGCATGGCCCCGTAGCTGTCGAACAGCAGCCGGATCAGCGCGAGGTGGCCGTCGACCGTGAAGAAGATCAGTCCGAAGGCGAGGTAGTACCACTGCGAGACGACGGTCGACGACGCCCCGCTGAGCGGGTCGGCGAGCGTCGCCGAGGCCAGGCCCATGCCCTGGCTCGCGAGCTCGCCGGCAAGCTGGCCGGCCTCGAAGGCCATCCGCAGCATCAGCCCGATTGCGATGCCCATGCCGAACTCGCGGAAGACCGCGAGCGCGGTCCCCGCGTTCACCCCGGCCGGCGGGGGCGGCGGCAGCAGCGCCGACAGCGTGGCCGCGATCGCGATCGTGAGCACCAGCCGCGAACGCGCGGGGATCGCCCGGCCGCCTACCATCGGCAGCGCCTGGATCGCCGCACCGATGCGCAGCGCATACCAGAGGATGCTGCCGAGCATCCCGAACAGGTTCAGGCCTTCGGCGGTGGTGAGGGTGACGGGATCCATCGCGCGCGATGGATGCAAGCGGTGTTCCGCAGGCGCGGACGGCCGCTCAGAACGTCTCGCGCAGTTCGATCACGATCGGGTGGCGAGTGGTCGCCTGCGCGCCCGGCGGCCGCTGCAGCCGCACCGCCCCGAGCCGCTTCGCGAAGCAGCGCGCGATGGGTGTGGCCGGCCGTACGTCGACGACATGGACGCGGCCGCTGGCATCCACGTCCGCGACGGCCGTGAACACGTCGGCCGCCTTCGCGGGTGCGCGACCCGCCGGCACGCAGCCGGTCATCGCCGCATGGATCGCCGGCACGAGCGCCATGTCATAGGCGTAGCCGGCAGGCGTCGCGACAGCCGCTTTCGCACGCGCGACCCGGGCAGTGAAGCCGTCGGCGAGGGCAGGCGTGGCGAGCAGGGCCAGACAGAGCAGGAGGATGCGCATGGGCTCGGGGATTAGTGGGCGATGGCCACTGCTGCGGTCTATCGCGCCCGGTTCGCGCGACGTGCGCAGGAGCGTCGCCTGCGAGCGCTGAAGGTCGCTCGAACGCGCGAACCGCGTCCAGCCACGAGGCGCGCTTGTCGCCGGGGACCCCTCTCCCGGTATCGCGAAGCTCCGGATGTCGCTGTGGCTGTCGCTGTGGCTGTAGCTGCAGCTGATTCTCGACCGCCGAGGTGCCCCGTGAGACCCGAAGGGCGGCCGGCATGGATGCCGGCCGTCGCCACCCGAGGCAGGATGCCGAGTGTGGCGATCCGCGCAGTCGTGTCCGGTCGCGAGCTGTAGATCCGTCGGGGAAGCTGCTTTCTTTTGGTTACTTTTCTTTGCAGCCGCAAAGAAAAGTGACTCGGGCGCGAAAGCGCACGAAACGCTCTTGCCTTCCCGCACCCCGCCATCGAACGCGTCACGCCGGACCGGTCGGCTACCCGATCAACTGCGGAATCCGCTGAAACAGATCCGTCGTAAACGCCACGAGCCGCCCCAGCAGGAAGTGCCCCATCAGCCCCAGCGTCGCCGTCAGCGCGACCGCCTTCACCACGAAGCCGATCGTCTGCTCGTTGATCTGCGTGGCCGCCTGCACCACGCCCACCACCACGCCCACGCCGAGCACCGCCAGCAGCGGCGGTGCGCCGAGCACGAGCGCCATCTGCAGGCCCCGGGCGATTTCCGTCATCGCGACTTCAGGCGTCATCTCAGGTCACCGCATTGAAGCTGCCGGCGAGCGAGCCGACAACGAGCACCCAGCCGTCGACGAGCACGAACAGCAGGATCTTGAAGGGAGCCGACACGATCATCGGCGACATCATCATCATGCCCATGCTCATCAGCACGCTCGCCACTACGAGGTCGATGATCACGAAGGGGATGTAGATCAGGAACGCGATCTCGAAGGCCGTCTTGAGCTCGCTGGTGAGGAAGCTCGCGGCGAGCACGCTGAAGGGCACGTCCTGCGGCGTCGCGTACGGCCCGCTGTTGGAGAGCCCCGCGAACGTCATGAGATCCGTCTCGCGCACCTGCGCCAGCATGAAACCGCGGAACGGTTCCGATGCGGCCTTCCAGGCCGACTTGAAGTCCATCGTGCCGTCGAGGTACGGGCCGATGCCGACCGCCCAGGCCTGGTCGAAGACCGGCGTCATGATCATGAAGGTCATGAAGAGCGCGAGCGCCAGCAGCACCTGGTTGCTCGGCGTCTGTCCGGTGCCGAGTGCCTGCCGCAGCAGGCCCAGCACGATGATGATGCGCGTGAACGCGGTGATGCCCATCAGCGCCGCCGGCAGCAGCGTGATGCCGGTCATCAGCAGCAGCACCTGCAGCGGCATGCTCACCGGCTGGCCGCCGACCTGGCCGACGTTCACCGCCGGCAGCGGCTTGGAGGACGTCGCGGCGGTCGCCGGTGCGGCGGCAGGCGAGGTCGCGACCGCGGCCGGCTGCTGCGCGGGCGCCGCCTGCGCATGCGCGGCGCCGCCGAGCACGCCGTAGGCGATGCCGAAGATCAGCAGGAGCGCACAGAGCGTGCGCATGAGGCGTTCGAGCGTGGAGCTCATGACTTGCGACCGAAATGCTGGGCGAGGACCTGCGCGAACGGCGACGTCGAGGTGTTCGCTTCGACGGCGGGCAGGGGCTGCTCGAGCACGTGCAAGGTCCGTACCCCGCCCTGGCCGACGCCGAGAAGCAGCTGCTGGCCGCCGACGTCGACCACCATCGCGCGCTCGCGCGGGCCGAGCGCGACGCTCGCCACCACCTTGAGCTGCGACGCCGAACCGCCGCGCTGCAGGCCCGGCATGCGCCGCGCGAGCCAGCCGAGGCCGAGGATCAGGCCGACGACGAGCACGAGCGAGAACAGGGCACCGCCGATGCTGCCGGCATCGGCCTGCGCTGGCGTGGACGCGCCCACCGGGCGTACGACCTGTGCGGTCGTCGCGGGCTTCACCGGAAAACTGACCTTCGGTGCGGCAGCCGTGGCCGGCATCGCTGCAGTCGCTGGCATCGCGGCGTCTTGCATTGCGGTCGCGGTCGGCGGGGACACCGGCGCTGCAACGGCCGGTCCAGCATCAGCCGTAGCGGGCGGCACAGTCGTCGCGGCCGGCTGCGACACGGCCGGTGCGTTCGACACCGCGGGTGCACTCGCCACAGCCTGCGTCGCGGGCGCCGGAGCGGCCCCCACCGTCGCCACCGCGCTCACCGCAGGCGCTTGATGCGCTCGGCCGGGCTGACGACATCGGTCAGCCGCACGCCGAAGCGGTCGTTCACCACGACGACCTCGCCCTGCGCGATCAGCGTGCCGTTGACGTAGACGTCGAGCGGCTCGCCCGCCTGCCGCTCGAGCTCGACGACCGAGCCCTGGTTGAGCTGCAGCAGGTTGCGGATCGGGATCCGCGCGCGGCCGACTTCGAGCGAGAGCGTGACCGAGACGTCGAGGATCACGTCGAGGTTGAGGTCGGTCGCGCCAGTCGCCCCGTCGGCGGTCAGCGGATCGAAAGCGGCGCGTGCGGCGTCGGTCGTGGTCATGTCAGTCGCTCAGGGCATCGAGGGGGAGCAGGGATCGCGGCGCGTTGACGTGCGTGATCTTGATGGCATTCTTGCCGTTGTGGATGCCGAACTCGCCCGTGAACAGCGGCGTGTTCTCGACTTCCACGGTCAGCTGCTTGGGCAGCTCGATCGGAATGATGTCGCCGACCTTCAGCCGGCTCAGGGCGCGCAGCGAAATCTGCCGCTGCGCGAGGTGGCTGCTGATCTCCACCTCCGCGTCCTGCAGCTGCGCGCGCATCGCGCGCGTCCAGTTCTCGTCCTTCTCGATGCGGTCGGACTGCACGCCGGCGTCGAGCAGCTCGCGGATCGGCTCGAGCATCGAATAGGGCAGGGCGACGTGCAGTTCGCCGCCACCGCCTTCCAGCTCCACGTGGAAGCGGCTGACCACGATGTACTCGCGCGGCGAGATGATGTTCGCGAAGTGCGGATTGACCTCGGAGTTCAGGTACTCGAACTCGACCGGCATCACCGGCGCCCAGGCGTCCACCAGGTCGGAGAACGTCTGCTTGAGCAGCAGCTGGATCACGCGCATCTCGGTGGGCGTGAACTCGCGGCCCTCGATGCGGGTGTGCAGCTTGCCGCCGCCGCCGAAGAAGTTGTCGACCGTGGTGTAGACCAGCCGCGGCTCGAACACGATGATGCCAGTGCCGCGAAGCGGCTTCATCCTGATCAGGTTGAGGTTGTTGGGCACCTGCAGCGAGTGCATGTACTCGCCGAAGCGGATCAGGTCGATGCCGCGCACCGACAGGTCCGCCGAGCGGCGCAGCAGGTTGAACAGGCCCACGCGCCAGGTGCGCGCGAAGCGCTCGTTGATCATCTCGAGCGTGGGCAGGCGGCCGCGGACGATCTTGTCCTGGCTCGCGAAATCGTAGCTGCGCGCCTCGCCGGGCGCGGCGGGCGGCTCGACCTCGATCGCGCCCGCGTCCACGCCGTGGAGGAGGGCATCGATCTCGTCCTGGGAGAGCAGGTCGGCGCTCATCGGCGTTCCGTCACTGGGTCACGAGGCTGGTGAAGATCACGGACTCGACCTTGTCGGGCGCGCCTTCCTTCTTGAGGACTGCCCTCACTTCCTTCAGCGCGGCCTCCTGCAGCCGCTCCTTGCCGCTGCGCTGCACGAGCTGCGCCGAGGTCTGCTGCCCGAACAGCAGCAGCAGGCGGTTGCGCAGCGCCGGTGCGTGCGCGGTCAGTGCGGCGAGCGTCTCGGGATCGCGGGTGGCGAGCTGCAGGTCGGCCTGCAGGTAGCGCACGGCATCGGTGTCGGCGAGGTTCACCACGAACGAGGGCTCCATCGCGAAGTACTGCGTCGGCAGCTTCTCTTCCTTTTCCGGCGCGGCATGGGCCGCCGAGCGGCTGCTCCACCAGTACGCACCACCGCCGCCCGCGCCGAGCAGCAGCACGGTGGCGACGAGGATGATCACGAGCTTCTTCTTGCTCTTCTTCGGCGCTTCGGCGCCGTCGGCGGCAGGAGCGGGAGCAGGGGCTTTGGACACGGGGTGGCGACTCCGGGGATCTGCCCCGGTCGTGCAATCGGCGTGCCAGCGCAGCGGGCCGGCCCGTGCCGGCGGATTGACGGAAGACTGAACAGGGCGCGCCGGGCATCCGGCGCCGGATCGCGCGCCTCAGGCGGCCGACGTCAGGCCAGCGCGCGAGACGCAGGGCTCGCTGTGCGGCCGTATCGATCCCGCTACGAGCAAGGCCTCAGACGTACTCGTCGACGAGGCCGCGGGCGCGAAGGCTGCGGATGGTGGTCGTCGGCTGCGGGACGTCGTCACCGCCGAGGCCGTCGGTGTCCGCCGTCGTCGCCCCGTTGCCGGTGCCGGGGCGGCGGTGGTCGCCGACGCCGGAGTGCGCGAGTTCCATGCCGTGCTGCCCAAGCAGGTCGCGGAGGCGGTCCATGCCGGATTCCAGCGCCTGGCGCACCTCCGGATTCGCCGCATTGAACTGCGCGCTCACGCGGTTGCCGTCGACCTGCAGGCGGATGTCGATCGCGCCGGCGCCATCCGGGCTAACGCGCAGCTCGGCGTGGCCGAGCCGCTGCTCCGCCATCCAGACGATGCGGTCGCCGAAGCCGTCGTCGAACCCGTCCTCGGGGACCGCCGGCATCGGGACGGGCGGCAGCACGACCGCACTGCGCGAAAGGCCGAGCGTCTCGGCGGTTCCGCGGCTGCCGAGCGCGGCGAAGGCGGACACCGACTCGGCGGTGGGGGCGTCCGTCGGCCCGGTCTCGCGCATCCCCTCCGTCGCGAGCATCGCTGCAAAAGCGTCGGTGCCGGTGGGCATCGATTTCGTGGCGTCCACGGCCGTCATGGCCTGCTGGATCGCGGTCGCCTGCGCCGCGGCATCGAGACGGGCGTCGGCGGGTACGGGTGCGATGGGTGCCGCCAGCGACCCGGACGCGGCGGCCGACGGCGTCGGCGCGGCGAGGGCGCCATTCGTTCCGGCGACGGTTGCCACGGCCATCGACACCGCGCCGGGAAGTCCGTTCACCAGCGGGCCGGCGGCGGCCGCGGTTGCCGGCCCGGCGTCCGCGACAGCGCCCGGGGGCGCCGCAGACGGCGTCGCGACCGGCGCGACTTCGAACCCCAGCAGGGCGAGCATCACATCGGGAAGCCCTGGTGCGGTCTCGACCGCCTGCTCATCGGCGAGCTCGACACGCGACGGATCGCGCAGTGCGGGGCTCAGCGAGGTCGCCGCTTCGGACTCGCCGCGCGCATCGCGCGACGCCTGCGCGGGCGCGTCGGATCGCGGTCTGCTCGCACAAGCGGCCTGCGACGCGCTCCGGTCGGGCGTCGAGACACCACGCGTGGATGCATGCGTGATGTCGCGGGCGTGGGTGTTCGTAGTCTCGTCGGCCGTCGATCCGGCGGTCGCCTCGCGCGTGTTCCGCGCCTGTGCATGCGCATGCGTCGCGCGCGAAGCCTCCATTCGGGCCCGCGCTGCATCGCGTGCGGCCCCGCGGCCTTCATTCGACGCCTCGTGCCGCGCGTCGGCAGCCCGCGCACGTGTGCCGCCATCGCGGCGGGATGCGGCAGCCGTACGCGCCGAAGCCGCGGCCTGCGCGAGATCCGTGGCGAACGCGCCATCGGCGCCCCGTCGCTCACCATCGCCGCGCGCGGGCACGGCGCGGGTCGAAGTCGCGCCGTCGAGCCGCAGCCGATCGATGCTCACGCGGTCTCCGTTCCCGGCGCGGGCGCACGGCGACGCCCCGCGAGGTCGTCGAGTTCCTTCTGCGTGCGCACGTCGGCCACGCGGGCTTCCTCGGCGCGATAGCTCGCGGCGAGCTTTTCCAGCACGTGCTTCTCGCGGCTCGCGAGCATCAGGCGCGCGCGCTCGACTTCGGTGGCCTGTCGCGTGTTGTCGACGATGCGGCTCTGCTGCGTCACCGCCTCCTGCAGCTTGGCCTGGAAGGCGATGCGATTGGCGAGCAGCGCGGGGTTGGTGATCCCACCCTGCAGCGGCTGCTGCGAATACTCCGCGGCATAGCGGCGCAATGCGTCGAGGCGCGCCTCCTGCTCGGCATGTGCGGCCTCGCGCGCGGCGACCTGCTGTGCGACTTCGTCCTGGTGGCGCTGCTTGATCCGGAGGATCGGGTCGAGGCGTTGCGAACGTGGCGGCATGTCGTGTCCGTCTCAATCAGAGGGGAAAGCCCGAGCCGTCGTCGAGCAGCCGCATCAGCGCGGCCTTGCTCTGCTCGACGTTCGAGGCTTCGCGGACGTCCTGTCCGAGGAAATCCATGATGGCCGGCCAGCGCGCGAGCGCCTCGTCGACCACCGGGTCGCTGCCGCGCTGGTAGGCGCCGATCGCGATGAGGTCGCGCTGCGTCGAGTACGCCGACATCAGGCGCTTGAGCTTGCGGATGCGGTCGCGCCACGGCGCGTCGGTGATCTCCTGCATCACGCGCGAGACCGAGACCTCGACGTCGATCGCCGGGTACTGGCCGGAGTCGGCGATGCGGCGCGACAGCACGATGTGGCCGTCCAGGATCGCGCGCGCGGCATCCGCGATCGGCTCCTGCTGGTCGTCGCCTTCGGTCAGCACGGTGTAGAAGGCGGTGATCGAGCCGCGGCCGTCGGCGCCGTTGCCCGCGCGCTCGACGAGTGCGGGAAGCTTCGCGAAGACGCTCGGGGGATAGCCGCGCGTGGTCGGCGGCTCGCCGACGGACAGGCCGATCTCGCGCTGCGCCTGCGCATAGCGGGTGAGCGAGTCCATGAGCAGCAGCACGTGCTGGCCCTGGTCGCGGTAGTACTCGGCGATCGCGGTCGCGCGCAGCGCGCCGTGCAGGCGCGCGAGCGGCGGGCGATCGGCCGGCGCCGCGACCACGACCGAGCGGCGCAGGCCTTCCTCGCCGAGCGTCGCCTCGACGAAGTCGCGCACTTCGCGGCCTCGCTCGCCGATCAGGCCGACGACGATGATGTCCGCCGCGGTGAACTTGGTCATCATGCCCAGCAGCGTCGACTTGCCGACACCGGAGCCCGCGAACAGGCCCACGCGCTGCCCGCGGCCGATCGGCAGCAAGGCGTTGATCGCGCGCACGCCGACATCGAGCGAGCGGGTGATCGGCTCGCGCATCAGCGGATTGATGGAGCGGCCGGCGAGGGTGGCATGGCCTTCGGCCCGGATCGGCCCACGCCCGTCGAGCGGCACGCCGTCCGAGTCGATCACCCGGCCGAGCAGGCCCTCGCCGACGGCGACCTCGCCCTGCTGGCGGCTCGGCACGACGCGCGCGTTCGGCAGCAGCCCGTCGAGATGCGCGGTTGGCATGAGGAAGGTGCGATCGCCCGAGAAGCCGACGACTTCGGCGTCGACCCAGCGGCCGCCCGCGACCTCCACCCGGCAGCGCGAGCCCATCGGCGCGGAGCAGCCGCTCGCCTCGAGCGTCAGGCCCACCGCGCGGCGCAGCACGCCCTCCCGGGCGAGGCCGCTGCCCACGCTCTGCGGCTCGGCGGCCTGCAGGCGCGCGGCGAGGCGCAGGCTGCGCGCCTCCTGCCACTGGGCGGCGGCGACGGAGGAACTCATCCCTGGGCTGCCGGCTGGTCGAGCATGGAATTCAGGCATGCCCTGAGCCGTGCATCGAGCGTGCCATCGATGCGGACGGCCTCGCTGTGCAGTCGCAGCTCGCCACGGGCGAGCGTCGTGTCGCCGGTCAGGCGCACGCCGTCGAGTGTCATCAGGTGCGGCATCAGCACGCCGAGGTCGTCGGGATGCAGGCGCAGCTCGACGTCGCGGCTGTCGCTGCCGACCGAATCGAGCGCATCGCGCACGAGGTCGGCGAGCAGGGTGGGATCGGCACGATAGGCTTGGCCGACCAGCGTGCCGGCGATGCGCGTGGCGAGGTCCGCGAGCGCCTCGCCCACTTCGCCGTCGAGGCGGGCGAGGGGCCGGGTGAAGCTGTCGAGGATGCCCTCGATCTGCGCGATCATCCGGCGGATCTCGCCGGCGCCCGTCGCGAGTCCCGCGTCATGGCCGCGCTGGAAGCCTTCCCGGTAGGCGGCTTCCTCGATCGCCTGCAGCTCCTCCACGCTGGGCAGCTGCGGCGCCGGTTCCATCGCGCCCGGCGGCTCGAAGCCCGGCGCCATCCAGCGCACGACCTGCGCGCTCATACGAACGTCTCCGCCTTGGCGGCGAGCTGGATCGTGCCCTCGTCGGCCATCTTGCGGACGATCTGCAGGATCTCCTTCTGCGCGGCCTCGACGTCGGCGAGGCGCACGGGCCCGCGGGCCTCCATGTCGTCCTTGAGGATCTCGGCCGCGCGCTGCGACATGTTGCCGATGATCTTGTCCTTGACGCGCTGGTCGGCGCCGCGCAGGGCGACGGCGAGCTTCTCGTTGGGCACCTCGCGCAGCACGGTCTGCATCGCGCGGTCCTCGATGTCGGCGAGGTTGTCGAAGACGAACATGAGGTCGCGGATCTGGCCGGACAGGCCGTCGTCCATCTCGCCGATCGCGCCGAGGATCGCCTCGTCCTGGCCGCCATCCATAAAGTTGAGGATGTTCGCGGCCACCTTCACGCCGCCGAGCGTCGACGACTTCACGTTCTGGCTGCCGGCGAACTGGCGCGCCATCACGTCGTTGAGCTCGTTGAGCGCATGCGGCGGCACGCCGTCGAGCGTGGCGATGCGGATGAGCACGTCGGAGCGCACGCGGTCGGGCAGGCACTTGAGCACTTCGGCGGCCTGGTCACCGTCGAGGTGCGCCATCACGATCGCGATGATCTGCGGGTGCTCGTTGCGCACGAGTTCGGCGATCGCGCGCGGCTCCATCCACTTGAGCGTGTCGAGGCCCGACGTATTGCGGCCGAGCAGGATGCGGTCGATGAGGCTCGACGCGCGGTCCTCGCCCAGCGCCTGCACCAGCACCGCGCGCACGTATTCGTCCGCGCCGGGGCCGAGGCCCGACGGCTGCTGCAGCGTATCGACGAAGTCGTCGACCACGCCCACCACCTGCTCGCGCGTCACGCCGCCCACGCTCGTCATCGCGACGCCGAGCTTCTGCACTTCCTTGGCGTTCATGTGCTTGAGCACTTCGGCGGCCTGCTGCTCGCCGAGCGTGAGCAGGACGATGGCCGCGCGCTGCGTGCCGGAGAGTTGCGGATCAGCCGCCATCGGACGCCACCATGTCACGCACCACCTGGGCGACGCGCTTCGGGTCGGTACTCACCGCCCCACGCGCGACTTCGAGTTTCTGGTCGAACTGCATCGCCGCGGTCGGCAGGCCCGGAACACCCGGATCGGCGCGCGAGGCCCGGGGCGCGGCGGCCTCGGCCTGCAGCTCCTCCGCCACGATCGTGGCCACCGCGGACTGCTGCGGAATGATCGGCTTCGGCGCGAGCATCTGCCGGAACGCGGGGCGCAGCACGGTGAAGATCAGCACGAGCACCGCGATGCCGCCGAGGATCGTGCGAGCGAGGTCGCGGGCCTTCGGGTTCTCCCAGATCGGCATCGCGTCCTCTTCCGAGGCGCCGGCATCGCGCGCGAACGGCGCATTGACCACCGACACCGCATCGCCACGCTGCTGATCGAAGCCGATCGCCTGCTGCACCAGCGTCTGGATGCGCTGCTGCTCGGCGGCGGTGAGCGAACGCACTTTCGGCTTGCCGTCCTTGGTGGTGCCGCCTGCCGGAATGTCGTCGACGAGCACCGCCGCGGTCACGCGGCGGATGCGGCCGGGCGCCTGGCGGGTGTGCGTGAGCGTGCGGCCCACTTCGTAGTTGCGCACCGCATTGCGGGTGCCCTGTGCGTTCGACGCGGCAGCCGGCGCACCCTGCGCGCCGCGCGGCGCGTTCTGCGGCTGCGCCGCGACCGGCGTGTTGCTGGCCGAGCCCGGCACGCCCTGCGCGGCAGCGCCCGCGCCCGCGCCCGTGGCGGCGTTCATCGCGCCGATGTCGCCGCTCTCGGAGATCTGCTCGCTGCGGACGATCTTCTGGTCGTCCGGGCCGTAGGTCTCGCGGGCTTCCTCGGTCTGGTTGAAGTCCATGTCGACGCTGACCTGCGCGCTCACGCGGCCCGGGCCGGTCATCGGCTCGAGCAGCTCCTGGATGCGCTGGACGTAGACGGCTTCCTGGCGGCGCTGCTGGTCGAACTGCTTCGCGCCGATCGCGTCGGCGGAGCCGGGATCGCGCATGGAGAGCATGCGGCCGAACTGGTCGACCACGGTGACGCGGTCGGTCGGCAGGTTCGGAATGCTGGTGGAGACGAGGTTGACGATCGCGTCGACCTGGCCCTGCTCCAGCGTGCTGCCGGTGCGCAGCTGCAGCACCACCGAGGCGCTCGCCGACTCCTTTTGCCGCGTGAAGGCGCTCGGCTTGGGCAGGGCGAGGTGCACGCGCGCCTCGCGCACCGGGCGCAGGTTCGCGATCGTGCGGGCGAGCTCGGTCTCCAGCGCATGCTGGTAGCGCGCGTTCTCGACGAACTGGCTGGTGCCGAAGCCCTGGTCGCCGCTCATCGACTCGAAGCCCTTGTCGCCGTTCGCCGGCAGGCCGGCGGAGGCGAGCGCCATCTTCGCGGCGCCGATCTGGTCCGCCGGGACGGCGAGCGCCCCGGTGCCGGTGTCGATGCGGAACGGGATCTGCGACTGCGTGAGCAGCTGCGAGGCCTCCTCCGTCGCCTTGGGGTCGAGCCCGGCGAACACCGGCACGTAGTCCGGCTTCTGCATCCAGAAGAACAGCCACAGGCCGGCGGCGATGGCTGCGGCGACCAGCGCGATCATCCAGACCTGGCGGACGGCCGGGATGTCCTGCAGGCGGCCGAGCTTTTGCAGGCTGTCGGAGGACTTGGGGAGGGCGATCACGGCCATGGAGCGGGTCTCGGTTCGATGCGGGGGTCAGCGACGGCGGCCGGTCAGATCGGCATGTTCATGACGTCCTGGTAGGCCTGGACCAGTCGGTTGCGCACCTCGACCGTCGCCCGGAACGCCACCTGGGACTGCTGCATCGCCACCATGACCCGGGCGAGGTCCGCACGCGGATCACCCATCTCGAAGGCCTTCTGCAGCTCGCCGGCCTCGCTCTGCACGCGGCTCACGTTGTCGAGCGACTTCGAGAGCGTCGCGGCGAACCCGCCCCCCTGCGGCGCCTGCGTCGGCGCGGCCGGTGCACCGCCCAGCGGGCCCGAGATCGGGCCGGTGGCACCGCCTTCCATGCCCTTCATCCGCATCTCGTGGGCGCGGATCTGGGAGAGGACTGAGGAAATCGCGTCGGTCATGGCCTGGCGGAATCGTCGCTTGGACTTGCCGGGGCTCAAGCAAGCGGCGTGCCACCGCGGTGACGGGAAGCCGTCAGGGGCTGTTCAGGCCGGAAGGTCGGGGTCTCGATTGCGTATTCGACTGGACGCCGTTTCCCCTCGTCGTGGCGCCAGTGCCGCTTCGGACTTCGACGACGCGAACGCCATCCGCAAAAAGAAGAGGGCGCCCCAGGGCGCCCTCGATGCAGAACGGGGGAGCGGCGGGTCAGCCGCCGCCGGTCTCCGCGCTCGGCTTCCGCTGCCCCATCTCCGTGAACTCGCGCGCCGCCTTGCGATCGGCTTCGATCTGCTCGGCCGTGCGGCAGACCCTCTTCGCATTTCGCGTGCCCGTAACCCGCTCGGACCGGCAGATCAGTTTGTCGCCGGGTCGAACCGCCGCTGTCGCCGCCGGCGCGGGCGCCGCGACCGCCGGTGCAGGCGTTACTGGGCCGCTAGGCGCCTGCGCGGCCACCGTCCCCACCATCAACACCGAGGCAGCCACGGCTGCCATGAGCGAACTCTTCATCACAGGACTCCAGACCGGGACGTGCGAGCAATAGCAGGGCGACGGATGAGCGTCAAATGCCAAAAGTGCTGCGCGGTCCGCCAGCGAGACCGGTAGCCGAATGCTTCAGGTTCGCGCGCAAGGCTGTGGCCGCCTGACGATGCCGACTTGATCCTGTTTATCCGGCCGCGGGCCGATACCAGTGCAGGTGATTTCCAAAGCGCTTGGTCGAGCTCGACCCGTGCAGTGAGGTCTGGACGCATGGCCGTACCCTGACGACCAGTACGGCAGCTCCCACGAGGGGCGAATTACTCGGGGCACTAACACCTGAGGTAAGCCGCTTCGCGAAGCGGCGTCGGCTTGGACGAATTGTTAGGTATCTGCGACCTTGCCTGCACCTGGCGACTTTGTCAGCCGCGTGTACGACCTGAAAAGAAGCGCCGTGCCTGCTACCCCAAGTAACGACGCAATCACCATGAGCGCGACGTTGACCGTCGAAAAAACTAGATACACGTCAGGCTCAAGCTGCATTAGCGCCATCGGGATGCTGCCGAGACAGTACAGCAGTCCCACGATGCTACTCGCAACGAGCAGGGTAAAGGCCCGATGACCGTGGCGGCTCAAGGCGGATGCTTGCAGCGCTAGCATGACAATTTGAATCAATAGCGAGAATGCCACGCCAAAGGCGCCAAGCCAGTATGCGGATTCCATAGTCAGCGTGTCTCCACCATGCGCCTAACACCTAAGTTGAGTCTCGCCACGAAGTGGCGTCGGCTTGGACGAATTGTTGGGCCGCGCAGCCGTGTAGCGCTGCCGACCGCTCCTCTGGGCTAGCACCAGCAGCCGCTCTACACTGGCGCGATGCTGGGCCTGAAAACGACGATGCAATACGTTCCGTACTTCTTTCCCGTATTCATGGTGCTCGGGCTCCTGGAAATGCGCGCACTCAACCGATTGCTGCCGGAGCTGCGCGAGCAGCACCCTGATGCATGGCGCGCAATCGGGTTTGGCCCGAACGACGTAACGATGAGCTATGACATGAAGGTGTTGCAGCTCCTGTTCTCGCGACGGGTGCGCAAGGGGCTGCCGCAGGACGTGGTGACCAGGCTCAACAAGGTTGCCGTCTCCCGCATAGCAGCATTCGCGTACTTCGCTCTGTTGCTCGCGTACCTTCACACCTCACAGAGCAGCAACTAGCGGCCTAACACCTGAGTTAAGCCGCGCCGCGAAGCGGCGTCGGCTTGGACGAATTGTTAGGCTAGTGGCTACTCGCCACAAGACCCTGCTTGCCGCAGCCGCGCGAGCCGAGCTGCGGATTCCTGCTTGGTTCGCTCGAGGAAAGCTCGGGCGGAAGCGGTTCCCTCCAGTTCGGGACGTACGCGTTCAATCGTAGCGGCCACCGCGCTGCAGTTCAGCGCTAGCGCGCCAGCGGCGTTGCCACGTTCCAGTGCCTGAAGGGTCTGTGCAGCAGTGATAAATCTAGTAGAAGCCGAGCGGGCGACCATTTCCTCAGCCGAGGTGACGAGGTGTTGCTCGACATGCGGATCGTCCTCCGCGAGCTGCGTGACCAACAGCCACGTAACAGCCGTACCTACGAGTGCTCCACTACAGCCTGCTACAAGAGCTAGCGCTACCTTTCCCACGGCCTAACACCTGAGTTAAGCCGCGCCGCGAAGCGGCGTCGGCTTGGACGAATTGTTAGGCGGTGGCCACTTGACCGTGCAAGCCTGGAGCAGTGCGCTTTCCCGGCGAATGTACGTGGATGT
>NZ_BAAGTR010000014.1:0-26023 GCF_054781815.1 Lysobacter humi (ex Lee et al. 2017) | reverse complement strand
CCAAGGTGCAGGTTTCGGTATCGACGAAAAACCAGCCACACACCGCAACCGGACGGCCATTCGACGCCCCCGGGTTTGCCAAGAGCGAGTCCAGGCTGGAGTAGCCGGTTGGGACGGTTGCGCAGCTCGCGATGAGCGCGACCGCAAATGCTGCGAGGTATTTCATGCGCACCTAACACCTGAGTTAAGCCGCGCCGCGAAGCGGCGTCGGCTTGGACGAATTGTTAGGTGCGCAGCGACTACGCACCAAGAAGTGGATTGTGCATGCAAGTGGCCCCGTGACTAGCCCGGCGAATACTGCAACTGCCACAAGGATATGCTGGGAAGACATAGTGGCGAGGCTCACCATTAGGGCGAGAAACGGCAGGGCGAGCAGGACGCCCAGCATGCTAGGCGCGAGCAGCAGCCAAACGACGACGTAAACCCGAGTGGAAACCGGGAACCGTGCGGCAGTTGCGAGAACCAGCCCTACCACGCCGAGTAAAGCGAGCGTGGCGAGGGCGGCAAATTCGCCACCGCCTAGAAGCCGATACGCCACTGCGACTCCAGCGCTCGCGGGAACTACGCCAAGCAACGAATAGATGATTCGGCGACGACGTTCTCTCATGCGCACCTAACACCTGAGTTAAGCCGCGCCGCGAAGCGGCGTCGGCTTGGACGAATTGTTAGGCCGCACACCGCGGCGCCACACCGCGTAGAAAACCAATGCGCCAACGAGCCCGTGGAGAGAAAAGTAGGCCACGCCTTCCCAGTAGCCGAGCCAGGCATACAGGGTGGGAGTACCGTTGACATAGGTTTCGACATACTTCCCGTGCCAGTTGTGGCCTGCTGAGTACCCCTCAAGCGGTCGTGGCCATGACAGCGCGGCGGGCAGCCCGCCGAGTAAAACCCCTGCGACGCCGAGCCACACCCAGCTGAGGCGGTTCAGCCGGCGAAGCATGAGGAAGATAGGAATGCCGAAGAGCAAAACCATTGCCGCTGCGACGGCCACAACCGCCACAAGCACGAAGCCAATGCCGTAGAGAGGACCTGAAGCGGCGAAGTAGTCCGGCAGAAGGCGCACGAGGAATACAAGCGGTTGCACTAACACAGCGGCCAGCGCCGCAAGCCAAATTCTTGTGGAGTTCACGGGCACCTCAGAACTTTCCATGCGGCCTAACACCTGAGTTAAGCCGCGCCGCGAAGCGGCGTCGGCTTGGACGAATTGTTAGGCCCCGGCCTAGTGACCTGCCCAGCCGAACAGCATAAAGAAGCGGAACACCGCATATAGAAGGACACTACCCAGCGAAAGTGCAGCGAACAAGAACAACAATGTGCGGTTCTCCGGGTCTTCAATTCCGCCGCTTGAACCGACCATGGTTGCGGCCATGAAGAAGATCAGGGGACCGAAGCCAAGCTTGCTTTCCTGCGATATCAGCCCGAAAGCGACCGCGAGGATGAATGCCCAGCCGAAGACGAAGCAGGCAAGCGTGAACTTCACCATCGGCGGTCTCCCATTCCGGGGCCTAACACCTGAGTTAAGGCGCGCCGCGAAGCGGCGTCGGCTTGGACGAATTGTTAGGTGCCAAGCCCGGAACCCGACAGCTTATAAAGGAGGGGGACATCCTTGAGCGAGTGTTCAAGGAAGTTGGTGCGGCTGCACCAGGGAAGGACGTATGGCTCGGCGCCACGCAGATAAAGCACCATGAGCCGCCCGTGCGCCACCTTGTAATGGGTGCATGTGGGGCAATTGAGAGTGGTGCGAGTTGTGAAGTCACGGCCGTAGCGGTGCGGCCCCTTCCAGGCCTCATGAACCCGCCAGAGGATGGTCTGGCGGTACTTGCCGGGCTCTCGCGGGTGAGGCACGACCGAGACACCGCGCACCTGCGCTGCGACCACAACTTTTGACGCCCGGAGGTCTTGTGCCACTGACGGCATGAGACATGAGCTGGCCAATGCCGGGGCAGCTGTGAGGAACAATGCGACCAGTGCGATGTACTTGCCCATGGCACCTAACACCTGAGTTAAGCCGCGCCGCGAAGCGGCGTCGGCTTGGACGAATTGTTAGGCGGCAGCGACACGGCCGCGCCTGCGACCTGCAAGGCTAGCAGCCGTTACGGCATACAGCAGTGCCAACGGCAGCAAGAGCAGCGCCCGAAGGGGCCAGCCTATGCCCAGCAGCGAGTTCTCGATGCGCTGCGCTTCGGCCCGGGCCGAGACAGGCACTTTCGCTAGACGTTCGGACTCGGACATACCCAGCGGGTCAAAGCCCAGTTGGGCGAGACGGAACTCCCCATACACATGCGGCCACAGCGCCCAGGCGACAGCGAACAGGCCCGCAACAATTACCGAGCCGACAAGGGCTCTTCGACCTGACGTGCGACGTCCGAGGAGCACGGGGCCCGCAAGCGCTGCAGCCACCAGGGAGGCTCTTACGAGCGAATCGAACGTTTCCATGCCGCCTAACACTTGAGTTAAGCCGCGCCGCGAAGCGGCGTCGGCTTGGACGAATTGTTAGCCGTACGTGCCGGCTGCTTGCAAGTACCAGAGTCCAGCGCCTACGGCCACAACCGCAGGTGTAACGACCATCATTACAAGCCTCGCCTTCATCTCACTGTTCAGTTCATGCCATTTGGCGAAGGCTGGCGCAAAGATGAGTGGAACTGCGGCCAGCCATGGGAGGAAGACCAGCAGCTTCTCGTGATTCGGTAATGCATCGTAGTTGTCGATGTTCAAAAAGGCGACTGCAATGCCGACGCAGAGCAGAAGAACGCCGAACGAGAAAAGGAGTATCAAAAGCGGATGAGTTCGCATGAGGACGGCTAACACCTGAGTTAAGCCGCGCCGCGAAGCGGCGTCGGCTTGGACGAATTGTTAGAGATCACACGCCGAAAGACTGGCCGGACGGGACCCAAGAGCCGGAAGTGTGCCACGGCCGGCGCTGTGGCCGGCGCGACGCCGGAAGCTCAGGCGCTAGGCGAGCACAACCGCGGGCACTGACCGGTCCGGGAGAGGTAAGGGTTCCACCGCGGCCGAGAACGCTGCCGCCGGATGTGGCCGTAAGTTGCAAACGGCCAAGCCACCTAGTGAGCCGCCGAAACAGACGCAACACGTGTGAGCGCTAACACCTGAGTTAAGCCGCGCCGCGAAGCGGCGTCGGCTTGGACGAATTGTTAGGCGCCATCTCGCGCGCCCCGGCGAAAGATGTCCACTGTCCGGTAGGCCATATAGATATAGGGAAGACAGTAGCAGAGCCAGAATTCTTGGGTCTGCCCCGTGCGGCGGAAGTAGGCGAGCCAATACACCCAGAGCCAGAGCGAACACACTGCGAGGACAGCGGCCGCCCCGTATGCCAGCCCGACCGCAAGTACATGGTCGAACACAGAGTTAGCTACGACCAGGCAGCCGAGGAAGACAGCGAGCGCGATAGCGCAGGACGCGCCGAGCTTTCGGACAAGTGCCTCGTTAATCGGCATGGCGCCTAACACCTGAGTTAAGCCGCGCCGCGAAGCGGCGTCGGCTTGGACGAATTGTTTTGGGGGCAGCTTACGCCTTAGCCAAAGCGAGAACACGACACCCCACAGAAGTAGGAATAGGCCTAGCGACGCCTGCCACGCAGCGCTGCGGAAGTTTGCTTCCGCGAGGGCCGCGAGTTGAGTGTGCAGGGCGGTGCAAGCCTCCGCCAGCTTGAGTGAAGGCGGCTGACCTGTGGAGTTGCGCACGACATCCCAGCAACGGTGCCAAGCTGGTGTTCCGAGATGGTTAGCCGCAGCAAATAGGCGGGCGGCTTGCAGCAGTTGGACTAGGCCGACAATAACTACGGCCCCAAGGAACCAATGAGCGCCTCGCATTCTCTTCTGCCCCCTAACACCTGAGTTAAGCCGCGCCGCGAAGCGGCGTCGGCTTGGACGAATTGTTAGGCCTTTCAGCCACGCGGGTATCGGTTATAGACAACGAAGCAGAGCCAGACAAGGACGAGAACAGCCGTTCCGACCGCCGAGATCATTTCGCTTGTGACCATCCGCTTTGAGCGCTTGGAGCCATGTAGTGCAAGACTGAGCGGCACCAGCAATGCAATACCAGCTAGCAGCGTCACTACGTGCCAGACGGACAGATGGATCCAATAGCGGGCAAACGTGTCGAGCATGTTCTGAAGGCCTAACACCTGAGTTAAGCCGCGCCGCGAAGCGGCGTCGGCTTGGACGAATTGTTAGGCCCCGATCTGGGCGGCTGATTCCGCAGGTGCCGAACGGTGCGCCGGCGCCAAAACGGGAAAAACAGCAGGGCGGTTGTGGAGTACGTTCGCCATTCGCCCTGCTCGAGAGCTTCTAGGGTCCAGCTGTAGTCTCGCGTACCTCGCGATTTCACCAGAAGGCGCGACTCTCCGGATAGGCCAAACACGAAGCAGTCCGAAGCCGACTGCTCTTCCGCCAACTCGAAGTGCTGATGCCACGGGCCCAGCCACACCGTGTAGCCGGTCTCCTCGGCACATAACGTCACGTCGAACCCCGTGCGATCTGCGGCAGGCGCCGTGAGTGTCCGGCCGTCATCTTCCACCCGAAGGCGAGGGTGACCTGAGAGGAGTTCTCGCACGTTCTCGATGAGCTGCATATCGGGGCCTAACACCTGAGTTAAGCCGCGCCGCGAAGCGGTGTCTGCTTGGACGAATTGTTAGCTCTGCAGGCCGTAATACGCCGCGTACTGCCCGCCGAGCGTGAGGAGGCCGGACGCTATCATGGCGAGAATTAGCGCCAGTGTGGCCACAGCGCCACGCTTAAAGCCACGAGAGCGGAAAAAGTAGTACGGGAGCGCTAGTGCTGCCACAGCAATGACACTGACGTTTAGCCACGGCGTGCGCTTGTAGTTGCGTTCAGAGGTGTCGGTGCGATACCACCAAAAGATCATCAGCGCGAATGCGGGCAATAGCCAGAGATCCACGGGCGACATGTCGTGTCCGGGGTATAGGTACTGGCCCGCCGCGCCGGATGCGAATGACAGTGCCGCAAGAGCTGCGAGCGCTAGAACCTTCGGTCGCACGTTACTTTCCCCTGAGAGCTAACACCTGAGTTAAGCCGCGCCGCGAAGCGGCGTCGGCTTGGACGAATTGTTAGCCATTGCCAGCCCGCGAACGGCGACGTCGTTCCCGACGGTAACGGATGGTTTGCGCCGCTAGGCGGACCCAGATGGCGAGAGTGCCGACCCAGACGAGAAAGTACAGCCCGGTGAGGCCACGCACCAAGTACTCGGGCCAACCGGCAGCGCGAGCGCCAACCGTCAAAGCCATTGCGACCGCGGCGGCCAGCAAGCCATACATGAACGGCGCGACAGACGGTCTGTGGAGTGGCGGCGGCGACTCTTCCATGGCAAGGGCTAACACCTGAGATAAGCCGCGCCGCGAAGCGGCGTCGGCTTGGACGAATTGTTAGCGCTCACCTAATGCGGCTCCAGCAGCGCTTCGGCCCTAGCATAGTCTTCGCGTTCCAAGCAGGCCAGCCATGAAGCCACAACACCTTCGCCCAAGACAGCACGCGCAACATTCTGAAACGCCAGTGGGTGTTCGTGGCCGATAGCAGAGCGCATAAGCGAGACGGCCGGACGATCCTGACCGCGCTCGGATAGCTTGGTGATGAGCCCAGCGAGGGCGCGACGCATTTCAGGTGGGCCGAATTGAGGAGGCTCAAACTCTTCCGGCAGCTTGCCAGCCTTAACAAGCACACGAACGAACCGCCAGGTGAGCAGATCAACCGTGGCGGTGACAAATACGGAGTCTTCTCCGTACGCCTCCAAGAAGGCATCCGTAAGGTGGGGGCCAAAACCTTCTTCCGGGTCAACCGGGATAGTCCCCGGCGGGGCATTGCGGGGCGCTTCTTGCACGTTGCATTAATCTCGCTGTGACCGCTAACACCTGAGTTAAGCCGCGCCGCGAAGCGGCGTCGGCTTGGACGAATTGTTAGGCCGCCATCTCAAGCCCGCTAAGGCACTAAATGCTATGGCCATGACCAACTGTAGCGCCGCTGCCAGAAATACGATGCCATAGGACCAATTAAGGACCAGAGCCCCTAGAGCCGAGCACGCTGCGACATGCAGCGGGGATGCCAAGCAAAAGGTTGAGACGGACAGGGAGCCTCGGCGGTCTAGCCAGTACGCCACCGGCATGCCGAGACCAAGCCAAAGCAAGTACGCCAGGACAGGAATGAAAACGTACGTGAGTCCGTACATGAAGCCGCCCATGCGATCAAACGATCCCGAAACCCAAAGCGAGTAGATCGCGTCGCCACCTATGGCAACGATCGGGACTGTCAAAGGCGCGAGGCGAGCAGCTCTTTTCGCTCGTATCTGCTTGGCGTGGGAGTCACTGTCCATGGCGGCTTAACACCTGAGTTAAGCCGCGCCGCGAAGCGGCGTCGGCTTGGACGAATTGTTAGGCCTCATAGTCGCATGCCCATCCAGATCACCGCTTCTGTGCTAGACCGGACCACCGGGGTAAGGACGCGAGACCAGAAGCTGCCTGCCACCACTTGAGCCTGCGACCTGTCGTGATGTTCCTGCTCCTCCCGGACGATCGACTCGATCGCGGCGCAGGCGGCCGGATCACTGCCGGAAAGCTCAGCCAACTGTTCTTGAAGGTGTCTGAGCACGACGTTCTCTACCGCTACGGTAGTAGCTGCTATGGCACTACGCCCGAGGGCCCCGGTGATGAGGCCCAGAACCAGCCCACCTAGGCCACACAGCCAGTAGCTGCGGCAGCGGCGAGCCCCGCGACGGTGGAGCTCGGCGGCAAAGGTGGCGCGATGCTCCTGCTCATGGGTCTGGAAGTGGGCCAGCTCAGGAAGAATTGAGCGCGCTGTAAGCGCTGCCAGGATGCGCTGGCCGCGATAGATGTTTACGGCGCCATGCTCGCCTGCGTGGTTCACCCGAATGATCCGGCTGCCGAGATCACTTCCGTCGATTGCGAGAGTGCTTCCCGTGAGGCCTAACACCTGAGTTAAGCCGCGCCGCGAAGCGGCGTCGGCTTGGACGAATTGTTAGCGCCCAGCCGAGCAACAACGGAGCGCGAACGGTGGTTTCAGGTGGCGAGGATGCCACGGCAGAGCACTGACCGAGAACCCAGCCGCGAGCTTGGTCAGCTTGAGCGCGACGTGGCACGGCCGCCTGGGCGCGCTGCGCAGCAGGGCATAAAGCCGAAAGGGCGAGGGCAGGGAACTGCCCCAGCCGCCGAGGCCAGACCCGAGGCCGGGTGCCGTGCACGCGGGCCACTGAGATTTCTGGGACCGGAAAGCCACCCGAGCGTGCGCGGCACGCGGCATGAAGCCAGCTAGGCTGCCCGGGCACGACGCGACGATGCACGGCGACGCGCTTGCGGTGCCAATGACGCTGCTCGGAACGACTCGCTTGCGACGGGACTACCCCAAGACGCGGGCAACGACTCTGGGCGCTAACACCTGAGTTAAGCCGCGCCGCGAAGCGGCGTCGGCTTGGACGAATTGTTAGGCCTCGAGCTCGCGAACCAACCACTCACATACTTCGAAGACCTGTGGCTTAGCCCATTCTCGTGCAGCATGGATCTCCGGCTCCAGTACGGCAAGGGCGTTCGGCGCCCAGTGCGCTCGTACCTCTCCGAGTGGAAGGTGATCAACTTGGCTTGACACGGCAGCTAGCGTGCAGGCAGCCGGTGCAGCCGCATTAATGCCGCCTGCTCAATCAGAGATGCAAGCCTATGTGCCGATTCGACCGGGCAAACATCCCCGGAAAGCACCCGACCGGCAAGCCGAGCCGCTTCTTTCCGAGCGGCTATGACGTGTTCCGAGTGCGTGAACTCTGCCATTCGAGGCCTAACACCTGAGTTAAGCCGCGCCGCGAAGCGGCGTCGGCTTGGACGAATTGTTAGGCAACGCTCTGCTGCCTGACGGTCGCCGGCTCTGGTAAGGGTACAGCTCCTTCACCGACGAGCTCGAGGCCGACGATCTCCTGTTCCGAGGCCCACACGATCACATCGATATCCTGTGTGCCAGCGGTGGCCCGAGCATCGGCGACGATACTCCCGGTGGACGCGGCGCCTGCAGGGCCAAACCAGACCGTGGCGCAGCCGCATTCGCAGCCGGCAGTCACCCGAAGGTTGGGCACAGAGGCCACGATTTCAGGCGTGCATGCCGCCGTCGGCGCCGCCGCCAGTGCCGCCTTGATCACTGCTGCCTCTTGAGGATGGATCGAGCGCGACATAGCTACCTGCGTTGCCTAACACCTGAGTTAAGCCGCGCCGCGAAGCGGCGTCGGCTTGGACGAATTGTTAGGCCTTGGCGCGCCTAGCTGCCGGCAGCCCAACTCCACAGCGCCCACGTAAGTGTTGCGATTGTACTAACGGAGACCAGGTACGACGCTGCAACCCGGAAGCGGGGCGGACCAAAGCCAACGCAAATATTCCGGCCGAAGACGACAAACCCGAGGGCGAACACGGTGCCTGTGACCAAATGGCCGCCTGTGATTGGAAGGTCCGGTCGGGCAAGAAGTGCGTAAAGCACGCCAGTGAGCGCCACATACACTACCCAGCCGAGCGCGAACCGGCGAGCGGAGACTTTCATCTCTTGCAGTAGCGGAGAAGCTCCTTCCAAGGCCTAACACCTGAGTTAAGCCGCGCCGCGAAGCGGCGTCGGCTTGGACGAATTGTTAGAGATCACACGCCGAAAGACTGGCCGGACCGGATCCCCAAGAGCCGGAAGTGTGCCACGGCCGGCGCCATGGCCGGCGCGACGCCGGAAGCTCAGGCGCTAGGGGAGCACGACCGCGGGCACTGACCGATCCGGGAGAGGCGAGGGCTCCACCGCGGCCGAGAACCCTGCCGCCGGATGTGGCCGTGAGCTGCGAACGGCCACGCCATCTAGTGAGCCGCCGAAACAGACGCACACGTGTGAGCGCTAACACCTGAGTTAAGTCGCGCCGCGAAGCGGCGTCGGCTTGGACGAATTGTTAGGCCTCAGCCCACGAGCAGATCGACAACCTGACTGCCGATTGAGAGGTCTGCACGATAGAACTCCGTATATCCGCAAGCCCGGCACGCGATGTACTTGAACTTTTCGCTGGAGATCTCGAAGGCGGACGAGAAAGCTCCCCCGGCAGCACGGAGCTCGCCGGCCACGTGCAGGTGATGATCGCACTTGGGGCACCGAAACTGGCTCATGGCCCGTACCGCCTCAGACTGTTCGTATGCACGAAAGTACCGGTCCGCCTCGGCCCCGCTCGCATTGTCCGGGCAGCCGCAAGCAGGACAGGCCTGTGAACCCGCAGGTGCCACGTTCTCACATGCTGGGCAACGCCATGAGTAACTTGCCATGAGGCCTAACACCTGAGTTAAGCCGCGCCGCGAAGCGGCGTCGGCTTGGACGAATTGTTAGGCCCCGCCTTCGCGACGGCGCCTGAGTAGGGAGCCGATAGTAACCCCCACGGCGAACGCAACAAACGTGACTGCCCAGCCGACGACAGATAGCACGACAGGCTCTGCGGGAGTGGGGATGTAATGCTGCAGCACTGAATTGGCCGCCCACCCCAGTGCCCACTCAAAGCAGATGGCGAGAAGCGCGTGGGTGACGACGAGACCTGCCTGCCGGTACGCAAGTAACGTGAACACAGTTGCCTGGGCGACGAAGGAGAGCATGAAGTCAACTAGCAGAGACCCGGGCGGTGTGAGCGCGCCGACTGCGACGCCAGCGACGAAAAGGGCAAGTCCGTAGCCGACGACAGCAAGCACGCGGATCCGTCGGGCGGGTTTGGCCCCCACCGGAACGCTAGATGGGGCGCGATATGGATTCGGGTTGTCCATGCTGCCCCGTGCGGGGCCTAACACCTGAGTTAAGCCGCGCCGCGAAGCGGCGTCGGCTTGGACGAATTGTTAGGCCTACGGGCTGCGCAACACCGCGCAGTAGTCGTAGACCCGATACGTGATGACGGTGCCACCAGAGACTTCCCCTTGCATTTCCGGGTTGACGACGCAAAAGCCTCGCTCTGGAGAGAGGAGGCCTATGTAGTTTTGATCCGGCCGCCAGCCCCGCTCAATGCTGAAGTAGCCCCGATCCGCGTACCGGAAGGACGGCGACTGCTTGCGATAGGCGAAGGAGCCGTCGGCGTTCGCAGGCTCTGCGCGAACCAGCCAGCCTTCGGCAGGAAGCTCGCGACTAGACCGAAGCTCAGCGACCAACTTGCCCGGCTCCTGACCTGACCAGGCGTGACCGGCCCAACTCGGGGCACGAGCCGACATGCAGCCAGTGAGAGCGAGGGCGAGAGCGCTGACGAGCGAGGGAAGCTTCACCGGAGGCCTAACACCTGAGTTAAGCCGCGCCGCGAAGCGGCGTCGGCTTGGACGAATTGTTAGCGCCCAACGCCGCCAACCCCCAGCCGACTAGCGCTGCCAAGGCACCCCGGATGGTGGGGCCGGGATCGACAAGTTCATGGAGGGGCGCACTAAACAGAACGACTGAAAGAAGGATGTCGAGCACCTGTACGGCGAGAAATGCCACCACAACATGGAGCCACTTTCGGGACGTCACCGGGGCCGCGAGACGCCAGTAAAAGAAGGCCGCGACTGCACCGATCGCGACCCGCCTGAGTAGGCGGGAGTTTTCTACTGCCTCCTCAATTGTTGCACCGAAGAGCTCCCAGCGCGCAAAGGCAAGCCCGCTAACGAAGCCAAGCATGTTGGCCGCAAGGATTATGAAGACGGCATATAGCAAGGTGCGGCGCCAGCGGAAGCCTTGCAGCTCGCTCGGTGTGCTTTCTGTTGGAGCGCGATATGGGTTCATCTGGGCGCTAACACCTGAGTTAAGCCGCGCCGCGAAGCGGCGTCGGCTTGGACGAATTGTTAGGCGGCATTTGCGAACCGCCACGTGGTGAATGCCCAGCCGGCCAGCGCCATGGCAACTACAACTGCCACTAGGCGGGCACCGGCGAATGAGCGCCTGAGCGCGCGAAACGATGGGAAGCCTAGAGCGGCAGCGACCAGCAGAATAATTGGAGCAGTGACTAGGAACCACTCTCCGCGGCGATCGTTGGCAAATGACGTGATGCCGTAGGCGGCCATCGTAGAGCTGCCGGCGACGCCAAGCAGGTAACCCGACACGACCAGACAGCCCCACAGGGCGACGGTTTTGAGCGAGCGCTTAGGTCTCACCATGCCGCCTAACACCTGAGTTAAGCCGCGCCGCGAAGCGGCGTCGGCTTGGACGAATTGTTAGGGGGCAGGCTTCGTACTTGGCGCCGCAGCCAGACGCTCATGGCAAGCGCAAAAACCTTAATGCCAAAAAATGACTGGAGTATCCGCCTGGCCCAGCGAATAGCTAAAAGTGCTCCCAAGCATGAAGTTAGCGTTGAACTTGAGCGGATCAATCTGCACGCCCGCGGTGAGGTGAAACCCGCAGGCAAAGAAGTAGCCGAGCACCGGACTAGTGAGGGCGGGAATCTGCACCAGCCAAAACCTAAGGTTTGAGCGCTCGGCACCCGGGTGACCCTCAAGCGCCTTGACGCCGCACCAGATGCCCCAGCCATAAAGCAGCGCAAAGACGAGAGAGAACATCCGCTCAAGAGGATTTCGCTGGTTGGCCACGATGGACAGAACGGCGGCGATTCCGACCGCTCCGCCGCCAACACCCAACAGTCCTACTAACCGGCGCTTCCAAAGTTGCATCCTGCCCCCTAACACCGGAATTAACCCGCGCCGCGAAGCGGCGTCGGGTTGAATGACTAGTTAGCGATCACACGCCGAGAAGCCTGCCGGACATGGACCGCGCGAGTCCGGAGTTTGCCACGGCGTGTGCTATGTCCGCTGCGGCGCCGGAATTGCAGGCGCCGGGCGGGGGACACCGCGGGCACTGACCGATCCGGAGGGCGAGGCGGACCACCGCGGGCCATAACCTCGCCGCCTGATGCAGCCGCGAGCTACGAACGAATGAGCTGCCTAGGGAGCCGCTAGAGCAACTGCAACCCGTGTGAGCGCTAACACCTGAGTTAAGCCGCGCCGCGAAGCGGCGTCGGCTTGGACGAATTGTTAGGCCGCTACAGCAGAGGCCTGAGAGGAGGGCCCAGCCTACCGTATCGCCGCGCCAGCACAACGCCGACCGGAGCTCCTAGGGCGTACCCGCCGAACACGGCCGGAAGCACGGCTTCATAGTTGCCGCCCGCGCGACAGACCAGACCCGCGACGAGCATTAGTAGGATGCTGGGGAGAACGCACAGCAACAGGGTTTTGCGGCTCAGCATATTCGCGGCGCCGCATCCACCGCAGAAGTGCTTCTCCGGGAAGCTGGTCGGAACCAGATCCCACGCAGCTATACGAATTGGGCAACCACACGACACGCACTCGAAACTGTTCATGCGGCCTAACACCTGAGTTAAGCCGCGCCGCGAAGCGGCGTCGGCTTGGACGAATTGTTAGGCCCCGGCCTCAGGGAACATCCCCGGCCAGCCTTCTCGGGGCCGCTCGACATGGATGAATTGTGCCTTGTCCGGCCGGAAGCAGCGACCCGAGAGATTGGAAAAGTCCCCGGAGCCGCGAGGATGCTCGACAGAGCGGACGACCTCTTTGCCACGGGCGAACACCAGAAGCGTGATGCTGTCACTCGTCTTGATAGAGGACTTGCTTTCAAGCGGCCAAGCAAAGCCGAGAGTGCTCTGCGCAGCCTCGTCATCTGAGTACGGACCAAGTATGCAGACGCGGTCCCAGCGGCTCGGCACTGCTCGCCTAAGGTCAACAGTCCTGTTCGCCTCAAACTGCTTGCGAATGGCGGTGGACTCCACGGGCGATCCGCACCCCGTCAGTGCCAGGACTAGGTAAACGCAGAGGCCTATCTGCTTCATGAGGGGCCTAACACCTGAGTTAAGCCGCGCCGCGAAGCGGCGTCGGCTTGGACGAATTGTTAGGCCTGCCCACCGTGATTCTCTCGGGCAAACCAGGCGTGTACGTGCATGACTGCCTGCTCCAGCACCGAGGGTAACCCTACCACCGGCTCGTGCCAATCCATGCGCATCGGCTCGTCATTGCGACTTTCGACGTCTGCGGCATGCACTGCTACGAAGCCGTCTTTCGGCGGGTCGATCCAGATCTGAGCGCACTCTTGAGCTGAGCCCAGATAAACGTTCCTGAAGGTGCCAGCATGCCCTTCGACGTGCGTATACAGCGCAAGCGAATGGCGCTCGACCCACTGAGCGATGACGCTATCAATCTCTTGATACTCGCTAGCCATGGCTTCGCCTTGGGAGGTCTAACACCTGAGTTAAGCCGCGCCGCGAAGCGGCGTCGGCTTGGACGAATTGTTAGCGATCAGCACGCCGAGAACCTGACCGGACATGGACCACATGAGCCTGGATTCTGCCATGGCCAGTGAAGCTTCCGCCGGAACGCCGGAACCGCATGCGCCAGCGAAGAGATTCCGCGGGCATTGACCGGTCTGGAGAGCGGGGTGGACCACCGCGGGCGAGGAGCCGGCCGCCGAATGCCGCCGCGAGTGACGAAATACCAATTGATCTAGTGAGCCGCTACAACAGCTTCAACCCGTGTGAGCGCTAACACCTGAGTTAAGCCGCGCCGCGAAGCGGCGTCGGCTTGGACGAATTGTTAGGCCTATACCAGCTAGCCGACGGTGGCAGAAACATGAGCACGAGAGCACCGACCTGAAACATGGCCTGCGTGACTAGTATCGCCTGGAGCGGCAGCAGCGAAGTACCGCCAATGGCTGCAGGAAAGAACGCGATATTGGTAGCCAAGAGAATGGAAACTAACCAGCGAGCCCAGTTCATTCGTGAAAGAACGGCGGCGACAAGCAGCGCGGTAATGCCCGACAGAAGCACGACCGCAAGAATTGTGGCTGCGCCCGAGGTTAACGCCGGTACAAAGAAGAATTTACACAAGCCGACGAGGACACTGCAGGCGACGAACCCCGCTGCAAGCCTGACGGGCGAGGGGCGACATGCCGAATTGCGTGATTCGTTGCTCTTTGTCTGTGGTGCCGAGTATGGATTCTGTTGCATATAGGCCTAACACCTGAGTTAAGCCGCGCCACGAAGTGGCGTCGGCTTGGACGAATTGTTAGCGCCCATTATCCGACACCACCAGCTCGACCGGCTCACCTTGCTCGCCGGTGGGCCGATATGGAGTGATGCGAACCACGGCCTCGAATGGCTCTTGGTCCGAGTGCGTACCATCGAGCCAAGGAAAGGTAAATAGCAACTGGCCTTGATACTCGATGCCGCGGCTCGGCGGCGCATCAATCGCGAGGGGCTCCCCTGTGGCACGAAGGGTCTGGAATGAATAGAGCAGCCTCCGAGCTGTACGGCTGGCCGGTATGGCGAACGTAACCGCGCCCAGATCGCTGCATGAATCGTTCGGGTCCGCTCCATTGCCGCGCTTAATTCGTTGAACCGCAACGGGTGGCATGACAGGAGGCTTCGCCGGAACTGTGCGCTCTGAAGCTTGGAAGGGCACCGCAATTGGGGTGACCAAGCTGCACGCAGCCGCATTGTTGGTGGTGCCCGCGACAACTAACGCTACGACTGCGACAGCTCTGCCCATGGGCGCTAACACCTGAGTTAAGCCGCGCCGCGAAGCGGCGTCGGCTTGGACGAATTGTTAGGGCGCGCGCTGGCTAGACTCATTTGTCCGCTTTTCCGTACTCCGCGACTCCTCGCTCGTTCCGGACGCGTTCCTGATGAATAGCGGGTACAGGATTGCCGCGAGCATTAGGAAGGGTAGGCCAAGCCCAAAGAGCGCGCAAAGAATGCCGGTAAACATGCCTTGGGCATCGGGAAGTGCGCCTTCGGGAGACCCGAACACCAAGTATCCAATCCGCAGCACGAATGCGGCCGCTGCAAGGCCGGCCAACCACCAGCCCCAACCGACACGCCGCTGCTTCTTCGCCATAGCGCCCTAACACCTGAGTTAAGCCGCGCCGCGAAGCGGCGTCGGCTTGGACGAACTGTTAGGCCGCGTGCCCGCTGACAGCAAGCTGGCCATGCGAACCCGGTTGTAGCGCTGCAGCATGACCGGATAGATGTTCACGACGAGGTTAATGCCGGTGCAGGCCCAGAACTGGACGGGACTGACGAACAGCCCACCCACGACTGCCCAGGCCTGCAACAAGACGGCCGAGACGAGGTGCCCGAATTCCCACTTCTGGGACTGGTGCTGGAAGCGGTCGAGGGCAGCCTGCCGCCCACCGGATTCCAGTACCTTGATGTGCTTGATGCGGCGACGACGCGACACCAGATCACCACTGGTGGGAAGGTACTTCTTGAAGAGCCGGACACCCAGGAGCGGATAGAGCCGACCGGATTCAAACGGCCGCGGCGGGAAGTACCACGCCTTGAATCTCGCGATCACGGACCAGCCCTCCATAGCGGCCTAACACCTGAGTTAAGCCGCGCCGCGAAGCGGCGTCGGCTTGGACGAATTGTTAGAGATCACACGCCGAAGGACTTGCCGGCAAAGATCCCCGAGAGCTGGAAGTGTGCCACGGCCTGCGCGGCATCCGGCGCGACGCCGGAAGCTCAGGCGCCGGGGAAGTGCCACCGCGGGCACTGACCGATCTGGGCGGGGGAGGGCTCCACCGCGGCCGAAAACCCTGCCGCCGAACGTAGCCGTAAGACGCGAATGGCCAAGCGGCCTAGCGAGCCGCCGGGGCAGTCGCAACAAGTGTGAGCGCTAACACCTGAGTTAAGCCGCGCCGCGAAGCGGCGTCGGCTTGGACGAATTGTTAGGCCCTGCCCGACGAGTTGCGACCGCGGTATTTCACAACCGCCCCAACGCCGAATGCGAACGCTACGGCCAAGATGCAGGCGCCCACGACGTTGTTCCAGGAGAAGACCCCGGCGCCCACTAGTACGGACGAGGCGGCCAACAACATGAGCTGCTGCGCGGTAAGGTTCTTATAGTGCTCCATGGGCATTCCTCCCTGATCTGCGGCAGCGTACCAGCCCTGCGACGGGGGCGCTGAATCGCGGAAGCACGGCGTGAAGGCGGGCCGCCGCGGTGCATCAGCTGCAGGGCCTAACACCTGAGTTAAGCCGCGCCGCGAAGCGGCGTCGGCTTGGACGAATTGTTAGGCCGCGCACTACTTAGCCATAAGACGCTGCACACGACCGGTGTACTCCTTAAGTTCAACTTTCAGCGGTTCCGGGAGATACCGCAATGCTTTCACTGCGCCAAGCGCGTCTTTGCTGCCGAGCGCTGTCAGGTAACTGTGTCCGTGCTTTTGATGCTGCTCCGGCCACTGCCGGATTCGGAAAATCATGGCTTCCGAGAGCGCCTGGAGTTCATCAATCCGTGCGAAAAGCTCACGCTCGTCTTGCGCCTTCTTCGCACGTTCGAGACCTTCGTGCGTCGCACCCTGCGCTAGGATTATTCGGTCCATGACCGCTCTAACCTCGGGAGGAGGCAGACGCTTCTTCTTCCTCTCATGCAGTGCGGTGAAGAGTGCGCCCAAGCCCATGATGCCCGCGAACACAACGACAAAGGCGACCGTTGCGCCGAGGGGAGAGAACACACTGCCGGTCAGCTCGCCCCCCACAAGCCCGCCGACGACGGCCGAAGCCACCAAGACCAGGGCGAACTGCAATAGCGGCTTATCTTTCATAGCGGCCTAACACCTGAGTTAAGCCGCGCCGCGAAGCGGCGTCGGCTTGGACGAATTGTTAGGGGGCGATCTCAAGAGACGCGCCTTCGATGTAGAGCATTTCTTCAGAACCTTGCTCAGGACAATCCTCCCCTTCGGGAGGCATCTTGCTGCCGCTGCACGGATCGTAAGCGGGGCGCACTTGGAGCCGACCCCGCGCGACAACGCGCTGACCGAGAAGTTGATCGCTCCCGAGATCCGGTAGGAAGACCTGATCCTCGCCCGCCTGCACGTAGAAGCCGTCCTTGCCTGGCCCCGATAGTTCGCCTGTTACCTCGACGATCTCCCCAGCTCGCTTGCCGATCGGCCCCCTGTCGGCCGCTTGGCAACCGAATGCGAGGACTGCGATGAGAAAAGTCATGAGTTGCCGAGTAATCACCCTAGCCCCCTAACACCTGAGTTAAGCCGCGCCGCGAAGCGGCGTCGGCTTGGACGAATTGTTAGGCAGCATAAGACGGATCTACAAGCTCAGCTACGTTGACGAAAAATCTGCTGGAGCCAGTATCCGATTCGACGCCCCATGGGGCCGTATCAATCTCTGCGATTGCCCGGCCGTCGAGCTGAGTAAGGATTTGGTGGACCCGACAGGCGATTTTTGATTCAGATGGCAAGGTTAGTGTTGCCGCTGAGACCACTGACGCCTTCTCGACGAAGCGGTGATTCGCCCCATCCGCGCCGGAAATGAAGAACTCAACCCAACCTGGGAAGGCATCATCAACTAGCTTTGTGACATGGATGCGGACGTGCTGCATATGCTGCCTAACACCTGAGTTAAGCCGCGCCGCGAAGCGGCGTCGGCTTGGACGAATTGTTAGGCATGGCTCTAGTAGTCTTCACGAACTTCTTCCAGCACGCCGAACCATGGGCTTTTATTGCGCCGTGTTCCGTCAGGGGCGAGGCCATGCAAGTGAAAGCGCCCGACAACTCGCACTTGGAGGGGCGACCAAGGCTCGAGCTTATCTCTTCTCGCCACGATCGCCGGCACGGCGGGCCCTGTGAGACGCAGCGCGCCATAGAGCGCGCTCGTTTCCAAGGCGTCCTTTGTCAGGAATAGGCCAGCAGCTTCCCCATCAGGAGCCGAGACCGCCCAGCCCGAAAGCAGGACAAGTTGCCCGTTATAGATTTCGGGGTTCGCGAGAAGTTGAGTGCCGGTGGTAGCACAGTAGTGCCTATCTGCACGGTTACCTACGAAGCTGCAGGCGCCAGGCGGCGCCCATCCCTTCTCGAGCGGAGCCGATGCTTCCTGTTTCTGACACGCGGCAAGCGCCAGAAAGGCGACTGCGCTTGCGGAGATGCGTCCAGCCATGCCTAACACCTGAGTTAAGCCGCGCCGCGAAGCGGCGTCGGCTTGGACGAATTGTTAGCGATCAGCACGCCGAGGAACTGGCCGGATGCCGACCGCATGAGCTGTGAGTTTGCCACGGCTCGCGCGCTGTCGGCTGCGACGCCGGAACAACATGCGCTAGCGAGGCAGTTCCGCGGGCACTGAGCGCTCTGGGTACGGGATGCATCACCGCGGCCGAGATGCCGGACACCAAATGCAGCCACGAGCGGCGAAACCGTGAGCCGCCTAGTGAGCCGCTACAAGAGTTGCAACCAGTGTGAGCGCTAACACCTGAGTTAAGCCGCGCCGCGAAGCGGCGTCGGCTTGGACGAATTGTTAGGGCGCAGGCTTCGTACCCCTTCTTTCGCAGCCCTGAACCTTGCCCTTAATTCTTCGGTATTGGGCACCTGCGAAGTTCCCCGCGCAATGGGAGCAGTGCATTCCTGCCACGAGATTTCCGTTTGGGAGACGGTGAACCCTAAGCAGCGGGTTTGCTTCATTGGGGATGTGCTCGGGCCAATCGGTGCTTCCCGGAATCTCAAGCGCAATGTTGCTGTCACCTGCGAGCGCCCACGAACCGTGCTGGGCCTTGGACGCTGATGGGCTTTTGAGCCTGCAGAAATCTCCATTGGGCTCGAACACCAACACTTCGCCTTGGGCGACGCTGAATCCGCTCGCCTCGATCCAGGTGCCATGCAGAAGGGCTTCGGAAACCGGCTGCCAAGAAGATCGCGGCGGGGTTGCGCAGCCTGCGACCGTAAGAACCATACATGCGGCAAACAGTCTCATGCGCCCTAACACCTGAGTTAAGCCGCGCCGCGAAGCGGCGTCGGCTTGGACGAATTGTTAGGGCGCACTTTGCCACAACTCGATCCAGTCCGACTCTGAAACAGCCGATTTGCTAACTACACGAAGGCAACCAATAGGGGAACCTGATATGCCGCAAAGGAGGACGTTGAAGTGATGCACTCCGCCACCATCGATAGTGATCCAATGGCCCCATTGGCTATTCGCCTTCGGAATATTGGCGAGCAATTCTTCCACGCCACAGGCCAGCTGCAGCGCGTGTTGGCCAGAGCGCTGACGAAGAAGATCTAAACGAACCCGGTATACACGCTCCAGTTCGCGGAAGGAGATGCTGTCGCGACCGAATGACACGCGCCATCCCTCCCGAATGGCTTGAGCAGCCTCGCGGGCGGCCTTCAGCGGAGAACGATCCAGATGCGCGAGAAGGTCCATGTGCGCCCTAACACCTGAGTTAAGCCGCGCCGCGAAGCGGCGTCGGCTTGGACGAATTGTTAGCCGTTACTACGATACCCATTCCGATACACCAACGACCTGCCACTCGCCGTTCACCTTGCTTAGGTAGTAGTGCTCCCCGCTTCCGCAGAGAGATCCACAGATCTCTCCTACCATCACGTCGAGTTGAGCTTTGGCTCGAATATCAGCGTCTGATGGCGGTGCGATCATGAGTAGTGGACGGCGCGTATCGAAGCGAACGATCTCGTAGACGCTGTTAAAGCGCCCCCTGCGAATAGTACGCAAAACACTGAGGAGTTCGTCGTTCGTGAGCGCAACCCTGACTCGCTTGTCGGTGTTATTGACCGGATCGGGCACGCTTAGCGAGGAAGTAGGTACGTATGGAGCAAAGATAGCCAGCGCGGCGACCGCGGCCATGGCGATGATGTACTGCTTAGCGTGGGAAGCGCTCATGGAGGCTAACACCTGAGTTAAGCCGCGCCGCGAAGCGGCGTCGGCTTGGACGAATTGTTAGGCCTCATGCCCGCGGTTTACGAAAAGCGTATACACGAGGGACACCGGCCACAGGAAGACACAGGCTAGGAGCCAAGGCCAACTCCCGGCGCGGCTGGCCCGGACTGCACCGAGAAGCACGTTGGCGATCAAGACCAGCGGAACAAGCAAGGTGAGCGCCTTTTCACCGAAATACATTTCCTCACTGCTCAGACCGCCATCGGCCATGCGTGGCTGGCCGGAGATGGCGAGTAGGTACGCGACAGCAACCACTAGCGCCAGGAGGGCAAGCTTCGGGATGCGGTTGGAATGAAACATGAGGCCTAACACCTGAGTTAAGCCGCGCCGCGAAGCGGCGTCGGCTTGGACGAATTGTTAGGCCGCGAACCCGCTAAACACCGCCAGGACGAGCGCGACCGTTAGAGCAAGTGTTCCGTAGTGCACCGCATAAAGCCAGCGCAGTATCCGGACTGATGGGGCGACAGAAGTTGGCGGCTGTTCGAGGAAAAGCACGCGTGCGCGAATAGGAAGCCGCCGAAAGACGAGTTGATCCGCATAGTGGCGGAAGACGTGAGCAGCGTACTCCGGCTCTGCAGCACGAATCTCGGCCCCCAATGCAGACGACGTGACGAGCGCGATGAAGCCCGACAGGACTGCAGCAAGCATCGCGCCGATCAACAATGCATCCATAGCGGCCTAACACCTGAGTTAAGCCGCGCCGCGAAGCGGCGTCGGCTTGGACGAATTGTTAGGCCGTAGCCTGAAGCGAGCGGAACGGCGATGCAACTGGGCCGGCGAGGGTTCGGGACTTTGCCATCACCTCAGCGGGGCGCGGGTTGCGGCGGCCGGCGCTGCTGTTCCCGAAGAGGTGTGGCGCCGCCTTCCGCGACCGTGTGAACCTGCCGAAGCCCGGGCAATCGTGCGGCTTCAGACGATTGCGGCCGAAGCTGCGAGAAGTGGAGCAGGGCAGCCCACTGCTGGCGGCGCCTTTGATGCCGTTTGGGATCAGCTTTTGACCTGCCGCGCAGCTGGGTAAGGCGAGATGCTTCGCGTTCGACGAAGCCAGCCAAGAACCACACCGCGGCCTAACACCTGAGTTAAGCCGCGCCGCGAAGCGGCGTCGGCTTGGACGAATTGTTAGGCGGCAACCAGTGCTTCATGCCAGCGGGGCCGCCGTGACCCACGGAACAATGGTTTCGAACTCTAACTGGACGAGCGGTTGGCCTTCAAAGGGTTCCGGAACTTGAGACAGGCGCGACGTGAATCCGATGCTTGTCATGCCAGGGAAAGGTTCTGGATCAAGGCTGTGGGTGTCCTGGCCGGTCTGCTGCCACGCATCCCGGCCGCTATCGAGGTGCCCGACGACATGAAACCACCCCTGCGTTGGCATGGGTTCGCCGCTGGCGCCGTAGTGGCAGAGCTCCGCTGGCTTGCTGGGCTCAACGCCGAGCTGCCTGAGCAAATGGCGGAAGGGCGCAGAGAAAGCGAGTTCACCGGCCGCACGGAAGTTGACGCAATCTGTGCATTCGCACGAGATGCCAACTGTCTTTGCGTACAGCTCGCGAGTCAGGTTCGGATCAAACCGGATGCTCCACCGACCAACTTGCATCGAACTTTCCATTGCCGCCTAACACCTGAGTTAAGCCGCGCCGCGAAGCGGCGTCGGCTTGGACGAATTGTTAGGCCCACTGCGAGACCGGTGCAGAGGCCCAACTTAGGCGGAGACGATAACCCAACGGACGCAGACGACCACCAAGGTTGCCAAGCCCATCAGGGCAGCCACCGCGGGTACCGCTAGGAAGATGCGGCCAGCACTTGAGCGGCGCTTGAAGAATCGAGCGCCAAGGACTGAATCGCCAGCCCACTCGAGGAACATCCAAGCGGGCAAACCAACAACGACAAGCAGGATCCACCCGAGCAGCGATTTCGGCACGGCCGGGTAGTAGATAAAGAGGAAGATACCGACCAGAAAGGCTGCGATGCTGCCGGCGGTGAGCACTGCACGAACTTTCATAGCTGGAAGTGGGCCTAACACCTGAGTTAAGCCGCGCCGCGAAGCGGCGTCGGCTTGGACGAATTGTTAGGCCACTGGGCCGGACGCAGCCCGAGCGACTACTAAGAGCCAGAGCCCGAGTACGGCTAGGAAGTTCAGCGTGAACACGATACCTCTGAGCCGGACGTTTCGGGTGGCGATCTGGACGGCGCTATGCAAGATGCGCCCACCTACAAAGACCCAAGCCAGTCCGACTGCAGCCCGATCCGGCTCAGCATGTACGAGCAAGATGACACAGGCCACATAGAAGAGAACGGGCCATTCGAACTGATTCGATAGGTTCGCGCTGATGCGTGACTCAACTCCAGCGAATGGATTTGAGCCATCCGAGCCACGGCCAACGCCCCAAACGGCCGGTGCCCGAGTAATGGTGAGAAGCACGTACAAGAAGCCTGCGAGAGCAACGTGGGCCGCCATGGCCAGAATCAGCGCTTGCGACATAGTTCCATCCAGTGGCCTAACACCTGAGTTAAGCCGCGCCACGAAGTGGCGTCGGCTTGGACGAATTGTTAGGCCGCGGCCGCGACCCACCCGAGCAGCTTACGCGCAAGACCACTGAGAACAAACGCAAGGCCAAGTGAGAGAACCAACAGCAGCGCTTTGGCCAGCGAGGCCTCGCGTGAGCCGCGCGGAAAGGCCAACGGCCCGTAAGCCAGGGTTGCGAAGAACGCAACGAGCGCGGCGACAAAGCCCGCCCCAGCTAGTAGCAGCAGCACCTCATGCTGTTCCGGCGCCATCCCGTACCGGAAAAGCACAACGAACCAGACAGGTACCGCGCACAGAGCCAGCACCCGAAGAACTCGCACGTGCCTGTTGATCATCTGCGCGGCCTAACACCTGAGTTAAGCCGCGCCGCGAAGCGGCGTCGGCTTGGACGAATTGTTAGGCCACAGACTGCGCCTGGTGCCTGACTAGAAGCAAGACCGTCACGGCCACGAATAGCCAGAGATATGCTGCTTCACCTGCGACGTGCCAGCGAACAGCGCGACGGAGCGCAGGCGGCAGTGCGAGAACTGCCGGCGACCGAGACAAGCTCCGCGCTCGGCGAAAAGCCCACAGAACGTTTGCGCCGCCCTTGTTGAAGCACAGCGCCGCGTGCGCTTCCGGGCTGGCCGCGTAAACACGATGCTCCAGCCGGAACCCCCCAGATGGTGAAAGGAATGCCGGTGACAACCGCGAGACCGATCAAAGCTTCCAGCAGCACGGCTCGAGGACCCTCATCTGTGGCCTAACACCTGAGTTAAGCCGCGCCGCGAAGCGGCGTCGGCTTGGACGAATTGTTAGGCGGCTGACCGACCAGACTTGGCCACCGCGCTATACCGCGAGTAGCAATAGATGGCATGGCATAGGAAACCGGCCCCGATTGCGATTACGAGAACGCCGAGGTAAGGCTCAGCGAGAGCAAGGAGCGGCTTCAACCATGGATCACTCCACCGATCGTACTCCGGCACACTGATCCATCCAAACCGTTCGTTGAAGTACGCGAAAAAGGCGCCTAGGCCCATAACGAGCGAGTACACGCCCCTGCGCCCAAATCGGTCTAGCTCTTCTGCGAGTGCGGAGTTCGTCGCCATAGCCGCCTAACACCTGAGTTAAGCCGCGCCGCGAAGCGGCGTCGGCTTGGACGAATTGTTAGGCGATACCCGGCAGCGCTCGTAGCGCTGGTACCCGCCGCCGTTGACGCCTACACCAATGGTGTCCGGATCGATGAGCTGGTAGGCCGAGTCACCAACTAGAGGCGTGTTGGGACGGTACGTGCCCGGCTCGAAGCAGCCGCCAGGCCCGCAGAATGAAACCGAGTAACTGCCTGCGCCAGCGGGCGCGATGACCAAGCCAAAGCCCTCATCGCAGTGTCCCTCATCCGCCCAGAACCCCGAGTACGGATGGCTTTCGGTCGGTGCCGGGCTGGGTGGCTGACTAGGGGCGGATTGCTCCGCCTGACCTGCGCTGCAGGCCGGCAGTAGCAACGCGGTCAGGAAAAGGGACTTCCAACTAGCCACGCAACCTCCTGTAGCGCCTAACACCTGAGTTAAGCCGCGCCGCGAAGCGGCGTCGGCTTGGACGAATTGTTAGGTGCCAAGCTACGGAGACACCCAATGCGCTTTGTGCAGCACGCGCCCAGTGGGGTCAAGTTCCACCGACCATGCTTCGAAGCCCTGGGGCATGAGGCGGCTTTCCCACCAGAGGCGTTCGCGGCAAGGCGCCGCACATGGCCCATTTGCGTAGGCAATAAAGCCTGGCCAGTTCGGCTCGGCGTGATCGGGCTGCCCCAAATGTTTGAGTGCCTGCGCTCGGTCTTGCCCCGTAGCGACTAGTTCGAACGCCGACGCCCTAGCTCGGTCCTCGCGAACCGCCCATGCGGCCCATGCAGCTATCGCCAGCACGCCAATTGTGACTATGCCTGCGATGCGCTTTCCCATGGCACCTAACACCTGAGTTAAGCCGCGCCGCGAAGCGGCGTCGGCTTGGACGAATTGTTAGGCAGCATAAGACGGATCTACAAGCTCAGCTACGTTGACGAAAAATCTGCTGGAGCCAGTATCCGATTCGACGCCCCATGGGGCCGTATCAATCTCTGCGATTGCCCGGCCGTCGAGCTGAGTAAGGATTTGGTGGACCCGACAGGCGATTTTTGATTCAGATGGCAAGGTTAGTGTTGCCGCTGAGACCACTGACGCCTTCTCGACGAAGCGGTGATTCGCCCCATCCGCGCCGGAAATGAAGAACTCAACCCAACCTGGGAAGGCATCATCAACTAGCTTTGTGACATGGATGCGGACGTGCTGCATATGCTGCCTAACACCTGAGTTAAGCCGCGCCGCGAAGCGGCGTCGGCTTGGACGAATTGTTAGCCCGCTGACCGGTGACGCAGCCAGCCGCGGACCGCGAGGGCCAGCATACCGGCGATGAGCAGGGCGCCGAACCCGAAGGCCGACCGACACGTGGTTTCCGATACTGCCGAGACCAATGCCCCCGTGCTCGGGATGCGGCTGACACATTGGCGCGGGCCCGGACCCAACGCGATCCACAGCCCGACAAGCAACATGCCGCCGAGAACCGCACAGGCCAGCCCATCCGCGAGCATGTGGCGGCCGTATGCGCGCGCCAAGGCAAGGGTTCCGGCGAGCGCCAGGATCGCCGCGGCAAGGTAGGCGAGCCAAGCCGGTGCCTTGAGCCCCTCGGGTTGAAAAGCGACGAGAGCCGAGAACAGAGCCGCGAGTACCAGCAGCGCCGCTCCCGCCGACTTCAGTTGCGAGGGTGTCTCCATCAGAGGGCTAACACCCGAGTTAAGCCGCGCCGCGAAGCGGCGTCGGCTTGGACGAATTGTTAGGCGGCGGCCCGTTAATGGACCGAGCCCTTCGACAGAGGACCATCCGGGTACGTGTGGACCACGAGCACGATGCCGTCTACGAGCGCCTGCTCAAAGTACTCCAAGCCTTCCGGAGTGTCCGTTAGGTCCGCCCGGGTCAGCCAGAATTGGTCTTCAATCTCCTGAGGCTCCCAGCCAGCATCTCGAATCTCTTGCAACGCGAGCTCTCGAGCCGCTTCCTCGGAAATCTCCAGTGTGTAGACGTTGATCGTAGCTCCGCCGTACTCGGCCAGATCCGACCGATCTGGGAACGGTACTGCCATGACCATGACCACCTGGACTCTTTCCACGCCGCCTAACACCTGAGTTAAGCCGCGCCGCGAAGCGGCGTCGGCTTGGACGAATTGTTAGGGCGCACTCTCGCGCACCTGGAAAACGTTGCCTTCGGGATCCATGGCGTTGGACACGGTGAACCCAGGACCGGACCAGCGCTCGGGAAAGATCTCACCGCCTAAGGACGCGACGAGATCTGCTGCCTCGGCAATGCTTGAGACCGAGTGAAAGAACTTTATGGCCGACTCTTCCCGGCGCTGCGGCGGCACCGTGATCTCGATGTGCCGGGCAATGGGTTCCGGAATCGCGTGGACTACCAGCTGGAGATGCGGAGAGGCTAAGACGACATGCTCGGAAGACACATGAAGCTGCCGCATGCCCAGCACGCGCTCATAGAACCGTGCGAGACCAGCAAGATCTTTGGCGTAAACGAATACACCAGCGGGGGCGGGGCCTGACATGGATGTCTGTTCTCGCAAGTCTCGGGGAATTAGCTGTGCGCCCTAACACCTGAGTTAAGCCGCGCCGCGAAGCGGCGTCGGCTTGGACGAATTGTTAGGCGGTGGCCACTTGACCGTGCAAGCCTGGAGCAGTGCGCTTTCCCGGCGAATGTACGTGGATGT
>NZ_BAAGTR010000013.1:0-22619 GCF_054781815.1 Lysobacter humi (ex Lee et al. 2017) | reverse complement strand
AACAGCACGATCAATGCTTTCATTCCGGACTCCACAGACACTTGTTCCACCGCCTAACACCTGAGTTAAGCCGCGCCGCGAAGCGGCGTCGGCTTGGACGAATTGTTAGGCCTCATGCCCGCGATTTACGAAAAGCGTATACACGAGGGACACCGGCCACAGGAAGACACAGGCTAGCAGCCACGGCCAGCTCCCGGCGCGGCTGGCCCGGACTGCACCGAGAACCACATTGGCGATTAAGGCTAGAGGAACGAGTAAGGCGAGCGCCTTTTCACCGAAATACATTTCCTCGCCGCTCAGACCGCCATCGGCAATGCGTGGCTGGCCGGAGATGGCGAGTAGGTACGCGATCGCAACCGTTAGCGCCAGGAAGGCAAGCTTCGGGATGCGGTTGGAATGGAACATGAGGCCTAACACCTGAGTTAAGCCGCGCCGCGAAGCGGCGTCGGCTTGGACGAATTGTTAGGCCCCGCCGGTGACGCTCGGAGGACCATCTTGGGCTTGCGGTGAAACGTCGATTGCCTTGAGCTTCAGCGCGACCGGCAGACGGGTCGACTCTGGAAGCGCGCCGAGGCCCATCCGCGACTGTTCGATAAAGCAGAGATGCCGGGCTAGAAATTCGGCGGGCTCGCCGCGGGTTAAGTAGCGGTAGATCTCCCCGATGTACGAATCGTACTCGTCCCGGGGCCACTCCGGATCGTCCATGACACCGATTGGATCCCAGTGGCTGGCAAGCACTTCCCGGATCTCATCCGTGATCCGGTCTGCATGCGCACGTCGATTGCTCATTGCGGGGCCTAACACCTGAGTTAAGCCGCGCCGCGAAGCGGCGTCGGCTTGGACGAATTGTTAGGCCGCGCACTACTCAAAGTGGGCCTCTCGATACAGCACGCACGATGTGTGATCTAACAGGTAGCGGCTAACAGCCCCGGCATTATCCGACTATTGGCGGGTATAAACGGACGGTGGCGGCGCTTCAATCAGACGGAACGAATCGTAGCCTCGGGAGCCATGAGCTAGGCGCTGCGGCCCGGCGAGCTTCCTACGGACCCTGGCGCAGTCCTCATTGCCCAGTTTGAGCAGTGCGACGTCGCCGCCTTCCTCTAAGCCGCCAAATGAAGCGGAGGCGAGCAACTTGGGAGCGGCGGAGAAACTGAGCGCCAATTCAGTCTGGGTGCGGTCCGCCACCCTCGACTGTTCGTACAACGAGCATCCAGCGGACAGTACGATTAAAAGAATGGGTAAGAACCGAGGATGATGCATAGCGGCCTAACACCTGAGTTAAGCCGCGCCGCGAAGCGGCGTCGGCTTGGACGAATTGTTAGGCGCGTTGCCGATGATGCACCAGCCACTCATCACACGCATAACACCAGATTCCGAAGGGCCACAACATGATGAAGGGCCCAAACGAAGCGTAGCCGACACGACCGCCGCAGAGTGGACACGGGGACATTGCGGCGATGATCCCCATTACAAACCAGAGCAGGGCCGCAGTGAGCCACACGGCCGGCAAGGCAAATAAGACTGATATGGCAAACGCCGTGGTGATGATCCAGTACGCCACCCGTACCTGACGATAACGACGCCATCGCTGCTGCTTCGAGAGCTGCCGCCATCTAGCCATACGCGCCTAACACCTGAGTTAAGCCGCGCCGCGAAGCGGCGTCGGCTTGGACGAATTGTTAGGCCTATGACCGCCACAGCTCACGGCTGCTGACCACGACCCACCGGCCCGCAGCATACCGGACGTGATAGCTGCGCTCCGACGCACCCAGCCCGCCGCCAGTTCGCGACCGCAGTTCAAGATTCCAGCGGTTGTAACGTTTCGCTACCCATACGCGCCACGGACGGGCAAATTCACCTCGGGGCGCGCGATAGAACACCCCTTCCTCTCGACACGAAGCCATTGGGTAGACCGCGGTGGCTTGGCGACTCGCAGCCGAGAGAAGCTCCGCGCCAGGACTGTTTCCGAGGACCTGAAGGCAAACCGGCCCTGTCATGGGCTGTTCGTGCTCCAGAACGGCGAGCGCTGCGCCATCCGGAGGTGCCGAGGCGCAGCCGGCGGATACAGACACGACAAATGCCAGGACTGCCGCCCTCATAGGCCTAACACCTGAGTTAAGCCGCGCCGCGAAGCGGCGTCGGCTTGGACGAATTGTTAGGCATGCGCCCGCAGACTCCCCCGATCTGGCGCATTACTTCTACTACGCACACGCCGGCGCTCGGGCAACGGAGCGTGTCCGCGAGTATGAACCGGTCGCTTCCGTCGGTTAACACGAAGAAGAGGCGAAATGGTCGGTCAGCGGTGCCAGTGGCACGCGCATTTGGCGGCGCGCTTATTAGGCGGAACTCGACGTCGTGGGGCGTGGCCGGGTGCGGGATAGACAAGAACGAACTTGCGGCAACTGCACGTTCAACTTGATCCATGATGCGCTGTGCGAAGCCGCTATGAGGCTCTTGACTTGAGATCTGCAGGCGACAAGCGGCAGCATGCGCGGTCGACATTCCGGCAAAGAGTGCTGCGAGGGCGAGAGTTTGTTTCATCGCATGCCTAACACCTGAGTTAAGCCGCGCCGCGAAGCGGCGTCGGCTTGGACGAATTGTTAGGCCTATGGCTACGCACTGGCCGACGGCCCAAAGATAGACCAGATGAACACCGCTAGCGCGGCAAAGCGAAGCCAGAGGCACCAGAACGCTAACTCAAACGGCCCGCGCAGTGCAGGGGGCCGCAATGGATCTCTGGAGAACTGCCGGAAGAGTACATATCGCCGCCAGCTCCAGTTGTACGAGTACTGGCTGAGCAGATTTGAATAGGTTGGCTCGCCGGCGCTGCAGTAGGCCGCCGGGTAAAAGTCCTTCAAGCTCGAGACTAGGTGCAGCTCGATGAGCAGACCAACCAGAGCTGTTGCGGCTGCGACCCCGAAAGCTGTGAGGCTTACAACCATAGGCCTAACACCTGAGTTAAGCCGCGCCGCGAAGCGGCGTCGGCTTGGACGAATTGTTGGGCCGCTACGCGATGGACTTGCGGGTACCGGCTTTTTTGGCTGCCGGCTTAAAGACTGTAGCCCGCTTGGAGGAAGCCTTCTTCGCACTTGCCTTCTTGGCCGCCTGCTTGCCAGCAGTCTTGGATGCGCTCTTGCGAGCAGAGGCTCCACCGGACGACGTGCCGCGGCGTGCACTAGGCGAGGTTGACACCCGGGTGGCCTGGTAGCTGCGCACTTTAGTGAGCATTGACTCTGCCAGTACGACTTCATGCGAAAGCAGACCCGCGGCTTTTGCGATCGCTAATTTCGCCGCCACGGCATCCTCGTTTGGGTCTGCCTGCAGCAGTTCCCGGATAGCCTCTCGGACCGCCTTCTCGGCATTTGACTTGAGACGGGCCCCCTTGCCAGCACCGACGAGCGCGAGGATGGAGTCGACGATAGGCTTGAGTAGTGCGGCTTCAATTGCCATGAAGGCTCCTTAGCGGCCCAACACCTGAGTTAAGCCGCGCCGCGAAGCGGCGTCGGCTTGGACGAATTGTTAGAGGGCTAGCCGAGAAGCCCATTTGCATAGGCTTCCTTGGCGCGGCCCATCTGGCTGTTGAACTCTGCCGTGCACTTTAGCGCCATTTCATGGACTACCCGATCGTTCTGGACGGATGCCCGAAAACGCGGTGCGTGGTGCGCGAATCCGCTGCGCCCAGACTTGTCGCGCCACTCGAAGATCTCTTGCCAAAGGGAATTCGCGTTCCTTTCCGCCCCAACGAGGTTCGGAAGGAATTCTGTGAAGAGTCCGTGGTATGAGCCAAGCGCCTGTTGCACCTCGGGCGGCTCGTGCGACAGGACGAATTGCGCGAGTCCGATTTCCCGACGAGCGGAAGAAAAGAGGTTCCGACTCTGCTCGATGTAGGAAAGCAGTTCTGACTTGTCGCGCTCGAACGCTAGCGTGGTTTCTAGTTCGTGGGCATTGACCGTGTGGGTATAGGCCTTCCAGCTGATCGCCGCCGCAAGAAGGCTGACGAGCAACGCTAGTGCCGCAATAACGTCTGAAGCGTCCATAGCCCTCTAACACCTGAGTTAAGCCGCGCCGCGAAGCGGCGTCGGCTTGGACGAATTGTTAGCTGCCACTGTACTTCTCTCGCAGCCAAGCCCGGCGAATTTGACGACGTACTGTGGCGCCGGTCTGCGGGCTAGCGGCGTGAGCCAGCAGGATAAGAGCCCGCGTGCCAACCGGGCCGCCGCTGGCGACCTTATTCGTGACCTGGACCCAAAAGCCCGGTTCAGCTAGTTGGCGCATGGCGTTTGCCATAACCCAGAACTCCCGGCTGGCGGGCCGTTCGAGATACGACAGAGCGGCACAAGCGAGCCGGCCCCGCTTATGGCCCGACAGTTCCACGTGGCGCAGCCAGCGCCACAGGTACTCTTTGATGTACCCCGACCGGAAGTGATAAGGGTCTGCGGCAAGGAAGCGGATCGCGTTCTCGACAGCTTGCGGGTTTGCAGACCGCACTGCCTCTAGCCCAGCCCCGCCGCCGGGATAGACAAGTTCGTCGAAGCGGGCGTGGAACTCTTCGCACGCCGCGTGCCATTCCGGACCACGGCTGGCGACCGTTGCCGAAATCCGATCCTTCAAACGGCGCAGCTCCGCAGATCAATCGTGGATTTCTTGCAAGCTCACTAGATGCATGTGTGGCAGCTAACACCTGAGTTAAGCCGCGCCGCGAAGCGGCGTCGGCTTGGACGAATTGTTAGGCCCTACCCGACGAGTTGCGACCGCGGTATTTCACAGCCGCCCCAACGCCGAATGCGAACGCTACGGCCAAGATGCAGGCGCCCACGACGTTGTTCCAGGAGAAGACCCCGGCGCCCACTAGTACGGACGAGGCGGCCAACAACATGAGCTGCTGCGCGGTAAGGTTCTTATAGTGCTCCATGGGTATTCCTCCCTGATCTGCGGCAGCGTACCAGCCCTGCGACGGGGGCGCTGAATCGCCGAAGCACGGTGTCGAGGCGGGCCGCCGCGGTGCATCAGCTGCAGGGCCTAACACTTGAGTTAAGCCGCGCCGCGAAGCGGCGTCGGCTTGGACGAATTGTTAGCCGCTGAGCGACCGAGCTAGTGCGAAAGCGAGGCCGGATCTGACGAACCACGCGAGGGCCGCCACGTTGAGGACGACGGTAACCCAAAAAGCCGACTGGAAAGGCTGCTTGATGGTTTTATGGTGGAACTGCTGCTGGGCGATGAGAGCGCCAGGCCAGCCACCGGCTAGCGAGATCAGGTGCAAAGAGCTCTCGGGGGTTCGCCGTCCGCCTCGCCGAGCCGCTGACTTGTCTACCCAGTACATGTAATAGGCCGAAAGGCTGAGACCCATGACGGCGGCTAAAAGCAGGAGGGGGATGACACGAAAGAAGGCGAGCGCGATCCCGAGCGCAAGTACGCTGAGCCCTAGCGCTGCACGAGGCAAAGACGAGCGGGTTCGGGGTATTGCGATTTTCTGCCCCGCGTGGCGGATCTGCTTCGCATTGAGTCTTCCCCGATCGTCGGTAGTCACGACGTAGGAGATAAGGTCTCCTGACACCGGGCGCCTTGATCCGCGTTGGAACTCGTTGACATGGACAAAAGCACGATTACCACCGTCATGCGGCACAACGAAGCCGAAGCCCTTGTCATCGTTCCACTCGGTGATTCGACCTGCCAGACGCATTGCTGTCCCCATCAGCGGCTAACACTTGAGTTAAGCCGCGCCGCGAAGCGGCGTCGGCTTGGACGAATTGTTAGGCGCCACACTACGAACCTGCGGGCTCAGGAGCAACAGCGGCCACACTCTATGGGTCCCTGGTGGAGCCACAGGCCACAAGTGGCGCGAACGCCGCTTGGAGTAGCCCCGTGGCAACGAGCGCAGCAAGAAGGAGCCCGACAATCATTGCGACCGGCTGCCCGGCACTTAGAAGGTAGATACCAAAGAGCACTAGAAATACCGGCATGAGCACCGACAGCACCAGACTGACGAGCCAATGCACTCGGAGCTTGGCGCAGCAGCTGCGACAGTGGGTGCGGGAAGCAGCCGCGAGCAGCCACGTCGGTACTTGGCAGCTTCGGCAAGCTGGGCAACGGCGAACAATCATGTGGCGCCTAACACCTGAGTTAAGCCGCGCCGCGAAGCGGCGTCGGCTTGGACGAATTGTTAGGCCTTTGCCGGTGACTGATACGCCCGGCGAACTGCCAGCCCAATGTAAATGCCGTAGGCGAGGAAGAGGCCACCAAGGACCGCACCTAAGCCAGGCTGACGCGCCGAAAAGAACAGCTCGTACCCGATGAATAGCGCCCCCAACGCTAGGTAGAAGAGGGCTGTGACGTATCGGTTGAAGCCGCCCCTTGCGTCGACTCGCACCGATCTAGCAATGATCTGGCTTACCGACACGACCTCGCTCTCGTGGATGCCTCGGCAGGCGAGACCAACGCCCAAGTCATTGGCGCATTCGTGGCAAAGCGCCTTCTGGCAGTGCTTGCACAGCCCGATGGCTCTGCTTTGTTCGTGGTTAAAGCAGCGCATATCTCTACTCTAAGGCCTAACACCTGAGTTAAGCCGCGCTGCGAAGCGGCGTCGGCTTGGACGAATTGTTAGCGGCTTGGCTCGCTAAACCACGCATGCGGCGACGAGCAATCCAGTGGGTGGAAAGTGCCACTGAACTGCCGAATGCCAAGACCAGCCACCCAAGAGGTTCCCTGGTGAGAAGCAATACCGCACCGGGCAGAGCACCCAAAACTGCCGCGGTGCCCCAATTGGCGAGGCCGAACCTGGAGAGCAGCGCGTACAGCGGCGCCCCATACACGAAAGCAGGGAGAATGCCGACGAACACGGCCGCGAGGCTAGTCAGAAGGCTAAGCCCGGCCGCTTCTAGCAGATGCTCGATAGACCATGACTCGGTGGCCCAGGAGTAAGCAGCCAGTCCAACGCCCCCAGCCAGGCAGCCCAGCGGGAGGCCGCCGAGTACGGCAAGCAGTGAATGGACCAAGTACCGGCCGAACGATCCCATGCCGCTAACACCTGAGTTAAGCCGCGCCGCGAAGCGGCGTCGGCTTGGACGAATTGTTAGGCCGTAGCCTGAAGCGGGCGGAGCGGCGATGCAACCGCGCCGGCGTGGGGCGGAACTTTGTCATCACTCCACCCGAGCGCGGGATGTGGCGGCCGGCGCGATAACGCCCGAAGTGGTGTGGCGCCGCCTTGCGAGGGTCCATGGGCTCTCCGAAGCCCGGGCAACCGTGCGGCTACAGACGAGTGCGGCCGAAGGTGCGGGAAGTGGAGCCTGGCAGCTCGCCTACGGCGGCGCCCGGGATGCGACTCGAGCTCAGCTCTTGAGCTGCCGCGCCGGTTTGGACATGCGGGCCGATCCGGGGGCGGCTAGCCGCACCAGAAACCACACCGCGGCCTAACACCTGAGTTAAGCCGCGCCGCGAAGCGGCGTCGGCTTGGACGAATTGTTAGGTGCGGACCTACTGCACCTGGCAAGCCAAACCGCAGTTGTGCCGAAACTCGCAATGAGGGCCGGCCAAGACTCTGAAACGAAAGCGACCGAGCCGAAAAGGAGCACCATGCCGTAGCCTCCGAGGAATGCAAGAGCGGTGCCCGGAGGGTGCTCTTGGAACACGAGCGACCATGCAGTCAGCACGGTCAATCCTAGGAGTAGGGACAAGAAAAGAACGGCGAACGGGCAGAGCCAAAGTTCGAACGACGGGCGGTCCTGCTGCAATGGCACGTACCAACGCCCAACCCACCAGCCGACTAAAGCCGCAGCTCCCGTTGAGCCCGCCCCGGCGATCAATGCAGGCAGCCAGTTTCCAGCTCCGCGGGCGGAAGCGAGGAAGAAAGCGACGCTAAACGCCATCGCGACGCCGTAGCCGAGTGCGCTTCTTTTCCTCAAGTTCCGACTATCCATTCGGCCGCACCTAACACCTGAGTTAAGCCGCGCCGCGAAGCGGCGTCGGCTTGGACGAATTGTTAGGCCCCGCCGAGTTGACGGCGCGACTTGCGTGTTGGCACGAGTAATCCATCCGTGAGCTCGACAAGTGCTGGGATTGGCTCGCCGGACAGCAAGACCAATTCGCAAGGCCAATCGCCGCTATCGGGCTCCCAGCCGATCGGCTTGCTGAACTGCAGATCCCAGATGGTATTTCCGTCCTTCATTCGGCCCACAATTGTAGGGCTTTCAGTATCGGCGCGCTCCACCGTGAGCTTGATGACGCCTTTTACCCGGCGCCCCATGCGCGTTGCGCGGGCTGCGCGTTGCCACCCCGGCAGCTCCATTGCGATTGCAACCGACACAAGCCCGCTGACGCCAGCGACGAACAGCGCTACCACTCGCAGCTGTTCCTGCGTGGATTGACTGAATAGGTATATGCAAGCGGCGGAAGTCGCCACTAATGCGATCGCAATGGACTTCAAAGGCCAAACCTCGCCGAACCTGCGCAAGTAGGCAACCTGCTCATCGCGCGTTAGCGACATTGTCCTTCTAGCCGAATGCGGTTTAGTCACGTGCGGGGCCTAACACGTGAGTTAAGCCGCGCCGCGAAGCGGCGTCGGCTTGGACGAATTGTTAGCTGCCAACCGCGGAGGCCAGCGACTCGACCCCCGCCTTCCACTCTGGGTAGAACTCTTCGTTCTCCGCCCACAGTTCATTCAACTCGCTCTGAGCGGCGGCGACCTTCAAGCACGCTTGGGCTGCCTGACCCTTCAGGCCCGCTGTATCAAGGCCCGCATAGGCTTGGCGCCATGCTGCCCACTCCTCCTGTTCCTCGTCCTCGAGCGGTTCACCCTTCTGGAGTGCGCGCAGCGCTGTCGCCGAGACGAGCACGGCGTGCCCCATTTCGTAATCGACATAGTCCGCAGCGAGCGCTCCCTCGAAGGAGTCGCGCATCAAGCGCAGGGGATCTTCTGCGGCGAGCAACTGCTCTTCCAAGAAGTCCAGCGCCGTGTCGTCTTCGAATACCGCTGTTCCCCAAGCCCCCATGACCTCTCCCTTGGTAGCTAACACCTGAGTTAAGCCGCGCCGCGAAGCGGCGTCGGCTTGGACGAATTGTTAGGGCGCGCGCTCCGACCCCTCCCGGTTCGCCCCCTCTAGCTCGCGCGGACGCGGAGTTGGCGACGGAGCCGGAGAGCTGCCCCCGAAGAAACTGTAGATGAGGGCAACAACAATGAGAACAGGCAGCCCAAAGAGGAGAGCCAAGGTGATTGCAGCTGTGACCATTCCTTTGGCATCGGGCGACCCACTCGAGTCTGGCGTGAGTGTTACGAACGCGAGCAGGGCGAGCAGCGCAACGACGAACGCCACGGCCAGGTAGCTCATGAGATTGATAAGCCGTGCACCCGCCATAGCGCCCTAACACCTGAGTTAAGCCGCGCCGCGAAGCGGCGTCGGCTTGGACGAATTGTTAGGCCCTATCCGGCGACTACCTTGAGTGCCGACCTGCGGACCCAGCCAGAGGCGCATGGGCCATCGTAAGCCACGCGATTGGCGACAGGCGACGCTACCCCGCAACCTGGATATGCGGCCTCTAAAATGACAACGCCCGCCCATTCACCATTGGAAGTTTCGGAGCAGAGGTACACGAGCGAGCCTTCACTGAGCCGCTTTGTATAGGGGAAATAGTCTGCCGGACCATCGAAGAGAAACACATCGCCGTCGATGCTCACCGCGGCTACGCTCGGGCAGGCATCGAGTTCGGAACTACCGCCGACAGCAACAGGTTGGCGATGTGGCGGGACTGCAGTAGCTACTGCCAATGCCGCGAGGGCGATGAACGTCAACATAGGGCCTAACACCTGAGTTAAGCCGCGCCGCGAAGCGGCGTCGGCTTGGACGAATTGTTAGGGGTGCTGCTCGAGTTCTCTGAGACCGGCTCGACGAGTCCGGTTCCCGCGCAAGCCTCGCTGTGCACGGTGAACTCCGCCTCCGACCAGCCGGAACCCGCATGCTGTGGAAGCTGCTCCGGACGCCGGAGCAAACATTGAGCGGCTTCGAGTTCTGCGGCACCGGGGTGCGAGGACGCCGGGACGACCGAGATAACCGCGCCAACAGAGTTTCGTTTGACCCGGAACGACCACGACTTACCGGGCGCTTGGCATGCCAGGACTGCAAGCGGGCGAGTGCAGCGCTCGGCGGGCTCTGGCGACGGGCCACCAACAAGACTGTTAGCTAAGGCTGCGATTAGAAGAAGACTCACCAAGCACCCTAACACATGAGTTAAGCCGCGCCGCGAAGCGGCGTCGGCTTGGACGAATTGTTAGGGCCCAAGCCTAGCGCAAAGGCGGCTACCGCCTGAGCCGCCGCTCGTGTTGCGGTTTGAAGCAAGAGGTGTGGCCCCGACAAGGTGACGGTTTGGCACGAGGGCAGGCCGCGTGCCAGGTGCTCTGCGGCCGGAGCCGCCAGCAACCGATCGTGGCTTGCAACGAGTTGAAGTGCCGGAACGCGCACGGACGAGAGGAGGGTCGACACGTCTGCGTGCAGGGCCGCCGCGGCACGGATGCGCAGCACGGCCGGGTGCACCGACCGGAGCGCCGCGGCGAGCTCGGCTTGCAGCTCAGGTGTGCTCCACGGCCCGAGGAGCGCCCAAGACAGAAGAGACATCGGCGGGCGGGCAGGTGCAAAGCGGACAAAAGGAGCCAAGGGGGACAACCCCCAAACCGGCGCCCTGGCGAATGTGGTGGACAAGACCAGGCCAACCAGATTGCCTGGCGGGTTCGCAGCGATGCGGATGGCCAGAGGCCCCGAGAATGATTCGCCCAGGAGCACGAACGGCTCGGACGGCGAGAACTGCGCCCGAGCGACGCGCTCTAGTTCGCTGTAGCCCAGCAACTGGTCAACCGGATAAGCGATTGCACGGGCGGGTGCGCCCATGCCGGACAGGGCAGAGCAGAACTCTGCGAGTAGAGCAGCGGTGCCATCCAGCCCGGGGAGAACCACGACTGCTGTCATGTCGCCTCTTGGGCCCTAGCACCTGAGTTAAGCCGCGCCGCGAAGCGGCGTCGGCTTGGACGAATTGTTAGGCGCCACCGACTGATACGCCAAGCGCCCTTGCGATGGCGCCGAGTAGTGCCAGACTGAACAATGAAGCGACGCCAAGTGCAATGGTAAGCCCCGAAGCTACCAGCATGAGTCTGGCACGGAGCGGGGTGCCCTTGGAGACGGGCACGTGCGCGGTACATACCCATAGGACGGCAGCCACCCAGCCCAGGAGCAGCAGGGCAGCCGCGGCCACCATTCCCAGCTCTGACGAGAAGGCTAGGCCTAGTGCGACAGCGGAGAGCGGAACCCAGCCACGAGTAGCGACCCAGAACCGCTGGCGCGGCGAAGGAAGCATGGAGCGCCGCTCGCCAATTGTGGCCTGAGGCGGCTGGTAGGACTTTCGCCTGCGACCATCTTCCTGTGGCGCCTAACACCTGAGTTAAGCCGCGCCGCGAAGCGGCGTCGGCTTGGACGAATTGTTAGGCCGCGTGCCGATAGAAGTAGGCAGCCACCACGACGCTAGCAATTATGCCCAGCAAAACCGCGAACCCGTACTCGACGAGGAAGGGGATGCGGGGTTTCCCGTAGGTTTGCTCGGCCGCGCGTCGATTCAAACGCCAGCCGTGACTGCATGTGGTGCAAACAAGCTCGTAGCGCTTGTTGTACACGAAGCCAAACAGGGCGTCGAACTGCCCATACGAGTACTTCAACTGCGACTGGAATTCCCTTGCTTCCCCGCAGTGCAAACACTCGTCCTGCTCCGGTTCCCCGAGCAATTGGATGCGCTCGCCTTGTCCAATCATGAACATCATTAAGCTGCCCTCAGCCGCCTAACACCTGAGTTAAGCCGCGCCGCGAAGCGGCGTCGGCTTGGACGAATTGTTAGGCCCGCGGCGGCCGACCCGCCACGACCCAGTGCAGACCAGTTGCTGCGAGCCAGCACCCGCCCAACAGCCAGACACCATGAGCTAGAAGCGCGGGCTCACCGGCCAAACGCCGCGTTCCGTGGCCCCAGGAAATGAGGCCGGTGTCGAAGTAGTGAAGGATATCGTGGGCGGCCGAATAGAACATCCAGCCACCAAGCAAGAGCAGGCATATGCCATATGCTTGATTCGAGCTGCGGGACGTTTCCATCGCGGGCCTAACACCTGAGTTAAGCCGCGCCGCGAAGCGGCGTCGGCTTGGACGAATTGTTAGGCCGCGGGCGCACGCCGCCGGGGCCACAGGGCAACGATAAGGCAGGCAACGCCTGAAACAGCGACCACAGCTGCTGCTGTTCTAGGCCGACCGGCAGTGCAAAGCTCCACAACCCAGCGCCCGGGAAGGCGCCGCCCGGGCCAATCGCAAGCGACGAACGGATTGGTGAGAAGGCGATACGCCCACCAACCAAAGAATACGCCGCTAAGACCCGCCCAAATACGTACCCACACGCGTGCATCTCTCCGAGCGGCCTAACACCTGAGTTAAGCCGCGCCGCGAAGCGGCGTCGGCTTGGACGAATTGTTAGGCCGCAGCCGACTCACCGACGCCGCCTAACGGCTATTTCCCACACGGCCCCGGTGAAAAACCCGGCGACCCCCATACCGAATGCCACGGCAGCCGCGGCTGGATCCTTGCCGAGCAGGTGGTAGCACGCAAGCCCGACGGCAACTCCAGACAGGGTTGCGACCGCAATACGCCAAGTGGCTACGCCGACAATGTCCAGCAACGATCCGAGCGCTTCACCGAGAGCCATGCGTCCTTCCTCTGCGGCCTAACACCTGAGTTAAGCCGCGCCGCGAAGCGGCGTCGGCTTGGACGAATTGTTAGCCGACTGCTCCGGAGACCCACACCAACAGTGCCACGGCCGAGCTCAAGAATAGGAGCGCTGGCAAAAGGAGCACAAGCGGAACCACTGCCGCCGCGGTCGAGTGTCCGGCGCGGGCATCCGAGAAGTCCGAACGAGCCAGCCTGAAGGCGATGAACGACGAAAAGCAGCCCACGAAAAGGGACACCACAGATAGCAGGAACCAGGCGAAGTGCGTCGAGCCGGGCTCCGGGCGTACGAGCCACACGGATATCGGAGCCATCACCGAGGCTGTTCCCAACACATACGTCGCTCGTCTCAGCATTCGGCTAACACCTGAGTTAAGCCGCGCCGCGAAGCGGCGTCGGCTTGGACGAATTGTTAGGCCCTAGGATATCCACTCCATGCGCCCTCCTGTGACTACCCAGAAGCCGCTGAGCTTCTCGACGGTATAGACCCACCCGGAGCCGCCGAGCGCAGCGCCGGGCACCGCAGAAACCTCAACCAGGGCGACCTTGCAGGACTGCCATTCTATGGACTCAATGGACAGCAGCTCCGCCGACTCGCCTTCAGCGGTCCGGTAGCCGGTGCTGGAGAGGCGACACTGGCTTGCGGGAAATACCCGCGGATTGTGCGCTCGGGCGCCCTTCAAGGCACTGGGAGACGGATCGTGGCCCTCCACCTTCAAGCAGATTGCAAACGGCGGCTTGGGGTTCGGCTCGAAGAGGGCAGCGACCACCTCGTCGGTCTCGCGAGCGCATCCGCTACACAGAGCAACTACCGCAAGCGCCGTGATGGCTCTCATAGGGCCTAACACCTGAGTTAAGCCGCGCCGCGAAGCGGCGTCGGCTTGGACGAATTGTTAGGCCGCGCTTTGCAGTGCCTGCCGCTCATTCGGAACTCTTAGAGTATGCGGCGTAGATGCGCGAGATGGCCCACGACGGGAGAAACAGCGGCACGGCGAAAGTGACGAAAAGCCAAGCGGGTGAAGCCTCAAACAGGGGAAACAGTGCCGCCACGCCAATAACGAATAGAGCGATCGTCACGAGGCGAACAAACAAGGTTTCCAGCATTGGCATCTCGTACCCATGGCCGCATAGGCTGCACCTGACCACGATGGCGCTATAAGAGGCACTCGGCAGGAAGCAGCGCTCTGAGGGGCGCAGCCTTCCGCGACAGCCTTGCCAATTGCACCGGGCATCTATCCTCATGGGTCGATCGACTCTTGCATATCGGCTCGGCGCAACGGCCGCTGGTGTCCCGGTGCGCGGCCTAACACCTGAGTTAAGCCGCGCCGCGAAGCGGCGTCGGCTTGGACGAATTGTTAGGCCCCGGCCTATTTGCGGCAGACCCTGATCTGAGGGGCAAACTCTAGCTGACGCGCCGGCCAGGACGCGATCTCAATTGGATCCCCGAAATCGCTGTACGGGATTGCGGCCGACAACTGGCCGCGAGGCGGAATACGAATCTGGTCACAGCCGCCGGGGCAATACGGCTCCAGCGGCGCCGCCGTCTGGCGCGGCAAGACGACTGTGCCACCGCGGAGCGAGATTGGCGGGCCTGCTACCGCACTGGGCCAAGCGCCGTATTCCAAGCAGAGCGCGCGCTCGTCATTCGATTGCAGCTTAAGCAAAAGCCGCTGGGCCTCGGCCTGATCCGCGACTTTGAGTTGAAAGGCAGGGGCGGCCACGGTCTTTGCACTCGGGTGACATGCCGATACCACCGCAGCTGACAGAACCAGAAGCGCAAAGGTGGCTCGAGCGCGATGTTGCATGTTCCGGGGCCTAACACCTGAGTTAAGCCGCGCCGCGAAGCGGCGTCGGCTTGGACGAATTGTTAGGTGCCGGCCCCGGATCGCAGGGAGCAGCGAGCGGGGTGACCTTAGCACCTTCGATTTCGTGCTCGAACTGGTCAAGGTGACCGAATCTTTTGCCGGTACGGAACACGCCGCGGACCGAAGCCCAGCCACGACGCCCTGGGTCCGATAGAGGCCGAGGGTTGCCAGGCATACACGTTTGGTCGACGACCGAAAGCCACGCCTGCGGTGGAATGGTGAATCCGCCTGTGACCGGATCGGGCGCTGGCGGAGCGGATGACCACAGCGCGCAGTTCTCGAGCGAATCTACTAGAAAGCCGCACACGTGAACCTCTTTACCGTTCCAAGCCTGAGGCTCGTCTAGAACCCGAGCAAGCGGGGTCGGCTCGGTGCTGCAACCGGCAATCAAGAGAACAACAAGGGCGAGCAGAACTCTCATCCGGCACCTAACACCTGAGTTAAGCCGCGCCGCGAAGCGGCGTCGGCTTGGACGAATTGTTAGGCCGCTACAGCAGAGGCCTGAGAGGAGGGCCCAGCCTACCGTATCGCCGCGCCAGCACAACGCCGACCGGAGCTCCCAAGGCGTACCCGCCGAACACGGCCGGAAGCACGGCTTCATAGTTGCCGACCGCGCGACAGACCAGGCCCGCGACCAGCATTAGTAGGATGCATGGGAGAACGCACAGCAACAGGGTTTTGCGGCTCAGCATATTCGCGGCGCCGCATCCGCCGCAGAAGTGTTTCTCCGGGAAGCTGCTCGGAACCAGATCCCAAGCAGCTATACGAATTGGGCTACCACACGACACGCACTCGAAACTGTTCATGCGGCCTAACACCTGAGTTAAGCCGCGCCGCGAAGCGGCGTCGGCTTGGACGAATTGTTAGCGCCCAGCCTACCAAGCAGCAGCGCGAGTGCATGCGTTACGAGGGCCACGCAAGGGCCAAAGACGAGGAAGAAGCGGCCGGCCTCCCACGCAAATGGAGCCACAAGCATGCCGGGCACCGCGCCGATCTACAATGCTGTGAACCCATTCGCCCTGCCTGCATACGAGAGTGCCGCGTACGTTGGGATGCCGTAAAGCAGTGCAGGAACTGCCCCGACGACGGCCGCTGCGACAGCGGTGAGGAACCCGAGCAGAAAGGAATCCGAGACGACGTCGGCGTGATTTCTGGACGTGGACAACTGGTAGAGGAATACGAGTACCCCACCGATGATGCATCCGGCCGGCAGGCCGAAAAGAACTGCTAGTGAGTTCGGGCGACATGCTCGATATACCTACCCATGGGCGCTAACACCGGAATTAACCCGCGCCACGAAGTGGCGTCGGGTTGAATGACTAGTTAGCGATCACACGCCGACGAACTGGCCGGACGTGGACCGCACGAGCCCGGATTCTGCCACGGCACGCGCGGTGTCCGCCGCGACGTCGGAGCCGCACGCGCCAGCCATGCGGTTCCGCGGGCATTGACCGATCCGAAGGGAGGCAATCGATCACCGCGGGCGAGAAGCCAGCCGCCGAATGCTGCCGCGAGCGGCGGAGCGACGAGCTGACTAGTGAGCCGCTAGAACAGTTGCAACCCGTGTGAGCGCTAACACCTGAGTTAAGCCGCGCCGCGAAGCGGCGTCGGCTTGGACGGATTGTTAGGTGCCACCGAGGTACGGCGCTTGCTGCGCACTACCGGCACAACACGCACCTTCTGGAACACGCCAGTTTCGTTCACCCAGAAGGAGGCGGAGAAACCACGCTCGCGGGCTCCGGATTCCATGAGCCACCAGGTGCAATGAAATGTACGGCTAGGCAAAGCCGGCGGCCTGCACTCGTACTCGGGATTGTCTGCTGCGGGGAGATCCTCCAGCCGGAGGCGACGACCTTTGTAGGTCTCTGCGAGCGCATTTGCCAAGAGTTTTGGACTCAGCTGCCGGACATCATCCACATGGTGCAGCTGCACGCGAGCGGCGATATTCATCCAGCCAGGAGCACACCCACAGCCAATCGGTGACCACACAGTGGCGGCGGTACCTACGAAGGCCGCCACCAGTAGTGGTGCTGTCAGTTTGACCCCGCGAGAAGCTTTCATGTGGCACCTAACACCTGAGTTAAGCCGCGCCGCGAAGCGGCGTCGGCTTGGACGAATTGTTAGGCCGCGCTGCCAAGCTACTCAAACATGATAGTGCGGCCGCGATCGGTTGTGACCACGATGGCGCGGACTTCCCGCTGACCGTGTTCTGACTTTGCCAGAAGCGTCAGGCGATGCGTAGTTCGCCGGCCACTTGCACTAACCCGGTTAGAGCACCAGAAGCAGAAGCTGACCTCTGTGCCCGGATTTCGGGCCTCGTACGCACGGGCTGCCTCCGCGAATGCTTCGGAACGCCAGAAGTAAAGCTGGAATGCGATGCTCGCAAGGAGGATTAGCGCAATAACCACGGCAGCGCGACGCGGCGAACGGAACGGGTTAGCCATAAACCTCCTCAAGCGGCCTAACACCTGAGTTAAGCCGCGCCGCGAAGCGGCGTCGGCTTGGACGAATTGTTAGCCGTCAGCCCGCGGCCCGGTGAAGCCGCTCAGCACCCACCGAAGGGCAACTAGCAATATGGCCGGAATCGCGAGCCCTAGCCAAGCGAAGACAGTCCAACCAATTGCGCCGTCGCCGGGGTGGCTATTGAGCGCGGCATAGCCGCCCAGCAAAGCAACCCAGAGTGCCCAAAGCACCATATAAAGCCGCGTCAGTCCCTTCTTCCAGTTCACGATGCTCTCTCCATGACGGCTAACACCTGAGTTAAGCCGCGCCGCGAAGCGGCGTCGGCTTGGACGAATTGTTAGGAGTGATCAGCGCCACTGCTCAGGCCACCCCGCTGTGAAGATTAGAACGAGAACGGCGAGGAAGCACAGCACGGTGCCCCAGTAGAAGAGCAGCATAGCTGGCCGCAACCTCCGACAGAATGCGGCCCCTCGTGCATCACCAGAGCTGTTGAACGCGCCGCGTTGCAAGTACCGGATAGTAGGCCACGCACTGAGGAGACTCTGGTCTGACCACACAGTGGGCCGGCCGGCATGGCGCCACTGTTGGGGGTGACCCCACCGCAGGCGCCACAAGAAGGCCGCTTGAATGACGCTACCTACGACCATGAAGAAAGCCAGCAAAAGCACCGCTATTGCCGTTGGATGCTCTAGCGGAAGCGGTGGCACCTCACATCACTCCTAACACCTGAGTTAAGCCGCGCCGCGAAGCGGCGTCGGCTTGGACGAATTGTTAGGTGCGCTACCCGGCTGGCACCCGTTGCGGACCCGGGTGACTGTGGCACCGCTCAGCCCGTGGCGGAAGAGCCCAAGGTGGCCGAAACGCTTCCCCGTATGGAAGGTGCCCTCGACGACAGCCCACCGACCGTGCGGTTCCATTTGCCAATTCTTCGGCAGACAGACGTCCGACTTGGGAACTACCCAGATTGTGGTGGATTCATCCTGGGACCCGGCGGTTCCTTTGACCGGCGCCAAGGTGCAGGTTTCGGTATCGACGAAAAACCAGCCACACACCGCAACCGGACGGCCATTCGACGCCCCCGGGTTTGCCAAGAGCGAGTCCAGGCTGGAGTAGCCGGTTGGGACGGTTGCACAACTCGCGATGAGCGCGACCGCAAATGCTGCGAGGTATTTCATGCGCACCTAACACCTGAGTTAAGCCGCGCCGCGAAGCGGCGCCGGCTTGGACGAATTGTTAGGGCGCACAGCTGGCGACACCTGCCGACTCACCCGCCCACACGAGGCCGATTATGACCGGCCCGCCCAGAACTAGCGCGAACAGGGCGGAGGCAGCGACCGCAGCTCCCGACCGGCGCCAGCCCAGCGGGATTGCCGCCGAGAACAGGGCGAGTGCCGCAATGCCGACACTCCATGCTGCGACAGAAAACGGCTCGGCTGCCGCGGGCGCGCCGGTACCTACCTTCGGATCGAACAAGCAGCCCGAGCGCCAGCTCAGGAAATAGCTTGCCGATGCCGCAGCCAGCGAGAGGGCCAGAAGCGCGACGCCGAGCTTTGGACGCGTTGTGCTCACCATGTGCGCCCTAACACCTGAGTTAAGCCGCGCCGCGAAGCGGCGTCGGCTTGGACGAATTGTTAGGCCCCGACCCGCTACCCCTTCACGTGGTACGAGAAGACGCCTTGACCAATTGCAGTGTACGACGGGTCCATGCCAGCCGCCCCGGCGAAGCCCGCTGCTCGCGGCACAAATAGGCCGTGTTCTTCCACGCTCACGGATGAGAGAACTACGTAAAGCCCTTCGGGAGTGGCGCGGACGCGCTTTGGGTTGAGCTGTGCTACGGCAACAGGCCACTCGGACTGCGGGATATCTCCCGACCCAACCTGACTCAGCAGGCTTGGAGTTGCTGCCGCGAGCGCGGCCACCTGTGCGGGCTCTGGCACGCGACTGCATGCGAGAACGAGCATGGTTGCAAAAAGTGCAACGAGTGGCGACCTAGCAGCCATAGGGGCCTAACACCTGAGTTAAGCCGCGCCGCGAAGCGGCGTCGGCTTGGACGAATTGTTAGGTGCCAGCCGAAAGACCCGCACCTCCGGGGAAGAGTAGCGGACGCGCAAATCGCTGATTCGCGCGATGAACTCCGGCGCGGTGAGCAAAATCTCCTCCGAGGGAGCGCGGCCGACCGAGTCAATGCACGCACTGTAGATTGCCAGGGGGCCGTAGGCCCGCTCCGCGGCGGACAGGAAATCTGCCAGGCGTAGGCAAGAAATGCGGTTTTGCTCGTCCGATTCGGTGCCAACGCCCAGGAACTGCCACCCACACCCGCACCCGGTGTGTGGGCTCAGGTAGTAGACGTGCGGTGCACCCAAGACTAGGCGAAGCGCTCGACCTTCACTTGTGCCAGAGCGAACCAGTTCGATAGAGAGCTCGTTAGACGAGGTCTCGGGGATCTGCATGGAGGAGGCAAGGTAGAGCTGCGAGCAATTCACACCTGGCACCTAACACCTGAGTTAAGCCGCGCCGCGAAGCGGCGTCGGCTTGGACGAATTGTTAGGCCCCATCCGGTTCACCTGACGGAGCCCTGCTGGACTCCTTGCGTGATTCTCAGAGCCGGCACCGGAAGCTCCCGTTGTGAGCCAACGTCCACGCTTTCCGCCAATGCATAGTGGGTGTTAGTGAACGCACTTACAGACACCTTCCCCAGCTGAGCATCGCAGTCGTCTCCGAGCTGCGACATGCCAGACCACGTATCGAATAGCAGCGTGATCGAGTACCGCCCATCTGTGTCCGAGACGGCGATGATGGGCCCTTGCGGCAAGGCCCATTTGACCCATGACACGCCCACCATGGCACCTTGGACTGGCGCTCCACGCTCATCGACTACCGACCCAGTTACAAGGTAGGGCTGAACGGCGCACCGGCCGAGGGCCGTCGGCGAGGCGCAGATCAGTAGGAGAGCGAGAACGCTGCGCATGGGGCCTAACACCTGAGTTAAGCCGCGCCGCGAAGCGGCGTCGGCTTGGACGAATTGTTAGCCCTCAGCGGACTCGGTTGAAGTACTCGCGCATTGAACCACCCATCTAGACCCAGTAGGTGTCCGGCCCAACAAAGTTCAAAGTGTTTTCGGATTCTTCACCAGATTCGGGAACTAGCGAAAGCGTAACGATGCGGTCTTCGGAACAGCTAGCAACCCGATACGAATAGGTCATGTCGAACCCGCGAAGCTCGCGCGTCTCTTTTCCAACTGGCACCGTGACGGCGGGCATGTAGAGGTGTTGTTCTCCCTCCTTGAATTCCACCACCATATTTCCCAGAAGTGCTGCTAAAAAGGCCTCAGTCTTAGGCGCCAAGGACTCTGCGGCGCGATTGAACGCCATGGACGCCTGTGCATCAGAGCGCCATTTCCCCTCTAGGGCACGGCTACATGCGCCCGCGTTGCTTGAGGTAACGACTGCAACAAGCAGCAGGAAAGCTTTCATGAGGGCTAACACCTGAGTTAAGCCGCGCCGCGAAGCGGCGTCGGCTTGGACGAATTGTTAGCCATTGCCAGCCCGCGAACGGCGACGTCGTTCCCGACGGTAACGGATGGTTTGCGCCGCTAGGCGGACCCAGATGGCGAGAGTGCCGACCCAGACGAGAAAGTACAGCCCGGTGAGGCCACGCACCAAGTACTCGGGCCAACCGGCAGCGCGAGCGCCAACCGTCAAAGCCATTGCGACCGCGGCGGCCAGCAAGCCATACATGAACGGCGCGACAGACGGTCTGTGGAGTGGCGGCGGCGACTCTTCCATGGCAAGGGCTAACACCTGAGATAAGCCGCGCCGCGAAGCGGCGTCGGCTTGGACGAATTGTTAGGCCTCAACTCGGAACCATTCCGGGCGGGCCGCTTGGACGACACTTAGCCCCTCGCTGCTCGACTGAATCTGCACGAAGTGCCAGCCCCCTGCTTGGCGCTCCCCGGCGACGACAAGCTCTTGCCCGGCCGATACGGCAAAGAATGATCCCAGTTCTCCCAAACCTTGCTCCGCGCCCATTTCATTGAGCGCGTCCGTGTCTGACACAGACTCCGGAATTCCCTCGACCACCAGAATCTCGTCACGCACCCAAAGAGTTGGAAGGAAAGAAGCGAACCCATCCTCCTCGAGGATGGCGCAAGTTGCCTCAACGAACTCCTCAAACTCCATGCCGCTCTCCATTGAGGCCTAACACCTGAGTTAAGCCGCGCCGCGAAGCGGCGTCGGCTTGGACGAATTGTTAGGTGCGCTAGCGAGTGACCTCAAGCCTTACCTGCGCACCATCCGGAAGGTCTTTGATCTGGTGGGCGAGATGTCCAGAGGCGGCGATCAGCTCCTCAAGCGAGATGGTAGCCAAGTTAGGCCCACCATATTCGCCACCCAGGGCTCCCGGAACTTTCAGGCAGTACTTTCTGCCAGGCTCCAGCGGCCCAAGCCGCTCATGTGCTTCTTCCACCATACGACTCATGTACCAGTCGTGCAGGAACTCCTGATCATGACTCAGCGACTCTAGTTGTTCTCGGTTCTCCGCCACGACCGCACAGCTAAGGTCTTCTGGACAGATGCGCCAGTAGCGGCCTTCGTAGTCCTTGACGATCAGGTTGCCGAATGGGTTTTCGCCCACGACTTCCAGAGGCTGAAGTCCGGTCCAACCCCAAGAAGTTTCGATTGCGGCAAGAATGACCATAGCGCACCTAACACCTGAGTTAAGCCGCGCCGCGAAGCGGCGTCGGCTTGGACGAATTGTTAGGCGACATGATCTGGATCCCTATTGACGCCTGTTCGTTGACCACTGTGCCGCCCTGACCAGACCGCCCACAAGAGCGCAGAAGCCAGCGCCGAAACCTGCCGCTGCGAAAGCCACCAAGAATGCGTGCGCAAACTTGGTATAGCCGGCCGCCTCAGCGGACACCATGCCCGTCCACGACAGGATTGAAGCTGCGCCTAGCCATTTGGAAATGTTCCAGAAATCCGGCACGGCTAACCTCGAAAGCCCTGTACTCGCATCATGACGCCTAACACCTGAGTTAAGCCGCGCCGCGAAGCGGCGTCGGCTTGGACGAATTGTTAGGGCTCATCCGCGGGAGCCCAGTCCGTAACCGCGACGAACCGCTCGGACTCAGGGGTCTTTTCGAAAACGCTGCCTTCCGGCGAGCCAAGAAAAGGAATGATACTTGGATCGTAGTTGGCGATGGTATTCACGTCGTACACGGCGTGGTTAGACGGGTCATCCATGTACTGATCGTCCTCGAATCCCGACATGAAGCGCCAACCGCTATCCACGTCGTTGTCTGCTGCTTCCCGGTACATGAAGCGGACCGGATAGCCTTCGACGGTGATCTTGTCCGTGGCGATGCAGCCACCGAAACCTTCGGCGCGCGAGCGGATTTCTTCTTTCGAGAGCCTGAACTGTTTGGCCATGAGCCCTAACACCTGAGTTAAGCCGCGCCGCGAAGCGGCGTCGGCTTGGACGAATTGTTAGGTGCGCTACCCGGCTGGCACCCGTTGCGGACCCGGGTGACTGTGGCACCGCTCAGCCCGTGGCG
>NZ_BAAGTR010000012.1:0-767649 GCF_054781815.1 Lysobacter humi (ex Lee et al. 2017) | reverse complement strand
GGTAAGCGCCAACAGCACGATCAATGCTTTCATTCCGGACTCCACAGACACTTGTTCCACCGCCTAACACCTGAGTTAAGCCGCGCCGCGAAGCGGCGTCGGCTTGGACGAATTGTTAGGCGCTGAGCCCGGATGGCACAGGCCCAGCTCCTTGGAATAATGCGGTCGCCCCACAGTATCGCGGACCTCAACCCTGAACAGGCCGGGCTCGTACAGGGATGGCCAAGGGCTCGGCTGGACGACAAAGCCGGCCTCGTCGCCGGCCCCTAGCGAAACCTCATGGCTGGCCGGCACAAAGTGCTCAAGGATTATCTGCCAAGGCTCGCCCGTCGCAGATCGCTGCAGTTGCACTGCGGCCGGGTGCAGCTTGAACGGCGGCCCTGCAGGGCCGTACGTACGGAACGCCACACGCTCTTCCGACCCATTGAAGAGTTGGAGGCGGACGAGGACAGAGCCGGGCGGTATGCAACTACCCAAGCGGACTTCCACACCAGACAGCGTGGCGGCTGGCTTGGACGCGCAGCCCACCAGAGTGAATGCCATGAGCGCGACCAGCCCTGTTCTCATGCGCCTAACACCTGAGTTAAGCCGCGCCACGAAGTGGCGTCGGCTTGGACGAATTGTTAGGCCGCGAACCAGTGGCGGCTACGTGAGCATTGACGATAGCCGCGCCCGACCTGCCCCAGAAGGTAGCCTTAAAGCCTTGGCTTGGCACGCTTACGGACACCCTATCAACGAAGTAGGGGTTGTCTTGCATGATTGCGACCCGATCCCACGGCAGGAACGATGTGGGAAGAAAGAAGCGAAACGGCGGGATCGGGGCGAGGAACAGCCCGGCAGGGGCCACCGTTAGGTCCAGCGAGTATGTCCAGGTGAGTGGACCGAGCTGCGCGGTTTCGAAGCGAAAACGCTGACCGGCCGGGCGGCTCCCTGCGGGGAAAACTCTGGCCAGCCGCGCGAATGTGCTGAAACGGCCGGCGGCGACGAGTGCCGCGACAACAGCCACTACATGCAGCAGAGAACTATCCATAGCGGCCTAACACCTGAGTTAAGCCGCGCCGCGAAGCGGCGTCGGCTTGGACGAATTGTTAGACCTTATGGGGACGGAGCCGCAGCCTGAGCTTTAAGGGCCTGCGCCATGCCGTCAAGTTTGCCCGACAGAAGTAGGCGCCACGAACCCTTATAGGGCTTGAGGCTAACCACCTCCAACTGCGTGAGCTGAAGGGCTCCAGCACCTGCCGTGTTTCGGGTCACGAGGTGTACGACTTCACCTTCCTTGACGCTTCCAAGGATTTCCGGCTTGCCGATGGTTAGGTCCATGGTCTTCATCTGACCGGCCACGAAGCCCATGAAGCCACGCATGAACTCCGGACCATCGAGCGTTCGCACGGACTCTGCGGTTGCCGAGGGGCCGAAGAAGGCCGCCCTCAGGTTTTTTCCCACAGGTAGGTCGTCGCCCAACACTGGGAGAAGCATTTCGCGGAACCTCTCGAGTTCGTCAGGGTGAATGAACTCAGGGACCGCGGTGAGCCCTTTGGAACGAACAGCCTCGACGTACTGGCGTTCAACGTCCTCGGGGCTTTCGGCAGCCAGCAGTTTCCCTATGGGGCCGAGGAGCGCCAAGGCGAGGACGGTGGCAGCGATGATGTTTTTCATAAGGTCTAACACCCGAGTTAAGCCGCGCCGCGAAGCGGCGTCGGCTTGGACGAATTGTTAGGCCGTAGGCTACGCGCCGGCGACGGCCTTTCGGCGAGAGCGCAACACGCGGACGCAGACATATGCGACCCAGGCGCCGCCAACGCCCATGAACGCGATGATGGCGTCGGAACTCTCCCACGGGACATCGTAGTAGACCTTCGCCCCGAGGTAGATGCCAGTTCGCAGTACGAGTGCGACAGAGCCCACCAAGAAAAACCAAGCGCGCAGCACCCGCCACTTTGGGTACCGCTCTAGATGGTTCACGGATAGCGACTCCTTGTTCTACGGCCTAACACCTGAGTTAAGCCGCGCCGCGAAGCGGCGTCGGCTTGGACGAATTGTTAGGTGCACTACGCGACGGCACCGGATGCACCCTCTTCAAACAGGCGCAGAGCAGCGGGTAAGGCCCAGATTTCCGGTGCCGTACCCTGCCGGGGGCCACCACGTGGTACGCGCGACGCCTGCTTCTTTACCCAACGACCCAGCGCGTTCCAGTATGAGGTTGTCCGCGGATCAGCCGGAGCGCCCAGCATCTTGTAGTGATTTCCAATCCATTCGAACGAACACAGCCCTACGATGGGCTGGCTTGTACTCGGGTGAGTGCAAGTTGGGCGGACGTTGAGCCAAATGACGCCTGGATGACCTGCCCCGAAATAAGGTGTAGTCGGATCCGCGCCGGCTCGTTCTTCAGCCCAGCCACAGAACGGGTCTGCGATTTCACCCGGAGGAGCACCGGCTCGGCGGACCAACGGAAGAGACCCGCTGGGGATATGCCACAAACAGTAGCGTCCCGGCGCTAACGCCGGCAGCGACCTCACGGCACGCCACGCACCTTTCCCGGATGAGACGATGAATGCAATCTCAGCGGACTCGTTCAAGCGGGCCAATAATGCGCCCCAGTCTTCCTGAACTGCATATACGGGAAGCCACGCCATAGTGCACCTAACACTTGAGTTAAGCCGCGCCGCGAAGCGGCGTCGGCTTGGACGAATTGTTAGGCGCCACACTACGAACCTGCGGGCTCACGAGCAACAGCGGCCACACTCTATAGGTCCCTGGTGGAGCCACAGCCCACAAGTGGCGCGAACGCCGCTTGGAGTAGCCCCGTGGCAACGAGCGCAGCAAGAAGGAGCCCGACAATCATTGCGACCGGCTGCCCGGCACTTAGAAGGTAGATACCAAAGAGCACTAGAAATACCGGCATGAGCACCGACAGCACCAGACTGACGAGCCAATGCACTCGGAGCTTGGCGCAGCAGCTGCGACAGTGGGTGCGGGAAGCAGCCGCGAGCAGCCACGTCGGTACTTGGCAGCTTCGGCAAGCTGGGCAACGGCGAACAATCATGTGGCGCCTAACACCTGAGTTAAGCCGCGCCGCGAAGCGGCGTCGGCTTGGACGAATTGTTAGGTGCCCATCGGGAAGAATGAAAACCCCTTCCCAGGGCCGCGTTCAAAGTCGGCGGGTTCTTCATCAATCTCCTCGAAGTACACCCTCGCGTCCTCCATCCGGTCTTCTGGGCCGACCGCATCGAACGTTGGATCTTGCCGCAACAGGTCTAGGGCGACCATCTCGGCTTCGGCCGCCGACGCTGCCTCGACGAAGCGAGTTGCGAAGAAGCCGATCGGCTCAGCCTGTCCAAGCAGCGAGCCGGGAAAGTTTTCACCGCGAATGAAACAACGAAAGACCGGCATGGGCACCTAACACCTGAGTTAAGCCGCGCCGCGAAGCGGCGTCGGCTTGGACGAATTGTTAGCGCCCGGGCGGCAGCGCTCCAAGAAGCGGACTTTCGAACCCTTCGGCAAGTTCAGGATCGTAAACCGGAACTCCGCCGGCGCTGCCGAAGACGGTATGCCCTCATTCGGCCCGACGGGGAGCTCAGGCGCTGTGTAGCAGAGCGAATAGCCATCCGGCTCGGGGGAAAGGTGTGCGGTAGCACGCTCAAGTTGTACCCCGAGGTACATCGTGCCCCATGCAGTGACCAGCGACTCGTGTGCCTTGTGCTCCACACGCGTGGCCCGCGAGTTCACGAGCGTTATGACGCGCTCGAGGTCTGACGCGCGACGCCAAGTTGCTTGTGAAATAGACGGCGCATCCGGCGCCGAGAGGGTGCAGCCGCTAAGCAATGCTGCAAGAGCTGTGACCTTTCTCAAGGGCGCTAACACCTGAGTTAAGCCGCGCCGCGAAGCGGCGTCGGCTTGGACGAATTGTTAGGCCGTAGCCTGAAGCGGGCGGAGCGACGATGCAACCGGGCCGGCGAGGGTTGGGACTTTGCCATCACCTCAGCGGGGCGCGGGGTACGACGGCCGGCGCTGCCGTTCCCGAAGAGCTGTGGCGCCGCCTTGCGTGACTGCGTGGGCTAGCCGAAGCCCGGGCAATCGTGCGGATACAGACGAATGCGAGCGAACCTGCGGGAAGTGGAGCAGGGCAGCCCGCTAGCGGCGGCGCCGCTGATGCCGCCCGAGGCGAGCTCTTGATCTGCAGCGCACCTCGGTGAGGCGACAGGCCCCGGACTAGACGAACTGCGGCAAGAACCACACCGCGGCCTAACACCTGAGTTAAGCCGCGCCGCGAAGCGGCGTCGGCTTGGACGAATTGTTAGGCCACAGCTTGCGCCATACCCAAGCAGCCGCCAAGCCGTAAGCCAGCCATTGGCCGGCTGCCACTAGAGCGACCGCCAGATCCGTTGGAGCCGCGCGCCCCGGAAACCCGCCGAGTGCGAAGAGAGTAGTGGGCAGGTTTATGGCAGACGCGAAGTTGGTGATGAGCGGCTGGCCTACCAGGAAGCTCGAAAGCGGGGAATTGCCGGCCAGCAGGAGCCAGCTCACTCCCAGCCCGGCTCCGGCGATACACGCAGCTCGGACCAACAAGTGCGACATGGGGACCTCTGTGGCCTAACACCGGAATTAACCCGCGCCACGAAGTGGCGTCGGGTTGAATGACTAGTTAGCGATCACACGCCGAGGAGCCAGCCGGAATGGACCGCAGGGAACCCGGAGTGTGCCATGGGGCGCGATGGATCCGCAGCGGCGCCGGAACTACAGGCGCCGAGCGCCTTCACCGCGGGCACTGACCGGTCTGGGCGGGAGATGCTGAACCGCGGGCGAGAAGCCATCCGCCTGATGCGACCGTGAGATACAGAAGGGTGCGCCGCCTAGGGAGCCGCTAGGAAGGTTGCAACCAGTGTGAGCGCTAACACCTGAGTTAAGCCGCGCCGCGAAGCGGCGTCGGCTTGGACGAATTGTTAGGCCCCTTGCCGCTTGGTACCGCTGGAGCACGCTTTGATTCCGCGGCAGGCGGAGCCGAGGAGCGCACCTGATAAACGGCGACGGCAAGCTGCGCCAAAGATGCCACGAACGCCAGCGCCGATACCCACAGCGCAAGCTTGGATATGCGCAGGGCTTGCCCGTGCATTTCCTGGCTCTGCCGGGCTGCCAAAAGCTGACGCATGGTCTCGCCCATCTGCGACGCACGAGCCTGATTGATCGGGTCTTGGATTCGCTCGCGACCTATCGCAAGCAAGAGTTGCTCGAGCTCGACCTTTGAGGCCTCGGCCACAGAGCCCGTGTCGAATGCGATCCGGACGTCATCGTAGGTCTTGTTCAAGGGGCCTAACACCTGAGTTAAGCCGCGCCGCGAAGCGGCGTCGGCTTGGACGAATTGTTAGGCCTCACTCTACCGTGCCAGCTCGAGCAAGTTCAGTAGCGCATCCACTTCTCCATCAGTGGGCGGCCACTGGGATCCTCTGGCCTCAGCTATGGAAGCTAGGCCCAGCAGGTAAAGCGGGTCCTCGGCAATGAGCCGGATGCCCGGTTTGCTCGCTTGGATCATTTCCGGGTCTTTAGACAGCAGTTCCACTGAATAGCCCCGCTGGCGAAGCACCGCCAGCGCCGGAGCCAGCGTGTTTCCCGATGTATGGATGTAGAGCTCGGACATTCGCAGTGAGGCCTAACACCGATTCTGTTCCAAAAGTGACACGGTAACGCCCATCTGGCAGTGCATGCCGCGAGCACATCAAAAACGCCTTTAGATCCAACATCTTATATCTGCAATCCGGCTGCCCCAGCGCACGTCACGTTTACCACAACACGCGCCACGCTAAATCCTTACAACCCGGCAAGCGCGGTGTAGCAGCCCTGTTGCGCGGGCTTTTCCTACATTGCACTGCAGCCTTGTCCACTGACTGCCACGTCCCGCGCCGACGGATCCTGTAGATACCGTAAGGACGCGGTGTAACGGGTTACGCAAGCATGGAAGCATTGGTAAAGCTTTACCACCGCCTTCGTCCCCGCAGGGAGGCGGTTGCGCCCCTGCAGGAGCCGCGGGACCGGCGGGTGGACGGGCGGTTTTCAGGGCCGGGTGCCGATCCCGCACCGCGGCGACGCTATCGGGATCCTGAACCCGAGTTCGACGCCTTGATGACGGGCCGCGGGGACATGCCGGCTTCCGGCCATGCGTCACCCGGCTGGCCTTCGCAGCCCGCGGGCCCCGCGCTGAGACCGGCCGCGGAACAGGGCGGGCGGCTTCTCGACCAGGTCCGCGACCGCGTGCGGGTGCGGCATTACAGCCTGCGCACCGAGCGAGCCTACGTCAGCTGGGTGCGTCGCTTCATCCTGGCGAACGGGCGGCGCCATCCGCGCGAACTCGGTGGGCCGGAGGTCGAGCGGTTCCTCACCGACCTCGCGGCGCGCGACGACGTCGCGTCCGGTACGCAGAACCAGGCGCTCGCGGCGCTGCTCTTCCTGTATCGCGAGGTGCTCGGCATCCGGCTGCCGTGGATGGAGGACGTCGTGCGTGCGAAACGGCCGCGGCGGCTGCCGGTGGTGCTGTCGCGTGGCGAAGTGGACCGGCTTCTCGCGGCCATGGACGGGCAGACTCGACTGATGGCCGCGCTTCTCTACGGCACGGGGATGCGGCTGATGGAGTGCACGCGCCTTCGGGTGAAGGACGTCGACTTCGAGCGCTCGGAGATCATCGTCCGCGAGGGCAAGGGCGACAAGGATCGACGCGTCCCGCTGCCGAACGCATTGCGTGACGATCTGGAGCGTGCGATCGAGCGGGCCCTGCTGCTGCACCGCCACGACCTCGCGGAAGGCTTCGGCGAGGCGCGGCTGCCGCATGCACTGGCGAAGAAGTATCCGACGGCGGCGCGCGAGCCGGGCTGGCAGTTCGTCTTTCCGTCGGGGCAGCGATCGCCGGATCCGCGGACCGGCGCGATCCACCGGCATCACATCGACGAAAGCGCGCTGCAGCGCGCGGTGCGGCGTGCGCGCGACATCGCGGGTATCAACAAGCCGGCGACCTGCCACACGCTCCGGCACTCGTTCGCGACGCACCTGCTCGAGGCCGGGCAGGACATCCGGACGGTGCAGGAGCTGCTCGGCCACAAGGACCTCGGGACGACGCAGATCTACACCCACGTGCTCGGCCGCGGCGCAGGGGCGGTGCTGAGTCCGCTCGATCGCTGATGCCGATGCGGCATCCCCTTGTCGACGCATCGGTGCGCACGGCGCGGGCCCGTGATGCAGCACGGGTCGGGCGTTCGGAGGGTCACCGGCCGGGCGCCGCGCCTTCCTCGCTGCTGGCCATCGCGGTGATCACAGCCGCAACTTCGCTCTTCCAGCAGGAATAGGATCAGCGATCGGTCAGTCGCCGCGCCGTTGCGCGAGAGGCCTTGCCGATCTCATCGGCACCCGAACCGGCGCCACGCCCGCAGGGAGGGGCCCGACAGCTCTCGATCCGTCGCCCTCGCGCTCGATTTCCGATCAGTGCAAGCGCCCTTGCGCAACAGGCTGGCCGGTCGGATCGACGCCACGATCCAGCTGCACCCGCCAAATCGGACCGACCGACTCCGGTCAGTCGCTATCGCGCTCGATGCCGTACTTGCGCAGTTTCTCGACGAGCGTGGTGCGGCGCAGGCCGAGCAGGGGCGCGGCGTGGGCGACCACGCCGTTGGCCTGTGCGAGTGCGGCCTGGATCAGCTCGAGCTCGAGCTCGGCCATGTGGCCCTTGAGGTCGATGCCCTCGGGCGGAAGCGTGGCGCGTGCGGACATCGATGCCGGGTCCACGGGCGCGACGGGCTGCTGCGGCGACGCATTCGCCGCGACACGGCTCGCCGCGGGCGGGGCGGCGAGCGCCGGCGCGATCGGCGGCGCCGGCGCCGGCTCGACGGGCAGGTCGGGCATCCCCGCGCGATAGCGGGCGGGGAGGTCCGCTGCACGCACCTGGCCGTTGGGATGCAGCACCGCGAGGCGCTCGAGCAGGTTGTGCAGCTCGCGCACGTTGCCGGGCCAGTGGTAGTGCTTGAGCACCGTGACGGCTTCGCCGGTGAGCGAAACGCGCCCGCGCCCGCTCTCGGCGAGCTGGCGCGTGATCGCGGCGATCAGGTCCGGGAGGTCCTCGGTGCGCTCGCGCAGGGCAGGCATCTCGATCGGGAAGACGTTGAGGCGATAGAAAAGGTCCTCGCGGAATCCGCCCTTCGCGATCTGGTCTTCGAGGTTGCGGTGCGTGGCCGCCACCACGCGCACGTCGCAGTGGTAGAGCTGCGTGCCACCGACGCGCTCGAACGTGCGTTCCTGCAGCACGCGCAGCAGCTTGACCTGCATCGCCATCGGCATGTCGCCGATCTCGTCGAGCAGCAGCGTGCCGCCCTCGGCCATCTCGAAGCGACCCTTGCGCTGCGTGAGCGCACCGGTGAAGGCGCCCTTCTCGTGGCCGAACAGCTCGCTCTCGAGAAGGTCCGGCGGGATCGCGCCGCAGTTGATCGCGACGAACGGCTTGGCCGCGCGCCTGGAGCGCTCGTGGATGGTGCGGGCGACGACTTCCTTGCCCGTGCCGGATTCGCCGAGCACGAGCACGGTGGTGTCGAAGCCGGCCACCTGGTCGATCATGCGATTGAGCCGCGTGACCGCCTCGCTGCTGCCCGTCGGGCCGGTGCCGGGCGAGGACTCGGCGCGCTCCTCGTCGTCGATGCGCTTGAGGCTCGCGCGGCGCAGCGCTTCCTGCAGCTGCGTGCGGCGGATCGGGTAGTCGAGGGGCCAGACGGCGTCGGGATGCACGCGGGCACGCCAGGCGGCGGATTCCTCATGGCCCGGCAGGAGCATGAGCGGCGGATGCAGCGGCTGGCGCGAAAGCCAGTCGACGAACTTCAGCCAGGCATCGGGATCGCCGACGTCGCCCACGACGATCGCGACCCAGTCGGTGGGCTTCGCGCGCGCGGGGTCGAGGTCCGCGGCGTCGGCCACGAGCCGCGGGGTGAAGTCCATGAATTCCAGCAGGGTGGCGACGCGCTCGGCGCGCGACATGTCGCCATCCATCACCAGAATGCGCGACTCGCTCATTCGCCGGCCCCGACAGGCGCCCCCGTGTCCGTGCGGCCGGCGAGTTTCTCGAGCAGCGGCATCACGTCGTGGATATAGGACAGCTTGCTGACGAAGGCGTCGGCGCCGGCGCGGAGCGCGTGCTCACGGTGCTCGGCATCGTCGAAATGGGAGGCGATGACGATGTAGGGCGGGGCATCCTGCGCCTTGATCAGGCGCGTAGCCTGCAGGCCGCCCATCTCGGGCATGGCGAGATCCATCAGCACGACGTCCGGGCGCAGCGCCTCGCACTGGGCGATCGCCTCGATGCCGTTCGACGCGGAGCCCGCGATGGTGACCCAGTCGAGCCGGCGCAGGTGGCGGACGGCCGCGTTGATGAAGCCTTCGTGGTCGTCGACGAGCAGCACGCTGAGCATGGTGGATCTCCCTGACCCTCGGATCACTTGCCGGCGAGTGCCGGCAGCGGACGCTGGCGCGCCCGGGCGGGGGCGATGTCCAGCTGGTCCCGGTACTTTGCCACCGTCCGGCGGGCGATGCGTATCCCCTGTCGCGCGAGGAGCCCGGCGATCGTCTCGTCGGCGAGCGGGGCATGAGCAGGTTCCGCGTCGATGAGGCGCTTGACCATCGCCTTCACCGCGGCGCCCGAGACCTCGGCGCCCTCCAGGCGCACGGCGAAGAGGCGCTTGAGCTCAAAGGTGCCGCGCGGGGTCTGGATGTACTTGCCGGTGGTGATGCGCGAGACGGTGGACTCGTGCATGCCGATCGCGTCGGCGACCTCGCGCAGCGTGAGCGGGGCGATCGCTTCCTCGCCCTGCTCGAGGAAGGCCTGCTGGCGCTCGATGAGCACCTGCGTCGTCCGCAGCAGGGTGTCGTTGCGCATGGCGATGCCGCGCACCAGCCAGCGCGCCTCGTCGAGCAGGCCGCGCAGGGCCGACACGTCGCCCGGCGCACCCGAGAGGCCCTGCTCGCAATGCGGCGAGACGCGCACCTTCGGCAGGGTGCGGCCGTTGAGGTTCACGCGCCACGTGCCGCCCAGCTTGCGCACGACGACGTCGGGGATGACGTGCTCGTCGCCGGCATGCGCGGGCTCGGGCACCGGGCAGGCATTGAGCGAGAGCAGGAGGGCGACCGCGCGATCGGACTCGGCCACGGACACGCCGAGCGCCTGCGCGAGCGCACGGCCGTCGTGGCGGGCGAGCAGGGCGAGGTGCTCGCGGGCGATGCGACGGGCGAGCACCTTCTCCTCGCTGTCGGCGAGCAGGTCGAGTTGCGCGCACAGGCATTCGGCCGCGTCGACCGCGCACAGGCCCGGCCACTCGCCGTGCAGCAGGCGCTGGCGCACGCATTCGAGCGCGCGCGCCGGCACGCCGAGCGAGGCCGTCCCCACGGCCTCGAGCTCGGCGAGCGGCGCTTCGAGCAGCCCGAAGTCGCTGGTGTGGTCGAGCCAGAACGCGGCCATGGCGAGGTCGGCCGGCCGCCACGAGAGCTCGAGCGCCTTCAGCACCCGCACGCGGAAATCGCTCGACTCCCCGTCGGCGATGCGCGCGGTCGCGTCGTCGTCCCCCACGACGGCGCCGCTGCCCGTACCGGCGAGGAATGCAGGTTCCGGCAACTCGTCCCAGGCCGCGGCGTCGAGCGCGGCCTCGTCCTGCCCGGCCTCGTGCCCGTCGGCATCGGTCTCGCCGGCCTCGTCCCCTTCGTCCACCTCGAGCATCGGATTGCGGTCCAGCGCCTGGCGCAGCTCCATTTCGAGCTGGGGCGCCGTCAGCTGCAGCAACCGGATCGACTGCAGCAACTGCGGCGTCAGGTTGAGCGACTGCGACATCTGGGCGCGGACGGTCGCCTTCATGGAACTCCCCGGGGGTTGGGCTAAGTGCTGTTCGTTAGCGCGGCATGAATCCTGCAGGCGAGCGTGCAGGATGCGTGCCAGAGCCCGAATCGGGGCGATCCCTACGAAGCGGCGGTATGGCGCGTCGGGGATGTCGGGGAATCCCCGACACGACCGCCGGATTTCCGGCGTGTTCCGTGGACGCTGTCCCAGTCGGCGCGGTAAGACCGGCTTTCGCGAACTACGGACGCGGTCACACCGCGCCGGTCAGATCCGCTCGGCCCACTGCATCGCGGCGCGCAGCAGCTCGACCGCATTGCGGCAGCCAAGCGCCTCCATGAGCCGCGCGCGGTGCGTCTCGACGGTCTTGACCGAGATGCCGAGCTCGGCGGCGATCTGCTTGGTGGTGCGGCCGGCGCCGAGCGCGGCCAGGATCTCGCGCTGGCGGGGCGAGAGCGCGGTGGCGTCGGGCGCGCGGCGCGCGGCACGCGCCGCGCCGTTGCCGGCGCCCTCGATCACGGACGCGGACACCTGCGGGCTCAGGAACATGCGCCCGGCCTGGGCCGCGCGCAGGGCGATCTCGAGCTCCGCGGGGGCGGCCTCCTTGACCACGAAGCCGCGCGCGCCGCGGGCCAGCGCCTCGCGCACGTGGCCGGCGTCGTCGTGCATCGACATGATCACCACGGCGACGTCGGGGCAGGTGCGCTGCAACTCGTCGAGCGCGTCGAAGCCGTTGCGGCCGGGCATGGAGAGGTCGAGCAGGACGACATCGGGCCGGTGCTCGCGCGTGCGCATCACCGCCTCGTCGGCATTTGCGGCCTCGGCGACCACCTCCATCCCCTCGAACGAGGCGACCAGCCGGCGCAGGCCGGCCCGGATGAGGGTGTGGTCGTCGCAGATGAGGACCCGCACGCGATGTCCCGCCGATGGTTTGCCGCACCTTAGCCGAGCGGCCGCGCGCTCCGCCAGCCGGCTCAGCGCTGGCGCCGGCTCTCGGCGACGGCGCGGCGATGCACGCGGAAGAGGTGCCGGCCGAGCAGCGACTCGAGCGCGGGCGTGAGCCCGTCGAAGCGCAGCCACAGGCGGCGCCCGCTCGGCGTGGGCTCGAGGGCGAGCACGGTGACCGGCAGGACGAGGGGTTGGGGCAGGGCATCGGACAGGCCCATGCGCACCACCGCGGGCGCGTCCTGCACGAAGCCGCTGGCGTCGGCGAACGGCAGGTCGATCACCAGGCCCCGCTCGGACCACTGCAGCGGGCGCACGGGGTCGGCGGGCAGGTCGCGCTGCACGAGCGTGGCGACCAGGCCGACGAGCAGGTCGACCTTCGCCTCGACGCGGCGGATCGCGTCCGCGGCCGGGCCGTGGTCTTCCGGGTCCTCGGCGCGGCTGTCCTCGATCAGGGCGAGCGCGCGCACGAAGGCCTCGGCGCGGGCGACGAGCGCACGGCGGCGCGCGTCATCGGGCCATTCCGGCAGCACCGCGACGGGGCGTGTCTCGTCGCAGCTGAGCGCATCGCCGAACAGCGTGTCGCGGGCGCTTTCCGGGCTCATCCGCCGTCGCGTTGGTAGGCGGCCATGCCGCGACGGTCACGGCCCAGGCGCTCGAGCGCGCGGCCGGCCTCGTCACGGGCGGTACGCAGCTCGTCGATCAGCGCGCGCTGCGCGGCGAGCAGGTCGACCCACGATTGCCGGGCGCCGGACTCCGCGGCCGAGCCGCCTTCGAGCGCGGCGCGCAGGCCGGTCTCGTGGTGTTCGAGCAGCGCGTGCGCGCGATCCCAGTCGCCCGCGGCGATCGCCTCGCGCAGCGCCTCTGTCGGCAGCACCACCGTCATGCGGCGGCCCCGTCGGCGGCGGGCGCGGGCGCCGGCGAGATCGCGTTCCAGGCCGATTCGATGTCGGCGACGAGGCCGTCGCATTCGAGCAGGATCGACGCGTCGTTCCGCACGTTCGCCTCGAGCAGGCGGCGCTGCAGGTAGTCGTAGAGCGCGGCGAGGTTGCCGGCGATGTCGCCGCCGGCGTCGTGGTTGAGGCAGCCGTCGAGGTGGCCGACGATCAGCGAGGCCTCGCTGATCGCCTCGCCCTTGCGCGGCTGGTTGCCGGCCTCGATGCAGGCGGCGGCGCGGCGCAGGCGCTCGCGCAGGCCGGCGAACATCAGCGAGATCAGTCGATGCGGATCGGCGTCGAGCACGGCGCTGCTGACGGCGGTCTGGCGGTACTGGTTGGCGTAGGCGCGGACGTTCATGGCGGAGGATTCGGTCAGGAGGATTTCGGCAGCGCGGCGATCTGCTGGGTGAGGTAACTGCTCATGCTCTGCATCTTCGAGACGAGCGTGTCGAGCTGGGTGAACTGGCGGCGGTAGGCCGCCTCGAAGCCTTCGATGCGCTTCTCGAAGTTGAGCTTCTCGGTCGAGAGCGACTTCATGCGCGAAGTGAGTGCGGAACTGCGGCCTTCGAGCAGGCCCTTGTCGCCGCCGTAGTTCTTCGCGAGCGAACGCATCGTGGCGCCGAGGCTGCTGTCGTCGCCCAGGAGCTTGCGGACGGCGGCCGGATCGGCGGCCATGGCGGCGTCGAACTTCGCGCCGTCCAGGCTCAGCGAGCCTTCGACGGACGACTTCACCCCGAGCGCGGTCAGCGCGTCGTAGCTGGAGACGACCGCATTGCGTAGGTTCTGCGTGATCGAGCGCGGCGCCGGATCGCCGCTGAGCGGGCCGGCGACCTTGCCTTCGCCGCCGGCCGCGCCCTGCGTGCGCAGCTGCGAGAGCGCCACGTTGTAGGCGCTGATGAAGCTCAGCACCGACGCCTTGAGCGGGCTGGTGTCGCCGGCGACCTCGAGCTGGAACGTCTTGCCCGGGTCGGCCTTGGTGAGGTTGAGCGTGACGCCGTCGATGACGTCGGTGAGCGTGTTCGAGGTCACGGTGCGGGTCACGCCGTCGACGATCACCTGCGCATCGCGCGCCTGCACCGTCTCGGTCATCGTGCCGCCCGGGGTGGCGAGCACCGCGAGGCCGCCGTCGCCGCCGCTCGCCGTGATCGCGAGCGTGCCGGCGGTGCCGACCTTGTTGGAGGCGAGCATGAGCACGTCGCCCGCGTCGCCGCGGACCACGGTGGCGCCGAGCTGGTTGCCGGATGCCTTGTTGATCGCGTCGCGGATGTCCGACAGCGTGCCCTTGCCCGGCTCGACGGTCACGCGGATCGGATCGCCGCTGCCGATGCGGATCTCGAGCGTGCCGTGGCCGACCTGCGTCGCCGCGGCGACCGGCGCCGACTGCAGCTTCTGCGCGGTCGCCAGACGCTCGACGCTGACCTGGTACTTGCCGATCGACGCGGTGGCCGCGGCGCTCGCGGTGTAGCCCGCGTCGGCCGCCACGCCGGTCTTGCGGCCGAGGGTGGAGCCGGCGCCTTCGAAGCGCTTGAGCACGCTCTCCAGACCGCTCATCGCGCCCTTGAGCGCGCCGAAGGCCGAGATCTGCGCCTGCGTCGTCTTCTCGATGCGCGCGAAGCGTGCATCGGTCGGCGCGCGCTCGGCGGCGACGAGCTGCGAGACGAGCGAGTTGACGTCGAGGCCGGACCCGACGCCGGGGCTGGATATCGCCATGACGCACCTCCTGCTGATCGGGCCGGAGCGGCGGGATGCCGTTCCTCGTGGAGGCTTTATCGGCCTGCCCGGACGCGCCTTGAGAACGCGCGCGCACCGATCGACCGAAGGGCGACCGGCGACACGCTGCACGCGTCCCCGCCATGCAATGCGCGCGCCAGCGACCGTGCACGCAAAGAAAAACCCCGCCGGAGCGGGGTTCTTCGTGGAGCTGCGAGCCGCGGCCGGATCGGCCCGCGGGGTCGACGGGCGCCGGAGCGCCCGCCGTCGCCGGGATCAGCGCAGGAGGCTGAGCACGCTCTGGGTGGCCTGGTTGGCCTGGGCGAGCATCGCGGTACCGGCCTGCGAGAGGATCTGCGTGCGCGAGAGCTCGGCGGTCTCCTTCGCGTAGTCGGTGTCGCGGATGCGGCTGCGCGAGGCCGACAGGTTCTCGGAGGTGGTCGTCAGGTTCGAGATCACCGACTGGAAGCGGTTCTGCACCGCGCCGAGGTCGGCACGCGAGCTGTTGATCTGCGCGAGGGCCGAGTCGATCGTGCTCAGTGCAGCGCTCGCGCCCTGGGCCGTGCTGATGTTGAGCGCGGCGACCGAGCTGAAGCTCGAGTTGTTGACGCCGGCCGAACCGAACACCTCGGCATTGGCGTTCGCCGTGGCGATCGCACCCTTGCTGCTCGACAGCGAGACCGTGCCTGTCTTGATCGCCGAGACCGTGGTGCCTTCCGTCAGCGTGGTGCCGCCGAAGTTGGCCGTCTCCGTCGCGCCGCCGCCGTTGGCGTAGTCGCGGAGCTCGATGTTGCGGCCGTCGGTGGTCGACAGCGTGATCGAGTTCTTCGAGGACGAGGACGTGAACGTCGCGGTGATGCCGGTGTTGTTCGACACGCCGTTGATGGCCGAGACCAGGTTCGACAGGTCGTTCGGATCCGCGACGTTCGCCGAGACCGCCGAGCCGTTGAGCGTGAACGAGACCGCGCCGGCGGCGCTGATGCCCGAGAGCGTGGTGCTGTTCGAGGCCGTGGCGGTGACGCCCACGCCCGAACCGGCCGTGTTGATCGCCGCGGCGATCGCATCGGCGCCGGAGTTCGCGGCGTAGGTGATCGGGCTCGTGGTGCCGCCCTGCGCGGTGGTGATGGTGAACGCCGTGGCGGCGGTGGCGGCGTCGACGCCGTTGGTCACCGCGCCGGACGCGCCGGTCACGACATTGCCGGTGATCGTGCCGTCGGCCGTCAGGGTGTGCGCGCCGAGCGAGGCGGTGCGGGCATCGACGATGCCGGCGACGCTGATCGTCTGGCCGCTGTTGGCGCCGACCTGGAAGTCCTTGTTGGCGAACGAGCCGTCGAGGAGCTTGAGGCCGTTGAACTCGGTCTGCGAAGCGACGCGGTTCATTTCCGACGTCAGCTGCGAGGCTTCGGCCTGGAGCGCGGCGCGGTCGGAATCGGAGTTCGTGGCGTTGGCCGACTGCACGGCCAGCTCACGGACGCGCTGCAGGTTGTTCGACACTTCGCCGAGGGCGCCTTCCGCCGTCTGCGCCAGCGAGATGCCGTCGTTCGCGTTGCGGGCGGCCTGGTTCATGCCGCGGATCTGCGTCGTGAAGCGCTCGGAGATCGCGAGGCCGGCGGCGTCGTCCTTGGCGCTGTTGATGCGCAGGCCCGAGGACAGGCGCTGGATCGAGGTCGAGAGGCTCGCGCTGTTCGTCGACAGGTTGCGCTGCGCGTTCAGCGACATCACGTTGGTATTGATGATGGACATCGTCTTGTCTCCCAGTGAATGCCGGCGGCGGCGAAGGCCCTTTGTGCCGGCTTTGCAGGGTTCGGCGGGATTGCCTTCGCCGCTGCTGTGAGGAGTAACGGCACCTCCCTCGCGGGCTTTAGGCCGCTTGCGGAAAAAACGCTTGACGTGCAGGCGTTTGCGAAGCAAGCGGCAGCAACGCGTACGCACGTTCGGCGCGGCGCGCGAAAACTTTAGGCGGGGCGGGCGGCCGCCGTTGCGGAACGTCGTCCGCAGGTGCCCGCGTCGGTATCGGCCAGCGCGCGGCCGGCTGGAGGCCGTCGTGCGTCAGGCAGTGCCGTGCGCGATCCCCACGTACAGCGGGATGCCGACGAGGATGTTGATCGGGAACGTGATGCCGAGCGACATGCCGAAATACAGCGACGGATTCGCCTCCGGAATCGCATGGCGTACGACCGCGGGCACCGCGATGTACGACGCGCTCGCCGCGAGCACCATCAGCAGGGCGGTGTCGCCCTCGGCGACCCCGAGCGTGCGGCACAGGCCGAGCGCCAGCATCGCGTGCACCGGCGGCGCGAACAGCGCATAGGCGAGCAGCCAGGGCGACTGCCCGCGCAGGCTGCCGAGATGGCGCGACGCCGACAGGCCCATGTCGAGCAGGAAGAATGCGAGCATTCCCTTGAAGAGGTCGCCCGCGAACGGCTTCATCGCCGCCTCGCCCGAGGGGCCGGTGAGCAGTCCGACGACGAGTGCGCCGAGCAGCAGCAGCTGCGCGCCGTCGGTGAACGATTCGTGCAGCACCCTGCCGATCGGCATGGACGCGGCCTGCGTCGATGCGACGCGCGCCTGGCGATGCCGCACGAGGTTCGCGAGCAGCACCGCCATGATGATCGCCGGCGATTCCATGAGCGCCATCGCCGCCGCCATGTGGCCGCCGTAGGGCAGGCCGTGCGTGTCCATGTGCTGCACGGCGGTGATGAAGGTGACCGCGCTGACCGAGCCGTAGGTCGCGGCGATGGCCGCCGCGTTGAACCCGTCCAAGCGCCGCCGCAGCAGCACGTAACCGACCGCCGGCACGATCACGGCGAGCGCGAGCGCGCAGGCCAGCCCGAGCGCGACGTCCGCGGTGAGGCCCGACTTGTGCAGCGCGAACCCGCCCTTCAGGCCGAGCGCCATCAGCAGGTAGAGCGAGAGGAAGCGCGCGACGGGCTGCGGGATCTCGAGGTTCGAGCGCAGCGTGCCCGCGATCAGCCCGAAGACGAAGAACAGGATCGCGGGGTCGAGGAAGCTCTGCATGCGCGGCACCGGGTCGAAGGCGGGCGCGAGGATATACGTCGTCCGCGCCGCCGCGGGACGGCGCCGTACGGGCGGCTCAGTCCGGGTCGCGCAGCTTCGCGGCGTGCAGGCGGTCGAGTTGCATCACGTAGCGCAGCAGGCGTGCCTGGTCCTGCACGGGCAGGTCGACGAAGCTGCAGCCCGCGCGCCAGACCTTGCGGCCGCGCTGGTCGATGCGCTCGGCATGCTGCACGCGCAGCGTCACCGTCATCGGGCCCTGCTCCGGCAGGTCGAGCACGACGCCCGGGATCGTCCCGCCGGTGGTGAGTACGAGCGAATGGTCGTCACTCGACAGCACCGCCAGGCCGCCGCCGCCGATGTCGGCGATGGTCGCGCGGGTGGTTCGCGCGCTACCGTCGGGCGACTGCGCGGGGATCAGGCAGTGCAGCTGGCCGGCCGGCTCGCGCCGCACGAACTCGCGGCGCTGCAGGTGCATCACCTTCTGCGGAAGCGCGACCTCGAGCGCCGGATGGCCCTCGAACGTGCCGCGACGCGCGGCGCCGGTGGCGAAGCGCACGGTGATGCGGTCGACCGAGCTCTCGAAGCGCAGGCGATCGGCGGCGAGCAGGCGCTCGGTGAGTGCGTCGTCGCGAGGCACGTCGACCCACAGCGAGCCCTCGCCGAAGCCGAGCACGGCGGAGACGGCCTGCGCGGTGCCGGCCGCGTGGACGAGCAGCGTGCAGCGCTTGTCGACGAGCTGGCGCAGGCAGCCGCGGATGTCGGCGGGGTGATGAAGCATGTACTTCTCGTACAGGCTTTCGCCGTCGGCGGCGGGGCCGGTCAGGGCCTCGGTCATGCGGTCGTCCAGGGGCGGGGCGGAGCCTTCGGCTCCGGGCAGGTTCGACATCGGTCGGGCCTTACAGCTTGTCGAACAGGGACAGGGACTGTACCCGGAGCATGCTGCGTTGGGCAGCCTCGATCGCCGTGAGCTGCAGGCTCAGGCGGCTGCTCGCCTCGGCATAGTCCACGTCGCGCAGACCCGAGAGCGTGGAGCGCAGGCTGATGTCGGACTCGGCGCGGTCGTCGGCGGTGGCCTCCAGGGCGGCGAGCCGCGCGCCGGTCGACGTCCGGAAGCCGATGAAATGCTCCTGCGCGGTGGCGATGTCACGCAGCGCGGCGCCCACGCCGTTGCCCACGCGCGCCAGCTCGGCCGGGGTGGCCTGCGGCGCGACGAGCACGTCGGCGAGCTGCTGCAGGGTGGAGAAGACGTCCTGCCGCGGCGCCGGCGCGATCGCGAAGCTGTCGCCGGTGGCGGGGCTGCCGGTGATGCGGGTGGTCACCCCGGCCACGGTGAGGGTGGCATCGCTGCCGGCATACGTGCCGGTGCCGACCACCGCGTTGGCGGCGTCGACGACCTGCCACTGCGTGGGCGAGGTGAACTGCAGGCTCAGGCTGCGGCCCGCCCAGACAGACGGGTCGCTCGCGACGACCGACTGCAGCACGCCGGTGCCGGTGTTCGACGCGCCGGCGCGGCCGCGGATCTCGCCGTCGCCGCCGAGCGCGCGCATGAACACCTCGCTGCCGGGATCGGCGTCTATCAGGGCGACGTCGGGGCCCACGTCCACGCGGTTCTGGCCGTCGTCGCCGTGGTAGGTGACCGTGCCCGCGGCGTCGGTGAACGGCACGACGCCGTCGCGCTGGCCGGCGAACAGCGCGCGGCCGTTGCCGTCGGTGCGGTTGGCGACGGCGATCAGGCTCGAGCGCAACTGGCGGATCTCGGTGGCGATGAGCGCGCGGTCCTGGCGCGAGATCGTGGCGTTGTTGGCCTGCACCGCGAGCTCGCGCGCGCGGTTGAGGTAGTCGCCGGCATCGCCGAGCGCGCCTTCCTGGGCGCGCAGGCGGTTGTCGAGCAGGTCGGCACTGCGGCCGAAATGCTCGAGCGAGGCGACGGCGTGATCCAGCCGCTGCGTCTGCGCCATGCCGGTGGGATCGTCGGCCGCGCGCTGCAGCTTGCTGCCGGTGGAGAGCTGCTGCTGCGTCCTGGCGAGCTCGCTCTGGCGGTTGAGCAGTGCGGTGAGGCCCTGCTGGTGCAGCCCGGCGGTGGAGATGCGCATGGTCATCGTCGTCTCCGTCAGCGGCTCACGGCGCCGAGCAGGGTCTGGAACATGTTGTCGGCGGTCGAGATCACCTGCGCCGCGGCCTGGTAAGCCTGCTGGAAGCGCAGCAGGTCGGCGGCCTCCTCGTCGAGGTTCACGCCGCTGGTGGAATCACGCTCGGCGATCACCTGGTCGTGCAGGGCGGTCTGCGCCTCGAGGTTGAGCGCGGCGTGCTGCGCCTCGCTGCCCACGCGCGCGGTCAGGCGGCTCAGGCCCGTGGTGAGCCCGGTGGCGCCGCCGTCGAGCAGGCCGCGCTGGTCGAGCCCGCCGAGCAGGCGCGCATTGCCGTTGTCGGTGCTGCGCGCGGGCGTGCGCGAGAGGTCGAAGGTGTCGCCGGCCTCGGGCGCGCCGTCGAACGTGACCGACCAGCCCGCGCCGGTGATCGGCTGGCCGGCGGTGTAGGCGAACGGGCCGGCGCCGTCGACGGTGTAGTTGGTCGCGTCGATGAAGTCGATGCGCGCGGTGGTGAAGCCGGAAAAGGCCGCGGCATTCGTCACCTGCATGCTGCCGGGGCGCGCATTGCCGAGGTTCGTCGCGTCGACGGCCACGCGGAACGGCGCGGCGGCGGCGATCGCATTCGGATCCCGCTGCGCGACCTTGAGGCCCGCGGCGGCGTCGAGCGTGGGACGCAGGCTGAAGCGGTCGCCGTTCGCGGGCGCGCCGCCCACCACCAGCGACACGCCCTCGATCACGAACGGGCTGCCCGAGGTGCCCGCACCGGCCATCGCGACCGGCTCGCCGGTGCCGGGGCGCACGGCGCTCCAGCTGCCGCCAGCGAAGCGCAGTTCGACGTCGAGGCCCTTGAGCGCACCGACGTCGGCGATGCCGGTGGTGAAGGTCGCGGTACCCGTGTTGCCGCCGTGGCCCTGCACCGGCGGCGCCGGGATCGAGAAGAAGTCCGTGCCGGGCGCGCCGTTGTAGTCGACGCCGCCACGGTGCGTGGCATTGAAGCTGGCGGCGAACGCGGTGGCGAGGCGGCCGAGCTCGGCGCGCGCCGGGTCGAGCACGCGGCCGCGGAATTCGAGGATGCCGCCGATCTCGCCGGAGACCGCGCCCGGCGGCAGCTGCACCGGGCCGCCGACGCTGTCGAGCGCGAGCACCTTGCGGTCGGCGCGGAAGGGATCGGCAGTGAGCGCCAGCTTTCCGGCGCGGTCGCCGAGCACCAGCGGCTGGCCGCCGGCGAAGACGTTCATGGCGCCGTCGTCCTGCTCGACGATCTCGGCACCGGTGAGGCCCGCGAGCCGGGTGATCCGCAGATCACGCTGGTCGATCAGGTCGTTGCTGGCATTCGGCCCGGCGACCACGATGTCACGGTTGAGCCGCGCGATCTCGCCCGCGAGCTGGTTGGCCATGTCGACCTGGCCGGCGAGGCGGTCCTCGGTGTCGCGGCCGAGCGTCGCCATCTGCGCGTCGAGCGTGCGGAAGCGGCTGGCGAGCGCGTCGCCGGCATCGATCATCGACTGCCGCGCGATCGACGAGCCCGGTTCGGCCACGACCGACTTCGCCGCGCCGAAGAAAGCGGCCCACGGCTTCGACAGGCTGGTGGCGGGATTGCCGAGCACCGAGTCCAGGCGCCCGGCGGCGTCGTTGAGCTGCTGCAGGCGGCCCATCTCGCCGCTGCTGTCGACCTGCCGCGCGAACACGAGCCCGTCGGCGAGTCGCTGCAGCCGCGCCACCGATACGCCGTTGCCGACGTAGCCCACGCCGGTGTTCTGGCCGACGCGGTTTTCGAGCTCGACGCGCTGGCGCGAATAACCCTGGGTGTTGACGTTGGCGACGTTGTGGCCGACGGTGCCGAGCGCGCGCTGGAAGGCGAGCAGGGCGGAGGAGCCGGTGGAGAGCACGCTCATGGCTTATCCCTGCTCCAGCGAGGCGAGCGCGCGGCGCATCGTGGCGCCGTTCGCGATCGCGGTGATCTTGTTGGCGTACGACGGGTCCGTCGCATAGCCGCCCTTCTGCAGCGCGCTCGCAAAACGGTGGACGTCCTCGCCGGTGCCGCGGGCGTCGGCATAGCGCGAGCGGCCGAGCAGCTTCGCGTAGTCGGCGAAGCTCTCGGCGGCCGAGGCATAGGCGCGGAAGCTGTCGCGGATGTTCTGGCGCACGCCGTTGACGTACTCGTGCGTGCCCGAGGCCACCTTCGCGCCGTTCCAGCCCGTCGCCTTGATGCCGAACAGGTTGTGCGAGACCGCGCCCTTGTCGCCGCCGACGAGGCGACGGCCCCAGCCGGTCTCGAGCGCGGCCTGCGCGATCAGCGCCTTCGCCGACACGCCGAGCTCCTCAGCGGTCTTCTTCGCATGCGGCCAGAGGGATTTGACGAAGGCCTCGGGGCTGCTGCAGTCGAGCGGGGTGAGCGGGCCGCAGTCGGCCGCGCTCGCCGCAGTGCTCTTGCCGATGCGCGGCGCGGGCGGCGTGGGCAGCGGCGTGGCGGCGGGCATGGAGACGCCGGCGTTCGTCGGGGCGAGGCCGAGGCTGCTGCCGAAGTCGAGACGGAAGCCACCGCCGGCGGGCTGCGCCATTGCGAGCGGCGCGGACGGCCGAGCGAGCGGCAGCGGGGCGGTCGGCGCGATCGGCCCCTGCGGGGCGGTCGAGCGCTCGAGCTGGCGCATGATCATCGGGGTCAGGCCCAGCCCGCGGCCCCTGGTGAGCTCGCGCGACAGCTGCTGGTCGTACATGTCCCGGTAGGTCGAATTGTTCCCGCCGAGCGGATCGCCGCCGGTCGTGGCCCGCATCGACTTGATCATCATGTGCGCGAACTGGGTCTCCAGTTCCTGCGCGGCCTTCTCCATGGCGGGCCGGGACGTCGCCTTGGCGGCGGCGCTGTCGAGGGCGATGGCGGTCTGGAGGCGCATGGCAGGACCGATGCAAAGGGCATGCCGCAGGCGGCGGTGACGGGGTCTTGGCGCGGGAATCGGAACTCGGGCGGGGCAGGGACGACGGGCCGGAGAGGGCCGGCCCGGGATCGTTAACGGCCGCTGGGGCGCGGGCTTAGATGACTTCGAGCTCGGCGCGCAGGGCGCCGGCGCGCTTGAGCGCCTCGAGGATCGCGACGATGTCGCCCGGCGCGGCGCCGACGGCATTGACCGCGCGCACGATCGCGTCGAGCGACGCACCGCCCTCGAACTTGAACATGCGGCCGCCGGACTGCGTGGCCTCGAGCGTCGACTGCGTGATCACCGCGGTGCCGCCGCCGGCGAGCGCGTTCGGCTGGCTGACCTGCGTGGACTCGGTGATCGAGACGGTGAGCGAGCCGTGCGAGACCGCCGCCGGAAGCACGGAGACCTGGCCGCCCATCACGACGGTGCCGGTGCGCGAGTTCACGATCACCTTCGCCGCCGCGGCGCCGGGCGCGATGTCGAGCGATTCCAGCCGCGCGAGGAAGGCGATGCGGTCGCCCGTCGGCGGATTGATCTCGATGGTGACGCCGTCGAGCGCGCGCGCATGGCCGGGGCCGAAGGCGCCGTCGATCGCCGAGACGATGCGCGTGGCGGTGGTGAAGTCGGACTGGTTGAGGTTGAGCGTGACCGTGCCGCCCTGCGCGCCGCCGGGCACCGCGCGCTCGACGATCGCGCCGTTCGGGATGCGGCCGGTGTTGGTGGCATTGACGGAGATGCGCGAGCCGTCCTTGCCCTGCGCGCCGAAGCCGCTCACCACGAGTGCGCCCTGCGCGACGGCATAGACCTGCCCGTCGGCGCCCTTGAGCGGCGCCATCAGCAGCTGGCCACCGCGCAGCGAGCCGGCATTGCCGATGCTGGAGACGGTGATGTCGATCGTCTGGCCCGGCTTGGCGAACGCCGGCAGCTCGGCGCTGATCGCCACCGCGGCCACGTTCTTGAGCTGCGGGTTCACGCCCGGCGGGATGGTCACGCCGAGCTGGTCGAGCATCGACTTGAGCGACTGCACGGTGAACTGCGTTTGCGAGGTGCGGTCGCCCGAGCCGTCGAGGCCGACGACCAGGCCGTAGCCGACCAGCGGATTGCCGCGCACGCCGGCGACCTGCGCGAGGTCCTTGATGCGCTCGGCCTGCGCGGGCGCGCCGATCGCGAACAGGCCGAGCACGGCGAGCGCGGCCTGCAGGAACGTCAGACGCGCGCTGCGCGTCGGCGCGGTGCGGCGGAAGAAGGTCGCGGCGGTCATGTCGGTGGCCTCAGTACGGCATCACGGCCGAGTTGAAGAAGCGGCCGAGCCAGCCCATCGCGTTCGACCGCGCGAGCGTGCCGCGGCCGCCGTAGACGATCTTGGCGTCGGCCACCCGCTCGGAGCTGATGGTGTTGTCGGCGGCGATGTCGGACGTGCGCACGATGCCCTGCACCTGCACGACTTCGTCGCCCTGGTTGAGGCGCAGCTTCTTCTCGCCGGCCACCAGCAGGTTGCCGTTGCCGAGGTCCTGCACCACGGTGACGCTCACCGTGCCGTCGAGCGAATTGCTCTGCTTGCTGTCGCCGCCGCCGGCGAAGTCGCGCGAGCCTTCCACGCCGACCTGCAGGATGTTGCGGCCCTTGTAGGTGACCGACTGGCCCGCGATGGTCGGCGCCGCCATGTCGATCGACGAGCTCTTTGTGACGGCCGTCTGTGCCTGCGTGGTGGAGGCGGTGTTCTCGACGAGGATGATCGTGAGGATGTCGCCGACCTCGCGCGCCTTGTTGTCCTCGAACAGGCGCATGCGGCGCGTGCCGCCGCCGCTGGCCGATGCGTAGATCGAGCCGCCGCCGTCGCCCGCCGACGCGAGCGTGACCGGCTGCACTGCCGGTGCCACGGGCTGCGCGGTCGCCGCGCGGTAGGCCTGTGCCTGCGCGGCCATCCGCGCGTGGATCTGCGAAGGCGTCGGCACGGTCTCGTCCTGGCGGAACGTGCGCACGTCGCCGACCACCGCGGCGCAGCCGGTGAGCGAGGCGAGGGCGAGGAGCAGGGCGGTCGTCTTCATCGCGGTCACAGGTTGTTGTTGAGGTAGGCGAGCATCGAATCGACGGTGCTGATCGCCTTGGCATTGGTCTCGTAGGCGCGCTGCGTCTCGATCATCGACACGAGCTCTTCCACCACGTTGACGTTCGAGCTTTCGACCGAACCCTGGACGAGCGTGCCGAGGCCGCTGCTGCCCGGATTGCCCTGCTGCGCGGGGCCCGAGGCACCGGTTTCGGCGAACAGGTTCTCGCCCTTCGCCTGCAGGCCCGCGGGGTTCACGAAGTCGACGAGCGTGAGCGAGCCGACCTGCACGCCCTCGGCCTGGCCGGCGACCTGCGCGGTCACGGTGCCATCCGCGCCGATGGTGAGCGACTGCGTGCCCTGCGGCAGCTGCAGGCCGGGCTGCACCGGATAGCCGGAATTGGTGACGAGCTCGCCCTGCGAGTTCACCTGGAACGTGCCGTCGCGCGTGTACGCCGACGAGCCGTCGGGCATCAGCACCTCGAAGAAGCCGCGGCCGTTGATCGCCACGTCGAGTGCGTTGCCGGTGGTCGACAGGTTGCCCTGCGAGAAGCTCTTCGCCGTGGCCGCCACGCGCACGCCCGTACCGACCTGCAGGCCGGTGGGCAGCTGCGTCTGTTCGGACGTGGAGCCGCCGGGCTGGCGCACGGTTTGGTACAGCAGGTCCTCGAAGCTCGCGCGGTCGCGCTTGAAGCCGGCCGTGTTGACGTTCGCCAGGTTGTTGGAGGTGACGGCCATGCGCGTCTGCTGCGCATCGAGGCCGGTCTTGGCGATCCAGAGTGCCTGGGTCATGGCGGTGTCCCGTCAGGTGCGCGATCAGCGCGAGGAGAGGAGGGAGTTGGAAGAGCGGGCGTTCTCGTCACCGCTCTGCAAGACGCGTACCTGCATCTCGAACTGGCGCGCGAGCTGGATCATCGAGACGAGCATCGTGGTGGCCTGCACGTTGCTGCCTTCGACCGCGCCGGAAACCAGGGCGGCCCCGGCGGCAGGCGGAGGCGCATCCGCGCCCGGCGGCGTGCGGAACAGGCCGTCCTCGCCGCGGACGAGGTCGGTCGTCTTCGCCGCGACCACCTGCAGGCGGCCGGCCTCGGTGATCGTGCTCGCCGGCTGGCCCTGCGGCACGATCGAGATCGTGCCGTCGCCGCCGATCGAGATGGTCTGGTGCGGCGGCACCGACAGCGGCGCGCCGCCGGCATCGAGCACCGGCAGGCCACCGGCGGTGGTGAGCAGGCCGTTCGCCGTGAGCTGGAGGTCGCCGGCGCGCGTGTAGGCGGTGCTGCCGTCGGGCGCCTGCACGGCGAGCCAGCGATCCGGGTGCAGCGCGACGTCGAGGTCGTTGCCGGTGGTGCGGATCTGGCCCGGCGCGCCGCTCACGCCCGCCATCTGCGGCATCGCCGCGACGCGCGAGCCGAGGCCCTGGCCGGTGACGGGGACGGCGGTGGTCGCGGTGAGCGTCGCCTGGAAGCCGACGGTGTCGGCGTTCGCGAGGTTCTGCGCGACGCCGGCCTGCGCGCGGAGCGAGGCGCTGGCGCCGGTCATGGCGATGTAGAGCGACTTGTCGATCATGGTCCCGCCGGGTGGTGGTGTGGCCGCTTGGGGCCGGCGGGGGAGGCCTTGCAAGGGGCGTTCCTGCGGGGCGGTTCTCTCTCGCGCAACGCTCCCCTTTCGCGAAATCAGTTGTCACCGGCGTCGCGTCACTGCCGCTTGGCATAGCTTTGATGCGAAGGCGTTTCGTGCGCTGGCGCGCCCGAGTTCCTTTTCTTTGCTGGCCCAAAGAAAAGGAACCAAAAGAAAGGGCCTTCCCCGGGTGGAGCCCACAGCAGGCGACCGGATAAGGCGCGGGCGGCGTCCACACTCGGCATCCTGCCTCGGGTGGACGCGGCGACCATCCATGGCCGCCGCCCTCCGGGCCTCCGGTTCGCTCGGCTCACGTTACTGCTCGGAAGAGCAGAGGACGCCGTCCTGCCGTCCCTCCCGTTGCCTCTTCTCGCCTTTTCGCCTATGCGAGCTTGCAAGTGCCGGTGCCAACCGTGAGACCCGAAGGGCGGCGCGCAGGACGCGCGCCGTCGCCACCCGAGCCAGGATGGCGAGTGTGGCGATCCCCGGCGTAGTCGCCCGATCGCGAGCTGCAGATCCGTCGGGGAAGCTGCTTTCTTTTGGTTACTTTTCTTTGCAGCCGCAAAGAAAAGTGACTCGGGCGCGTCAGCGCACGAAACGCTTTGGCCTTGCTCCAAAGGCGCACGACTAAGCACACAAGCGAACACAAAAAAGCCGCCCCGCCCGGGATATCCCCCGGCCGGAGCGGCCCACTCCCCCCACAGGAGACTTGTGACGCGTCAGCGGATATTGATCACCGTCTGCGTGATCTGATCCTGCGTCGAAATCATCTGCGCATTCGCCTGGAAGTTGCGCTGCGCCGTGATCATGTTCACCAGCTGCTCGGTCAGGTCCACGTTGGACGCCTCGAGCGCGCCGCCCTGCACCGCGCCGAATTCCGACGAGCCGCCGAAGCCGCGCCGCGGCTGCCCGGAGTCGAACGTCTCGGCCCAGCCGTTGTCGCCGACGGGCTGCAGGCCCTGTGGATTCGCGAAGTTGGTCAGCACCACCTGGCCGAGCGGCGTCGACACGCCGTTCGAGTAGCGCGCCTGCACCACGCCCGCGCTCGAGACCTCGATGCCGGTCAGGCGACCCGTCGTGTGGCCGTCCTGCGTGAGCTCGGAGACGCTGAAGGAATTGCCGTACTGCGTGGAATTGCCGAGGTCCAGCGTGATCGACAGCGGCGCCGCGCCCGTGCCGGGCGTGTAGGCCGGCAGCGCGATCTGGCCCGGCGACGGCGAGGCCAGCGCGCCGGTCGGCGAGTACTGCAGCGTCTGCGCGCCGCCGACGGCGTTGCCGTCGATGTACGTATGCGCCTGCCACTCGTTCGGGTTCGCGGTCTTGACGAAGTAGATCGACTGGCTGTGCGGCGCGCCCAGCGAGTCGTAGATCGTCATCGACGTGGTGTGGTTGTACGTGTTCGGATCGGTCGGCGCGAACGGCGTCACCGTCGGCGCCGCGGCATTGCCCGGCAGGTTGGTGCCGATCGACGCGCGCGTCGTCGCGCTCGGCGGGGCGTCGCCGGTGCTGAGCTGGAGGTCGCCGACGCTGCCCATGTCGAAGCCGCCGTTGACGTTCGGCTGGTAGACCTGCAGGCGCTGGCCCGCGGGGTTCACCACGAAGCCGTCGCGGTCGGTGCCGAAGTTGCCGGCACGCGAATACACGGTGGTGCCGTTCGCCGACAGGGTGAAGAAGCCCTTGCCGTTGATCGCGAGGTCCAGCGCGTTGCCGGTGTTCTCCACCGTGCCCTGCGAGAACTGCTGCGCGACGGCCTGCAGGCGCACGCCGGCGCCGACGGTGGTCTTCGACAGGCCGTAGGCCGAGGTCGGCACCACGTCCGCGAACTCGGCGCGCGACTGCTTGAAGCCGGTCGTGTTCGAGTTGGCGATGTTGTTCGAGGTGACGTTGAGGTCGGCCGAGGCCGCGTTCATGCCGCTGAGCGAGATGCGGAAGGACATGGTGTGCTCCGTGGAATTCGTGGTGCGCGGATCAGCCGATGCGACGCACGGCGGACAGCGGTTGGGCGCCGATGCCGGCGAGGTTGAGCATCAGGCCGCTCTGTTCGATCGAGACGCTGTCCACGCGCGCGGCCACGCGCACCGAGAGCGCCTGCGCGTCCGGCCCGGTGCCGCTGACCGCGCGCAACGTGTAGCGGCCCGCGGGCGCGGTGCTGCCGTCGCCGGTGGTGCCGTCCCAGCGATAGCTGACCGGGCCCGCGGCGGTGGCCTGCACCGGCACGCGGCGCACGACCTGGCCGGCGCCGTCGACGACCTCGAGCTGGACCGTGCCGGGTCCGCGCGCGATGACTTCACCGGCCACGCCCGCGCCGGCCTTCAGCTCGACGCTGTCGACATCCACCAGTGCGTTGTGGCCGACGAGCGCGGCGGCGCGCAACGTCTGGTCGGACTCCATCACCGTGGCGACGGCGCCCATCGCCTTCTGCATGTTCTCGATGCCCTGCACCGTGGAGAACTGCGCGAGCTGGCCGAGCATCTGCGTGCCTTCCAGCGGCTTGAGCGGGTCCTGGTTCTTGAGCTGCTCGGTCATGAGGCGCAGGAAATCGGCCTGGCCGAGCTGCGACTTGCGCGCTTCCTGCGTGACGGCGAGGCCGTGGGCGGCGAAATCGTTCGAGGTGGCGCCGATGATGCTCATCGTGATGTCCGCTCCGGGCCTCAACGGCCCATGTTGAGGGTGGCGAGGGCGAGTTCCTTCGCCGTGTTGAAGACCTCGACGTTCGCCTGGTAGCTGCGCGAGGCGGAGATCATGTCGACCATCTGCGCGACCGGATCGACGTCCGGCGCATAGACGTAACCTTGTGCGTCGGCGAGCGGATGGCCCGGCTCGTAGCGCTTGACCGGCGCGGCGTTGGACTCGGTGACGGCCTGCACCTTGACGCCGGCGAGCGCGTCGTTGCCCTCGACGGGCGTGGCCTCGAAGACCGGCATCTTGGCGCGGAAGACCGCGTCGGGGTTTCCCGCGACGGAGTCGGCATTTGCGAGGTTGGAGGCGACCGTGGACAGGCGCACCGACTGCGCGGTCATCGCGCTGCCGGCCACGTCGAAGATGGGCAGGTTGCTCATGCGTCAGCCCTCACTGCCCGGTGATCGCGGTGAGCATCGTGCGCACCTTCGATTCGACGAAGCGCATCGAGGCCTGGTATTCCATCGAGGCCTGCGCGAACGCGGCCTTGGCGCGCTCGGCGTCGACGGTGTTGCCGTCGAGGCTCGGCTGCGCGGACGGCGCGTCGAAGCCGGCGGCCTGCGCGGCGCTGCGGATCGCGTCGCCGCTCGCCGCGGCACCCGGGGCGAGGGCGGCCTGCAGGGCCGCGTTGAAGTCGAGGTCCTTCGCCCGGAAACCGGGCGTGTCGGCATTGGCGATGTTGGCCGACAGCAGCTGCAGCCGCTGCTCGCGGAGCGCGAGCGCGGTGCCGTGGATGCCGAGGAACGAGGAGTCCGGCGAAGCCATGGGCCCTCCGAGGGGCTTGACGTACGCCGGGCACGAGGCAAGCGGCGTGCCACGGCCGCCCGCGGGCCGCCCCGATGACCAATCAGGGCGACGGACGGCGCCCCAAGCGCCCGGTTGCGGAAACGGCGACGGCCGCCGCAGCGGCCGTCGCATCAGCGCCAAGCGGGATGGATCAGGCGGCCAACTGCCGCTGGAGCGCGACCAGCCGGTCGGTGATCCGCCCGGCGAGTTCGCGCTCCGAGTACTTCGGCACGAAGTCGTCCGCGCCCACGCGCTCGACCATCGCGTGGTTGAAGACGCCGGAAAGCGAGGTGTGCAGCAGCACGTGCAGGCTGCGCAGGGCGGGGCTCCGCCGGATTTCCGTCGTGAGCGTGTAGCCGTCCATCGCGGGCATCTCGATGTCGGAAATCACCATCGCGTACCGCCGCTCGGGCGAGTGGCCGCCGTCGGCGAGCTGCTGCAGGTGCTCCAGCGCCTGGCGGCCGTCGGACAGCAGCGTCGAGCCCAGCCCGAGCTGCTCGAGCAACTGGCGGATCTGGTTGCGCGCCACGCGGGAATCGTCGACCACCAGCACCTCGCGCGGTACGCCGGCGCCAAGCGCGAGCGGCTGCAGGCCATTGGTCTCGATCGCGCGGGGGGCGGATTCTGCGAGTACGGATTCCACGTCCAGCAGCTGGATCAGCTCGCCCTGGAAGCGCGTCACGCCGGTCAGGTAATGGCACTCGCCACCCAGATCCGGCGGCGGGTGGATGTCCTCCACCGCGATGTTCACGATCCGCTCCACGCCCGACACGAGGAAGCCCTGCACGGTGCGGTTGAACTCGGTCACCACCAGGTAGGGCGGCTCGCTCGCGCCGACGGGCGCGGCGTGGCCCACCGCCCGCGCGAGGTCCAGCACGGGCACGGTGCGGCCGCGCACGTCGGCCGCGCCGCTGAAAGCGGGCGGCAGCTGCGGCAGCGTGAACAGCGGCGGGCGCGGGATCACCTCCTGCACCTTGAAGACGTTCACGCCAAAAAGCTGACGCGAGCCCAGCCGGAACAGCAGCAGGGCGAGCCGGTTGTGGCCGGCCAGGCGCGTGCGTTGATCGATGCGGTCGAGGAGGTCGCGGCTCATGGAGGCGTTGTCGGCGTGCCCGCGGCTTCCTTGAGCACCTCGCAGCGCAGGCTTCGGCACGGCGCTTGCTGGAGCCCCGGCATGCACGCTCTCCGTCGCCACCTGCTGTCGCTCCTGCTGCTGCTCACGGCGCTCGCGCCGGTGCATGCGGCGGGCTTCACGCCGGTGGCCGACATCGTCCGCGCGGCCGAGGGGGCCCTCGCGGTGGGGGGTGCGCAGGTGGAGGCGAGCGTCGACGCGTCGCTGCGGATGCCGGCCTGCCCGGCGCCGCTGCAGGCGGTGGCGACCGGCCCGCGCATGGCGGAGGTGCGCTGCCCGGCCACGCCCGGCTGGCGCCTCACGGTGCCGGCGCGGGTGCGCCGCGAGGCCGAGGTCGTGGTGCTGACCGCGCCCGTGCGCGTCGGCCAGCCGATCGATGCCACGCAGATCACCGTGCAGCGCCGCGATGTCGGGGGCACCGGCGCGGGCATGGCCGATCCGGCGCAGGTGGCCGGCCGCATCGCGCGCCGCGCACTACCCGCGGGGGCGGTCGTGTCGGCCGGGGATCTCGCCGACGGCGCGGGGGCGCTCAAGCGCGGGGATCCCGTCGTGCTGGTCTCGAAGGCCGGGGGCATCGAGGTGCGGATGGGCGGGCGGGCGCTGGGGAGCGCCCTGCCCGGCGCGGTGGTGGCGGTCGAGAACCTGCAGTCGAAGCGGATCGTGCGCGGCCGGGTGGTGGGCGAGGGCGTGGTCGAGGTGCTCCAGTAAGGCCATGGCTGAACCGCGTCGAAAAAAATGCGGACCAGGCCTCAAGTCCGGCCGGCGGGCGCCGTTACTGGCCCTGACCGCTCACACCGGAGTTCGACATGACCACCAAGATCGATGGACCGAGCCTTCCCCCGGCCCGGCCTGTAGATGCCGCGAAGGGCGCCTCCGTTGCCCGTGCGGGGGGGGACCGCTCGGAGCCCGTAGCCGCCGCACCCGCGGCCGACAGCCTGCGCCTGACCGGCGAGGCCACCGGCCTCAAGGCCGCAGTGGACCAGCAGCTGCAGATGCCTGCGAGCTTCAACGTCGAGAAGATCAATGCGATCCGCGCCGCGATCGCGGGGGGCTCCTACCAGGTGAACCCGCAGGAGATCGCGACGCGCCTGATGGCGCTCGAGCGCCAGCTGATGGGGTGATGCCATGTACGCCGCCGCGATGAACGTCCCGCAGGCCGCCCCGGCGGCCGACGTGCTCGATGCCCTCGAGCAGGCGCTCCAGGACGAGCGGCGTGCACTGCTCGACAACGACGCCGAAGCGCTCCTGCGCTCGACGCAGGCCAAGCTCGTGGCCTTGCGGCAGGCCGAGCGCGTCCCGCCCGGCTACGCCGATGCGACGCGTGTCACCGCGCTCGCGGAGCTCAACCGCGCCAACAGCATCCTGCTGTCGCGGCGCCGTCGCGAAGTCAGCTGGGCCCTGCGGCACCTCGGCCGCATGGACAGCGTCGGCGTGTACGATGCGGGCGGACAGGCGGGCGCCCGCCCGCAGTCGCGATACCTGGGCGTGGGATGACGCAAGTCGATACGAAGGATCCCTGGACCGCGCAGATGCGCTGGGCGGCGGATGTGACGCCGATGGCCGTGCTGCTGCTCGGCGAAGGCGACGAGCTGCGCTATGCGAACCGCAGCGCGCATCGGCTCGCGGCGCGCCTCGCCCCCGACGTCGACGAGTCGATCGCGCTCGCGCGCCTGCTCGACCTCGTAAGCGCGGTGAGCTGGGAGCGCGCCTGCGTGCAGGGCCACGCACGCGAGGACCTCGAGGTCCAGCCGGGCTTCACGCTCGCCGTCGAGGCCTTTTGCGGCACCGGCGAGAACGAGGGCCTGCGCTTCGTCGCGATCACCGACATCTCCGCGCGCTCGGCGCGCGAGCGCGAGCTGCAGCAGCGCCACGACGAGCTCGAGCGCGCCTACCGCTCGCTCGCCGGTGCGCAGGAGCAGTTGCTGCAATCCGAGAAGATGGCCTCGATCGGCCAGCTCGCCGCCGGCGTCGCGCACGAGATCAACAACCCGATCGGCTACGTGCACTCCAACATCGGCACGCTGCGCGAATACATGGGTTCGCTGTTCGCGATGCTGGAAGGCTATGCGAACGCCATGGCCGCGCCCGATCCGGCGGCACTGCGCGAGGAGCTGCGCGCGCAGCGCCAGCGGCTCGACATCGAATTCATCCTGGGCGACCTGCCGCAGCTGCTCGACGAATCCCGTGAGGGCATCGAGCGCGTGACGCGCATCGTGCAGGACCTCAAGGAGTTCTCGCACGTCGGCCGCAACGAGACGATGCGCCCCTCCGACCTCGTGAAGGGGCTGGAGTCCACGCTCAACATCGTCTGGAACGACCTCAAGTACAAGGTCCGCCTGGAAAGGCTCTACGGCGAGATGCCGCAGGTGGAATGCCTGCCGTCGGAGATCAACCAGGTCTTCATGAACCTGCTGATCAATGCCGGGCAGGCGATCTCCGAGCGCGGCACGATCACCCTCGCCTGCGGCAGCGAAGGCGACGAGGCCTGGGTGGCGATCACCGACACGGGTTGCGGTATCCCGGAGGAGACGCTCGGCCGCATCTTCGATCCGTTCTACACGACCAAGCCGATCGGCCGCGGTACCGGGCTCGGCCTCGCGATCTCGTACCGGATCGTGGAGAAGCACCACGGCCGCATCGAGGTCAGCAGCACGGCCGGGCAGGGCAGCACGTTCCGCGTGGTACTGCCGGTGAAGCAGCCGGTCGACGCTCCCGCCCCCTGATTACGCCTCAGCGGTGCAGGGGCCCGGTCCCCGCACCGGGCCGCGGGATCGTGAAGGCATCGCGCTCGAAGCCGTCCAGCCGCAATCCGGCGGAACTGTCGGCGAGCTCGCGCAGGCGAGCGATCACGAAGCCCCGATGCTCGTCGCGCGTGCGGGTGAGCAGTTCGTCGGCGACCTTCGCGAAGCGCTCGGCCGTCATCGGGCCGGCGAGTTCGGGCGCCTCGAGTTCGAACGCGTCGGGCGCGGCACGCATGATCGCGAGCGCCAGCCGACCGAGTTCCAGCTCCAGCTCGGAACGCGAATACAGCGGGGGCGCGGAGGAAGCGTCCTGCATCGGGGTATCGCACGGCGGAAACACAGGCGAGTCTGAGGGGCCGAGCGTCACCATTCCGTCACGGCCTCCCGTTCAGCTCGCACGACGCCCGTTCGCGCAGTGCGCGGTTGCGGAACCGTTCAGCGGGCGAGTACACGCGTGGTCGCGTCCACGGACCGCACGATCGGCGGCGGCATGGCCTCGTGCGCGAACAGGCGAACGTACATGCAGCACGCATCGCGCGGGGTGCTTGCTTCGCTGAGGGCATCGATGGGCGTCGGGTCGGGCAGGTCCGCGATCTGCACGTGCGAACGCACCGCATCGCGCACCGCGTCCTCGACCTGCAACCAGGAACCCGCGAGCGCCACGCAGCCCGGGAAATCCGGCAGCGTCGCGCGATAGAGGCCCGACTGATCGCGCTGCACGTAGGCGACGTACTCCACGCGTTTGATTCCGTGATGCGTTGCGATCGAGCCTAGGCAGCGTGCCGTGAGTGCCGCATCACCGCGGCCGCTTTGCGTCGGGCGCGGTTCATGAAGCGGCCGTCGTGCCGCAGGCGGCGTCCGCTAGAACCCGACTTCCTCGCCGGCCGCGCGCCGCTCGTGCGCACGGAACGCCGCCTGGATGTGCTCGCGCAGCTCGTCGTCGTTCCATGGCTTGGTGAGGAAGCGGTAGATCGCGCCCTGGTTCACCGCGTCGGTGATCGTCGCGAGGTCGGTGTAGCCCGACAGGATCATGCGCACCGTATCGGGGTAGAGGTCGCGCACGCGGCCGAGGAACTCGGTGCCGCTCATGTCGGGCATGCGCTGGTCGGAGAGGATCACCTGCACCGTGTTGCTCGCGAGCAGGTCGAAGGCCTCGCGCACGGAGTTCGCGGTAAGGATCTGGTAGCCGTCGCGGCGGAACAGGCGCACGAGCGAGCGCAGCACGTTCTCCTCGTCGTCGAGCAGCAGCAGCGTGCGTTCGGGACGCGTCTGTGCGAAGGCCTCGGGCAGCAGGAAGCGCTTGCGGATCACGTCCCCGAGCTGCTCGGCCGGCAGCGGCGGGCTGAAGATGTAGCCCTGGAAGAAGTCGCAGTGGTTGCGGCGCAGGAAGCCGAGCTCGGCCTCGCTCTCCACCCCCTTCGCGCACACCTTCATGTCGAGCCGGTGGCCCATCGCGATGATGCCGCGCACGATCGCCGCCGAGCGCGTGTCGCTGGTGACGTTGCGGATGAAGCTGCGATCGATCTTGAGGCGGTCGAGCGGGTACTGCGCGAGCGCGGCGAACGACAGGCCGCCCAGGCCGAAGTCCTGCACGGTGAGCGTGGCACCGAGTTCGCGCAGGCCGACGAGCGTTTCGAAGGTGTGGCGCGCGTCGAGCGAGAGCGCGCCCTCCGGCACCTCGAACTCGAGCGCATTGCCGGGCAGGTCGAGCTCGTGCAGCAGCTCGCCGACGCGGTCGCGGCAGTCGGGCTGCGACAGCAGGGTGGTGGGCAGGTGCACCGAGATCGTGAGGTAATCCAACCCCTGCATGCGCCACTGCGCGAGCTGGCGTGCCGCGGCCTCGACCACCCAAGAGCCCAGGCGCGCCGACAGGCCGACGCGCTCCACGATGTCCAGGAACCGGTTGGGCCGCAGCAGGCCGCTGTTCTCCGAGTTCCAGCGCAGCAGCGCGGAAAAGCCCGCGAGCGAGCCGTCGTGGCCGTGCACGAACGGCTGGAAGTAGAGGCGGAACTCGTCGCGGTCGAAGGCATCGGCGAAGCGCTGCGCGAAGCCGTCGTTGATCGGTCCGCGCTCCGGGCGCCCGCTGTAGAGGCCCACGTTGTCGAGACCGGTCTGCTTCGCATGCCGCAGCGCATGCTCGGCCGAGGCGAGCAGCGCGGCCGCGTTCTGCGCGTGGTCCGGGAACACCGCGATGCCGATCGAGAGGGTGACCGGCAGCGTGTAGGGCGGGATCGACAGCGGGATCTCGAAGGCATCGCGCATGCGTTCGGCGAGCGCCTCGCCATCGGTCTCGCCCTCGCGGTAGCCGATGCCGGCGATGAACTCGTCGGTGCCGCGACGCCAGATCCACGCGTCGGTCGGCATCGCGTTCTTCAGGCGCTGCGCGACCGCTGCGAGCACCTGGTCGCCGACGTTCTCGCCCATGTTGCTGTTGATCGACCCGAACATGTCGATGTCGATGTGCAGCAAGGCGACCTTTCGCCGCGTGGCGGCGGCCGCGGCGATCGCGGTCGCCAGGCTCGGCCCGTTGGCGCCGAGGCGGTAGAGCCCGGTGACGGGGTCGACCGGGACGCTGCCGTACTCGTCGTAGCGCTGCTCCATCGGCCGAGACTAGCGCGCCGGCGGCGCGGCCGGCGTCACGGGCGCGCTGCCGAAACCGCCGTCCGTCGATGCGGCCAGGTAGGCGAACACCGCATAGGCGGCGGTGTTCTGCGCGAGCGCCGCGGGGTCGATCTTGTCGAGCGTGTCGTCGGGCGTGTGGTGCAGGTCGAAGTAGTCGGTGCCGTCCTGCTTGAGCTGCGCCCAGGCCATGCCGAGCTGCGCGATCGGGCCGATGTCGGGCCCCGGGCCGCCTTCCGGCATCGCCCGGATGCCCAGCGGCTCGAGCGCGCGCGCGATCGCGGCGGTGGCGGCCTGCGATTGCGCGGGGGCAGACGTGGCGAAGCCGTAGATGCGGCCGGCGCCGAAATCGCTCTCCGCGCCGATCACGTTCTTCGCGATCGCGCCCTTCTGCGACTCGGCGTACACGCGCCCGCCGTGCAGGCCCTGTTCCTCGTTCGCGAACGCGATCACGCGGATCGTGCGTTCCGGTGCCTTCACGATGCGCTTGACCAGCGCGCCGGCGGCCATGGTGATGCCTATGCCCGCGCCGTCATCGACCGCGCCGGTGCCGAGGTCCCACGAATCGAGATGCCCGCCGATGACCACCACCTCGTCGGGGTGACGCGTGCCGCGGATCTCGCCGATCACGTTGTAGGACGTCGCGGTGCCGGTCCAGCCGCAGTCGAGCGCCATGCGCACGCGCTGCGGCGCCATGGCGAGAAGGCGGGAGAGCTGCAGTGCATCGGGGACGGAAAGCGCGGCCGCCGGGATCGGCGTGACGCCGTCGTCGAAGCGCGTGATGCCGGTATGTGGCATGCGGTGCGAGTCGGTGCCGGCCGAGCGCATCAGGAAGCCGGCCGCGCCCTTGGTCGCCGCCATGGTGGGACCGCGGCTGCGGATGCGCGAGGCCGCGCCGTAGCCGCTGCCGTCCTGCGCTCGCGCCATGGGGAAGTCGACGTAGGCGATCTTGCCCGTCAGCGAGCCGGCCGGGGCCGCCTCGAGCGCGGCGAGGTCGGGGAAGCGGACGATCTCGGCCTCGACCGTGCCGCCCGGGCTGCCCCCGAGCGCGCTCAGGGCGAGCGGCTGTGCATTGCGGCCGAGTACGGCGGCCGATTCGCCGCGGCGCTCCCACTTGAGGAAGGTCACCGGCTGCGTCCACACGCGGTCGTAGCCGAGCTCGCGGAACTTCGCCTTCGCCCATTCGACCGCGCGGGCATCGGCTTCGCTGCCGGCCAGCCGCGGGCCGACCTCGGTCGTGAGCGACTCGACGATGCGGTAGGCGAGGTCGCTCTTAAGTGCCTCGTCGCGCAGGCGTTCGGCATGCGCGGCCGCGGAATCCGGGATCGAGGCCGGGCGCGGGGGCGCGGCATCGGCCGTGCGCGGAAGGGGAGCCAGCATCGAGACCGCCACTGCGACCGCCGTCGCCATCGCCCACTTCCGCATCGCAGCACCTCGCACCGGGGAGCTGCCGAGCTTAGCAATGCGGCCGTGCACTGCCGCATGACCATCGTCATGCCCGGTCGTCGCGCCTCGCCAGCAGGTCGCGGATCTCGCGCAGCAGGAGGACGTCCTCGGCGGGCGGCGGGGGCGCCTCGTCGCGCCGGGCGCGGATGCGGTTGTAGGCGCGCAGCACCAGGAAGATCACCGCGGCGATGATCAGGAAATCCAGCAGGGCCTGCAGCGGCAGGCCGTGGCGCAGCGCGATCTCGGGCGATATCACCTTGCCCGCGGCATCGAGCTCCGCGGCGCGCAGCACGAGCTTCCACTGGTCGACGCGGATGCCGCCCGTGGCGATCGCCAGGAGAGGCATCACCACGCCGTCCACCAGCGCGCTCACGATCTTGCCGAACGCCGCGCCGATCACCACGCCGACGGCGAGGTCGACCACGTTGCCGCGCGCGATGAAGGCCTTGAACTCGTCGACGAGGCGCATCGGCTCAGCGTCCGACGATGCGGCCTTCGAGCCGCAGCACGTCGTCGAGCCCCGCGACGAACACGTCGCCGGGGCGCAGCGCCGCCACGCCGCCCGGCGTGCCCATGAAGACGAGGTCGCCGGCGCGCAGCGCATAGAGCTTCGAAAGCTCGTGCAGGATCTCGCCGACGCCCCAGACCAGATCCGACAGCGCGCCGGTCTGGCGCCGCTCGCCGCCGACGTCGAGCCAGATCGAGCGCGCATCGAGCGCGCCGACGCGGTCGGGCGTGAGCAGGGCGCTCACCGGCGCGGAATGGTCGAAGGCCTTGCCGGTATCCCAGGGCAGGCCGCGTGCCTTCGCGGCGGCCTGCAGATCGCGACGCGTGAGGTCGAGGCCGACGCCGTAACCGGCGACGAGCCCGGCGACCGCGGTGGCGGGATCGAGCACGCCCGGCCCCGCGTCGCGGCCGATCGCGACGACCAGCTCGACCTCGTGGTGCAGGTCGGACGTGCCGGGCGGATAGGGCACCTGCCCGTCGAGCACGATCGCGTCGGCGGGCTTGAGGAAGAAGATCGGCGTCCCGCGCTCGGCCGCCGTCGCGGCGACGCTCGCCCCCATCTCCCGGGCGTGGTCCGCGAAGTTGCGGCCGACGCAGTAGATGCGGCGCACCGGGAAGGCGGCCCCGCCATCGGCGAACGGGATACGCGGCGCGACGGGCGCCTCGAACAGGTCGCGCATCCTCAGCGCGGCAGCAGCTGGCGGCCGACGATGCGGTAGTCGGCGTCGAAGACGCGGCTCGGGCGCGTGCGCGGCGCGGGCGACGGGCGCAGCAGGCGCCAGGCGAGGCCACCGACGATCGCGAGCGTGCCGAGCACGAGCCCGACCACGAGCAGGCCGGCGAGCACCACCAGGCCCACTGCCGCGAGCAGCACGCGCAGCACGCGGTGGCGCGGCTTGCGCGGCTCGATCACGGCGCGCAGCACGCTGCGGACCGGGCGTTCGAATCGGGCGTAGAGGGCGGCGGCGCGGAGCAGCGTCTGGGGGCGCATGAGAGACTTCGTGGCACGCGGGCGGTCGAGTATCCGGCGCCCTATCGCCGAGGGTGTGAGGGAAACGTTAAGGCATGAGTGCGATCGAATCCGGCGACGAGCCCCTGCAGGACCGCCAGCCGGTCGAGTCCGAAGCCCTCGTGGACGGTGGCCGCGAGTCGGTGATCCTCGTCCAGGTGGACGGCACGCGTCGCGCTTGGCTCAACGTCTGCCCGCATGCCGGGCGCCGCCTCGACTACGCGCCCGGGAAGTTCCTGCTGAGCCGCGACGGGCTGCTCGTCTGCGCGGCGCACGGCGCGTCGTTCGACATGGCGACCGGCGTCTGCGTTGCCGGGCCGTGCAAGGGTGCTTCGCTGCGCGCGGTGGACGGCGGCGCGGGCTGAGATCGCTGCGGCCAGCAGTCCGCGGGCGCCGACGCGTCAGGCACCGACGCGGGCGCGCACCGCGCCGATGTCGCGCACCGGACGCACCTCGATCGAGCCCAGCTGCGTCCACGGAAAGTCCGCCGCGATCCGCAGCGCCTCGTCGTAGTCGGCCGCCTCGATCAGGTTGAAGCCCGCCAGGAATTCCTTCGTCTCGGCGAAGGGCCCGTCGGTGATCGCCATGCGGCCCTCGCGCTGCCGCAGCGTGCGCGCGGTCGACGCCGGCTCGAGCTGCTGGGAATCGAGCAGGCAGCCGGCCTCGCGTAGGGCGTCGGCCTTGGCGAAACACCCGTGCATGAGGCGGTCGAACTCGCCCTCCGGCAGCTCGGCGATGCGCGCCTCGTCGATGTGGACCAGCAGCATGAACTTCATCGGGCGTGCCTCCTCGGGGCGCCCATGCTGCGATGCCCGCACGCGGCGCGCCAGTGGCGCCTCAATCGGCGGGCGCGCAACGCGCGGCACGGTCGAGCAGCACGCGGCGCTCGCGCTCGTTGCGGGTGAGCGCGGCGGCGCGGCCGAACTCGGCGGCGGCCTCGCTCAGGCGCCCGACCCGCTCGAGCAGGTCGCCGCGCACGCCCGGCAGCAGATGGTACTGCGCGAGCGCGGGATCGTCGCGCAGGGGCTCGATGCGCGCGAGTCCCGCCTCCGGTCCGAAGGCCATCGCGTCGGCGACCGCGCGATTGAGCTCCACCACCGGCGAGCGCGTGAGCGCTGCGAGCCGCGCATAGAGCGCCGCGATGCGTGGCCAGTCGGTGGCATCCGCCGTGCCCGCGCGCGCATGGCACGCGGCGATCGCGGCCTGCAGCGCATACGGCCCGTCGCGTCCACCGAGGCGCTCGGCACGTGCGAGTGACTGCAGGCCCCTCTCGATCCGCGCCGCGTCCCAGCGGCTGCGATCCTGCTCGGCGAGCGGCACCGGCGTGCCGTCCGCGTCCTGGCGTGCCTCGAGTCGCGAGGCCTGCAGGTCCATCAGCGCGAGCAGGCCATGCACTTCGGGTTCGTGCGGCAGCAGGTCGGCGAGCACGCCGCCGAGGCGGATCGCCTCGTCGCACAGCGGTGGGCGCGTCCAGGCATCGCCCGATGTCGCCGAATGGCCCTCGTTGAAGATCAGGTAGAGCACGTGCAGCACCGCGGCGAGGCGTTCGCCGAGTTCCTCGCGGCGTGGCACCTCGAAGGGCACGCGCGCCGCGCCGAGCATGCGCTTGGCCCGCACGATGCGCTGAGCGATGGTCGGCTCCGGCACGAGGAAGGCGCGCGCGATCTCGTCGGTGCGCAGGCCGCCGAGAAGGCGCAGGGTGAGCGCGACCTGCGCGGCGATCGGCAGCACCGGGTGGCAGGCGACGAAAACGAGCCTCAGCAGGTCGTCGCCGATGTCGTCATCGGCGAGCATCGCGGCTTCGTCGGCGGTGGCGTGCCGGCCCTGCGCCTCCAGCTCGACGCCGTAGTCCTGCGTGCGGTCGGCATGCAGAGCGCGCTGCCGTAGGTGGTCGATCGCGCGACGACGCACCGCGGTCATGAGCCATGCCGCGGGGTTGTCGGGGACGCGGCGCGGCCAGTGCTGCAGCGCCTGCAGCAGGACGTCCTGCACGAGTTCCTCGGCCACGGCGATGTCGCCGGTCACGCGGGCGGTGCGGGCGATCAGGCGGGGCGATTCGCTGCGGGACAGCGCGGCGAGCAGGTCGGGGATCGCGGTCATCGCGCATGATCACAGCACCCGCCCGGTGCGCCGACAAGCGGCCTCACCCCGGCATCCGGCTCTCGTCCATCCAGAACAGCTCCCACTGATGGCCGTCCGGGTCGGCGAAGCTGCGCTGGTACATGAAGTCGAAGTCCTTCGGCTCGAGCACGTCGGTGCCGCCGGCCTCGAGGGCGCGGGCGTGCAGGGCGTCGACCTCGTCGCGGCTGTCGACGGACATGGCGAGCAGCACTTCGGTCGCCGAATGTGCGTCGACCAGCGGCTTGCGGGTGAAGCCGGCGAAGAACGGTTCGACGAGCAGCATCACCTGCACGCTGTCCGACACGACCATGCAGGTCGCGTTGGCGTCGGTGAACTTCGGATTGAAGGTGAAGCCGAGGCGGGTGAAGAAGTCGACCGCACGCGCGAGGTCGCGCACCGGCAGGTTGACGAAGAGTTGGCGGGACATGGCGGCTCCGGGATCAAGGGGTCTCGCAGGGGCGGACGCGGTTGACCATCCACGGCGTGCCGAAGCGGTCGACGAGCATGCCGAAGCGCTCGGCCCAGAACGTCTCGGCGAGCGGCATCGAGACGTTCGCACCGTCGGCGAGGCGCGACCAGATGCGCTCGGCGTCCTCGACGCTGTCGGCCATCACGTTCACGCACGTTCGGCCGGGGCCGCTGCCGGGCGGCCCGTCGGCGCCCATCAGCTCGGCGCCGCGCGCCTGCAGGTGCGTATGCATGATGCGATCGTGGCCGTCGGCGGGAATCTCCGCGGCCATCGGCGATTCGCCGTAGGTGAAGCGGGCCACGATCTCGCCGTCGAAGACGCCGCGATAGAAGTCGAAGGCCTCGCGGCAGGTGCCGTCGAAGGCGAGGTAGGCGATCAGCTGCATGGTGGTCGTCCTCACGCCGCGCTGAGCTGGTCGCGCAGCCGGGCTTCCTGCTCGCGCATCTCGGGCGTGAACTCGGCGCCGAAGTCCTCGGCCTCGTACAGCGGCCGGATCTCGATCTCGGACTCTTCCGGCATCGGATTCGGGCAGCGACGCGCCCAGGCGATCGCCTCGTCCATCGAGGCGACCTGCCACAGCCAGAAGCCGGCGACGAGCTCGCCGGTGGCGGCGAACGGGCCCTCGACCACGCTGCGCGCGTCGCCCGAGAAGCGCAGGCGCACGCCGGCCGAGGACGGCTTGATGCCTTCGCCCGCGAGCATCACGCCCGCCTTCACCAGCTCCTCGCTGTAGCGGCCCATCGCCTCCATCAGCGCGGTGCTCGGCGGGGCGCCGGCTTCGGACGAGGGGGTGGCCTTGACGATCACCATGACGCGCATCGGACTCTCCTTTGGCCGGCGGAGTGCCGGGCCTTCAGGGGTACGACGAACGGGGTGGCGCGATTTCGACATCGGCCGCGCGCCGGCCGACGAACGGTCGATCGGCGCTCAGAACAGCAGGTTGACCATCGCCACGGTGATGACCGCATAGCCCAGCGAAAGCGGCCCGCCGATGCGCCACAGATCCCGCGCCGTGTAACCGGCCGGACCGGTGATCATGGAGATGACCGGGTTCGACGCGGTCATGAAGTTGTTCGAGGCCGACAGCGCCACCGTGAGCGCGAACGCGGTCGGATCACCGCCGGAGGCGAGCGCCAGGTTGATCGCCAGCGGCACCACCACGATCGTCGCCCCGACGTGGCTGATCACCAGCGAGAACGCCGTCGTGCCGAGCGCGATGAGGATCTGCAGCAGCCACGGCGGTGTCGCGCGCGGGAGCTGCTCGACCGTGTGTCCCGCGAGCCAGGCCGCGGCGCCGCTGGAGTCCATCGCCCACCCCAGCGGGATCAGGCAGGCCATCAGGAACACCGTGCGCCAGCTGATCGCCGCATAGGCCTCGTCGATGTCGAGCACGCCCGCGATCAGCATGCCGGCCACGCCCGTCATCAGCGCGATCGAGACCGGCAGCCGCGACGACAGCGCGAGCAGCATCGCCACGGTGAAGATCACCAGCGCCGCGCGCAGCTTGTGCGGGCGCTGCTTGCCCTTCGGGTAGTCGGTGACGACCACCAGCTCGCGGCCCACCTGCGCGAGGTCCGCCCAGATCGAATGGAAGACGAGCATGTCGCCGGCGCGCAGCGGGACGTCGCGCACGTCGCGGATGACGTCCTTGTCGCGGTTGATCGCGAGCAGGTTGAGCCCGTAGCGGCGGCGCAGCTGCAGCTCGCCCGGTGTCTTGCCGATGTAGCGCGACGTGGCCGGCACCACGGCTTCGGAGACGCCTGCCCGCGCCGGATTGAACAGGTCGCCGAAGTGCCGCAGCCGCACGCCGACCCGCAGGAAGTGGGTCTGCGCGAAGTCCGTCACCTGCTGCCGCGTGCCCATCACGCCCAGCACGCTGCCCACCCAGACGCGCGAGTCCGCCGGCGGCGACAGCCGGCTGTCGTCGCCGGTGCGCAGCGCGAGCATCAGCGGCGCGCCGCGCAGCTTCTCCACCTCGATGATGGTCAGGCCCACGAGCGGGCTGTCGGCCGTGATCTCGAGCTCGAAGACGTCGCCCTCGATGCCGTAGGCCTGCGCGAAGTAGCTCTCGGTGCGGCCGGGGGTCGCGCCCTTGCCGTCGTCGTCCGGCAGCGCGCGCAGGCCGCGATAGTGGAAGTAGGCGAGCGACGCACCCAGCAGTACCAGGCCGATCGGCAGCGGCGTGAACATCTGCAGCGGCTCGAGCGTGGCCGCGCCCGAGGGCAGGTTGGCGTTCGCCGCCACCAGCAGGTCGTTGAGCAGGATCAGCGGCGAATTGCCGACCATCGTGAGCGCGCCGCCCATGATGATCGCCGCGGCGATCGGCAGGAGCAGCTTCGGCAGCGACAGGCCGGTGCGCGACGACAGACGCGCGGCGACGGGCATGTACAGCGCCATCACCGAGGGGTTCTGCATGAAGGACGAGTTCAGCCCCGACACCGCCGTGGTGAGCAGCAGCAGGCGCTGCTCGTCGCCGTGCGAGCGCCGCAGCAGCCAGCCGGCGAGGCGATTGAGCGCGCCGGTGCGGTCGAGGCCGGCGCCGAGGATCATCGTGGCGATGATCGAGATCACCGCGTTACCCGAGAAACCGCCGAACAGCGCCTCCGGCTCGACGAGGCCCGTGAGGCCGAGCAGCACCAGCACCACGAGTGCGACCACGTCCGCGCGGATCCGCTCGAACAGGAACATGATCATGGTGAACGCGGCCAAGCCGAGCACCATCACCATGTCGCGGGTCAGCGGAAGCGCGGTGTCGTCCATCGCTCAGCCGATGCGCCTGCGGCGCGCAGGTCGCGGGCGGTGCGGGACGCGGGCACGCGGGGCCGTCATCCCACCCGGTCGTACAGCAGGTCCCAGACGCCGTGGCCGAGCCTCAGGCCGCGGGACTCGAAGTGCGTCTGCGGACGCCAGGCGGGGCGCTCGACATGGCCGCGCGGGCCGGCGCGATTGGCCAGGCCCGGCGTCGAATCGAGCACGTCCCACATGTGCTCGGCATAGGCTTCCCAGTCGGTCGCGAGGTGCAGCAGGCCGCCCGGCGCGAGCTTGCGCACCAGCAGCGCCGCGAGCGCGGGCTGCACCAGGCGGCGCTTGTTGTGCCGCGCCTTATGCCACGGATCGGGGAAGTAGATGCGCACTTCCTGCAGCGCCGCGTCGGCGACCTCGTTCTCCAGCACCTCGACCGCATCGTGGTGGTAGACGCGCACGTTCGTCGCGCCATCGGCGGCGAGCCCGTTGAGCAGGCGTCCGACACCCGGCGCATGCACCTCGATGCCGATGTAGTCGCGCGCCGGATCGTTCGCGGACGCGAAGCGCAGTGCCTCGCCGTTGCCGAAGCCGATCTCGAGCACGCGTGGCGCAGCGCGGCCGAACGCGGCATCGAAGTCGCGCGGCGTGCCGGCGTAGTCGAGGCCATAGCGCGGCCACTGCTCGTCGAACGCTCGTTGCTGCGCGGCGGTGAAGCGCCCCTGGCGCAGCACGAAGCTGCGGATCCGGCGGTGGCCCGCCTCGACCGTGAACGGCTTGCTGCCGGGGCCGTGGGCGTCGGAAGGCGAGGTCATGCCCGCGCGTCAGCCGACCAGGCCGTCGACCGGCGACGACGCGCTCGCGAAGCGCTTGCGCGGGATCCGCCCGGCCTTGAACGCGGCACGACCGGCCTCGACCGCGAGCTTCATCGCATGCGCCATGAGCACGGGATCCTTCGCGCCGGCGATCGCGGTGTTCATCAGCACGCCGTCGCAGCCGAGCTCCATCGCGATCGAGGCATCGGAGGCGGTGCCCACGCCGGCATCGACGATGATCGGCACCTTCGCGTTCTCGATGATCTCGATCAGGTTGTACCTGTTCTGGATGCCCAGGCCCGAACCGATCGGCGCGGCGAGCGGCATCACCGCCACACAGCCGATCTCCTCCAGGCGCCTGGCGAGGATCGGGTCGTCGGACGTGTAGACCATCACGTCGAAGCCGTCGGCGACGAGCTGCTCGGCGGCGGCGAGCGTCTGCACGACGTCCGGATACAGCGTGCGCTGGTCGCCGAGCACCTCGAGCTTGACCAGCCTGTGGCCGTCGAGCAGCTCACGGGCGAGGCGGCAGGTGCGCACGGCGTCGTCGGCGGTGTAGCAGCCGGCCGTGTTGGGCAGGATCGTGTAGCGCTCCGGCGGCAGCACGTCGAGCAGGTTCGGCTCGCCCGGGTTCTGGCCGATGTTGGTGCGGCGGATCGCGACGGTGACGATCTGCGCGCCGGCCGCCTCGGTCGCGCGACGGGTCTCGTCGAGGTCCTTGAACTTGCCGGTGCCGGTCAGCAGGCGGGATCCGTAGGCGGTGCCCGCGATGACGAGCGGGTCGGTCGTGGCGAGATCGATCATCCGGCGATTATCGCACCCGCGCGGCGGCGGGCGGGGGCCGGCTTCTCGCGCGGCGCCGCGGCGTCAGCCCCCACCGAGGGCATGCACGATCTCGACGCGGTCGCCGGTCGCGAGCGCGAAGCCCGCATGCCGGCTGCGCGGCACGATCTCGCCGTTGACCTCGACCGCGACGCGGCGCTCGCCGAGGCCCTCGGCGACGAGCAGGGCGGGGATGTCGAGCGGCGCCTCGAAGGCGCGCGGTTCACCGTTGACGGTCAGGCGGAGGGCGGCGTCGGTCATCCGCGCATTGTCGCCGCGGGACGCTTCCGGCGGAACCGGCATGACGCTCGCCGCTTGCGGACCGTGCAGGCTCATGATTCGATGCCCGCCCATCCGCCAGCGTACGCCCCACCGTCCGGCGGTTTCCCGACGATTCCAAGGATGCAACGCATGAAACCCGTCCGTACCGCCCTCGCCGCGGCCCTCGCGCTCGCCGCCGCGCCGGCCTTCGCGCAGCAGAGCCCCTACACGCAGACCGTCTTCTTCGGCGACAGCCTGACCGACGCCGGCGCGTTCCGCCCCGCGCTGATCCAGCAGGGCGGGCCGCAGGCCGCCAGCCTCGGCCGCTTCACCACCAACCCCGGCCTGGTCTATGCCGAGCTGATCGCGGAGTACTACGGCACCGCGGCCAACCCGTACTACGGCGCCAACGGCAGCGTGCAGAACGCGGCGGGCACGAATTTCGCCGTCGGCGGCGCGCGCGTGGGTACGACCGCGGCCAGCCCGTTCGGCGCGGTGCCCTCGCTCCAGACGCAGGTGAATGCCTACCTCGCCGCCAACGGCGGCCGCGCCGACGCCAACGCGCTCTACACCGTCTGGGGCGGCGCGAACGACATCTTCGCGATCACCAACGCCGGCGCACCGGCCGCGGCCACGATCGGGTCCGCGGTGACCGCGCAGGTCGGCATCGTCAACACGCTCACCACCGCCGGTGCGCGCTACATCCTGGTGCCGACGCTGCCGGACATCGGCGGCACCCCCGCGTTCCGCGCACAGGGCGCGACGGCGCAGGCCACCGGCACCGCGCTGTCGACGCAGTACAACACCGCGCTGTTCGGCGGCCTGGCGTCGGCCGGCCTGCGCGTGATCCCGCTCAATACTTTCGCGCTGCTGCGCGAGGTCACGGCGAACCCGGCGCAGTTCGGCATCGCCAACGTGACCGGCACCGCCTGCAACCCGCAGATCACGGCCTCGTCGCTGACCTGCAACCCGGGCACCTACGCCACGCCGAACGCGCCGTACAGCTACGCCTTCGCCGACGGCGTGCATCCGTCGCAGGCCAGCCACGAGATCCTCGCCGACTACGCGCTGTCGATCCTCGAGGCGCCGCGCCAGGTGGCGATCCTCGGCCACTCGGCGTCGACCGTGGGCCGCTCGCGCGCCGACCGCGTGCTCGCGCAGGCCGAGGCCGGCACGCTGGCCGAGGGCGAGGGCATGCGCTGGTGGGCCGACGTGCGCGGCGACTTCCAGCGCTACGAGCACGGCAACCTCTATGACGGCGCCGGTCCGGCGCTCACCGCGGGCGTCGACTGGCGCACCGGTGGCCTGACCTTCGGCGGCTTCGGCGGCTTCGGCCGCAGCATGCTCGACTGGGGTCGCCGCGGCGGCGAGTTCGACCAGAGCGAGGCCGCCCTCGGCGGCTACATCGGCTGGCGCTCGGGTGGCGCCTGGGTCAACGGCCAGGCGAGCTACACGAGCCTGGACTTCGACATCGAGCGCCGCGTGCAGCTCGGTGTCGCCGAGCGCGTGCATCGCGGCTCGGCGGACGGCTCGAACGTGAGCGTCGGCGTCGAGGGCGGCTTCGAGTTCGGCTCGGGCGCGCTGAAGCATGGCCCGGTGCTCGGCGTGCTCTCGCAGCGCATCGAGATCGACGGCTTCGCCGAGGACCAGGCCGACCTGTCGACCTCGCTCGCCTACCGCGAGCAGGACATCGACTCGCTGATCGGCAAGATCGGCTGGCAGATGCGCCTGGAGACGGGCCACTTCAACCCGTACGCCCGCATCACCTTCGACCGCGAGTTCGAGGACGAGGGCGGCGAGGCCTTCGCGCGCGTGCAGTCGCTTCCCGCCACCGGCGACTACGCCGTGCCGGGCGTGGAGTTCGACGAGCGCTACGCGACCGCGCAGTTCGGCGTGCGCGGCGAGATGTTCGGCTTCGAGACCGACATCGGCGCGAACCTCACGACCGCGCAGAAGGGCGGCAACGACGCCACGCTGTTCATGACGGTCGGCGGCCGCTTCTGAGGTCGCCGGGTCCGGGTCGCGCGTTGCCAAGCACGGCGCGCGCGGCCTAGACTTCGCCGCATGCGGGTGTAGTTCAATGGTAGAACTGCAGCTTCCCAAGCTGCTAGCGTGGGTTCGATTCCCATCACCCGCTCCAGTTTTCCCGACGGCGGCCCTCGTGGCCGCCGTTTCGGTTTCCGGGCCTGTCGGAGGACTCGATGTCGACCCCGATCGTGCTGGGCTGGCGCGAATGCGTGACACTGCCGGACCTCGAGCTCGCCACGGTGCGGGCGAAGGTCGACACCGGCGCGCGCAGCTCGTCGCTCCACGTCGATGCCTACTGGCGCTTCACCGAGGGCGGCGGGCCCTGGGTCGGGTTCCGCCTCAGCCCGGGGCGCGGGCTCACCGTCGACACCGCGGCGCCGATCCACGACGAGCGCGACGTGGTGGACTCCGGCGGCCATCGGACCTGCCGGATCTTCCTCCGCACGCGCCTGCGCATCGCCGGCGTCGACCGCGAGGCCGAGATCAATCTCACCGACCGCCGCGGCATGCGCTTTCCGATGCTCGTCGGGCGCAGCGCGCTCGCCGGGCTCTTCACCGTCGATCCGTCACGCTCCTTCCTGCACGGGCGCCCGAAGCGCCGGTCCACCCGGGGACGACCACCTGCATGAAACTCGCGATCCTCTCGCGCAACAGCTCGCTCTATTCGACGCGACGGCTCGTGGAAGCCGCCCGCGAACAGGGCCACACCGTCCGCGTGCTCGACCCGCTGCGCTGCTACATGCGCATCGCCAGCGATGGCTTCGACATGCACTACAAGGGCAAGCCGCTCACCGGCTACGACGCGGTGATCCCGCGCATCGGCGCGTCGGTCACCCGCTACGGCACGGCGGTGCTGCGGCAGTTCGAGCACATGGGCACCTGCACGCCGAATCCGTCCGACGCGATCGTCAAGGCGCGCGACAAGCTGCGCGCCCACCAGCTCCTCGCCGCGCAGGGGATCCACATGCCGGTGACGGTCTTCGGCGACAACCCCGACGACACGGCCGACCTGTTGAACCTGCTCGGGCCGGCGCCCCACGTGATCAAGCTCACCGAGAGCTCGCAGGGCGCGGGCGTGATCCTCACGGAGAAGCTCTCCGCCTCCAAGGGCGTCACCGAGGCGCTGCGCGGGCTCTACGCGAATTTCCTCGTGCAGGAATTCGTCGCCGAGGCCAAGGGCGCGGACCTGCGCTGCTTCGTGGTGGGTGACCGGGTGATCGCCGCGATGCGCCGCCAGGCGCCCGCGGGGGAGTTCCGTTCGAACCTGCATCGCGGCGGCAGTGCCGTCGGCGTCGAGCCCAGTGCGGCCGAGTCCGAGGTCGCCATCCGCGCGACGCAGGTCCTCGGCCTCGGCGTCGCGGGCGTCGACCTCATCCGCTCGGCCCGCGGCCCGCTCGTGCTCGAGGTGAACGCCTCGCCCGGCCTCGAAGGCATCGAGAAGGCCTCCGGCGAGGACGTGGCCGGCGAGATCGTGCGGTTCGTTGCACAGGGCTGCCGGCCCCGCGGAAAGCCGACCCGGGCCGCGCCACGCGCCACCGCGGCGCCCAGGCCAGGAAAGGCCGCCCGGTCGAGCGGGGTCGCGGTCGCCCCGGCGCCCGACCGGCCGGCGAAAAAACCGAAGCCGTCCGCCCCCAAGGCAGCCACGGATCGGGAACCGGCCCGCAGCCGCCCGGACCGGGCCGCGGCGGCCAATCCCCGCGCGCGTCGGAAATAACGCGTCATTAACCTGAATTCCGGCCGCCCTTAACCCGCGTTTAAGCCTCCGGGGCGTAGCGTGCCCCGACCGCGACTCACCCCGGGGTGGCTCCTCGGCGAGGCCGCGGTAATCGGGGTAACACTTTTTGCCCGGGCCACCATGCCCGGGCACTTTTTTTGGTGTCGGCGGTCGGACGTGAAGACGATCCATGAACAGCCGTCTGACACAATCCGGCCGATGCCTACGTACCCCACCGAATCCCGCCCCTCCACCGGCCCGTCTCCCGCGGTGCTCGCCGGTGGCCGGCTCCAGCCCCAGGAAACCGCAATGCGCATTCTCGTCATCGAGGACAACCAGGACATCGCCGCGAATCTCGGCGACTTCCTCGAAGACCGCGGCCATACCGTCGATTTCGCCGCCGACGGCATCACCGGGCTCCACCTCGCGGTGGTCCACGACTTCGACGCCATCGTGCTCGACCTCAACCTGCCGGGCCTCGACGGCCTGGAGGTGTGCCGCAAGCTGCGCAACGAGGCGCGCAAGCAGACGCCGGTGCTGATGCTCACCGCGCGCGATTCGCTCGACAACAAGCTCGCCGGCTTCGATTCGGGCGCGGACGACTACCTCATCAAGCCGTTCGCGCTGCAGGAGGTCGAGGTCCGGCTCGCGGCGCTCTCCCGTCGCGGGCGCGGCGTGCAGACGCGCGTGCTGACCACCGCCGACCTCGAGTACAACCTCGATACGCTCGAGGTGCGCCGCCAGGGCAAGCTGCTGCAGCTCAATCCGACCGCGCTCAAGATCCTCCAGGCGCTGATGGAAGCCTCGCCGGCGGTGGTCACGCGGCAGGAGCTCGAGACGCGCGTATGGGGCGAGGAGCTGCCGGATTCCGACTCCCTGCGCGTGCACATCCACGGCCTGCGCTCCGTCGTCGACAAGCCGTTCGGGCAGCCGCTGATCCAGACCCGCCACGGCATCGGCTACCGCATCGCGGCGCCCGACGGCGGCGCCTGACGCCCGCCGGGCCGCCGCTTAGACTGGCGGCCCGCCGAACCGCCGGTTTCCGATGGCCACCGCCTCGTCCCCCGTCCGTGCGCGGGGGCGCACCCGCTACCGCCGCCGCCTCCGCAGCCGAATCATCTTCGGCTTCGTGCTGCTCGGCTTCAGCCTGACGCTGATGCTCGTCTTCGCGACGAACTGGGTGCGTGACCGCGTCGAGGACGAGCTCGTCTCCGACGTGATGAACCGCAACATCGACGAGTACGCGCGGCGCTTCTATGCCGATCCGGGGCGCAATCCGGACCTGCCCGTCGAGCAGATGCGCGGGCGCGTGGTGACGCGCGACAAGTTCCAGGAACTGCGCGCCGAGTATCCCGAGTGGTATTCGCTCGGCGACGGCCTGCACACCGTGCATGGCGTCGACGAAGCCGGCGCGCCGTTTACCTACCGCCTCGCAGTGCGCAAGACGCCCGAGGCCTGGTTCTTCCTCGCCTACGACCTCACCAGTTCCGAGCGCGGCAAGGAGCGCTTCAACCAGCAGCTCGTGGTCGTGGTGGTGTTCTTCACGGTGCTCTCGTTCCTGATCGGCTGGTGGTCCGCCTCGCGCGTCATGAGTCCGGTGCTCGAGCTCGCCAAGCGTCTCAAGCGCTCGCGCGGGGGGCTCACCGAGCCGCTGGCGAACGACTTCGCGGAGGACGAGGTCGGGCAGCTCGCATCGGCGCTCGATGACTACGCCGCGCGGCTCACGCAGGTGGTGCAGCGCGACCGCGAGTTCAATGCCGACGTGAGCCACGAGCTGCGCACGCCGCTTGCGGTGATCCGTGGCGCGGTCGAACTGCTGCTCGCCAAGACCGACCTCGACGACAAGGCGCGCGGCCGCCTGCTGCGCATCCAGCGCGCCGAGCAGCAATGCACCGACCTGATCGGGGCATTGCTGCTGCTCTCGCGTGGCGAGCGCGGGCAGGGCACGACGGATGTCGGCCGCGTGGCCGAGCAGCTGCTCGATGCGCATCGCGCGCAGATCGCGGGCAAGCCGGTCACGCTGCGCGTCGAGGGCGAGCGCGGGCTGCGCGTGGATGCACCGGAGTCGGCGGTGACCGTCGCGCTCGGCAACCTGATCGGCAATGCGGTGAAGTACACGGCCGAGGGCGACGTGGTCGTGCGCCTGTCGCCGCACGCGGTGGTGGTTGAAGACTCCGGCCCGGGCCTGAGCGCGGAGGACGCCGCGCGCCTGTTCGAGCGTGGCTACCGCGGCACGCATGCCGGGCATTCGCAGGGCGGTGGCATCGGCCTGTCGATCGTGCGCCGGCTCTGCGAGCTCTACGGCTGGGACGTCCGCGTGCAGCCCGGGGCGACGCGCGGGGTCGTGGCCACCCTGACGTTCGGCTGACGACGGGACGACGGTACACGCGTCATCGAGCGCACCAACGAGAACGGCGCCCGGAGGCGCCGTCATCGTGCGATGCATGCTGCCTCAGCCGTTCAACGGCTCGAGCCAGCCGTAGCGGTCCGGCGTGGTGCCGTCGAACAGGCCGAAGAACATCGACTGGATGCGGCGCGTGAGTGGACCGGCCTGGCCGCTGCCGACCTGACGGCCGTCGACCGAGCGGATCGGCGTGATCTCCGCCGCGGTACCGCACATGAAGAGCTCGTCGCACAGGTAGAGGTATTCGCGCGGCAGGTCGCGCTCCACCACAGGAATGCCCGCGTCGCGCGCGAGCGTGATGATCGAATTGCGGGTGATGCCGTTGAGCAGCGCCGCGCTCACCGGCGTGGTGTGCAGCGCGCCGTCGAAGACGAGGAACAGGTTCTCGCCGGCGCCCTCGCTCAGCAGGCCGGTGGAGGCCAGCGCGATGCCCTCGCCGAAGCCGAGACGCCGGGCCTCGCGCGCGATGAGCTGGCCGGAGAGGTAGTTGCCGCCGGCCTTTGCACCGGCCGGAATCGTGTTCGGCGCGAAGCGCTGCCAGCTCGAGACGCAGGCGTCGATCCCCTGCTCGAGCACGCCTTCGCCGAGGTAGGGCCCCATGAACCAGGACGCGACGGAGACGTCCACGGGCGTCTCCGCGGACAGGCCAAAGCCGCCAAGCCCACGGTAGGCGAGCGGGCGCAGATAGGCGCGCGTCAGGCCGTTGCGCAGGATCACGTCACGGCAGGCGGCGTTGATGTCGTCGAGCGAATACGGGATCGCCATGTCGTAGATCCGCGCCGACGCGAACAGGCGCCGGTTGTGGTCCGTCAGGCGGAAGATCGCCGGGCCGTTCGGCGTCTCGTAGCAGCGGATGCCCTCGAACACCGACGAGCCGTAGTGCAGCGCATGCGACATCACGTGGGTGGTGGCCTCGGCCCACGGCTTGATCGAGCCGTTGTGCCAGATCCATTCGGGGTATTGCATGCGCGCGCATCCGGTCGAAAAGAGCGCGTATTGTGCCTCGCGGCCGCTTCGGACGCTCAGTCGGCCGCGGCCGGCGGCACGTCGACGGGCACCTGCGGCCCGGTATCGGGCAGGTCGATCTCGCCATTGGGGCCACGCACGGGCGGCGGCGGTACGCGCCGCAGCCCGCCCTCCGTCACCCACCAGCAATCGAGGTGCTTGCGCAGGCCGAGCACCGCCCGCACCGGCGTGCTGCCCCCGCGCGAGACCTGCTCGACGCGCAGCCCGATGGGCGCGCGCCGCACTTCGATCGGCGGATACGGCTCGTCCGCCGACTGTCCGGCGTAGATCGGCTGCAGGTCGACGAGCGGGCGATCGACGATCGCCTGCAGGCGCGCCATCTGCGCATAACCCTGCGACGTCGACATGCCGGGCCAGTGGTAAACCGCGGCGAGGCGGTTCACGTCCTTCGACTCGATCGCCGCGGACACCTCGAAGGCGAGATCACGCAGCGTGCGGGGGCAGGCCGCGCGGTGGTTACGCAATTGCGCGGCCCCGGGTGCGGACGGCTTCTGCTCGACGGCGCCGAGGCTGTCGCATCGACGATCGGTATAGACCGTCGTGCCGTCCGCGAGCGCGCAACGGCGCACCTGCGCCACTGCCGGTGCGACGGGCACGGTGGACGCGATCCAGAGCGCGAGGACGGGCAGGGCGATGCGCACCCGCCAAGGGTAGTGCGACCGCGCGCCGCGCGGCAGGGGCGATGCCTCAGAACCGGATGAAGTAGCAGCCCGCGTAGCGCTCGACGTTCAGTTCCAGCGATTGCGCGCCGTCATTGCCGGCGAGCTGCACCTGCAGGATTCCGGCCGCGCCGTCGTCGGGAAAGCCTTCGCCGTTCGAGGCGAAGCCGTAGGCCGATCCGATCTGCGCATCGAAGTACTGGGTGGCGACCACCTGGCCGCGGCTGACCCGATCGAGCCGCTGCATCACCGGGATCGACTCGCGATGGCCCATGCCGACCCAGTGGTAGCTCTCGGCGAGGCGATTGACGTCGTGCAGCGCGACCGAGCCCTGGATGTCCATGGCCAGCTGGGTGGTGCTGCGCGCGCAGCCCGAGGCCGCGGAGCGACGCCCGACGGGCATCGAAGCCGCCTGCGCGAAGGAGGCGTTGTGCAGCCCCTCCGCTGCCGGATCGCGCATCGCTTCGCTGCGCAGCCGCATCGAGAGCTCGCCCGACATCACGTCGCTCTGCGCACCGACCATCGTGCACGGCTTGTCGGTGTAGACCGCGGTGCCGTCGGCGGCGCGGCAGCGCTGGATGCCCGTGTAGGCCGCCTGGACGTCCTGCACGGCGGGCACGCTGAGCGCGAGGCCGAGCGTGATCGTGGCGACGGCGGACGGGACTTTCATGGCGCGCACCTGCGGCGGGAGACGCCACGAATGCTCGGCGCGCCTGCGTCAACACGAAGTGTGACGGACGTCCGTAACTGAATCGACTTTCAATAAATCCCGGGTTTTCAGCGCATCTGTGCGAGCACGTTCAGAGTCGGTTTGGAGAGATTGAGCGTGTAGAAGTGCAGTGACGGCACGCCGCCCTCGATCAGGCGACGGCACAGCTGCGCGACGACCTCGGCCCCGAATGCACGGATGCTGTCCGCGTCATCGGCATAGGCGAGCATGCGCTGCGCGATCCAGCGCGGGATCTCGGCGCCGCACAGCTCCGAGAAGCGCCGGATCTGGCTGAAGTTGGCGATCGGCATGATGCCCGGCACGATCGGGATGTCGATGCCCTGGCGCCGCACGTCGTCGACGAAGCGGAAATACGCGTCCGCGTTGTAGAAGTACTGCGTGATCGCGCCGTTCGCACCCGCGCGCACCTTGCCGACGAAGTTCTTCAGGTCGGCCTGCGCATCGCGTGCCTGCGGATGCATCTCCGGATACGCCGCGACCTCGATGTGGAAGTGATCGCCTGTTTCCTCGCGCACGAAGGCCACGAGCTCGTCCGCGTAGCGCAGCTCGCCGGCACTGACCATGCCCGAAGGCAGGTCGCCGCGCAGCGCCACGAGGCGCTTGGCGCCGAGCGCGCGGTACAGCTTGAGCAGGCCGCGGATCTCCTCGCGGGAGCCGCCCATGCAGGTGATGTGCGGCGCGGCATCGAAGCCGGTGGCGCGCAGCTTCTGGATCGTCTCGGGGGTGTGGCTGAGCGTGGAGCCGCCGGCACCGAAGGTCACGCTGACGTACTCGGGGCCGTGCGCGCGCAGCTTCGCCACGGTCTTGTCGAGCTGCGCATGCTGGTCGGGGGTTTTCGGCGGATAGAACTCGAAGCTGACGGGGACCATGGCGCTCGCCACCGGAAGGTGCCGGAATTGTATCTCTCCATCGCGATGGATAGGAACAGGCCGTGGCGCCCGGGGCGCCCGCCTCCGCGACCGCTCGTGGACGCCCCCGGCCGCTCGTCATTTTTCCGGCCGCCAGCCCGCCGGGCGTCGGCAACCTGGGCCCACTTTCCACGGAGGACCCGCCATGCAGAAGCTCATCGCCGCCACGTTCCGCACCGCCATCGTCGCCGGCATCCTGGCCACCACGGCGACCGCCGTGCGCGCCGCGCCTGCCGAGTTCCAGGGCCTGAAGGTCGAAGTGGTCGGCAAGGGCCGCCCCGTGCTGATGATCCCGGGCCTCAACAGCGGCCCGGACACGTGGCGCGACACCTGCACCGCGCTGCAGGCGGAAAAGGTGCAATGCCACCTCGTCCACCTGCCGGGCTTCGCCGGCCTGCCGGCCGCCACGGAAGGCCCGTTCCTCGAGGCGATGCGCGATCGCCTGCTCGCCTACGCGAAGGCCAAGGGCCTCAAGCGCCCTGCCGTGGTCGGCCACAGCCTCGGCGGTGTACTCGCTCTGCAGATGGCGATCCGGCAGCCCGAGGCCGTCGGACCGCTCGTCATCGTGGACTCGCTGCCCTTCATGTCGGCCATCACCAACCCGGCCGCAACGGAGGAAAGCGCACGCCCGATGGCCGCCGCGATGCGCGCGCAGATGGATGCCGCCGACGACGCGACGTACCGCCAGCAGGCGCAGGCCGCGATCCGCAACATGACGCACGATGCCGCGCGCACCGAGCAGATCAGGACGTGGGGCGCGCAGAGCGATCGCCGCGTGACTTCGCAGGCGATGTACGAGCTGATGACGACGGACCTGCGGCCGCAACTGGGCGCGGTGAAGTCGCCGACGCTCGTACTCGGTGCCTGGTCGGCCTACAAGCCCTACGGCTCAACGAAGGAATCCACCGCGCAGATCTTCCGCACGCAGTTCGCGAAGCTCGACGGCATGCGCCTGGAGATGAGCGAGGACGGCTACCATTTCCTGATGTGGGACGACCCGAAGTGGCTGCAGTCGCAGGTCGCCGGCTTCCTGAAAGCCAATCCCCCGGCCAAGTGAGCCCGACATGACGACCGCCCCGTCCGCACGCCGCTTCTGGATCGCCAATGTCGCGGTGTGGGCCCTCTACGGCCTGCTGTCGATCGGGATGGGGCGGGTGTTCGGCGGGGCCCTGTCGTCGGGGATCGTGATCGTGAGCGTCGCGCTGAGCGCGTCGCTGCTTGTCATCAGCGGCGCGATCCGCGCGGTCGCGCTGCGGCAACGATGGCTGGAGCGGGACGGGGGCGCGATCGCCGTCCGGCTGCTCGCATCGGTCGCGGTCGGCGCCGCGCTGGTGCAGGTGGCGGTCGCCGCGATCACCATCCCGTCGGTGCGCCTGGGCCTCATCGCGTTTCCCGCCTACACGGGTTACGGCGTCGGGCAGGTGCTCGGGTACTGGATCAATACGGTCATCGTGCTGGGCCTGTGGACGGGCGCATGGTCCGGCTGGCGCATCCTGCGGCGTGCGCGCACGAGCGAGCTCGCGGCACTGCGCGCGGAGTCCGAGCGGCGCGCGCTGGAGCTCGAATCGCTCCGTGCGCGGCTCAATCCGCACTTCGTCTTCAATGCCCTCAACAACCTGCGCGCGCTGATCCTCGAGGATCCGGAGCGCGCGCGGGAGCTGGTCACGCGCCTGTCCGGCACGCTGCGCCATGCGCTCGAGCACAGCCAGCGCGACTGGACGACCTTGCGCGAGGAGTGCGCGGTGGTCGACGACTATCTGGCGGTCGAGGCGGTGCACTACGAGACACGCCTGCGTCCACTGATCGACGTTCCGGCCGACGTGCTCGACGCACGCCTCCCCCCGATGGCCCTGCAGCTCCTCGTCGAGAACGCGATCAAGCACGGTATCTCGCGCACGCCCGGTGGCGGCGTGCTCGCCCTCGCGGCGCGTCGCAAGGGCGCCACGCTGGTGGTCGACGTTCGCAATCCGGGCCGCCTCGAGGCGGCGGGCGAGGGCACCGGCGTCGGCCATGCCTTCCTGCGCCATCGCCTGCAGCAGGCGGGCGGGCGCTTTTCGATCGCGCAGGACGGCGCCGACGTCGTCGCCCGCATGGAGATCCCGCAATGAAGCCGCTGCGCGTGCTGATCGTCGACGACACCCGCCTGGCGCGCCAGGAGCTGCGCACGCTGCTGCGCGACATCCCCGACATCGACTGCGTCGGCGAGGCCGACGACGTGCCGACCGGCCGCGAGGCGATCGAGCGCCTCGCACCCGACGTCGTGCTGCTCGACATCCAGATGCCTTCCGGCACCGGGTTCGACCTGCTCGACAGCCTCGAGGTCGCGCCGCAGGTCATCTTCACCACGGCCTACGACCAGTACGCGGTGAAGGGCTTCGAGGCGAACGCGCTCGACTACCTGCTCAAGCCGGTACAGGCCGACCGGCTGGCCGCGGCACTCGCCAAGGCGCGTGGCGCGGCACCGCCCGACGCCGCGCGTGAGCTGCTGCGCGGCGAGGACCAGGTCTTCCTGCGCGACGGCGAACGCTGCTGGTTCGTACAGCTCGCGCAGATCAGCCGCATCGAGGTCGACGGCAACTACGCCACCGTGCACTTCCGCGGCGAGAAGGCCATGCTCGGCCGCAGCCTCGCGACGCTGGAGGCGCGGCTCGATCCGTCCCTGTTCTTCCGCGCCAACCGCAATACGCTGGTGAACCTGCGCATGGTGCAGGCGATCGACCTCGCGGTCGGCGACGGCTACACGCTCACGCTGCGCGATGGTGCGGAAGTGGAGGTTTCGCGGCGGCAGGCGCGCGAGCTGCGCGAGAAGCTCGCGCTCTGAAGGACGGCGGCGCGCCGCTCAGTGGGGCGCGGACGTCTCCAGCGCGATGCTCCCTCCGCCGCTCGACGCCGACGCGATCCCCGCGGCATCGAGCAGCACGAAGGGCACGCCGCCGTGCTGCAGCTCGACGGCGCCGAACCAGCTCATCGTGGTCGGCGGCGTCGCCGAGCCCTGTGCGATCACCGCCTCGGGAAAGCCGGCGCGCCGCAGCACGTCGTCCGTCTCGCGATCGTTGCGGGCCATCAGCTGCTGGCGCATGCCCTCGGTGATCGGCAGCGTGGCGTCGAGGCTGCTGCGATGCAGGCCGACGCGCGAGTCGGTGGTCATCTCACGCGAACGGGCGGCGGCCCACAGGAGCGCGCAGGCGCTGGAGCAGCGTCCCGCGATGCGCACCGTGATCCCGCGCCGGTTCGCCAGCTGCGCGACGCGCAGCGCGGGCCCACGCATGCCGCCGGGGCTGCGCAGCACCAGCCAGCGCGTCTGCGGATGCTCGCGCAGCATCGCCTGCACGTGCGATTCGAACTTCGGCCCGATCGGCCCGTCGACCATGACGCTGCGGTGCGCCGGGTCGGCGATCACGCTCGCGTCCCCGAGGTCGGATGCCGGCGCGCTCCCCGCGGCCATGGCACTGCTAATGGCAATAAGGGCGCCGAGCGCGGCCTTGATGAGATGGTGTTTCACGTACGTCGAACCGGTTGATCCCCCGGGCCAATCCTTGGTCGCCGGGAAAGGCAACGGTGTGTCGCGCGTCGCACATCCGACCAGTGAGTGAAGGCAATGTGATGGTCGCGAAGCTCACTGCCGACCCCCGGCCGCGGGGCGCAGATCTTTAGCGGCCGTTGGTGGCGGACGGCGCGCTCGGCAGCTCGTGCGAGCGGCGCGGGCGTCGACTGGCGGCGCTTGCGCCCTACCCACGGCCGTCAGCTAGACTGCCCGCGTGAATGGACTCACCGAGGAGCGTGTCGTGACGCGTTGGATCCCGTTTCTCCTGGCCGCCGCGCTGTGGCCGTCGACCTCCGCCGCCCAGCAGGGCGAACAGGGCCTGATGTGGCGTGCGGGCGATCCCTTCGTCTTCTGCCGCTACGGCCTCGACCAGACGCCCAAGGCCTGGTTTCCGGTGCCGAACTACACGGGCGCTTTCGCGATTACGCCGGGGTACTGCCCGGGTCCGACCCCGAACTGCGGCCCCTACCTGCGCGGATGGACGCAGACGGAGATCCAGTCCTATTTCGTCTACCTGCGCATCTGCCCGCAGGCCGAACGCTCCGGGCGCTGGAACGGGCCGGGCAACGGCACGACCACGCCGTTCCGCCATTGACCGGACGCGGGAGGCCGAAACGAGAAACGGGCGCCGAGGCGCCCGTTTCCGTATGCGTGGACCGCGATCAGTAGCGGTAGTGGTCCGGCTTGTACGGGCCTTCCGGATCGACGCCGAGGTAGGCGGCCTGCTCGTCGGTCAGGCGCGTGAGCACCACGCCGATCTTCTCCAGGTGCAGGCGCGCGACTTCCTCGTCGAGCTTCTTCGGCAGGATGTAGACCTTCGCCTCGTACTCGTCCTTCTTCGCCCACAGGTCGATCTGCGCGAGCGTCTGGTTCGAGAACGAGTTCGACATCACGAAGCTCGGATGGCCGGTGGCGCAGCCGAGGTTCACCAGGCGGCCTTCGGCGAGCAGGAAGATGGAGTTGCCGTTCGCGAACGTGTACTTGTCGACCTGCGGCTTGATGTTGGTGCGCTGCGCGCCCGACTGGTTCAGCGCATCGACCTGGATCTCGTTGTCGAAGTGGCCGATGTTGCAGACGATCGCCTGGTCCTTCATCTGCTGCATGTGCTCGAGCGTGATGACGTCCTTGTTGCCGGTCGTCGTCACGTAGATGTCGCCACGGCCGAGCGTCGACTCGATCGTGTTGACCTCGAAGCCTTCCATCGCGGCCTGCAGCGCGTTGATCGGATCGATCTCGGTGACCACCACGCGCGCGCCGTAGGCACGCAGCGAAGCCGCCGAGCCCTTGCCGACGTCGCCATAGCCGCAGACCACCGCGACCTTGCCGGCAAGCATCACGTCGAGCGCGCGCTTCAGGCCGTCGGCCAGCGACTCGCGGCAGCCGTAGAGGTTGTCGAACTTCGACTTCGTCACCGAGTCATTGACGTTGATCGCCGGCACCAGCAGCTTGCCCTGCTGGGCGAGCTGGTAGAGGCGGTGCACGCCGGTGGTGGTCTCCTCGGAGACGCCCTTCCAGTCGCGCACGACGGTGCCCCAGAAGCCCGGACGCTCCTTTGCGACGCGCTTGAGGAGGTTCTTGATCACCTGCTCCTCGTGCGAGGAAGCCGGCGCGTTGACCCAGCTCGCGTCGCCCTGCTCGAGCTCGTAGCCCTTGTGGATCAGCAGCGTGACGTCGCCGCCGTCGTCGACGACCAGCTGCGGGCCCAGCTGGCCGGGAAACGTCAGCGCATCGAGCGTGCAGTCCCAGTACTCCTCGAGCGATTCGCCCTTCCAGGCGAACACCGGGGTGCCGGAGGCGGCGATCGCGGCCGCGGCGTGGTCCTGCGTCGAGAAGATGTTGCAGGAGGCCCAGCGCACGTCGGCGCCGAGGTCCTTCAACGTCTCGATCAGCACGGCCGTCTGGATCGTCATGTGCAGCGAGCCGGTCACGCGCACGCCGGCGAGCGGCTGCTGCGCGGCGTACTTGCGGCGGATCGACATCAGGCCCGGCATTTCCTGCTCGGCGATGTCGATCTCCTTGCGACCCCAGTCGGCCAGCGCGATGTCGGCGACCTTGTAGTCGCCCTCGGTGGAGAAGGTCTTGATCTGTGCGTTCATGGATTGCTCCGTTCAGGAGTCCGACGTGGACTCGCGTCAAACGGGCGCCGTTGCAGGAAAACCTTGCCGAGCCTGATTCCGGTTGGACACGCCTGCACGGCGGCCGGACTTGCAGCGCCCCTCGGCAGGGCGCCGCCATTCTATCGCGCCGCGCAGCTCCGCACGTGCAACACGCCCGGAACGCACCGGGTGCGCGACTAGCGGCAGTTCGCGCCCAGCCGCGGCCGCTTGATGCGGCGGAACAGTCACCTCGCCCTGTCCGGCCGGCGTCGCACGCCGGCACCTGGAGTCCGCGACCGCTGCGGGGAACCCGGCCTCACCAGTCCGTCGGCTTGTAATCCTTCAGGAACTGCCCCCAGACGTGCTCGCCGGTGTTGAGGCCATGGATGATCGGATCGACGATCCGCGCCGCGCCGTCCAGGATGTCGAGCGGCGGGTGGAAGCGCTCCTCGACGACCTTGCGCGCGGCGATCTCGACCGGATCCTCGTCGGTCACCCAGCCGGTGTCGACAGCATTCATGTGGATGCCGTCGGCCTGGTAATCGGCGGCGGACGTGCGCGTCATCATGTTCAGCGCGGCCTTCGCCATGTTCGTGTGCGGATGCTTGGTCGTCTTGAAGTTGCGATAGAACTGCCCTTCGACGGCCGAGACGTTCACGATGTGCTTGTCGCGGCCCGGGGTGCGCAGCATCAGCGGCTTCAGGCGGGCATTGAGGATGAACGGGGCGATCGCGTTGACGAGCTGGGTCTCCAGCAGCTCGACCGTCGGCACCTCGTGCATCAGCAGACGCCATGAATTCCGGCCGCGCAGGTCGACCTGCTGCAGGTCCGCGTCGAGGCGTCCCTCGGGGAACAGGTGCTTCTGGCCGAGCAGCTCCTCGGCGAGCAGCGGGATCTGCGAGAGCTCGGCCGCACGCGCGAGCCCCGGTGCCTCGCGCAACGCGCCGCTGTCGCGCGCGACCAGCCCGTGCGTGCCATCACCCTCGGGCAGCATGGTGTAGCTGCGCAGGCCCTCGTAGCGGCCGATCAGGCGGCGGATGCGCTCGGGCGCCTCGTGCAGCGCCGCGGTCTCGCCTTCCATCATGTGCGCATAGAACTCGGGGGGGCGGCGCACGGTCTGGCAGGCATTGTTGATGATGAAGTCGAGGCGGTCGTGGGTCTTGAGCAGCTCCGTGCAGAACGCCTCGACGCTGGGCGTGTGGCGCAGGTCGAGGCCGAAGATCTCCAGCCGGTGCGCCCAGTCCTCGAAGTCGGGCTCCTGTGCATAGCGCATCGCGGAATCGCGCGGAAAGCGCGTGGTGACGATCAGCCGTGCACCGGCGCGCAGCAGCTTCATGCCGGCCTGGTAGCCGATCTTCACGCGGCCGCCGGTGAGGAGTGCCACGCGACCGCTCAGGTCCGCCAGCTCCGTTCGCTTGAAGAAGTTGAAGTCCGCGCACGGCGAGCAGAGCTGGTCGTAGAAGTGATGGACCTGCGTGTACTTCTGCTTGCAGACGTAGCAGTGCAGCAGCTCGGGCGATTCGCGCCCGGGGGTGGCGATATGCGGCGCGTACGCCTCGAGCATCGGCTGGCCGGGAGCAGTCGGCGGGAAATAGTTGGGCGTGGTGAAGACCGGCTTGCGGCGCAGTTCTCGGATACCGGTGGAGTCGAGCAGCGCCTCGGTGCGACGCACCTTCTCTGCAGCGCGCTCGCGCTCCAGCGCTTTCAGGCGCGCGCGGCGGGCCTTAGGGTCCGGCAGGAAGACTTCCGCTACGTAAGCATGCAGCCGCGCGCGGTCTTCGGCGGGCACGCCGTCCAGCAGCGTTCGATCTCTCGCGATGTCGGCCAGCAGAGCGGCGGCGTCGCGTACGCGCTCGACGAGCTCGCGTGCAGGCGAGGGCGCATCGGCGTGCGCGTCCGCCCGGCGGGCGGCGATGGTGTCGGTCATGGTAGGTAGCGCTCAGGCGACGCAGGCTGCGTTCGCGTCGGGCCGGGCCGAATGGCCGGCGGGTGCGCATTCTCGCATCGATGGCCCCGCGAGGCGGATCGACTGCCTGAACGGGTGCCTGGCCCCGCCTCTTGGGGCCGGCCGGGCGACCGAGGGCTGACTTCGTGCGCCGGGTCCACGCGGCCCCGAAAGCAGAACGGGCCGCTTTCGCGGCCCGTTCTGTCGTCGCATCGCGAAGCCGATTACAGCCCCGCTTCCTTGCGCAGCGCCTCGGCGCGATCGGTCTTTTCCCACGAGAAGGCCGTGGCGGTCTCCGACTTGCCGTCCTGGCCGGTGTAGGTCAGCTCGTACGGCGCGCGGCCGAAGTGGCCGTAGGCGGCGGTCGGCTGGTAGACCGGGTGGATCAGGTCGAGCATCTTGACGATGCCGTACGGGCGCAGGTCGAAGTGCGCGCGGATCAGCTGCTCGATCTTGTCGTCGCTGATCTTGCCGGTGCCGAACGTGGTGACCGAGATCGAGGTCGGCTCGGCGACGCCGATCGCGTAGGACACCTGCACCTCGCAGCGCTCGGCGAGGCCGGCCGCGACGATGTTCTTGGCGACGTAGCGCGCGGCGTAGGCGGCCGAGCGGTCGACCTTCGACGGATCCTTGCCCGAGAACGCGCCGCCGCCGTGGCGGGCCATGCCGCCGTAGCTGTCGACGATGATCTTGCGACCGGTCAGGCCGCAGTCGCCGACCGGGCCGCCGATCACGAAGATGCCGGTCGGGTTGATGTGCACCTTGTTCTTCGGCAGGTTCGCGAGCCACTCGGCCGGCAGCACCGGCTTGAGGATCGTCTCGTAGACGGCCTCGACGAGGTCGTTCTGCGAGATCTCCGGATCGTGCTGCGTGGAGAGCACCACGGCGTCGAGGCCGATCACCTTGTGGTTCGCGTCGTAGCGCAGCGTGACCTGGCTCTTGGCGTCCGGGCGCAGCCACTTCAGCGTGCCGTCCTTGCGGACGCGCGCCTGCTGCTCGACGAGGCGATGGCTGTAGTACAGCGGCGCCGGCATGAACTCGGGGGCCTCGTCGCAGGCGAAGCCGAACATCAGGCCCTGGTCGCCCGCGCCCTGCTCCTCGGGGGAGGTGCGATCCACGCCCGCGGCGATGTCCGGCGACTGCTTGCCGAGCATGTTGATGATGGCGCAGGTGTGGCCGTCGAAGCCGACGTTCGAATTGTCGTAGCCGATCTGGTTGATGACGTTGCGCGCGAGCTGCTCGATGTCGACCCACGCGCTCGTGGTGACTTCGCCCGCGACGATGGCCGCGCCCGTCTTCACCAGCGTCTCGCAGGCCACGCGCGCGCGCTTGTCCTGCGCCAGGATCGCGTCCAGGACGGCGTCGGAGATCTGGTCGGCGATCTTGTCCGGATGGCCTTCGGAGACCGATTCGGAGGTGAAGAGGTAGCTGGACATCGGGATATATCCTCGTATCCGGATAGAAGGATGGGCGCGCATCATACAGATTCGCGACCGGCCGCGCATTCTGCACCCAGCCGGGTCGTCCAACGGTTAAGCCACGTGCCGCGCCCACGGCCGGTAGCATCGGCGGATGGATTCCGTCACCCAGTTCGTCCTCGGCGCGGCCGTCGCCGCCGCCATCGCGCCGCCCCGTCATCGGCGTGCCGCGCTGCTCGCAGGTGCCGCGCTCGGCACGCTTCCCGACCTCGACGTCCTCGTCATCAATGCGTTGACCGAGCACCCGGTGCACCGCATGACCTGGCATCGCGGCTTCAGCCATTCGCTGCTGGTGCTGCCGGTGATCGGGCTGCTGCTGTGGGCAGCGTTCCGGCGCTGGGGATGGCGCGTGCGCGAAGCGCCGACGCGCTGGTTCTGGGCGATCCAGCTGGCGCTCGTCACGCATCCGCTGCTCGATGCCTTCACCGTCTACGGCACGCAACTGCTCTGGCCGCTGCGCCGGCCGCCGACGATGGGCGCGAGCGTCTTCATCATCGATCCGCTCTATACGGTCTGGCTGCTCGCTGCCTGTACGATCGCCGCGTGGCTCGGCGAGCGCCGCGGCGCGCAGCGGGCGCTGGTGGCCGCGCTCGCGATCAGCAGCGCCTACCTGGGCTGGTCGCTGCTGGCGAAGTCGATGGTGGAGCGCGCGGCCGAGCGCAGCCTCGCGACGATGGGCCTGGCCGATGCGCCACGCTTCTCGGTGCCGATGCCGTTCAACACGCTGCTTTGGCGCGTCGTCGCGATGACGCCCGATGGCTTCGTGGAGGGCGAACGCTCGATCGTCGCCGATGACGGCCCGATGCGGTTCCGGCGTTATCGCTCCGACGTCGCCGCGCTCGCGGCGGTGCGCGGCTGGCCGATCGTGCGCGAGCTCGCCTGGTTCAACCATGGCTTCATGAAGGCCGAAGTGCGCGAGGGGCGCCTCGTGCTCAGCGACCTGCGCATGGGCAGCGAGCCGGACTACACCTTCCGCTTCGTCGTGGCACGCCGCGACGGTGACCGCTGGGTGCCCGTCCCGGTCGAGCAGCCCGAATGGCCGTGGGAGGCGCGAAAGCGGCTCTCGCAGATGTGGACGCGGATCTGGAACCCGGCGCCGGGCGAACCGGCAGCCGCGGGCGGTCGGACACCCTGAGCGCGGCCGCTGCCGCGATCAGATGACTACAGCGCGCGCCTCCCGCGAGACACGCAGCTGGCGGAGCAGCCCGTGCAGCATCTCGGTCGACAGGCCATGGAGGCTCAGCCGGAAGCCGGCGCGGAGCGTCGACATCGGCACCAGCGGATGCCGGTTGTTCACAAGCACCAGATGGTTGCGCGCGTCCAGCAACGTCGCGGCGTACATGCCGATCGTCTCGTCGAGCTGCAGCGAGTTGGTCGCGCGCCAGAAGTCGCTGTCGGTGAGCAGCAGCTGGTAGATCGGCGTGAACAGCTCGATCGAGCTCTGCAGGTCGAGGAAATTGCGGCCGCGCGCGGGCATGTCCTCGAGCCGCACGGGCGGGTCCACGATCATCGAGAGGTCGGGCTCGCGCACGTGCTCGAGCTGCAGGCCCTTCTCCCGCAGCGCGAGGTTGAGCCGGATCACGAAGTTGTAGAGGTTGAGGTCGTGCACGAGGAACATGTCCTCGCGCACGTCGCACGGCGCCATCGGGCGCAGCGGGTTCACGGGTACTTCCACGGGCGCATTACGTCCGATGAACTCGAGCACCTGCGAGCCCAGGTGGAAGTGGCGCAGGATCAGCCAGTTGGCCTCCGGCCGGATGAAGTTCTCCATGCCCCAGGCGAGCAGCCGGTGCAGCGTGCGCGAGTAGGCGGTGCGCGGCATGAACAGCTTGATGACCTGGATCAGGATGATCGCGAGCCGCGCGAACGGCCGCACGAAGGGCAGCACGAACTGCCGCGACCACGAGCTCGAATCCGCGAGCCAGGCGCGCTTGACCTCGTCGTCGATCGGGGTGCTGCGGTCGAGGTAGAGCGCGAGCCACGGGTCGGGGTCGCGGGGGTCGTAGGGGCGATCGAGGAAGTCGGCGCGCTTCACGGGGTCGCGCCTCCCACTTCGAGGTGCTCGAACTGCATCAGATAGAGCTCGGCCGTGCGTCGCGCGGTCTCGACGATTGCACGCGCGCCGGGCCCCGGCACGGCCTCGCCATCGTGCTCGAGCACGATCTCCACGCCGCGCAGCCAGCGCAGGAGGTGGTGCTCATCGTTCGCGCCGTGGTAGTCGAGGAAGCGGTAGGCATCGGGGGGCAGGTCGAGCGCGGCCTTCATCAGCGGCAGCAGTGCCGGAATGATGCGCTGGCCGGTGCCCTCGATGACGTAGATCGCGCCCAGCAGCCCGACCGGGTTCGGGCGCGCGGCCATCGCGTGCAGGTAGCTGTTGAGCGCCTCGCCGCCGGGGTTGCGGCGCAGCAGGTCGATGTCGTCGACTTCGCCGCCGGCGCGGCGGTAGTCGTCGAAGAGGATCCTGAAGTCGTCCTGCTCGTCGCCTGCATGGGTCTCGATCAGTGCTGCGAGTGCCTCGTAGGGCGCGCTCACGGACGCGGCGCCCTCGCGCATCCACTTGCTGCCCTCGCGCACCTGCGGGATCCAGTCGCGCATCCAGGCACGGTAGTCGGATGCCGTGAAGCGGCCCTCGCGCAGTGCGCGGATCATCGGTGTGCGCCAGACGCGCGATCGGTAGTCGTGCCAGATCGTCGCCAGCTCGCCGAGCACGTGGCGCAGGGCGGGCGGGGCGGCGTCGGGATCGTGCGGGGGCGGGACGGCAGCGGTATCGGTCGAGACCGGGGCGTGCGCGGGCCGCGACGTTGATGCCGGCGCTGGGCCGTCGGCGGCTTCCACGTCCAGCAATGCAAAGGCCACGGTGAACCGGCCGGATTCGGGCACGAAGCACAGGATCCGCTCGCCGGCCTTGAGCTCACGGCTGCGCACGAACTCGTCGAGCATGATGAAGATCGACGCCGCGCCCGTGTTGCCGCGTGTGACGAGGTTGCTGTACCAGCGCTCGCGCGGGATCGCGAGGCCCGCCTTCTGCATGAGCTCGTCGACCACCGGCGCGAAGCGCTCCGACGAGTAGTGGCAGAGGAAGTGGTCGATTCGCGACGGGTCGATGTGCCCCTCGTGCGCGAGCCGCGCGTACTCGTGCACGCCGACGTCGAACAGGTGAGGCAGCAAGCGGATGTCCTGCCGAAGCTGCAGCGCGCCGGCGGCCTCGGCATCGCTCCACGCGTCGAAGTCGAGGTGGGAGCGCATGCGATCCGGCGTCAGGCCGACCTGCATGCACACCGGGTAGTCGCCGGCGAACGAGCGCTGGTGGATGAAGCGCAGCCGCAGTCGAAGCCCCTGCTGGGGCGCCGAGGTGAGCAGCAGCGCGCCGGCGCCGTCGGAGAGCATCCAGCGCAGGAAGTGCGCGTCGAAATCCGTGCTGTAGCCGCAGGCGGCGTACCGCGAGCGCTTGAACAGGCGCGAGGGCATCTCGGCCGCGGCGACCAGCGCATGCGCATGCCCGCCGAGCTCGATCGCCGACGCGGCCGCTTCGAGTGCACCCATTCCGGAGGCGCAGATGCCGTGCGCCGAGAGCGTCTGCATCGGCGGCGCGGCGAGCTCGCCCTGCACCATGCTCGCGAAGCCCGGCATGAGCGTGTCGCCGCCGGAGGTGGCGCAGGCGAGCAGGCCGATACGGTCGAGGGGCAGGCCGGTCTGGGCGAGGCAGTCGCCGACGGCCGCGGCGGCCATCCCAGCGCAGCTGATCGCCGTGCGGCCCTCGGCATCGAGCGCGTAGTGGCGCGTGCGGATGCCGTTCTCGCCCAGGATGCGCCGCTTGATGCGCGGCGAGAGCCGGTCCAGCGGCGCCACGTAGGCGTCCATGCCCTCGTTGTCGACAGGCGGGCCCGGCAGGTGGCGGCCCGTGGCCGTCACCCAGGTGCGTTCGAAATAGGTGGGCATGCGCGCGATCGTGTCCCCGGTGCGCGCATTCTGACGGCTCCCGCCGCGGCGGGCATCCCCGGCTCAGTAGACGACGGCGCGCGCCTGCACGAAGGCGTCGAAGAGCGCCGCGTTCGGATCGTTCTGCACGAGCTCGAGCTCGCGCTTCATCGCGTCGACCACTTCGCAGGTGACGGCGCCGGCCTCGATGAGCTTGTCGGCCGCCGAGAGCAGCAGTTCGCCCCAGAACGCGATCAGCTCCTTCCGCCGCGCGGGCTCGCGGTTGTCGAGGTGGAACGTCTTGATCGCGGTCTCGACGTCGCGGTACCCGGCCGCCAGCAGCAGGTTGCCGAGCTTGCCGCCGATGAACGGGTCGCCACCCTGATTGAACTGGTAGTCGTTGAAGGCCATCCAGTAGCGCCAGACGTTCGGCGAATACGGATCGAGCAGCAGCGCGGAGTTCATCACCTCGGTGACGTAGACCGGCGAGCCGGGGATCAGCACGCGCCGGACCTCGCTCAGGACGCGCGCCGGGGACGGCACGTGCTCGAGCACCCAGCACAGGAACGCGCCGTCGAAGCTGCGCGGCTCGAAGGGCAGGTCGCCCGCGTCGGCCTGGTGGAGTTCGTAGCGGCCCTCGAGCCACGGCTTCGCGGCGAGCTGCTCGCGTGCGGTGGCGAGCTGCGCCTCGCTGAGGTCCACGCAGGTGACGTGGAGTTCCGGGAATCGGCGCATGAGGATCTCGGTCTGCGCGCCGACGCCGCTGCCGACCTCCAGCAGGCGCCGCGCGCCCGTGTAGTCGATGTCGCGGAAGACCAGCGGCTCGGCGATGCGTGCCTGGCGCAGCAGGCGGGCCTGCTCGGTCTTCGAGAAGCCGTGGAGGTAGCGGGTGTCGTGCGGTCGTTCGGTCATCGTCGCGGCTCCGGCGGTGACGCGCAGGCTAGCCCTTCGGGGCGGTGTGCGTCGTCAACATGCAGGCGATTCAGCATGCCACTCGCTTGCATCCGGCTTGCCGCTGCAACGCGCTGCGCAGCGCCGGCGGCCCGCCGGTCGCGGGATGTCGCTCAGGCGGCCTGCGGTACGGGCGTGCCGCCCGCGAGGAGCGCGTCGAAGTACTCGCGCGTCAGCCGCAGCTGCGCATCGGCCGTCTCCGCGCGGTTGACGACGGCGCGGAAGGCCGCGTTCTCGGGGCGGTCCTTCGCATACCAGCCCAGGTGCTTGCGCGCGATGCGCACGCCGGAAACCTCCCCGTAGAACCCGTGCAGCGCCTCGAGATGGCCGAGCAGCACGTCGCGCACCTCCTCGAGCGAGGGCGGCGGCAGTTCCTCACCCGTGGCGAGGTAGTGCGCGACCTCGCGGAAGATCCACGGCCGCCCCTGCGCGGCGCGGCCGATCATCACCGCATCGCAGCCGGTGCGCGCGAGCACCTCGGCGGCCTTGCGCGGGGAGTCGATGTCGCCGTTGGCCACCACCGGGATCGACAGCGCGGCCTTCACCTCGGCGATCGTGTCGTACTCGGCGACGCCGGTGTACTGCTGGTCCCGCGTGCGGCCGTGGATCGCGAGCGAGGCGATGCCGGCGCTCTCGGCGATGCGCGCGATGCGCAGCGCGTTCTTCGCGTCGGCCGCCCAGCCGGTGCGGATCTTGAGCGTCACCGGCACGTCGACCGCCGCGACCATCGCGTCGAGGATGCGCCCCACGAGTGCCTCGTCGCGCATCAGCGCCGAACCCGCCCAGGCATTGCAGACCTTCTTGGCCGGGCAGCCCATGTTGATGTCGATAATCTGCGCGCCGTGGTCGACGTTGTATCGCGCGGCCTCGGCCATCACCTCGGGGACCGTGCCGGCGATCTGCACGCTGATCGGCGCGGGCTCGTCGACGTGGTCCATGCGATGGCGCGATTTCGCGGTGTTCCAGAAGCGCGGATCGGACGTCGTCATCTCGGACACGCAGAGTCCCGCGCCGAGCCGCTTGCAGAGCAGGCGGAACGGCTTGTCGGTGACGCCCGCCATGGGGGCGAGGATCACCCGCGGGGTGATCTCATGGGCTCCGATGCGCATGCCGCCATTGTAAAGCGGGTCGCGGCCAGGCCCGGCGCGGGCCGGCGATCAGCCGGCCGCGAGGCGCTGCTCCACCTCGGCCGCCAGCGGCATGGCCAGGGCAGCGCCGGTGCGCTCGGTGGAGACGGAGGCATACGCCCCGGCGCGCCGCACGTGCTCGGCGAAGGGCCGCCCGGGCGCATTCGCGAGCGAGGCACAGAGCGCGCCATTGAAGGCGTCGCCCGCGCCGGTGGTGTCGATCGCCTTTACCGCGAGCGCGGGCATGCGGTAGCGGTCGGCCGCATCGCCGCGGAGCCGGTCCGGAGGGTGGGAGACGAAGCAGCCGGCCGCGCCGAGCGTCACCACGACGCTAGCCTCCGGCGCGAGCGCACGACATCGCGCGTGCAGGACCTCGTCCGGTGAGCCGGCGACGGCGTTCGGGTCGAGCGCCCCGCCGCCGTGCCGCGCGAGGAGCGCGGCGAACTCGGTCTCGTTGGGCGTCAGCACGTCGGCGAGGGCGATCAGCGAGGGGGTGGTGGGTGCATCGGCGGGCGCGGGGTTGAGGACGGTTGTCGCGCCCGCCGCACGGCCGAGCTCGAGCGCACGCGATGCGGCGGCGGATGGCGTCTCGAGCTGCACGAGCACGACGCCGGCATCGCCGCCGAATTCGTGCTCGACGTGCGCCGCACCCAGCAGGGCATTGGCGCCCGCCGCCACCGCGATCGAATTGCGGCCCGCCGCATCGACGAAGATGCCGGCGCTGCCGGTGGGCGCCGCGGCGATAGCATCGCGCAGGTCGATGCCGTCGGCGACCGCGAGCGCGCGCGCGAGCTGGCCGCCGGCGTCGTCGCCCAGCGCGCAGACGAACCGCGTGGCGGCACCCGAGCGCGCCGCCGCCACGGCCTGGTTGAAGCCCTTGCCGCCGGGCCCGCTCGCATACCGCGCCGAGCGCGTCTCGCCCGGCACGGGCAGTGCGTCGAGCGTCCAGGCGTGGTCGACGTTGAAGCTGCCGACCACCAGCACACCCGCGCCCATGGCTCAGCCGAAGTAGGTCAGCACGCCCGCGATGGTCGCGGTCATGAAGGTGGCGATGGAGCCGCCGAGCACCGCGCGCAGGCCGAACCGCGCGAGATCGCCACGGCGCTCGGGCGCGAGGCCGCCGATGCCGCCGATCTGGATCGCGATCGAGCTGAAGTTGGCGAAGCCGCAGAGCGCGTAGGTCGCGATCAGGCGGCCCTGCTCGGTCAGCACGACGCCGGGCGTCTTGCCATTGATGATGTCGGCGAGCTGCAGGTAGGCCACGAACTCGTTGATCACGATCTTCTGGCCGATCAGCGAGCCGACCACCTGCGCGTCCTGCCACGGCGTGCCGATCACCCAGGCGATCGGCGCAAGCACGAAGCCGAAGATCGTGGCGAGGTCCGTCGGCTTGCCGATCGCGGCCGAGAGGCCCGTCACTTCGCCGAGCCAGGTGAGCGGCGCGTTGACCATCGCGATCAGCGCGATGAAGGCCAGCAGCATCGCGGCGATGTTGAGCGCGAGCTTGAGGCCGTCGCCCGCGCCCGCGGCCGCGGCGTCGATGACGTTCGCGGTGGACTTCTCCACTTCCATCTTCACGGTGCCGCGCGTGAGCGGCTCCTGTGTCTCGGGGACGAGGATCTTGGCGATGACCAGCGTGGCCGGCGCGGCCATGATCGAGGCCGCGAGCAGGTGCTTGGCGTAGAAGGCCTGCGCGACCGGATCGCCGCCGCCGAGCATGCCGACGTAGGCCGCGAGCACGCCGCCGGCGATGTGGGCCATGCCACCGATCATCATCGTGATGAGCTCGGACTCGGTCATGCGAGGGATGTACGGGCGCACGGTGAGCGGCGCCTCGGTCTGGCCGATGAAGACGCTCGCGCAGACCGAGGTGGTTTCCGCGCCGGATACGCGCATCACTCGCGTGATCGCCCAGGCCATGCCGCGCACGATCCACTGCATCACGCCGAGGTGGTAGAGCACGCCCATGAAGGCGGCGAAGAAGATGATGGTGGGCAGCACCTGGAACGCGAAGATGAAGCCGAACTTCGTCGTGTCCATCAGGTCGCCGAAGATGAACTTCGAGCCTTCGCCGACGAACGAGAGGATGCGCACGAAGCCCTGGCCGATCGCGTCGAAGACGTCCTTGCCGCCCGGCACCAGCAGCACGAGCGCGGCGAAGCCGATCTGCAGCGCCACGCCGGTGGCGACGAGCTTCCAGTCGACCGCGCGCTTGTTGTTGGAGAACAACCAGGCGATGCCGAGAAGCACGGCCAGCCCGAACAGGCCGAATCCGATGCGGGCCAATGCGTCCACGGAACCCCCGAGAAAATCGTTATGCCGACGTGACGGCGACCGGGCAGCCTAGACGAGGCGCCGCGCGGGCGGCAAGCGCCGGTCGCTTAACGCATTCCGGATCGCCTCAGCCGAGGCCGCGGACGGCCACCCACGCCGCCAGCGCCGCGAACACCGCGGCGGCCGCCAGCCGCGCGGCGCGCAACGGCAGCCGGTCGGCGAAGCGGCTCCCCAGCGCGACGACGGGCACGTTCGCCAGCAACATGCCGAGGGTCGTGCCGAGGATCACCTGCGCGAGCGCGTCGAAGCGGGTCGCGAGCAGCACGGTGGCGACCTGCGTCTTGTCGCCGATCTCGGCCAGGAAAAACGCGATGGTCGTCGCGATGAACGCCCCGCGCAGCGTGGACGGCCCGGCGTGGTCCAGGCGATCGGGTTTCAGCGTCCACAGCGCGACGGCGAGGAAGCTCCCCGCGACGAGCCAGCGAAGCGCCGACGGCGAGATCGCACCGGCGACCCAATGCCCCAGCCAGGCGGCGAGCGCGTGGTTGAGCAGCGTGGCGACGGTGATCCCGGCCACGATCGGCCACGGCCGGCGGTAGCGCGCGGCGAGGAGGAGCGCGAGCAGCTGCGTCTTGTCGCCGATCTCGGCGAGCGCGACGGTGGCGGTAGAGACGAGCAGGGCGCTCAAATCGGGGACTCCGGACCGGGCGGCGGACGCGAAGGCGGTCGCGCCCGGTCGGTCGCGTCCGCCTTCGGTCTTGCCCCAGATCCGATGGATCCTCCGCGCACCACGGCCGGCCGGCCGAGTGTGTTGACGCGCGGGCCGTCGTTGCGACGGCGGACTACTCCCCGAGAGGAGCGCGCATTATACGGCGCCGCGCCCTGCGCGACGCGACGCGGACCACACCCCGCGCCTGCAACCGTATGCAGCGGCGGCGCCGATGCCTGCGGTTTAGGATGCCTCGCCCATCGCGCAGGAGCCGTCCATGCAGTACCGCCGCCTCGGGGCCTCCGGCCTCCAGCTCTCCGCGCTGTCGTTCGGCGCGTGGCTCACGTTCGGCAACCAGGTGCCGCGCAGCGAATGCCGCAACCTGGTCGCCGCTGCCTGGGACCACGGCATCAACTTCTTCGACAATGCCGAGGGCTATGCCAACGGCGACGCCGAGCGCGTGATGGGCGACGTCATCGCCGACCTGCGCCTGCCGCGCGACGGCTACTGCGTCTCGAGCAAGGTCTTCTTCGGCGCGGCCGACGAGCCGCGCCCGACGCAGCGCGGCCTCTCGCGCAAGCACGTGCACGATGCCTGCAACGCGGCGCTCAGGCGGTTGCGCGTCGACGCGCTCGACCTCTACTTCTGCCATCGCCCCGATCCGGACACGCCGATCGAGGAGACGGTCTGGGCGATGGACACGCTGGTGCGCCAGGGCAAGGTGCTCTACTGGGGCACGTCGGAATGGCCCGCTGCGCTCATCCGCGAGGCCCACCGCGTGGCGCGCGCGCACCACCTGCATGCGCCGACCATGGAGCAGCCGCAGTACAACCTGCTGCATCGCGAGCGGGTCGAGCTCGAGTACGCGCCGCTGTATGCCGAGCTCGGACTCGGCACGACCACGTTCTCGCCGCTCGCCTCGGGCCTGCTGACCGGCAAGTACGCCGAGTCCGCAGCCGACGAGCCCGCGCGCCTGGAGCGCGAGGGCATGGGCTGGCTCAAGCGGATCGTGGTCGGCGATGCCAGCCAGCGACGGCTGCCGCGTGCGCAGCGCTTCGCGGAGACCGCGCGTGCGCTCGGCCATCCGCCGGCGACACTCGCGATCGCTTGGTGCCTGCGCAATCCGCACGTGTCGACGGTGATCCTCGGCGCGAGCCGCGTCGAGCAGCTGCTGCAGAACCTGGAGGCGCTCGCGCTGGTCGATGCGCTCGACCCGGCGCAGTGGCAGCAGGTCGAGGCCGCGGCCGCATAAAAAACGCGCCGGCAGGACCGGCGCGTCGGGACCCGCGTCGCGATCAGTCGACGCGTGAAACGGGTGCGGGCGGCGCAGGCGGCGCACTCGCGAAGGCCGGCGGGGCCGGGAGTCGCGCGGCGGCGGGCGGTGCCGGCGGCGCGGGTGGGGCAGGCGGCGGCACCTGACGCGGCGGTGCGGGCGGCGCCGGGGGCGCAGGCGGGGCGAGTGGGATCCGCATCGCCTTCGGCGCCCGGATCTGCGTGGTGCCCGGCTTGCGGTCGCGCAGGTACTCCACGGCGACCGTCGCGCCTTCGGGGCGGTCGCGCAGCAGGTCCATCACCTCCCGCGGCGTGGTGACGCGCGTCCCCGCGACGGAGCGGATCACGTCGCCCGACTGCAGGCCCTCCATCTGCGGACCCGCGCGCACGACGAGCACGCCGTCGGTGGCGCCGAAATAGCGGCCGAGCTGTGCGTCGACCGAGGCGAGGTTCAGCCCGTTCCAGCGGAAGGCCTCGGCGAGCGCCAGCGTGCGGCAGTCCTTGCCGTCCTTGCACATCGGATCGCGCGCGAGGCGGATGATCTCGCGATGCACCTCCGGCGCCACGCCGGGCGGCCCCATCTCGATGGGGTGGGGCATGCCCTCCGCGCCCGCGAGGTCGTGGCGGATCACGCGGCGGATCTTCTTGCCGTCGACCTCGTGCTCGGTGACGGTGGCGCCGCCGGGCGCGCCGGGCGCGCGGTGGATCTCGATGCGGTGGCCGTCGTGCTCGAGCGAACCGGGGCCCGTCATCAGGCGGCGCATGCCGGGCGCGCCGTCGACGTCGAGCATCGCGACCGATGCGCCTTTCGACGGCGTCACGGACGCGGTCGCCGCGCGACCGTCGCGCTCATAGCCGATCCGGACCGGTGTGCCTTCCTTCAGCCCGTCGAGACGCACGCGCAGGCGTTCCAGGCGCTCGGCGCCGTTCGCACCGGCGAGCGTGGCGCCATCGATGCTGAGGATGCGGTCGCCGGTGCGCAGCCCGGCCTTCGCCGCGCCGCTGTCGGGGGTGACGCCGGTGATGCGCACGCCCTTCGCATCATCGGCGTCCAGCAGCACGCCGAGCCGGGGCTTGGCGAGCAGGCGTCGCTCGAACATGAAGGGCCCGTCGCCCGGATGCCCGAGCTCGCGGGACAGTTCGGCGACGCGGCGCGCGGACTGCTCGAGCTGCGCACGCGCGGCTTCGAGCTCCTTCTCCTTGGCGGCGCGGTCGCCGGATTGGGCGACCGCCGCGAAGGCGACCAGGCTGCCCACGGCGGTGGCGAGCAGGGAGCGGTAGATGGGCGTGTCTCGCATGGTGACCTCGGTGTCGGAATCGGGTGTCGGAGGGAGTCAGTCGACGCGGGCGACGGTGTCCATGGAGGCGCCGTGGACCGCCATCCAGCGCTGCGTGCCTTCGAGCGCGGCGAGCTCCTGCAGCGCGTCGACGCGTCCGCGCCAGAGCGCGGCGAGCGCGCGGTCGTCCGTGCCGGGCTGGGAGAGCGCTGCATCGATCAGCCGCAGCCGGTCGTCGACGGCGGCGCTCATCACCGCCGCCGGTCCGCTCGCCATCGTCTCGTCGCGTGCATAGGCGACCAGCGCCTCGAGTCGCGCGGACTCGTCGCGCAGCGCGGCGAGGTCGGCCGCCGGCGTGGTGGTGGGTGACGCGTCGTTGGAGCGGTCGGTGATGCTCGCGACGTCCGCCGCGAGTGTGGGGCGGGCGGTAACCGTGCGTCGCGTCGTCGCGGCGCGACGTGGCAGGTCGGAACGGGCGCTGCGCGGTGCGGGGCGCGCCGTGGTGGTCTGGTCTACGGGAACGGCGGCGGCCATGCGCGGTCCCTCCGCCACGGCCGCGGCGCGCGGCGCTGCATCGGAGCGCTGCGCGGCGCGTGGGGTGTCGGCGGCGCTGCGCACCGTCGTCGTCCGCGGCATGGGCATCGACGGCTCTCGCATCAGTTGCCATGCGACGGGCAATGCGATGGCGAGCGTCGCTGCGAGTGCGGCGATGGTCCACGGTCGACGCCGCGCGCGTCGCGGCACCGATGCCGCGACCGGCAGGCGCGTCGCGATCCGCGACCAGCCGCCGTGCGGCGCATGCTCGAGGGGCAACGAGGCGAAGGCCTCGCTCCAGCTCGACGGCGCAGGGCGCGGGGCGATGCCGGCGTCAGCCATGGGCGGTCTCCGTGGGGGTTTCGAGCAGCGCGCGCAGGCGACGGCCGCCGCGCGCGAGTTGGGATTTCGAAAAGCTCGCGGTGCGCTGCATCAGGTCCGCGATCTCCTCGTGGGTGTAGCCCTCGGCGTGGTAGAGCCAGAGCACGGTGCGCGTCGCGGGCGGGAGCTTCAGCAGTGCACGGGCGAGTTGCGCGGCGTCGGCGGCCGCGGCCGGCGGCGGCGCGGTGTCCTCGAACTCGCGCTCGCCGAACGCACCGCCGATCGGCAGCTCGTCATCGAGCTGGCGGCGCCTGCGCAGACGCATCAGTGCCTCGTTGACCGCGACCTGGCGCAGCCAGCCCCAGAACGGGCTGCCACCGCGGAAGCCGTGCAGCCCGCTGAAGACCTTGAGCATGGTCTCCTGCAGCACGTCCGCGGCATCGTCGGGCCCACCGCAGAGACGCAGCGCGAGCGTGTACACGGGCCGCTCGAACCAGCGGTAGATCTGCTCGAAGGCGGCGTGCTCGCCGGCGCGCGCGCGCGCCAGGACGGCATCGGGCACGTCGAGCGCGAAGCTGCTGCGCACCGCGGGGGCGGGGCGGGCAGGCGGCGCGGCGAGGGCGGTTTCGGGCGGCATCGGGCTCATGGATGCACGGGGGTGTAAAAGCGTCGCAGCCCCGCGACGATGCCTATACTCGTCGCATCCACCTGGGGAGGGGTGTCATGTTCGGAACGATCCTGGGCGCCGTGCTCGTTTTCGCGGCCGTCATCATGGTCTTCAAGGCCGTGCGGATGGTGCCGCAAGGCTATGAGTGGACCGTCGAGCGGTTCGGCAAGTACACGCACACGTTGGACCCGGGCCTGCACTTCCTGATCCCGGTCATGTACGGCGTCGGCCGCAAGATCAACATGATGGAGCAGGTGATGGACGTCCCCAGCCAGGACGTGATCACCAAGGACAACGCCGTGGTGAAGGTGGACGGCGTCGTCTACTTCCAGGTGCTCGATGCGGCGAAGGCGGCCTACGAGGTCGCGACGCTGGAGATCGCCATCCTCAACCTGGTCATGACCAACATCCGCACCTCGATCGGCTCGATGGACCTCGACGAGTCGCTTTCCAAACGCGACGAGATCAATGCCAAGGTGCTGCTGTCGGTCGACCAGGCCACGCATCCGTGGGGCATCAAGGTCAACCGCATCGAACTCAAGGACATCCAGCCCCCGCGCGACCTCGTCGACTCGATGGCGCGGCAGATGAAGGCCGAGCGCGAGAAGCGCGCGAACATCCTCGAGGCCGAGGGCCATCGCCAGTCGGAGATCCTGCGCGCCGAGGGCGAGAAGCAGGGCGCGATCCTCGCGGCCGAGGGCAAGCGCGAGGCCGCCTTCCGCGAAGCCGAGGCCCGCGAGCGCCTCGCCGAGGCCGAGGCGAAGGCCACGCAGCTTGTGTCCACCGCGATTGCGCAGGGCGACGTGCAGGCGATCAACTACTTCGTCGCGCAGAAGTACATCGAGGCCTTCAAGGCACTCGCCGAGGCCCCCAACCAGAAGTTCGTGATGATGCCGATGGAGTCGTCGGCGATCGTCGGCTCGCTCGGCGGCATCGCGGAGCTCGCGAAGGAAGCCTTCGCGAACGCACCGGCGAAGGCGACGCCGCCCGCATTGCCGCGCGAGCGGGGCTGACGTGCGCTGGGGTTTCGAGGCCACGGTCTGGGCGGTGATCGCGGTGGTGCTGATCGCCGCCGAAGCGATCGCGCCCGGTGCCTTCCTGCTGTGGCTCGGCGTCGCGGCGGCGGCGGTCTGCGTCATCGTCATCGTGCTGCCGGAGACCCCGTTCGTCGTGCAGGGCATCGCCTTCGCGGTGCTGAGCTTCCTCGCCATCCGCTTCCTGCGCCTGCGCTGGGCCGGCCAGCAGCGCGAGACCGACCAGCCGGCCCTGAATCGCCGCGCCGAGCAACTGGTGGGACGCGTCGTGCCGCTGCTCGAGGCGATCGAGCATGGCCGCGGCCGCGTGCAGATCGCCGATGCGTTCTGGGATGTCGAAGGGCCCGACCTTCCGGCCGGCAGCCGCGTGCGCATCGTGGGCGCGCGCGGCATGACGCTGCTGGTGCGCGCACAGGGCTGATCGCCCGCGCCGCCGCGCGTCGTCGCGGCCGGTGGCCTGACGGCGATCGCCGCTCGCGAACCCGGCCATACGGCGCCGCCCCGCACCGCGGCGCGGCTCGGCGATAATCGCGTTCCCTCACGCCGCGATCCGTCCGCCATGCCCAGCAAGACCGTCCTCAACGACGCCCACCGCGCCCTCGGCGCCAAGATGGTCGACTTCGGCGGCTGGGACATGCCGATCAGCTACGGCTCGCAGATCGAGGAGCACCACCAGGTGCGCCGCGACGCCGGCATGTTCGATGTCTCCCACATGACCGTGGTCGACCTGCGCGGCGAGCGCGTGCGCGACTTCCTGCGCCGGCTGGTGGCCAACTCGGTCGACAAGCTCAAGAAGCCGGGCAAGGCGCTCTACACCTGCATGCTCAACGAGCAGGGCGGCGTGATCGACGACCTCATCGTCTATTACATGGACGCGACCTTCTTCCGGCTGGTGGTCAATGCCGCCACCCGCGAGAAGGACCTCGCCTGGATCCGCGAGCGGGCGCTCGACTTCGGCGTCGAGGTCACCGAGCGCGCCGACTACGGGATGATCGCGGTCCAGGGCCCGACGGCGCGCGCGAAGGTCATCGGCCTGCTGCGCGAGTCCGACCGCGCCTCGATCGACAGGCTCGCGCGCTTCTCCGCGGGCAGCGCGTCGACCGACGACGGCCTCGAGGTCTTCGTTGCGCGCACCGGCTACACCGGCGAGGACGGCTTCGAGGTGCTCGTGCCCGAAGACCGCACCAGCGACTTCTGGGATCGGCTGCTCGACGCCGGCGTCAAACCCGCGGGCCTCGGCGCGCGCGACACCCTCCGCCTCGAGGCGGGCATGTGCCTCTACGGCCAGGACATGGACGAGCAGATCACGCCGTACGAGGCGGGTCTGGCGTGGACGGTGTCGATGGACGAGGGCCGCGATTTCATCGGCCGCGCCGCGCTCGAGCGGCAGCTCGCCGAAGGCACCGCGCGGCAGATGGTGGGCCTCGTGATGGACGAGAAGGGTGTGCTCCGCCATGGGCAGCGCGTGCTCACGGCGGCGGGCGAAGGCGAGATCCTCTCCGGCACGTTCTCGCCGACGATCGGCAAGGCGATCGCGCTCGCGCGCGTGCCGGCGGGCGAGCTCGGCGACGTGCGCGTGGACATCCGCGGCCGCGAGGTGCCGGTGCGCGTGGTGAAGTATCCCTTCGTGCGCGAGGGCGCCTGCCTCGTCCCCGATGCCTGATGCGTCATCGATGCCGACCGGCGGCTGCCGCGCCGGCATCGCGCCGCTACACTAGCGCCGCGTCGTACCCCCACCTGCCCACGCACACCTGCCGCGCACCCGGAGCCCCCATGAGCGAGATCCCTGGCGACCTGAAGTTCCTCAAGACCCACGAATGGGCCCGCGTCGAGGGCGACGGCAAGGTGACCGTCGGCATCTCCGACCATGCGCAGGGTCTGCTCGGCGACCTCGTCTATGTCGAACTGCCGGGCGTCGGCGATCGGGTCGAGGCGGGCAATGCCTGCGCCGTCGTCGAGTCGGTCAAGGCCGCTTCCGACGTCTACGCACCGGTGAGCGGCAAGGTGCTCGCGGTCAACACCGCGCTCGCCGACAAGCCGGAGACGATCAACGAGGACGCCTACGGTGAGGGCTGGCTGTTTACCCTGGAGATCGAGGACGCCGAGCAGCTCAACGAGCTGCTCGAGCCCGACGACTACGCCGAGCAGCTCGACGACGACCACTGAGTCGAGAGCTCAGGCGTCACCTTCGGAAGGCCGCGGAACTCCGCGGCCTTCTTCGTTTTTCCCTTTGCGAACGGCGTGCGTGGCGCGATGGACGCCAGCCCGGCCGTGAGCGGCACGCACCCGACATGACGTGGTCGCGCTCGCGAGCGATCGCGAGCGCCGTCGATGTCGGCACCCGGGCATCGTCCGGCCGGCCATCGCCATCGCCGAGGACGCAGCCGGCATGCGCGGGGTCGCTCTCGGAACAGACGTTCGATGTGGTGCTCGGCAGCGCGATCCGATGGCGCGCGCCGGTGATGCACCGCACGCCCGACGCGTCGCGATGCAGCCGCTCGGCGCTCGCGAATGCGGCACACCACCGGTTCCGCGCCCGCGCGGAGTTCGCGCAATTTTGCGCATTCGGGCTTGTGCGACGCGCAAGCAGGTCGGTTTTCTTCGCATGACGCACACGTCGCCGCAGTGCTCCGTTGGGCTGCCGTTGGGGTTCGCCGCGAGCGCGCGTCGCGAGCGTGTGCGACGGCGTGCACGGAGCGGTGCATGAAAAAAACCGCTGAAAAAAAGTGGTTTCTTTTCTGCGTCGTCCATCGCGGCGAATCGACGACGCGCGGCATCGGCGACATCGTCGTCGGGCCGAGCGGGTGATCGGACGCCGGGTGCGAGCACGCGGTGCGAAAAAAAATGTTCCAAGTTGTTGACACACCAAAAAACCGTGATTAGGTTTCGCCCCAGCAGCGAAACCTGCGAAAGCGAGTGATCAAATCAGACGCGACAACGCGCACCACAAAACGGACCTCCGCCCGGCGACAGATGACGGTGGACGCAGGATCCGTTTCCCTCGCGAAAACGCACCACGCACTTCCGACAGCCCGGCTCGCCCTTGGCGAGGCGGGCTTTTTCGTAAGCGCATGCGTGCTGCAGACCAGACAGGTGCTGTCGATTTCGGCGGGCGTTCCGATGTCCCGCCGTCGCTTCCGTCCTTCCCTCCATCGGAAGGGCGGTCAGTCGCCGGGCTGTTCCCGCGACGTCGTCTTGAACTGGGCAATACCCCGATAGACCACTAACGAGGAGCCACCCCATGGCCACGAAGAAGGCAACGAAGAAGTCCGCGTCGAAGAAGTCCGCCACGAAGAAGGCGGGCGCGCGCAAGTCGACCGCCGCCAAGAAGGCGACCGGCGCCCGCAAGTCGACCGCCAAGAAGGCGACCGGCGCGCGTAAGTCGACCGCCAAGAAGGCCACCGCCAAGAAGACCGGCGGCGCCCGCAAGTCGGCTGCCAAGAAGGCGACCGGCGCCCGCAAGTCGACGGCCAAGAAGGCCGGCGCGCGCAAGTCCACCGCGAAGAAGGCGACCGCCAAGAAGACCGGCGGCGCCCGCAAGTCGGCTGCCAAGAAGACCGGCGGCGCCCGCAAGTCGGCTGCCAAGAAGGCCGGCGGCGCACGCAAGTCGACCGCGAAGAAGGCCGGCGCGCGCAAGTCGACCGCCAAGAAGGCCGGCGGCGCGCGCAAGTCGACCGCCCGCAAGTCGGCCGCCAAGAAGGCCGGCGGCGCTCGCAAGTCGACGGCGAAGAAGGCCGGCGGCGCGCGGAAGTCGTCCTCGCGTCGCACCCGCAACTCGGCTGACGCCAGCCCGATGACGATGCCGGCCACCCCGGCGCCGATGATCTAAGAAGAAACAGACCCCGGTTATCGCGACACCCGACTCTCTCCCGCGGCCCAGGCGGGGGAGAGTTTTTTTTGCGCTTTCCTCGGACGGGTTCGTCGGCAAAGCATTGCCGCGCAGCTTGGCTCGGCGGGGTTCGCGATGGTGGTAGCGATGGCGGTCGCGATCGCGAAGGCGCTGTGGGACCGGTGATCGGGGGCGAACGAGACGGTCGTCGTCGTCGCGCGCGCGTGGGCACGACGGGTGTCTCAAGCGGCAGTGGCACGATGCAGGACGTCAACCACAGTTTGGAGACCTGTGACTGCAGTGCGCCGCTCGTGCTCGGCTACAGCGCTGCCGATCCGAGGGTCCGGGACGGCGCGAGAAACGCCGTATTCGGCATGACGAGCCATCCCACCTGCCGGTGGGGCGACGGGACGTGCGGATCACGTCGCGTGCCGCGGCTGTAGGCGATCGTCGCGACCACCGACCACCGACCAGTAGTCACCGATTACCGTAGAACGGCTGCCGAGCATCCGCGCCGATCACGCACCCGTTGGACCGTGATCGCGACGCTCCGGCCAAGCGGAGGCGAGCGCCCCGCACGTAGAGGGATGTGCCAGAGTCCTCGGAGCGACGGCTCGGCCCGGACTCCTCACATCACGGCAGCTGAAGCACCGATGCGTCCGACGACCCGGGCGCCCGCCTTCGCGCAGAAACAAAAACGGCCGGCATCGGCCGGCCGTTTTCCGACCCGCCAGTAACCTCAGTGCGGCGCGGCGGTGGACTTGGTCGCGGTCGTGCCCGGCGCGCCGTCGGCCTCCTGCTGCACGTAGAGCGTCGGCTCGTCGAAGTCGTCGCGCATCCAGCGGCTGCCCGGGATGCCCAGCGCGCGGTCGAGGATCGTCGGCACCAGCGCGCTCGGGAGCGAGCTCTCGCTGTTCCACATCAGCGCCACGGCGAAGTCGCGGTCGGGGAGGATCGCCACCGCGCCGCGGTAGCCCTGCACCGCGCCGCCGTGGAAGACCAGCTTGTTGCCGGAGTAGTCGTAGACGCGCCAGCCGATACCGTAGCCGGCCGAGTTCAGGCGCTCGCGGCGCCAGGCCGACGCACGCGTCTCGCCGGGGGTGTCCACCAGTGGCTGGTGGAGCGTGGCGAGCAGCGGGGCCGGCAGCACGTCGGGGCGATAGCCCGTGTGTGCGAGCAGCCACTGCGCCATGTCACTCGCGCTCGCGTTGACGCCTGCGGCCGGCAGCACCTGGTAGTAGGTCGACTTCGGCTGCACCGACACCCAGCCGCCGCGCGCATGCACGTGCGGACGCGCCCAGCGCGGGCTCGCGAGGATGCCCTCCAGGCCGACGCTCGCGTCGTTCATGCCGAGCGGCTTGAGGATGCGGCGCTGCACTTCCTGGCCGTAGAACTTGCCGGTCGAAGCGAAGACGACGTCGCCGATCAGGCTGAAGGCCACGTTCTGGTAGGCGTAGCAGGTGCTCGGCGCGCACTTGAGCGGCGCGTTCGCGAGGCGGCGGGTGAGCGTCGGGTAATCGACGTAGGCCTCGAGGTCACGGTCGAAGGCATTGCGGCCCAGGCCCACGCGATGGCTCAGCACGTCGGCGACGGTGACCATCTGCGAGGCGTTCGGATCGCTCAGGCGGAAGTCGGGCACGTACTGCGAGACCTTGCCGTCCCAGCGCAGCGAGCCGTCCTGCACGAGCAGGCCGGCGAGGGTGCCTGCGAAGCCCTTCGACAGCGAGGCGAGGCGGAACACGGTGTGCGCGTCGACCGGCTCGGCGGCGGCGACATCGGTAATCCCGTAGCCGCGTGCACTGACGACACGACCCTTGTGCACGATCGCCATCGCCAGGCCCGGCACCTTCTGGCCGGCGACGAGTGTCTGCGCCAGGCTCTCCATCTGCGCGACGTTGAACTCGGGCGCGATGGGCAGCGGATTGCGCACCACCGCCGGCATCGCCGGGCGCGTCGCCGCGGCATTGCCCGCGGACCACGACGTCTGCGCGCCGGCACCCGAACCCAGTGCCATCGGCAGCAGGAACGCGAGCGCACCGACGGACCAGGTGCGACGGGCGACGGAGCGGGGAGCGGCGTCAGTCATGGGCGGGGCTTTCCACAGGACATTCACGAGGATCGATCATAACGCCGTGCTCACGTCCCGCTACAGAAACAGCGTTCACGTTTCTGTTTCTGTTGGGTTTAGTGATGTCACGCCGGCCGCTTTCACACGCGCGTCCACAGTTGCGGGCGACAGGGCACGGCGCTGAACGGCAATTCAGGCGTGAATGCTGTTCGCGATTCGTGAGGATTCCGTAAAGGCGGCCATGCGGATGAGCTCGGCCGCGCGCTCGGCGATCATCAGCGTGGGTGCATTGGTATTGCCGCCGACGATGCGGGGCATCACCGAGGCGTCCACCACACGCAGGCCCTCGACCCCGCGCACCCGCAACTCCGGATCCACGACGCTGCGGTCGTCGCGCCCCATCCGGCAGGTGCCGACGGGGTGGTAGACCGACTCGGCCTTCGCGCGGATGAAGTCGACGAGCTGCGCGTCGTCGAGGTCGTCACGCGCCGGTATGACGGGGCCGGCCCGGATGCCGTCAAACGCGGGCTGGCGGAGCAGCGCCCGCGACAGGCGCGCGCACTCCAGCATCATCCTCAGGTCGAAGCCGCCGTCGTCGGACAGATAGTTCGCGAAGATCCTCGGCGCGTCGCCGGCGCTCGCGCTCGCGAGCTCGATGCGCCCGCGGCTGCGCGGTCGCAGGTGGCAGGCGTGGATCGTGTAGCCGTCGCCGGGCAGGCGTCGCCGCCCGTGGTCGTCGAGCTGCGCCGGGACGAAGTGCAGCTGGATGTCGGGGCGGTCGTCGGGCGCAAGCGGCGAGCGGACGAAACCGCCGGCCTCGGCGATGTTGCTCGTGCCGATGCCGCGCCGCCCGCGCAGGTAGTAGTCGAAGGCGATGGCGAGGTCGCTCGCGCGGTCGTAGGTGATGCGGCGCGTGGCGGCATGCAGGGTGCAGATGTCGAGATGGTCCTGCAGGTTGGCACCGACACCGGGCGCGTCGTGCAGCACGCGGATCCCGTGGCGGCGCAGCATGCCGGCGGGGCCGATGCCCGAGAGCATCAGCAGGTGCGGCGAGTTGAGGCTGCCGCCGCACAGCAGGACCTCGCGCCCGGCGCGCACGTGGTGCGCGCGGCCGCGCTGCACGTAGGTGACACCGCTCGCGCGGCGGCCGTCGAAGGTGATGCCCGTGGCATGCGCCGCCGTCTCCACGACGAGGTTGCGCCGCTGCCGGACCGGATGCAGGTAGGCCACCGCGCTCGAGCAGCGCGCGCCGTCCTTCTGCGTGACCTGGTACAGCCCCAGTCCCTCCTGCGTGGCGCCGTTGAAATCCTCGTTGCGCGGATAGCCCGCCTGGACGCCGGCCTCGATGAACATGCGCGAGAGCGGATTGACGTGGCGCAGGTCGGCGACGTGCAGCGGGCCGGCGTCGCCATGCCATTCGCCGGGGCCGCGCGTATTGCACTCCGCGCGCAGGAAGGCCGGGCGCACCGAGGCCCAGTTCCAGCCGTCGGCGCCGTCGGCGGCCCATTCGTCGTAGTCGGCGGGGTTTCCCCGCACGTAGCACATCGCATTGATGGAGCTGGAGCCGCCGAGCACGCGGCCGCGCGGCCACCACAGGCGACGGTCGCCCAGCTGCGGTTCGGGCTCGGTCGCGTAGTTCCAGTTGATGTCGCGCCGCGTCGCGAGCTTGGCGAGGCCCGCGGGCATGTGGATGTACGGGCTGCGGTCGGCGGGACCGGCCTCGAGCAGCAGCACGCGTACGTCGGGGTCGGCCGAGAGGCGGTTGGCGAGCACGCAGCCGGCCGAGCCGCCGCCGATGATGATGTAGTCGTACATGCACCCCTCCTGCGGCGAGCATACGGGAGGTGGCGGCACGCCGCCGCGCGGAGTAGGGTGCGCGCTTTCCCCGGCGGTCGACCTCCGTGAACCCATCCGACGGCGGGCGTGTGCGACATGGCGAATGGCCGGCCCTCGCCGTGTCGCTCGCCTACTTCTTCTGCGTGCTGACGGCCTACTACGTGATCCGTCCGCTGCGCGAACAGCTCGTCGGCGCCGTCGGTTCCACCCAGCTGCCGTGGTTCTACGCGGCCACGTTCATCGCCACGCTCGCGCTCACGCCCCTGTTCGCCGGCCTGGTCTCGCGCTGGCCGCGCCGCGTGATGGTGCCGGTGGTCTACGGCGTGTTCGTCGCCTGCCTGCTCGGCTTCGTCCCGCTGTTCCTCGACACCGCGCTGCTCGGTGCGCGCACGCTCGGCATCGTGTTCTTCGTCTGGGTGAGCGTCTTCAACCTGTTCGTCGTCTCGGTGTTCTGGATATTCATGTCCGACGTCTGGACACCCGTGCAGGCGCGCCGGCTCTTTCCGATCATCGCGCTCGCCGGCACGCTCGGCTCGCTCGTCGGGCCGGTGCTGACGCGCTCGCTCGTCGAGGTGATCGGGGTCGCCTCGCTGCTGCTCGTGTCGGCCGGGCTGCTTGCCGCCGCGACGCTGCTGTCGGTACTGATCGGGCGATGGGCGCGCGACCATACGCGGATGGCCGGGCTCGACGATGCGCCCCTCGGCGGCGGGATGTTCGACGGCCTCAAGCAGATCATCGCCACGCCCTTCATGCGCTACATGGCGATCCTGCTCATCCTGTCCGACGGCATCGGCGGCGTGAACTACGCGCTGCTCGCCGACTATGCGCGTGCGACCTTCGCCGACGAGGCCGCGCGCACCGCCTTCTTCGCGACGGTCGACCTCTACACCAATGGCATCATCATCGGCCTGCAGGCGCTGATCACCTGGTGGCTGCTGCCGCTGCTCGGTCCCGGCCGCATCCTGATCGTCTGGGCCTCGATCGCGATGCTGGCGCTCGGGGTCGTGGTGGTCGCCGCTGATCCGTATGCCGCGGTGCTCGCCGGGATGCCGGCGGTCGCGATCGCGACGATCGTGAGCCGCGCGCTCGCCTACGGCATGGCCGAGCCCGCGCGCCATGCGCTGTTCACGCAGGTCGCGCGCAACGAGCGCTACAAGGGCCAGAACGCGGTCGACACGGCCGTCTGGCGCTTCGGTGATCTGGTGGTCGCAGTGCTGATGAATGCAGGACGCGCGGCGGGCGTCGGCGTCGCCGGGTTCGCGGCGCTGGGTGCCGGGGTCGCGGCCCTCGCGGCCGGTATCGGCTGGCGCCTGTCGCGGTCCGGTGGCGAGCGAATGCGCAACGCATGAGGCGCTTCGTCGACGTCCTGCGACGCCGGCCCTGGCTGCGACGCACGCTCATGCTGTGGATCGGGGCCGGTTGCGCGCTCGCGGTGTACGGGCTCGCGTGGGAGCCCACGCGGCTCGTCGAGCGTCCGCACGAGATCGCGCTGCCGCGCTGGCCGGCCGCCTGCGACGGCCTGCGCATCGACCACATCACGGACGTCCACACCGGCTCGCCGCACAACGGGCTCCGCAACCTCGATCGCATCGTCGACCGCCTGGTCGCCAGCGATGCCGAGGCGGTGGTGATGACCGGCGACTACGTGATCCTGAGCGTGCTTCTCGGCACCTACGTCGGGCCGGAGCCGATCGCCGAGCGCCTGCGGCGGCTGACCGCGCGCAAGCCGGTGTACGCGGTGCTCGGCAACCACGACTGGTGGAAAAACGGCGCGCACATCCGTCGCACGTTCGAGGCGGCGGGCGTGGTGATGCTCGAGGACGAGGCACGCCACGTGCGCCTCGGTGGCTGCCCGCTGTGGATCGTGGGCATCGGTGACCTCTGGGAGACGCCGCACGACGTCGGCAAGGCCTTCTCGACGGTGACGGGCGGCGACCCCGCGATCGCGATCACCCACAACCCCGCGCTGTTCCCACGCCTGCCGCCGCGCGGCGTGCTCATGCTCGCGGGCCATACGCATGGCGGGCAGATCTCGCTGCCGGGCGTCGGCCAGCCGGCGATGTGGGGCAAGGGCGAGGAGGGGCGCTACGTCGTCGGCCACTATGTCGACGGCGGGCGGAACCTGTTCGTCTCGCCCGGCATCGGCACGAGCATCCTGCCGGTGCGCATCGGCGTGCCGCCGGAGATCTCGCAGCTCACGCTGCGCGCTGCGCGCTAGGCATCACCGGGCAGGGCGCGGCGAGATCCACATCGCGACCGTCGCACGGAACACCGGCGTGCCCCGGGGGTCGCTGATCTCGACCTCGACCGGCACTTCGCGCGCGTCACCGGCATCGAGCGCGGCGGCGACGCGTGCGGTCGCCGTCATTCGGCCCACCGCCTTGTGCAGGTAGACCACCTGCATGCCCTTGGGGATCCATCGCATCGACGCCGGCACGCTGGCCTCGGTCGCAAGGCCCGCCGCCAGCTCGGCCGCATTGCACAGCGCGATCGCATGCACGGTGCCGATGTGATTCGTCACGCGACGCCGGTGCGCGAACGAGACGACACAGTGCCCCGGTGCGAGTGCATCGATGCGCGGTGCGATGCTCGCGAAGTAGGGCGCCTTCCAGCAGATGGCGCGCGAGAACAGCGCGCGGCCGAGGGGCAGGCGCGTCAGGCGCGCGTGCAGGTCGAGCAGGTGCATGTCCGGTCTCCGGATACGACGACGGCGGGCCGGAGCCCGCCGTCGCGTGGTGACGAGGTGGCGATCAGGCCGCGGCGCGCGGCGCCGGGCTCTCGACGAGCTTCGCGTAGCCCGCCGAGCGCAGCTCCTCGGGATCGAAGTCGTCGACGGCGATCGTGTCGATCGTGATGCGGCGCAGCTCCTCCAGCTGGCGACGCTCGTCGGCGGTGATCAGGCCGCGCTCGACCGCGAGCGACAGCTGGCCCGCGTAGTCGAGCGTGCCGAACTCGGCGGCCTTGATCGCCTTCTGGAACTTGCGCTCCACCGGCTCGGCGGCGATGACGGCGGCGAGGTAGCTGTTGATGCGGCCCGCGGGGTGGTTCTCGGTCGGCGCGAGGAAGGCACCGTGGCCGAGGCGGTCGCGGGCCTCGTTCGGCGTCATCAGGATCGACGCGACCTTGTGGCTCAGGCGATCGCTCGGGGCGACCGCGCGACGGCCGAGCGGGAACACCAACGCCCACAGCAGCCAGCCCACCGGGCGCACCGGGAAGTTGCGAAGCGCGGCCGACAGTGCAAGCTCGAGCTTGTGCATCGCATTGTGGAAAGACCACGCGAGCAGCGGCTGGTCGGCCACCGGGCGGCCCTGGTCCTCGTAGCGCTTGAGCATCGCGCTGGCGATGTAGAGCTGGCTCAGCACGTCGCCCAGGCGTCCCGACAGCGACTCCTTGAACTTGAGCTTGCCGCCGAGCAGCAGCATCGACGTGTCCGCCAGCAGCGCCAGCACCGCCGAGTAGCGATTGAGCTTGCGGTAGTAACGCTTGGTGTAGGCATCGCCCGGCGCGCTGCCGATCGTCGCACCGGTCAGGCCGTACCAGAACGAGCGGAACGCATTCGAGATCGCGAAGCCGATGTGGCCGAACAGCGCGCCATCGAACTGGCGCAGACCAGCCGCGCGGTCGGGGTTGTTCGCAGCCTTCATCTCCGCGAGCACCCACGGATGGCAGAGGATCGCGCCCTGGCCGAAGATCATCAGCGAGCGCGTCATGATGTTCGCGCCTTCGACGGTGATCGAGATCGGCGAGGCCTGCCATGCACGGCCGAGGTAGTTGCGCGGGCCGAGGATGATGCCCTTGCCGCCGTGGATGTCCATGGCGTCCTGGATGAGCTCGCGGCCCATCTCGGTGCAGTGGTACTTGGAGATCGTCGACGGCACCGCCGGCAGCTCGCCGCGCGCCACCGCCGCGGCCGAGGCCTCGGCGAGCGCGGTGATCGTGTAGGCATTGCCGCCGATGCGGGCGAGCGCTTCCTCCACGCCCTCGAAGCGGCCGACCGACAGGCCGAACTGCTTGCGGATGCGCGAGTAGGCGCCCGTCACCAGCGCGCCGATGCGAGAGCCGCCCGAGGCGGTGGAGGGCAGGGTGATCGAGCGGCCGATCGACAGGCATTCCACCAGCATCTGCCAGCCCTTGCCCGCATAGGCCTCGCCGCCGATGAGCTGGCTGAGCGGGATGAAGACCTCGCGGCCCTTGATCGGCCCGTTCTGGAACGTCGAGTTGAGCGGCATCGCGCGGCGGCCGATGTCGACGCCCGGCGTGTCGCGCGGCAGCAGCGCGAGCGTGATGCCGATGTCCTCCTTCTCGCCCAAGAGCCTGTCCGGGTCGTACATGCGGAAGGCGAGGCCGATCAGCGTCGCCACCGGCGCGAGCGTGATGTAGCGCTTGTCGAAGGTGAGCTTGACGCCGACCACGCGCGCGCCGTTCCAGTCGCCCATCGTGACGATGCCGAAGTCGGGGATGGACGTCGCGTCCGAGCCCGCCCACGGGCCGGTGAGTCCGAAGCAGGGGACCTCGCGGCCGTCGGCCAAGCGCGGCAGGTAATAGTCCTTCTGCTCCTGCGTGCCGTAGTGCATCAGCAGCTCGGCCGGGCCCAGCGAGTTGGGCACGCCCACCGTCGAGCTCACCACCGAGGAGATCGACGCCAGCTTCTCGATCACCTTGTGGTTGCCGAGCGCGGTGAAGCCGAGGCCGCCGTACTCCTTCGGCACGATCATCCCGAAGAACTTGTTCTTCTTGATGTAGTCCCAGAGCTCGGGCTGCAGGTCGGCATGGACGTGGGTGATCTCCCAGTCGTTGACCATCCGGCAGAGCTCCTCGACCGGGCCGTCCAGGAAGGCCTGCTCGTCCTCGCGGAGCGTCGGCTTGGGCTGCGAGAGCAGCACGTTCCAGTCGGGCTTGCCCGAGAACAGCTGGCCTTCCCAGCCCACCGTGCCGGCTTCGAGCGCGACGCGCTCGGTCTCCGAGAGGGGCGGCAGGATCTTCTTGTAGAAGCCGAAGAGCGGACCGGTGAACAGCGCCTGCCGCAGTGGCGGGATCAGCAGCGGGATGGCCACGACGCCGAGGGCGACCGCTGCGACGGTCGTCGCGGTGCGATCGGCCCCCAACAGCCAGCAGGCGACGAGGCCGGCGGCCGAGAGCGCCACCCACGGCGCGAGGCGCAGGCGGTGGTAGGCGGCCACGCCGCCGAGGATCAGCAGGACGAGGAACGGTGCGGCGATGCTCATGGAGCGCTCCAGCGGACGGTGCGTCCGCGCAGGTCATACGGTCTCGGGGTCGTGTCAGCCGGGCGATTCAAACGGCAGCATGAAACGCCTGACATACGGGCGAGTATGGTAACGTCGATCGGCCCCTGTCAATCGATGGAAAGCGGCCGGAAGCGCGAATTCCTGAATACATACTGTCCCGGCCGCCCCCGTACGGTTAAACTGATCACATGACGACCGACACGCCCGCGAAGTCCGACCGAACCGGGCGCCTCAGCGCCGACGACTGGGCGCAGGCGGCGCTGGACCTGATCGCGGAGCAGGGCGTGGCGGCGGTGGCGGTCGAGCCGCTTGCACGGCGCCTAGGCGTCACCAAGGGGTCGTTCTACTGGCACTTTCCGTCGCGGGAGTCGCTGCTGGTCGCCGCGCTGGAGCGCTGGGAAAAGACCGAGCAGGAGGCGATCTTCGGCCAGCTCGAGGAGATCGCCGACCCGCGCCAGCGCCTGCGCGAGCTGTTCAACCTCGTCGCGCACGAGGTCACCTCGCACATCATCTATTCGGCGCTGCTCAAGGCGCTCGATCATCCGATCGTCGCCCCGGTCATCGGGCGCGTCTCCCAGCGGCGCCTGGAATGGCTCGCCGCGTCCTTCCGGCAGGCCGGGCTGGCACCGACCGACGCGCTGCACCGCGCGCGCCTGGCGTATGCCGCCTACGTGGGTTTCCTGCAGCTCAACCTGCAGCTCAACCAGACCCGCCTGCAGCACGACGAATTCGAGGCCTATGTGGAACACATGATGGCCACGCTGATTCCCTGAGGGATCGGCTGCTCCTTTCTCAAGTACCGACCGGAGGTCCACGATGAACGCCCTCGTACAGGATGTCGCCCACCCGCCGAAACCGGGAGCCGCGACAGGGACCTCCCTCCAGAGCCTCGCGCAGTGGGTCGCCGGCGTCGCCGCGCTCACGCGCCCGGACGCGATCCACTGGTGCGACGGCTCGGATGCCGAGAACGCCGCGCTCATCGCGCAGATGGAGGCCGACGGCACGCTGATCCGCCTCAACGAGCAGACGAACCCGGGCAGCTGGCTGCACCGCTCGCATCCGGACGATGTCGCGCGCGTCGAGCACCTGACCTTCGTCTGCACGTCCAGCCAGGACGACGCCGGCCCGAACAACCACTGGATGGCGCCGGCCGACGGCCATGCGCAGATGGACGCGCTGTTCGACGGCTGCATGGAAGGGCGGACGATGTACGTCATCCCCTACTGCATGGGGCCGATCGACTCGCCGATCTCGCGTTGCGGCGTGGAGATCACCGACAGCCCGTACGTCGTCGCCAACATGCGCATGATGACGCGCATGGGCGCGCCGGCGCTGGCGCGCATCGAGCGCGAGGGCACCTTCGTCCGCGGCCTGCACTCGACGGGCGAACTCGACCCGAACCGCCGCTTCATCATGCATTTCCCCGAAGAGCTGACGATCAAGTCGTACGGCTCGGGCTACGGCGGCAACGCGCTGCTCGGCAAGAAGTGCCATGCGCTGCGCATCGCCTCGCACCAGGCGCGCACCGAGGGCTGGCTCGCCGAGCACATGCTGATCCTCGGCATCGAGAATCCGCAGGGCGAGACGCACTACATCGCCGCCGCGTTCCCGTCGGCCTGCGGCAAGACCAACCTCGCCATGCTGATCCCGCCCGAGGGTTACCGCGAGAAGGGCTGGAAGGTCTGGACGATCGGTGACGACATCTGCTGGATGCGCCCGGGCCCGGACGGCCGCCTGTACGCGATCAATCCGGAGGCGGGCTTCTTCGGCGTCGCGCCGGGCACGTCGGCCGGATCGAACCCGAATGCGCTCGAGACGATCCGCAGGAACACCATCTTCACCAACGTCGGACTGACCGCCGACGGCCAGCCGTGGTGGGAGGGTCTCGACGAAGGCCAGCCCGTCTTTGACTGGCGCGGAAATGACTACAATTGCAACGGCGGTCCCGCCGCGCATCCGAATGCGCGCTTCACCGTCTCGGCCAAGCAGTGCCCGAGCTACAGCGAGAAGGCCGAGGACCCGCAGGGCGTGCCGATCTCCGCGATCGTCTTCGGCGGCCGCCGCGCCTCGCTGGTCCCGCTTGTGTTCGAAGCCCGCGACTGGACGCATGGCGTGCTCGTCGGTGCGGCGATGGGTTCGGAGACCACCGCCGCCGCGACGGGCGCGGTCGGCGTGATGCGCCGCGATCCCATGGCGATGAAGCCCTTCTGTGGCTACAACTTCGCCGACTACTTCGCGCACTGGCTGTCGTTCGACGAAGGCGCCAACAGGCTGCCGAAGATCTTCCACGTCAACTGGTTCCGCAAGGGCGACGGCGGCAAGTTCCTGTGGCCGGGCTTCGGCGACAACCTGCGCGTGCTCGAGTGGATGATCAAGCGCGTCGAAGGGCGGGCCGATGCGGTGGAGACACCGATCGGCGCGCTGCCGCGCGAGGTCGATCTCGACCTCGACGGCGTGACGCTCTCCGACGAAGCCCGCGAGAAGCTGTTCGGCTTCGACCGTGCCGGCTGGAGCGCCGAGTTCGAATCGATCGGCGACTACCTGCGCGAGTACGGCCCGCGCATGCCGCAGGCGCTGCATGACGAGCAGCAGCGGATCGCGCAGCAGCTGCGCTGATCCGCGCTGCACCTCGGCGAAACGGTGGCCTGCGGGCCGCCGTTTCGTTTGAAGCCGCGCCGTCGGCGTCGGGGAACTCGCGATGCCCGGACAGGGCATCGCCCGCAGTTGGGGTCCACATCCGCTGGCGCTCGGCCCGTGGGCCGGCACGCGGGCTCATCGTGGGCGCCCGGGTCGCCGTCGCCGTCCGATCAGGGCCGCTGTGGCGCGTCGTCGGCGATCGCGTAGTAGTCGCCCTTGTCGGCGACGAAGATGTGCATGGCGAGGTGCGTACGGGTCGGCGCCTCCAGCGCGCCCATCGCCACCGCAATCCTGCCCTGCCCCAGGGGTTTCCAGAACAGGGCGGAGCCGCAGGTCGAGCAGAATCCGCGGCGCACCTTCTCGGACGAGGCATACCAGGTCAGGCGGTCATCGCCCTCGACGTGCAGGTCGTGCTCGGCGACGTCGGTCGAGGCCCAGACATGGCCCGAGGCCCTGCGGCACTGCGAGCAATGGCAGGCGTCGGGCGGCGCGAGCTCGCCGCGGATCTCGAAGCGCACGGCACCGCATAAGCAGGATCCGCGATGCATGACAGGCCTCCGCTAGGGGAGATGCGAGGCTAATAGCCCAGCGCGCAGCGAGCGTAGGCGGCCGCGGCTCAGACGTCGCGATCGCGCACCGTGTCGTCGACCTCGATACCCGCGGCGCGCAGCTCGCGGACCAGCGGCGCCAGGTGACGCTCGTAGCGCTTCCAGCGACCCGACGCGCTCGTATTGAGCGGCTGGCGCACCTGCCAGTAACTCGCCGTCTTGACCGTGTTGCCGAGCTCGTGGAACGACAGGCAGCGCTCGTCCCACGGTAGGCCGAGGAACTCGAGCAATCGCGCCAGATGGGGGCGCGGGTCGGCGACGAAGGCGTCGTACTCGAAGTCGAGGATGTCTTCGGGGTACAGCGCCTTCCAGTGCGCCATCAGCGCACGGTACTGCCCGTAGTAGTGGCCGATGTCGGCAAGATCCGCCGAATAGCCTGCCACCTGCAGGTGCAGGTGCTGCATGAAGACCGACAGGCCGTTGTCGACCGGGTGGCGGATCGTGTGGACGATCCTCGCGCGCGGGAACATCCGCTTGATGAGCCCGACCAGCATGAAATTGTCGGGCCGCTTGTCGGTGATGTAGCGATCGCCCGCGGCGTCGGGGAACAGACGCAGCAGGTGCGCGCGGTAGTCCTTCGCGAGCTCGGCGTCCCGCACGGGGTCGGGCGACGCCATCGACTGCGGGAACGGCGCGAGCCGCTCGACGGCCAGCCGCGGCAGGAAGTCGAGCTCGCCGCCCGCCGTCACCTGGGGATGCGAGCCGAGCACCTGCTCGATCAGCGTGGAGCCCGATCGCCACATACCGAGGACGAAGAGCGGCTCCGGCGAAGTGGGCGCCGCATCCGCCTGCGCCGGCGTCGCGAAGGCCTCGCGCATCGCGGCCATCGTGGCTTCCATGCGAGGCCGGTCGTAGCGCCGACCGTGCTCGCGGACGAGCCAGCGGTTCGCACGTGCGAACGCATCGAAGGCCGCGTCGTGCGCGCCGAGCTTTTCGAACGTCTGCCCGAGTGCGAACAGCACGTTCGCGCGGACAAGGATGCTGGTGGGCGCCGCAGCCGCGGCCTGCAGGCGCGCGATGACGGGATCGTCGACGCCCGCGGGCGGTGCGAGCCGCGCGCTGCGGGCGAGCGCCTCGTACTGCAGCTCGGCATCGCGCCCGCCGCGACCCGCTTCGCCGACGGCGATCGCGCGCGCGTAGATCGCGAGCGCCTCGTCGCGCCGGCCCTGCTCCTCGTGCAGGTTGCCCAGGTTGAGCAGGGCGGGCAGGTAGTCGGGATTCAGCGCGATCGCCGCGTCGAGCTCACGCGCGGCATCGTCGTCGCGCCGCAGGTGGTCCGAATAGATGACGCCGCGGTTGACGTGCACCTCCTCGGCCCGTGACACGCCACGCGCGAGCGCCTCGCCGTACGCCGCGAGGGCGTCGTCGTAGCGACCGTCGGCTTTCAGGAGGTAGCCGAACTCGTACCAGCGCTCGGCGTCCGCGGGCCGCAGCTCGAGCCCGCGGCGGAACGCGTCGATCGCGGCGGCACGCGCGCCCTGGCGCTGCAACTGGGACGCCTGCGCGAACAGGCGATCGGCTTCCGTGTTCATGCTCAGGCGCGGTGCATGACCAGCTGCCAGCCGACGAGGCTGGTTCCCGCGTGATGCAGCGGCAGGCGCTCGATCAGGCTGAAACCGGCATCGGCGGCCTGCTGCTGCAGCGTGTCCATCTGCGCCTCGGTGAGCGAGTGGTCGAGCAGGTCACGCATGCGGGCGACCGACTCGCGCAGGGACCGCTCGGCGCGGTCGACGTCGAGCGCCACCGCCTGCGCATTCACCTGCTTGCGAGCTTCCAGCAGCTTCTGGACGCTGTCGAGCGCGACGCCGAGCACGCGGCCGCCACCGGCCTGCAACGCGACTTCGCGCGCCGCGCGGACCGTGCGGATCGCCTCGCGCAGCTCGTCGGCGACGGACTGGGTGGTCTGCGGCACGATCTGCTCCATGGCGACCAGGCGCTGCAGGCGGCGGAAGATCTTCGTCTCGTTGAAGACGAGTTCTCCTTCGCGCACGGACACCCGAGCGCTTCGCGCAAGGACCGAGCCGGCGTGGTGGATGACGAACTGCGCATCGCCGCCCGCGCGGAGCACGCGGTGCACCTCGGCGAGCGCACGGCGCACATCGCTGTATTCGAGTGCGTACTGGCCCGACACGGCATCGAACGCGCCGTCGTCGAAGGGCAGGCGCTCGGTGGCGGTACCCGGGTGGAACGTGATGCCGGCGAGGCGACGGGCGCCGTCGGGCACCACGCGGACCGGATCGGTCGTCGCCAAATCGCTGCCATGGATCTCCCAGGACACGCCGAGCGATGCCGCGGTCTCGCGTGCGATGAGCGCGACGGCGCCGTTGCCGGTGCCCACGTCGAGCACGCGGGCACCGTCCGGGAGCGTCGAGAAGAACTGGACCCAGGCGTCGCGCACCTCGAGGTCGTAGCCGCCGTCGGCGGCGGTCGGGCACGTCGCGATCGCGCCTCCGCGATGCACGGTTTCCCAGTCTGTGGCGCTCAAATCGCTTCACTCCCGCAAGGCTTGCCCTAGTATAGGGACGCATCCCGCCAAACCCATGCGTCCGCGCCGTGCGCCGGGCGCCGCCGAGGCCGCCGTCGCGATGAGCCGTATCCAGATCCTGCTGACCTTCCTCGCCCTGTCGTCCGCCGGCTTCGCCAGCGCCGCGGGCCATCCCTGCGCGGACGTCCGCGATGCCGGCGAGCGTCTGGCCTGCTACGACCGTGCATTTCCGCCGGTCGCCGGCGCGGCGGGGCAGGTCGTGGATGTGGAAGCCCAGCGTGCGCAGGCCCTGCGCGACTTCGGCCTCAATCGCGAGCAGCTGCGCGAGAAGGATCCGGCGCGGATGCGCGAGCTCGCACCGGGCCGGATCGAGGCGGGCGTCGTGCGGGTGTCGACGACCGCGGAGGGCAAGCGCGTCGTCACGCTCGACAACGGGCAGACGTGGCTCCTGACGGAGAACACGTCGCGCGGGGACATCCGCAGCGGGCACCGCGTTGTCGTCCGCGAGGCGGCGCTCGGCACGTTCATGCTCGTCACGCAGGGCGGCATCGCGCTACGCGCGCGCCGCACCCGCTGAGGTAGCGCGCACGGGGCAGGCACGTGGGCGACGCACAGCCGCCTCCGGCCGCGGTCCACGCCGTCGAGCAGATCTTCGCGCTGCTGCGCGCGGGCGCCAACGAATCGGCCCTGCGCCTGGCGACGGACCTGGTGCGTGGCCTGCCCACGTGGGCCCAGGCGCATCATGCGCACGCACTCGCGCTCGCATCGACCGGTGCCCATGCCGCGGCGGACGCCGCCTTCGTGCGGGCACGGCAGCTCGCTCCGCACGAGCCAAGCATTCTCGCCAACTTCGCGGTGCACGCACGCCGGCGCGGGCACTTCGCAAAGGCACTGGAATGCCTCGAGCAGCGCACGCGCCTCGCGCCGCGCGATGCCGCCGCATGGATCGACCTCGGGCATACGGCGCTGCGCGCGGGCCAGCCGCTGCGCGCGATCGAGGCGCTCGAACGCGCCGTGGAACTCGACGGCACAGCGGCGCGCGCCTGGCATCTCCTCGGCAACGCCTGCCGGGAAGCGGAGCGTCTCGAAGCGGCGGAACATGCGTTCCGCACCTGCGTGCAACGTGATCCGGCGCAATGGACCGCCTGGATCAATCTGGGCGCGGTCCTGCGTCGCGCAGGGCGGCCCGACGAGGCCCTCGCGGTGTTCCGCCGGGTGCACGAGGCCGGCCACGGCGGCGCCGAGCTCTACGACGCCTGGGCCGGCGCGCTTCTCGACACGGGGGACGTCGAGGGCGCGCTCCGGATGGCGACGCAGACGGTGCAGTGCTATCCGGCCTTCGTGCCCGGTCACGTCACCCTCGCGCACCTTGCCTGGGAGCACCTCCCGGGCGACGCCGCCCTCGATGGCTTCCGCGCCGCGGCGCGCGCGCAGCCCGCAAACGGGGAGCTGCGTGCGGCGCTCGCGCGTTGGCTGATCGCCGCAGGTCGCGCCCCGGAGGCGGTCGACGAGGTACGCGCGCTGCGCAGCAACGTCGACGACCCCGCACTCGTCCACCTCGAAGCCGACGCACTCGACGCCGCAGGGCGGCACCATGACGCGGCGCCCCTCTACCGCTCGCTCCATGCCGGCTGGGGCGCCGCGCGGCCTACGCTATTGAACGCGTACGCGCGTCACCTGCTGCGCACCGGCGATGCGCCGGGCGCCGCGAGCGTGGTCACCCGATGCACGCAGGTGGCTCCCCACAACCAGGAAGCCTGGGCCTACCTCGCGACGGCCTGGCGCCTTCTCGGCGATCCGCGTGAAGCGTGGCTGTGCGACTGGGAGCGCCTGGTCGCCGTGCTAGACATCGGTTTGCCCGACATGCGGGATGGCCTGCGCGTCAAGCTTGAGTCACTCCACCGTGCGCATCGCGAACCCCGGCAGCAGAGCGTGCGCGGCGGGACCCAGACCGCGGGGCGGCTGTTGCAGCGCCGCGATCCCGTTCTGGCGGCGGCGCGCGACCATCTGGTCGGTGCCGTGGAGCGCTGGCTCGGTGGGCTTCCCGGCGACCCGGCGCATCCGTTCCTCGCGCGCAACACCCGGCGCGTGACGGTCGGTGGCTCCTGGTCCGTCCGCCTCCGGTCGTCCGGAATGCATGCCAATCACATCCATCCCGAGGGCTGGATCAGCTCCGCCTACTACGTCGCGTTGCCGCCCTCGGTCCGGGACGCCACCACGCCGGGCGAAGCCGGCTGCATCGGCTTCGGAGAGCCTCCGGCGGAGCTCGGCCTGACCCTGCCGCCGCGCCGCATCGTGCGCCCTGCCGAGGGGCGACTGGTCTTGTTCCCGTCCTACCTCTGGCATGGCACCCGTCCATTCCATGACGATGTCGCGCGGCTCACCATCGCCTTCGACATGACGCCGGCGCCCTATCCCTGACCGCGCGCCCCATCTTCCGTTTCCGAGATCCGACGTGACCAATATCGCCCCCCTGCTGCAGGCCGCGTCGACCGCGGTCCAGCGCGGCCAATGGACCGAGGCCGAGCGCCTGTGGATGCGCGTGATCGAGATCGCGCCGGAGCACCCGTCCGCCCGTCAGGGGCTCGGCGCCCAGGCGTTCCGGCGGGGCGAGCTCGATGCCGCCCGCGCGCATCTCGAGGCGGCGAGGCGCGGCGCCCCCCGGGATCCGACGATCGCGATGTCGCTGGCAGTCGTTCGACGCCAGCTCGGTGATGGGGAGGGCGAGCTGAAGGCGATCGAAGACGCCTTGGTCGCCGAACCCTATTTTCTGCCGGCCCTGCTTGCCCGTGGCGATTGCCTCGAGCGCCGTGGGCGCATCCGTGCGGCGGCGGCGGCCTACTCCAATGCGCTAAAGGCCGCGCCGCCCGAGCCGGCATGGCCGCAGCCGTTGCGCGCTCAACTCGCGCATGCACGCGAAGTCGCCACGCAGCACGGCCGTGCGCTCTCGGCCTTCCTCGCCGAGCGCATGGGCGTGCGTCTCGCCGGGCTGGGGGCGTTCGAAGGGGAGCGCTGGCGGGAGGCGGCGTCGATCCTCAGCGGCCAGTCGCGCCCGTACCACGCCGAGTGCGTTCGCCTGCACGTGCCGCGCCTGCCCGCGATCCCGTTCTTCGATCGTCGTGATTTCCCATGGGTGGAGGCGCTCGAAGCGCAGACCGCAGCGATCCGGACCGAACTCGAAGGCGTCCTGGCCCGCCAGGCGGAACAGTTCCAGCCCTACGTCGCGTATCCCGCGGGTGCGCCTGTGAACCAATGGACTGAGCTCAATCACTCGCGTCGCTGGAGCAGCTATTTCCTCTGGCGCGACGGCTCGCCGATCGCGGAGGCGCAGGCCGAATGCCCGGTGACGACGGCAGCGCTCGAGGCCGTCGGCATGGCCGACATCGGCGGTCTCTGCCCGAACGCCATGTTCTCCGCGCTCGCCCCCAAGACGCACATCCCGCCGCATCACGGCGAGACGAACGCACGCCTCGTCGTCCACCTGCCGCTGGTGGTGCCGCCGCGGTGCAGCTACCGCGTCGGGTTCGAGCGGCGCGAGTGGAAGGTCGGCGAGGTACTGATCTTCGACGACTCCATCGAGCACGAAGCACGCAATGACAGCGACGAGCTGCGCGTCGTACTGATCTTCGATATCTGGAACCCGCTGCTCTCGGCGGACGAGCGCGAGATGATGAAGACGCTCTCGGCCGCTGCGCGCGAGTTCCACGCCGAGCCCTAAGGCCGACGCCGTACGCCAGGCCTACGGGGAAGGGGTCATCCGATCGCGATACCTGCCGCTTCGAGGCGCCGCCGGATCGGAGCGAGCCCTTCGGCGTGCAGCGACCATTTTCCGACCGAGCCCGTATGCACGGGCTCGCGGACCTGCGTCGCGCTCGCGGTCATCGACGCGCGGCTCAGCGCCGACTCGTCCACCGCCGCAACGCGATCCAGATCGCACCAGTCCATCACGCGCTGCAGCTCGCGATCCGGATCGCCCACCAGGTCCTCGTAGTGCACATCGAGGACCGTACCGGGCATTGCCGCATGCCAGTGCTGCATGAGCGAGCGGTAGACGAGGTAGTACTCGGCGAGTTCGTCCTGGTCGTAGGAGAACGGATACGCATTCGCGAACATCGCCTTGTAGACCGCGTAGCACGTGTCCATCGGGTCGCGAACGAGATGCAGGATTTTCGCCTTCGGCAATGCCTTCGCGATCATCCCGCAGTACATGTAGTTGATCGGCATCTTGTCGACGAACCGCGGCGCACCGGCCGCGGCTTGTCGCGCGGTGTCCATGTAGTCGCGCCCGAGCGACGCGTAATCGATGCGCAGCGCCGCCTGCGCGGGCGTGAGCTCCGGGGCAGTCGCGAGGACCTCGCCCGCCGCAGTACCCAGCAGCTGGCCGAAATCGGGCAGCTCGCCCGCCGAGGCGACGCCCGCATGGCGCGCGAGCAGGTACTCGAGCAGGGTGGTTCCCGTGCGCGGCATGCCGACGATGAAGATCGCGCCCTCGCCCTCATCGCCCGGTGCAATGGCGCCGAGCGCGTCCGCCGTGAAGGTCTCCGAGATCGCCGCGATGGACGCGCGTTCCGCGGCCGGGTCATGCGACAGGGTGGCGCGCTTCAGGCGCGCGCCTTCGGTCAGTGCCCCGAACGATGCATCGTGCTCGCCGAGGTCCTCGAGTTCCTTCGCCAGTGCGTAGAAGTAGGACGCGCGGTTGTCTTCGGACAGGTCGTTGCGGGTGAGCGCCTGCCGGAGCGCATCGACATGATTGCGTTCAGGCGTCTGGCGACGCGCGGTCGCGCGGATGTACGCGGCATGCCCGCGCCGAGGCGCGCGCGCAAGGAGTTCGTCGAACGTGGCCTCGGCTGCATCGGCGTTTCCCGAGAAGAACAGCGACGTGCCGAGGTCGTAGAGCAGGGCAGGGTCGTCGATCGACCTCGCGGCCTCACGGAAACGCGTGCTCGCCGTCAGCGGATCCCCGCAGCGCGAGTGAATGCGGCCGATCGCCCAGAGCGCCTGCCGGTTGCCGCCGGCCAGTGCATACGCGCGCTCGGCGGCTTCGATCGCGCGTCGACGCTGGCGCGCGTTCGCGAGGATGTCCGCCTGGCGCAGGTACAGCGGTAGGGATCCGGGCGCTGCCTCCGCCGCTGCATCGATGGCCGCGACCGCACGCGAGGTGTCGCCTGCAGCCACTGCAAGCTCCGCTTCCAGAAAGCGCACTTCGGGATGCGACGGGAAGTCGGCCGAAACACGCCGATGCAGCTCCGCGGCGTCCTCGAACTGTTGCTGCTGCAGGAGCGCGAGAGCGGCCATGACCGCCTGTCGGGCAGCCGGCGAAAGATCGTGGATGGGGGCGGGGCGGGACATCGAAGCTCCGGGGAACACGCATGCGCTTGGAGCGCCATTGTAGGAGTGAAGCCATCGGCCACCCAAAAAAAGAGCGGCGGGCACGAGGCCCGCCGCTCCGGTACTGCGACAGCGACGACTTAGAAGCGGAAGGTGACGCTACCGAAGAAGTAGCGGCCCGCCTGGTCGTAACCACCCGGCGCGTTGCCGTTGGTCGGAGCCAGGGCGCCACCGATCATCGGCGGCTCCTTGTCGGCGATGTTGTTGACGCCCAGGGTAACTTCCGCGGTCTCGCCCAGGAAGATCGAGCCCGAGAGGTCGATGTAGTTCTGGGCAGAGACACCCCCTGAACCGCGGCAGGGCGCGCCGGACGGAACCGGCGTGCCGACGGCACAGGTCAGGCGGTCGGCGACAAGCGGCGCACCGGTCGTCTCATTGCGATACTCGAGCTCGTCGAAGTAGCGCCAACGCAGATTCACCGTCCACGAGTCACGCGCGTAACGGAGGCCAGCGATGTGACGCCATTCATTCTGCTGGCAACTCGCCGTGATCAGGCCAGCACAGTCATACGGCGCCACATTGCCGGGGACCAGGTCGAACTCGGTCTCAAGCATGTAGGTACCGTTGAAGAAGGTCGAGAAGCGACCGCCCAGCATGTCCCAGCGATAGTTGGCACTGAGGTCGATGCCACGGAAGTGCAGCTCGCCGAGATTGACAGTGTGGTTGTCGACGTAGCCCGACGTCGCCAGATCCTGACCACGGTGGATGTCGAACGTCAGCGGGTTGCGGCGCACGCGCTGGCAGAAGAACGGGTCGCCTGTCGCCGCACACTGGGCGAGGATCGTGTTGGCGCCGATCGTGCCGATGCGGTTCTCAAGCGTGATGTCGAAATAGTCGACCGCCACCTGCAGGTTCTTGATGGGCGTCAGCACGACACCGAACGTGAACGTATCGCCTTCCTCTGGCGTCAGGTTCTGGTTGCCACCGATGAACTGGTTGTACTGGCCCGCAGCGTTGTCCGGAACCAGGCCATAGCGAGCCAGTGGTACGCCGGTGTTGAGGCACTGCTGCGCCGTAGCGGTCGGCGTCGCGCCTGCGCACGGGTCGGCGCCCGCGAAGAGCGCGATCTGGTCACCGGCGAAGAGTTCGCCGATGTTGGGAGCGCGGATCGCATGGTTGAAGCCGGTGCGGATGCGGAACATGCCAAAGTCGCTGGTCAGACCGACCTTCCACGTGTGGGCGCGACCGGAGCGGTCGTAGTCCGACAGGCGGTAGCCAAGCTCGAGGCCCATGTCCTTAATGAAGCCCGCGTCCTTGAGCAGCGGCACCGCGGACTCGAGGAACACTTCGGCAACGCTGATCTTGCCGCTCAGCGGCAGTGCGGGGCCACCTGCACCAGCGAAGTTGCCTTCCTGGCTGTCAAGGTCGGACTGGCTGCGATACGACTCCTCACGGTAGCCGGCACCCATGACAAGCTGGATGTCTTCCTCGACCCACGGGAAACCAACGCCCGTGTCACCGCTTACGAAAGCGTTGAACTCCGTGATCTGCGTATTGGTCTTATTGAAGCTGATGCCCGACAGCGCGGCAGCCGCCTCAGGCGTCACGCCGCCCGGCACGAAGACGTTGTACGGCAGGCAGCCCGTAAAGGTGCCGGTACCGCCCAGGCCATCGTTATTGCCGCTCGCGTCAAACGTCGGTTCGCGGCAGCCGAGGATGCCCGACACGATGCGATCGTTGAGGAAGTCGTTGAAGCCTTGCGTGTCCTGGCTGGTCTGGCCATACAGGAATGAAGTGTTGTACATCCAGCCTTCGCCGAGGTCGCCTTCGACGCCCGCAACGATGCGGAACGTGTTGGTTTCCGTGTCGGTGCGGCGCGGGCCACCTTCGATGTTGCGCTTTGCGACGTAGATGTTGATCGGCTGCGTCGGGTCGGCACCGAGATCGGCGCAGAAGTCACCGAGCACCGGGTTCGCGCAGCTCAGTGCAGGCAGCGCGGTGAAGAACGCACCAGACTCGGCGATCTGGATCGAGCTGCGCTTGTTGACGTACATCGCCTCGACGAACGGGCGGAAGTGCTCGTTGATCTCGTACTTCAGCACGGTGCCGAACGTATAACGCTCGTCGGGGCGCTGGTAGTAGTTGATCGGCGCGAAGTTGTACGGTGCGCCGTATGCATCGGAGAACGTGCCGTCAGGATTGATCGTCGCCGACGTCCCGAAGCTGATCGAGCTCGGATCAGCCGGGTCCAGCTGGTACGCGTAGAAGTTGCCCGCCGCGTTGGTGTTCGAGCCACCACAGGACAGGCCATTGGTAGCCAGGGCGCACGCGGAGTAGTCGCGCTCCCCCTGGAAAAGCGCTTCGTTCTTGCGCCATGTAGCCCAGCCCATCGCATGGCCGCGGCCGTCTGCGAACGAGCTGCCGACCACGAGATCGATGTTGCGGGAGATGCCGCTGAAGCCCGAGTCACCGTCCGGCGTGTTGAAGCCCTTAGCGCGAAGCAGGCCCTGGATGTACTCGTTGTCGTTCTTGTGCTGGTACGCCGAGTAGCCTGCCGAGATCGACACGCCCTCGAACTCGTCGTCGAGGATGAAGTTAACGACGCCTGCGATCGCGTCGGAGCCATAGACCGCCGAGGCACCACCGGTAAGCAGATCGGTGCGAGCGATAGCGGCTGCCGGGACGATCGAGATGTCGCGGGCACCGGTGACCGACCCCTCGGGGAGGCGATAACCGTTCACCAGCGTCAGCGTGCGCTGCGGGCCGAGGTTGCGCAGGTCGACCGTCGCGTAGCCAGTCGCGCCATTGTTCTGGAACGAGTCGAACGTCGGCGACAGCTGTGGGTACTGGTTCAGCAGGTCTTCGGGGCGGGTCGCACCGGAGTACTGGAACTCTTCCTTCTGGATCTCAGCGACGGGCGTCGCGGAGGTGACGGTCTGGCTCTGGATGCGCGTACCCGTCACGACGAGCGTGTCGAGCGTATCGGCGTCCTGCTCACCCGCCTGCTGCTCCTGGGCGAGGGCGGAGCCCGTGCCGAAAGCGGCCGTGGCGCCCACGACCAACGCGAAGGTGATCGCGTCGCGGAGCTTGGTGGTCTTAAAGGTCATCTCTCTCTCCAAGTGGTTCTTGGTATTTCCCATGGGAACCCCACCGGTCAAGAGCCCTCAGCCGGTCAGGTCTCCCCGATGGTAGCCGGCGTGGAGAAGGAATTAAAGGGTCGTTAAACGTGGGTCCCTGTTCACAAAAAAGGCGGCCCCGTTACCGGGGCCGCCTTCAGAGCCGGATAGCCGGAGCTATCAGAACTTCTGCGTGTAACGCAGGTACATGAAGCGACCGATGTCGAAGCCGCCGTAGTACGACACATTGGCGCTCGGCTGCGTATACATCACCGGACCCTTGTGATCGAACGCATTGTTGGCGCCGACGGCGACGGTGGCATTCCACGGCGCGTTCCAGCGGAGCTGAATGTCGTGGAACGTGTTCGAGCCGACCACCCGACGACGCGTCAGCTGGCTGACCGGCTCACCCGCGGTGGTGAGCGCACCCGTCGGAGCGAACAGGATCTCGTTGCACTCCAGGTTCGCTTCGGTCACGCCCGGGACGAAGTAGGTGCAGCCTTCCTTCATGCCCGAGTAGTAACGCGCGCTCCAGCTGGCGCCGAAGGAACCACGCTCCCAGCTCACGTTCGAGTTCGAACGCACGCGGAAGAAGTTCGCGAAGCCCGTTGCCGACAGCGGATAACGCGGGTCGTTCGTCGAGATCGTGATGTCGCGGACGGTGTACGTCGAGTTCGACGACAGCGTGAAGTTGCCGAAGTTCTCCGTCTTGAAGCGGTAGGAGACGTCGAAGTCGAAGCCTTCCGTCTTGCGGTAACCGGCGTTGCGGCCACCGAAGGACAGGAAGTTGACGTAGCCGAGCGCCGGATCACGCGTGAACAGCGCCGGCGAGCAGCGGCTGGCGATGCCCTGCACGTAGCAGTCGTTCAGGATCGTCTGCGGGGAGTCCGCCACGATCGTGTCCTTGATGCGGATCTTCCACCAGTCGAGCGCGACGTTGAAGCCGGAGAGGAACGTGGGGCTCCACACGAAGCCGATCGTCTGCGACTTCGAGATTTCCGGCGTCAGCGTCGGATTGGAACCCGACTTGAACGCGACGGGCGTCTGCGCGTTCGGCGAGCCGACCGGGACGAAGCCCTGGCCGAGCTGGCGGAACGTATTGCCGAGCGCGCCCAGCGCGTTCTGGCCGCCGACACCGTTGACGCAGTTCGCGCGCACCGGCGTGCCCGCCGTGGACGAACCCAGAAGCACGTCGCAGGGGTCGGTGTAGAACGAGAACGTGTCGGACGTGCCGCCGTACAGATCATTGATCGTCGGCGCGCGGAACCCGTCGGCGACGGTGCCGCGGAGCAGCAGCGACTCGATCGGCTTCCACTTCAGCATGAACTTGTTGTTCGTGGTCTCGCCGAACGTGTCGAAGTCCGAGTAGCGGCTCGCGAGGTTGACCGTCAGCTCGCGCGCGAACGGCATGTCGGCGAGGATCGGAATCTCAAGCTCGGCGTAAACCTCGTCGACCGCATAGCCGCCGCCCGTCGGGCCAGAGGCGAGGTTGGTCGAGCCTGCGGTAACAGCGAGTGCGTCGGGGACGAACGAGCCGTCTTCCTTGCGGTTCTCGACGCCAATCGCGAAGCCGAGGTCGCCGGCCGGCAGTTCGACGATGCTGCCCGTCAGGTTGGCGGCGATGACCTGCGTGGTCGTCTCACCCGTAGCGTGCTCTTCCTGGAACAGGTAGTTCTGAAGGGCGGTGTTGCCCGTCAGGCCGCCCTGGCCGACGACGCCGAAGGGCAGGTAAGGGTTGAACGGCACGCAGCCCGCGATCGGGGCAGCCGCCGTGCCGCAGCGCACCTGGCCGGTGGCCGGGTCGAGGAACGACGGGCCGACAGCCGCGCGCGTATTGGCGAGGTTGAGGTTGCCGTACGTGCTCTGCACCAGCTTGCTGTTGTTGTACTGGTAGCTCACGTCCCAGTCGAACGGGCGATCGAACAGCTCGAAGCTGCCCTCGAAGACGCCGGCGAAGCGGTAGGTGGTCAGGTCCGCGGTGGTGACGCGCGGCACTTCCCACGTACGGCGCCACCAGTTGCTGATGGTCTGGCCGGGGAACGGGTTGAAGTAGCTCGCACCCGACATCGGCGTGGCGAACGACGCCGCCTGCATCGGGTAGCCGGCAACCTGGCGCTCGCTCGAGCGGAAGTTGTAGAGCATTTCCGAACGGAAGCGGATGTTGTCGGTGATCGCGAGGTCGCCGTTTACGAACAGCGAGCGACGCTCGAGCGGCGTGCGCAGGTCGGTCTGCAGGTTCGTGTTCGACTTGTCGGCGATCGAGCCCGGAACGCAGCCCGTGGCCGCAGTCACGCCGGCCGCGGTGCAGGAACCGGTGTTGGTGTTCTGCGCGCGGTAGTCAGCCGGATTGCGCGGGTTGCCGCCCTCGCGCAGCACGACGCGCGTGCCGGTCGGAACGCCCGGGACCGGGGTGGTCGCCGTGGTGACGAAGCCACCGAACTGGCCGACGGTCGTCCAGTTGTCGGTCGGGTGGTAGCTCGAGCGCGGGAAGGCGCTGAAGTCGCGGTCCGAGGAGGCGACGCGATCTTCGCGGACCCACTCGGCGCCCATCGTGACCGAGCCCTTGTCACCGCCGAAGCCGGTGATGAACTCGCCGCGCGTGATCGCGCCGTCGCCTTCGTCGTACTGGCCGTAGTACACGGTCGCAGCCGCGCCGTCGTAGTTCGAGCGCGTGATGATGTTGATCACGCCCGCGATCGCGTCGGAGCCGTAGATCGACGACGCACCGTCCTTAAGGACTTCGATGCGCTCGACCGAGACGGCCGGGATCTGCGCGACGTCGACCAGGCCGCTCGTGGTTGCCGGCAGGCGACGACCATTGACCAGGATCAGGGTGCGCTGCGCGCCGAGGTTACGCAGGCTGATGAACGTACCGCCTGCGGCTTCACCGGCCGAGAGCGGTGCAGCGCGGCTGATCGGCGGCGTACCGGTCGCACTGATGTTCTGCAGGATGTCGGCGACCGACTGGAAGCCCTGCTTCTCGATGTCCTGACGCGAGATCGTGAGGACGGGCTGCGCGGTTTCGATATCCACCGAGCGGATGCGCGAGCCGGTGACCTGCACGCGGTCGAGCGTGGTGGCTTCGCCCTCGGCGGGCTGTGCAACTGGAGTCTGCGCGGACGCAGCACCCGCTGCGCCGAAAGCAAGCGCGAAGCACACGGCATCGCGCAAGGGGTTGGTACGGAACATCGTGAATCCTCCGATCGGATGGGGTCCCCAAAGAGCCGCGCGGCATGGGGCCGGGACGCGACAGGCCGATCGTAGGTGAACTTTTTGTAAAGAGGAAGAGGCTTGTTACGCAGAAGTTAAAGCCGCTTCGGGCCGCGGCCGCATACGCTGGCGTGCTGTTGCATTGCAGCATTCGTGGCTACGGTCGGCTCGACTTCTTACGGAGCCGAGGCTCTGCTCCTTTTGGCACGGGGTGCTGCATCGCAACAAATCCCGTGCACGGCACGTCACCGCACAGCGGAACGTCGACGGTCAGGTACTCAAGGCAGGTCCAAGCCGACGGAACCACACACGTCAGCCAGGGCGGCGATCAAAACCGCGGGATCAAAGATCCTGCTGGTAGCGCACGTAGGGGACGGTGTCGTCCTCGTTCGTGCCGTTGTTCGGCGCGAACGGGTTCTTGCCGCGCGTCACCACATTGTCCGCGCCGACGCTCAGCTGGCCGCTCCACGGCGTGCGCCAGCTCAGGCCGAGGCCGAGGCCCTGCCAGTTGCCGGGCTGCAGCGGCGAATCGACGACGCGGCCGATGATGCTCGCGCCGAAGCGGCCGACGTTCGCACCGACGTTGAGCGTGCTCACGTCCCAGCGATCGGAGAGCGAGGGGACCGACTCGGGCGAGACGAGGCGGGCGCGCGCGATCGTGCCGCCGATCGAGATGGTGGCCTCGCGGCCCACGTTCTTCTCGCCGAAGAGCGTCAGGGCATTCTGGTTGACGCGCGAGCCGGCGCGGCCGTTCGGCGCGAGCCATGCGGGCAGGGTGTCGCGACCGCTGCCGACGCCGAAGCCGATCCGCGCGCCGGACCGCGTGATGCTGGCGCCGGCGCTCGCTTGGCGGGCGTCGCGACCATTCACCGAAGCGAGCAGGCAGTTGTCGGCGAGGTTGCCGATCGCGCTGCCCACGCCGTTCTTGCGATCGCAGACCAGACCGAGGGTATCGCCGCTATCGACGCCGAGTGCGGTCTCGAGGCGCGTATTGCCGAACTGCCACGTGCGCGCGGACATCGGCTCGATCAGGAGAACGGCTTCGAGCTTGCCGTTGCCGTTCCACACCGGCAGCGCCTCGGGCTTCGCGACCTGCGCATGCGCGGACGTCGCGAGCAGGGTGCTCGCGGCGAGGGCCAAGCGGTGGAAGCGGGAGCGCAGCATGTCGGGGACTGGGACCGGGCAGGGCCGGAAAAGTTCCGATCTCGTAAAGACGGGCCGACTATAGACCGTTTATGTTTATTTAACAATCGGCTGCAGAGGTCTTACTGCAGGCCTTTCGGGCTCTCCATTTCACGCGCTGCGTCGACGAACAGCTGCTCGATTTCCGCGGGCGAGAAGAGGTAGGTCTGCCCGCAGAACTCGCAGCGGATCCGGGCTTCGCCGGTCTCGGCGGCGAGGCGGGCCTCGTCCTGCCCCAGGGCGACGAGCATCGAGGCGACCCGGGCCCGAGAGCAGGAGCAGCCGAAGGCGAGCGGCTTCGCGGCAAAGACCTCGACCCCGTCCTCGTGGAAGAGCCGGTGCAGGAGTGTCGTGCCATCGGCCGCGAGCAGTTCGGGCTCGGCGAGCGTATCGAACAGGGCGCCGACACGGTTCCAGCCGTCCTCGTCGCCGTCGTCGCCGGGCAGCTTCTGCAGCATCAGGCCGGCCGCCGCATCGCCATCGGCGGCGAGGAGCAGGCGGGTGGGGAGCTGCTCGGACTGGCGGAAGTACCCCTCGAACGCAGCGTCGAGCCGACTGGACTCGAGCGCGACGAGCCCCTGGTAGCGCACGGGATCGCCGCCGGCGACGCCGTGGTTCTCGATGGTGATCGCGAGGATGCCACCTGCGCCGAGATCGCGCGAGACCTCCTGCCCGTCCTCGTCGCCGAGTTGCACGATGCCGCGCAGCGTGCCCGCCGCGGTGCATTCGGCGAACAGCGTGCGGATCGCGCCTTCGCTGCGCATCTGCACCGAGAGGCGCCCGTCGACCTTCGCATGGCCTGTGAACAGTGCCGCGGCCGCGCACGCCTGGCCGAGCATCTCCGCGGCGGCCTCGGGATACGACTCGCGCTCGCGGATCTGTCGCCAGGCCTCGTCGAGGCGCACGTGCACGCCGCGCACACCCGCGCGCTGGATGAGGAAGCGAAGCAACTGGTCCCGTGCGGGCGCGGAGGTTTCGGTCATGGGATCGGGGCGGGCAGGCGTTGGCGGATAATGCCGCCTCGTGGGGAAGGCGGCGCGATGACATGGGGGCCGGGTGAAGGCGAAACAAGAGCGGAAGGGACGTGGACGGCGCTGGCTGCGCCGCCTGCTGTGGCTGCCGGTGATCCTCGCGCTGGTCACCGTGTTGCAGGTGGGCGTGCTGCGCTTCGTCGACCCGTGGTTCTCGAGCTTCATGGCGATCCGCCAAGTCGAGGCCTGGGCCGAAGGCGACTGGAGGTTCCGTGTCGCCTACGACTGGCGCGACCTCGAACGGATCAGCCCGAACCTGCCCGTGGCGCTCGTGGCCGCGGAGGACCAGCGCTTCGCCGAGCATTTCGGCTTCGACCTCAAGGCGATCGAGAAGGCGCAGCGCAGCAACGCGCGCGGGCGCAAGGTGCGCGGCGGCAGCACGATCAGCCAGCAGCTGGCGAAGAACCTGTTTTTGTGGAGCGGGCGCAGCTGGGTGCGCAAGGGCATCGAAGCCTGGTACACGCTGCTGATCGAGGCGATGTGGCCCAAGCAGCGCATCATCGAGGTCTATGCGAACGTCGTGGAGTTCGGCGACGGCGTTTACGGTGCGCAGGCGGCGTCGCGCAGTTATTTCCGCAAGGATGCCTCGCGTCTGTCGGCGTCCGAGGCTGCGCGCCTGGCCGCGGTGCTGCCGAGCCCGAAGCGCTACAGCGCCACGCGTCCCGGCCCGTACGTGCAGCGGCGCGCTCGTGCGATCCAGCGCCAGATGCGGATGATCGGCGGGCGCGGCTACCTCGAGCGGATCGACTGAGCCGCGGCGGGTACCATCGCGCCATGACTGCCGATCGCCTCACCGCCGTGGTCGCCGCCTACAACGAGGCGGAGAGCCTGCCGATGCTCCACCCGCGCATCGTCGCGGCGATGGAGGCGGTGCCGGGGCTCGAGCCGCGCGTGCTGTACGTCGACGACGGCAGCACGGACGGCACCTGGGAGGTGCTGCTGCGCATCGCGCGCGGCGACCCGCGCGTGTCGCTTTTGCGTCTGTCGCGCAATTTCGGCAAGGAGGCCGCGCTCACCGCGGGCCTCGACCTGGTGACCGACGGCGCGGCCGTGATCCTCGATGCCGACGGGCAGGATCCGCCAGAGCTGATCGGCGCGCTCGTGGAGAAATGGCGCGCCGGCTTCGACGACGTGCACGGCACCCGCATCGCGCGGGCGGGCGAGAGCTGGCTCAAGCGCGCCACGGCGCATGCCTTCTATCGGGTGATGGGGCGGGTGTCGAAGACGCCGGTTCCGGCCGACACCGGCGATTTCCGCCTGCTCTCGCCACGATCGCTCGCGGCGCTTCGCCAGCTGCGCGAGCGCCACCGCTTCATGAAGGGCCTGTTCGGCTGGGTCGGCTATCGCAGCGTCGCGGTGCCCTACGAGCGCGAGCCGCGCCTGGCCGGCGGGTCGAAGTTCAACTTCTGGAAACTGTGGAACTTCGCGCTCGAGGGCATCACCAGCTTCTCGAGCGCGCCGCTGCGGCTGGCGACCTACCTCGGCCTGATGACGGCGCTGGTCGCATTCGGTTACGGCCTGTGGGTCATCGCCAAGGCGCTGCTCTGGGGCGATCCGGTCGCCGGCTGGCCGACCATGATGTCGGTGATCCTCTTCCTCGGCGGCGTGCAGCTCATCGCCCTCGGGCTGATCGGCGAGTACCTGGGGCGCCTTTACGAGGAATCGAAGCAGCGGCCGCTGTACCTCGTCGATGAATGGCATCCCGCGCCGGGCCAGGCGACGTACGAGGAGCGAGCCGAGCGCCTCAGCGCAGGACGACCCTGAGCACCGCCGCGTAGTGGCAGACGCTGCCGGCGATGCAGAACAGGTGCCAGACCGCGTGCGAGAAGGCGGAGCTGCGCAGGTAGAAGGCGGTACCCAGCGTGTAGGCGAGGCCGCCGGCGAGCAGCCACCACAGGGTGGCTCCGTCCAGCGCGCGTAGCAGGGGCCCGATCGCGACGACGCCGATCCAGCCCATGAGCACGTAGACCAGCGTGGAGGCGCGCTTGAAACGCCCGGTGTAGAAGAGCTTGAAGACGATGCCGATCGCCGCGAGCGTCCAGACCGCCGCGAACAGGCTCCAGCCCCAGGTGCCGCGCAGTGCGACGAGAGTGAACGGCGTGTACGTGCCGGCGATCAGCAGGTAGATGGCGCAGTGGTCGAAGACCTTGAGACGCGCCTTGGCGACAGGATGCGGGATGGCGTGGTAGAGCGTCGACGCGAGATACAGCATGAGCAGCGAGATCGAGAAGACGATCGCGCTCGTCAGCTGCCAGCCGTCGCCCGACTGCGCGGTGAGCGTGACCAGGACCGCGCCGGCCCCGAGGGCGATCACCGCGCCGAGGCCGTGGGTCAGCGCGTTCGCGAGTTCCTCGACGGGGCGCTGGATGCGGCCGGTGACCGGTTGAAGTGTGGGGGAAGGTGCGTCCATGCCCCGATCCTAGCGTACGCCACCGAATGGCGGCGCCTTCCCGATGCTCAGTCGATGCGGACCGCGTGCGCGTGCTCGCGCGTGGCCATGAACTGGACCGCCGGCGCTCGCTCCTGCGCGAGCTGCAGGTTGACGCGCGTCGGCGCGAGGTAGACGAGCTCGCCGGCGGCGTCGATCGCGAGGTTCATCGCGTTCTTCTCGCGGAACTCCTCGAGCTTCTTCGCATCGTCGCAGCGGATCCAGCGCGCGGTGGCGACCTGCACCTGCTCGAACGTGGCATCCACGCCGTATTCGTCCTTCAGGCGGTAGGCGACCACGTCGAACTGCAGCATGCCGACGGCGCCCAAGATGAGGTCGTTCGACATGAGCGGGCGGAAGAACTGCGTGGCGCCTTCCTCCGACAGCTGCGCGAGGCCCTTCTGCAGCTGCTTGAGCTTGAGCGGGTCGCGCAGGCGCGCACGACGGAACAGCTCGGGCGCGAAGTTGGGAATGCCGGTGAAGCTCAGCGGCTCGCCCTCGGTGAAGGAATCGCCGATGGAAATGGTGCCGTGGTTGTGGATGCCGATGACGTCGCCCGGATAAGCGCTCTCGGCGATCTCGCGATCGCTCGCCATGAAGGTGAGCGCATTCGCGAGCTTGAGTTCCTTGCCGCTGCGCACGTGGAAGGCCTTCATGCCGGCCTTGAACTCGCCCGAGCAGATGCGCATGAAGGCGACGCGGTCGCGATGCATCGGGTCCATGTTGGCCTGGATCTTGAAGACGAAGCCGGTGAGCTTCTCCTCGATCGGCTCCACGGGGCGGCCGGTGGTCGCGCGCGGCTTCGGCGCGGGCGCGTGCTCGACGAAGAAGTCGAGCAGCAGCTGCACGCCGAAATTGTTGACGGCCGAGCCGAAGAACACCGGCGTCTGCTCGCCGCGCAGGTAGGCCTCGACTTCGAACGGATGCGAGGCGCCTTCGACGAGCTCGAGCTCGTCACGCACTTCCTGCAGCATCTGGGCGCCGATGCGCTCCTCGAGCGCCGGGTCGTCGATCGACGCGAAGATCGTGGAGTCCTGGCGGGTGAAGTTGCGCCCCTGCTCGTAGAGGTGCACTTCGCCGGTGAGCAGGTGCACCACGCCCTTGAGGCGCTGGCCCATGCCGATCGGCCAGGTCACGGGCGCGCACTGGATCTTCAGCACGCTCTCGACCTCGTCCAGCAGGTCGATCGGGCTCTTGCCCTCGCGATCGAGCTTGTTGATGAAGGTCATGATCGGCGTGTCGCGCAGCCGGCAGACCTCCATCAGCTTGATCGTGCGCTCCTCGACGCCCTTGGCGACGTCGATGACCATCAGCGCGGAGTCGACCGCGGTGAGCACGCGGTAGGTGTCCTCGCCGAAGTCCGCGTGGCCCGGGGTGTCGAGCAGGTTGACGATGCGGCCTTCGTAGGGGAACTGCATCACCGAACTGGTGACCGAGATGCCGCGCTCCTTTTCGAGCGCCATCCAGTCGGACGTCGCATGGCGCGCGGCCTTGCGGCCCTTGACCGAGCCGGCCATCTGGATCGCGCCGCCGAACAGCAGCAGCTTCTCGGTCAGCGTCGTCTTGCCGGCGTCGGGATGCGAGATGATGGCGAAGGTGCGGCGGCGAAGCGCCTGCAGGGAGACGTCGGACATGGCGTCGGCGCGCAGGGCTGCGCGCGGGCGGAAAGGGGAGGGCGGCGATTATAGCCGTGCGTCGTCGTCGGCCACCCGCCGGCACCTGCCGCCGGTGGCTCAAGGATCGCTTCCGCACGCCGTTAGTACGTCGCAGGCGGATACCGCTCGGGAGGGATCGTGTTCATCGTCATCGTCGGGGAAGAAGGCGGGCGCGCAGGGGAACTGCAGCTCGCGCTCAATGATTTCGGGCTCGACTGGACGGTGTGCTGGCTCTCGGACGCCAGCGGAACGGTGACGATTCCGCGCGACCGGCGTATCGACGTGATGGTCGCGGACCTGCGCGTGGGTGCCCTGCAGGGCACCGCGCTGCTTGAGGAAGTGCGCGCCGTTCATCCCGAGGCCGCGCGCATCCTGCTGCTGGACCGCGGGCAGAGCGCGGACGCGATGCAGGCACTCGACGTGGCCCATCGCCTGCTGCGCAAGCCGCTCGACGCCGGCGAGCTGATCGAGGCGGTGGAGAGCGTGCAGGAGCTGCGCGACCTGCTGACCAATCCCACGCTGGTGCAGACGATCGGGCGCATCGGCTCGCTGCCGCCGCCGCCGCGGCTGTTCCTCGAGCTCTCGCAACTGATGCAGGACCCGGACGTCGGCAGTGCCGAGATCGCCGGGCTCGTCTCGCAGGATCCGGCGCTGGTCGCCAAGGTGCTGCGACTGTGCAATTCCGCGTATTTCTCGTCCGGACGCGTGATCACCGACATGCGCGCGGCGGTGACGCGGCTGGGTACGAAGACCATCCAGCGCCTGGTGCTCGCCACGGAAGCCTACGGGCGGCACGACGTGCCGGGCCTCGACCGCGAGGCGATGCAGGACCGCGCGCTGCGCACGTCCCGACTGGCTGCGCAGATGCTCACCGGCCCGAGCGCCGAGCTCGCCGCGACGGCGGCACTGCTCGCCGAGGTCGGCAAGCTGCTGCCCGGTGTGAACCGCGGCGGCCCGGACGATGCCGGCCCGCACTATGCCGAAGCCGGCGCCTACCTGCTCGGCCTGTGGGGCCTGCCCATGCCGATCGTCGAGGCGGTCGCGTACCACCATCGTCCGGGCGCGGTGCGCATGTCGGGCTTCTGGGTGCCCGGCGCGGTGCACGTGGCCTCGGCGCTGGCCGGTGGCCTGCCCGTCGACGAGGACTACCTGCGCGCTGCGGGCCAGATCGACCGCCTGCCGCAGTGGCGGGACATGGCCGCGCAGATGGCCCAGACGGCCTGACCTCAGAAGTTCCCGCGCAGCCGCATCGGGCCGGCCGGCCCGCGCATGCGGAACGGGATCGACTCCAGCCGCATCCCACGATTGGCCTGCACCGCGAAATGCAGGTGCGGGCCCGTGCTGAACCCCGTATTGCCCGACAGCGCGATCTGCTGCCCGGCGCGCACGCGCTGGCCCGGGCGCACGAGCACGCCGTCGGCCTTCAGGTGCGCGTAGACCGACATCGCGCCGTCGTCGTGCACGAGACGGATCATGTTCGCGCGTGCCGAATAGCGCTCGCGGTTGAGCCCGGCGCGCGCGTGGTCGGACTCCACGTCCATGACCCAGCCGTCGCGTGCGGCCAGAACGGGCGTGCCTTCGGGCGCCGCGAAGTCGATGGCATAGCGATTCTGCTCGTCATCGTGGCTGAAGCTGCCGCCGAAGCCCTGGTCGATACGCCAGCGCGCCAGGCGCAGGGGCAGCAGGTATTCGACGTCGAGCGGACGGCTGCGCGGGTCGCCGGGCACCACGTCCATGCGCAATTCGAAATCGCCCGAGCGTGTCGGATCGATGGAGGCGATGTGCGCGACCACGCTGGTACTGCCGGCCGCCACGACGGCGCGCGACGGCAGCGACGGCCGCGCACGCACGTTGCTGCTGCGGCTGAAGTCGAGCCGCACTTCCACGGGGCCGGCGAGCCGGTTGTAGGCGAGCGCATCGAAGCCCTCGCCGGACGGTACGGTGCGCAGCGTCGCCGTCGGTGACGGATCGGCCGGGACGCGCAGTGCCTGGACGGGCGCGGCGACCGATTGTGGTACGTGGTCGCCGTAGTGGCGCACGCCCTTGGCGTCGGTCCAGCGATAGACCTTCGCGGCATCGGCGATGCCCACGGCGGCGAGCGTCGCGATGGCGCAGAGAACGGGCAGGAGCGTGCGCGCGGCCATGTCAGGGCAGGCAGCTGCCTCCAACGGAGAGGGCGCGCGCGACGTCGCGCAGGTCGAACGCGGCGACGGCGCGGTCGTCGTGCACGGCGTATAGCACGCCGGCCGGGAAGCTCGGGGTGGACGCCGCATGCAGCGCGACGCCGTCGGTGTGCGCGGTCACCTGCCCCTGGAACGTGCCACGCGGCGCGAGCGTGCGGCGGTCGAAGACGTGGAAGCGCGTGAGCGGCGCGAGCTGGTCGACCGCGATCCAGTAGCCCTCGCCATCGCCGCAGGCCCACAGGGCGACACCCTCGGCCTGCGCGCCGAAGGCGTCCTGCGGCAGGCTGCGGCCGGTGGAGCGGCCGCCGAGCGTGTACTCGCGCAGCGTGGAGCCGCGCGACTGGTCCTCGTCGGCAATCAGCAGGCGATCGTGCTCGGGATCGCCCGCGATGGATTCGACCACGCGCAGCGCGGCGCCCTCGCTGGTGTCGCCGAAGGTGCCCATCGACGTGACGCGCGGGGCACCCGCGTCCTGCAGCTGCACGCGGTAGCGACGCACGCGCTGCGCGAGCTCCGGCAGCGGCGGCACCACGTCGAAGCGCTCGCCGTACATGTAGTTGTCGGTGACGAAGACATCGAGCTCGCCGGGCTCGCGCTCGGTGATCCACAACCCGTAGGGGCTGCGCAGTTCCCCGGCGCCGAACGTGGTGACGGGGCGCAGGCCGGGCAGGTCGAGCACCTGCACGCGCCGGCCGTCGCGCTCCACCACGAACAGCAGGTCGCCATGCACCGCCACGCCGTTCGGGCGGTTGAACTCGCCGGGCGCGCTGCCGCGCGTGCCCACTTCGCGCAGGCGTTCGCCGCTGTCGCCGTCGAACAACACCAGGCGGTGCGTGGACTTCGCACTGGCGATGAGCCACGTGCGCCCGTCCTCGGCGGTCCACGTGGCGAGCGAATCGAGCTCGTCGCCTGCCTGCTCGGCCGACACGTAGCGCTCCCGCACGGTGACGATCTCGTGGGGGAGCGTGGGAAGGGCGGCGGGCGCCGCCGGCGGCGCGACGGGCGCGGGCACGCGGGTCGCACAGCCGGCAACGAGGGCCGCCAGCGCGAGGGCGAGGAAAGACTGCTTCATGAGGCGGGAGTGTACGGGCGGTCGGCCGATCGCCCGCTGACCGGGGCCAATCCATCGCTTCATCGCGTTGAAGCGATTGACACTCGTCGAAACGCGTAGCAGACTGCGCCCATCCATCGAGACCGGCTGAGGGACAGGCCCTTAGACGCCGGGGCAACCAGTGCGAAAGCACCAGGTGCCAATTCCTGCGGCGTCAGCCGGAAGATGGTCGTGCCCTCCCGCCGAAAGGCGGGAGCGACGCAGGCTCGATGGCCCCGTCCCTTGCCGGAGCCCCGTCCCATGAGCCTCGTTTTCGATTCCCCCGCCGCCGCACGGACGGACCGCGTGTCCGAGTCCATCGGCGACGCCTGTACCGCCCTGCCATGCGGCAGCCGCGGCGAGTTCGACGTCGTACTGCCGCTGCGCCATGCCGGCGAGCGCCGCCTGCGCCTGCGCTACGAGACGGTCGGCGCGCCCGGCCTGCCGACCGTCTTCGTCGCGGGCGGCATCTCCGCGAATCGCCATGTGACGCCGAACACCGCGGACACCGCACCGGGCTGGTGGAACGTGCAGGTGGGCGAGGACCGCGCGCTCGATCCGGCGGCGGTCCGCGTCGTCGCCTTCGACTGGCTCGGCGCCGACGGCGCGCTGGATGCGCCGATCGACCCGGCCGACCAGGCCGACGCGATCGCCGTGCTGCTCGACCGCCTCGGCATCGGCGCGCTGGCCGGCTTCGTCGGCAGCTCCTACGGCGCGATGGTGGGGCTGCACTTCGCGGCGCGGCATCCGCGCCGCGTCGGGCGGCTGGTGGCGATCGCCGGCGCGCATCGCGCGCATCCGTATGCATCGGCCTGGCGCGCGCTGCAGCGGCAGGCCGTCGAGCTGGGCGCGGTGCAGTGCGACGGCTTCGACGGCCTCGCGCTGGCGCGGCAGCTCGCGATGCTCAGCTATCGCACGCCCGAGGAGTTCGACGAGCGCTTCGGTGCCGCACGCGTCGAGGGCGGGCGGGTGCGCGCCGCGGCGGAGGATTACCTCGCGCACTGCGGGCAGGCCTATGCGGCCCGCACGCCGCCCACGGCCTTCCTCCGCCTGTCGGAATCGATCGACCTTCAGCAGGTCGAGCCCGAGTCGATCACGGCGCCGGTGACGCTCGTCGGCATCGAGGAGGACCGGCTCGTGCCGCTGTCGGACATCTACGCCCTCGCGCAGCGACTGCGCGGCGAGACGCGGCTGCGCGTCCTGCGCTCGCGCTACGGGCACGATGCCTTCCTGAAGGAGGTCGCCGCGATCGGGGACGTGCTCCGCGACGCGTTCGCGACGGAGGTGGCGGCATGAGCGCCCTGCCCGGAACGCGTCGCGCTGCACCGGCCACCGCGGCCGTGCGTGCCGGAATCGATCGCGACACCGCGTTCGGCGCGGTCACGCCGCCCCTGGTGCTGTCCTCGAACTTCAGCTTCGCCGGCTTCGGCCGCAAGCGTGCCTACGACTACACCCGCAGCGGCAACCCCACCCGCGACCTGCTCGGCGACGCATTGGCCGAGCTCGAGGAAGGTGCCGGCGGTGTCGTGACCGCCACCGGCATGGCGGCGATCACGCTGGTGCTGCATGCGCTCGTCGCGCCGGGTGCGCGGATCGTGGTGCCGCATGACGCCTACGGTGGCAGCTGGCGCCTGTTCAACGCGCTTGCCGCGAAGGGCGCATTCGAGCTCGTGACCGCCGACCTCACCACGCCCGCCACGCGCGACGCCGCGCTCGCCGGCCGTCCTGCGCTGGTGTGGATCGAGACGCCGTCCAATCCGCTGCTGCGCATCACCGATCTCGAGGCGACGATCGCCGGCGCCAAGGCGGTCGGCGCGACGGTCGTGGTCGACAACACGTTCCTTTCCCCGGCGCTGCAACGGCCGCTCACGCTCGGCGCCGACGTGGTGCTGCATTCGACGACGAAGTACATCAACGGCCACAGCGACGTGGTCGGCGGCGCGGTCGTGGCTCGCGATCCCGCGGTGCACGACACGCTCACCTGGTGGGCCAATGCGCTGGGGCTCACCGGCTCGCCGTTCGACAGCTTCCTCACGCTGCGTGGCCTGCGCACGCTCGACGCACGCCTGCGCGTGCACCAGGAGAACACCGCCGCGCTGGTCGAGGTGCTCGCGCGGCATCCGGCGGTGCGCGCCGTGCACTACCCGGGCCTTGCGACGCATCCGGGCCATGCGCTCGCCGCGCGGCAGCAGCACGGCTTCGGCGCGATGCTGAGCGTCGAGGTGGCGCACGGCGAAGCCGGCGTGCGCGTGTTCCTGGAGGGGCTGCGCTGGTTCACGCTCGCCGAGTCGCTCGGCGGCGTCGAGAGCCTCGTCGCGCACCCGGCCACCATGACGCACGCGGCGATGCCGCCCGAGGCGCGACGGGCTGCCGGTATCGGCGATGGCCTGTTGCGGCTGTCGGTCGGCATCGAGCATGTCGACGATCTCGTCGCCGATGCCGGCGACGCGCTCGCCCGCGTCGCGCGACTCGACGTGCGCACGCCGGCCGTCGCCTGATGGAGGCGATCGCGCGCCGGCTCGTGCCTCCCGGCCCGGAACTCGCGGTGGCCGATGCCGAGATCGCACTGCTCGGCGTCGGTACCGTCGGAAGCGCCTTCCTGCAGAGGCTCGGACGGCTGCAGCCACGCGCCGCGATGCCGCGACTGCGACTCGTGCACGTGGCGAACTCGCGAAGGGCGCTCGCGTCGCCGCTGGGGTTGGCACCTGCGACCGTGCGCGATGCCTTGCCGTCGGGTGACGCGCAGGCCGTGCCGCCGGGCGCCTCCACCTTCGTCGGCGTGGCGACTGCACGGATCGTCGTCGATGCGACCGGCAGCGAGGCGATCGCCGCCCGGCATGCCGAGTGGCTCGCGCAGGGCCTGCACGTGGTCACCGCGAGCAAGCTCGGCGCGGGTCTCGACCTCGCGCGGTGGATGGCGATCGCCGAGGCGCAGCGTGGCGGGGCCCGCTACGGCGACAGCGCGACCGTCGGCGCCGGGCTGCCGCTGCTGCGCAGCCTGCGTGCGCTGCGCGATGGCGGCGACGCGGTGCTCGGCATCGCCGGGGTACTGTCGGGGTCGATGGCCTGGCTGTTCGGCGCGTTCGACGGCCTGCGCCCGTTCTCGGGATTCGTTCGGCAGGCGCGCGATGCCGGTTACACCGAGCCGGACCCGCGCGAGGACCTCTCCGGCGAGGACGTGCGCCGCAAGCTGCTGATCCTCGCGCGCGCCGCGGGCCATCGGCTCGAGGCGGACGACGTGCACGTCGAGTCGCTCGTGCCGCGGGAGCTGGTGTCGCTTCCGTTGTGCGATCTCGACGCCGCGCTCGGCGTACTCGATGGGCCGCTTCGCGAGCGCTTCGCGCAGGCCTACAAGCGCGGCGAGCGCCTGCGCCACGTCGCCCGGCTGCAGGTCGAGGCAGGGCGCGTGCGTGCGACGGTCGGCGTGGAGTCGCTGCCGGACGACGACCCGCTCGCGGGCGGGCGGGGCACCGACAACCGCGTGGCGATCCGGTGCGAGCGCTACGACGCGCAGCCGCTGGTCATCCAGGGCCCCGGCGCGGGCGCGGACGTCACCGCGGCGGCGCTGCTCGACGACGTGCTGCGGATCGCGCGCGGCGCGGCCTGATCAGGCGTCGCGCGTGTCGAGGTCGCGACCGGCGATGCGGCCGAAGACATCCAGCGCGTCGCGCTCGAGCAGGCCCGGAAGATCCTGCTGCATGTCGTCGAGCAAGCGCGCCACGTCGGTGTGCTCGGTCGGGCGGAACGAAGCCCAGCCGTTGCGGCCGTTCGACTTCACGTAGTACAGCGCCTGGTCGGCGAGCTCGATCATCGACTCCCAGCTCAGCTGCGCACCGTCGTCGCGCACCAGCGGGTACTGCGAGATGCCGACCGAGCACGTGAGCGGCAGCACCATGCCGTTGCCGAGGTCGAACGGATGGCCGACCACCGCCTGCTGGATGCGTTCGCCGATCGTCGCGATGCTCCGCTGCGGCATCGGGCGGAAGACCAGCAGGAACTCCTCGCCGCCCCAGCGCGCGACGTAGTCACCCGTGCGCACGAGCTTGGAGAGCACCTGCGCGAACTGCTGCAGCACGAGGTCGCCGGCCTTGTGGCCGTAGCGGTCGTTGACCTGCTTGAAGTGGTCGATGTCGACGAGCGCGAACAGCATCGCCTTGCCTTCGTCCTGCGCGGCGGCCTGGCGGTCGTAGAAGGACAGGTCGGCCGGCAGCTGCGAGCCGATGTAGCGGCGGTTGCGCAGGCCGGTGAGCGGGTCGGTGTGGCTGGCTTCCTCGAGCTGGCGCGCGGCCTCGGCGAGCGCCTCGGTGCGCTGCGCCACGAGTGCCTCGAGCTCGGCCTGCCGAAGGCGGAAGCGGTGGCGCTGGAAGCGGTAGCCCGCGTACACCACGATGCCCAGCGCCGCGATGCACAGCAGCACGAACCACGGCGTCTCGTGGAAGCGCGGCGCCACGGAGAAGCGCAGCGCCGCCGGCGCACGCGTCCACACCCCCGCGTTGTTGGTGCCGCGGACCTCGAAGACGTAGTCGCCGGGCGGCAGGTTCGTGTAGCGCGCACGGCGGTTCGCCGATTCGCCGTCGACCCAGTCGCGGTCGTAGCCGCGCAGCCGGTACTGCAGGTGCGCGCTCTTGGGGTCCTGGAAGGTGAGGACCGTGTATTCGAAGGTGGCGTCGCGCGCGTCGCCGGGCAGCGGCTCGCCGTCGAGCGTGAAGGCCTCGCGCCACGAGCGGCCGGTCTGTACGCGCTCGATGGCCGCGCCGGGCGGCACGCCGTTGCGGCGGAGCGTGCGGGTGTCCATCGCGACGATGCCGTCGCGCGTGGGCAGCCAGAGCGTCGAGCCGAGCAGCATGCCCTTTGCCGTGCCCGCGCCGTTGCAGCAGTAGCCCTGCTGCCCGCTCATGCGGTCGCCGCGCTCGTTGAGCAGCATCTCGCCGCGCACCTTCGCGAGGCGCCCGCTGCCAAATGCGCGCAGGTCGGCGAGCGGCACGCGGGCGATGCCACGGATGCCGGCGATCCAAAGATGGCCCGCATGCTCGGCGAGGAAGAACGGCGCGTTGCGCGGCACGCCCTGTTCGGCGCCGAGCTCGCGCCAGCGGCGGCCGTCGTGCAGGTAGGTGTTCTCGGCGAGCGTGCCGACGACCAGCCGGCCGTCGGCGAGGCGATGGATCGCGGTCACGTCGATCGCGTCCGGCAGACCCGTGCCGCGCTCGCGCTCGAAGCGCCCGGCGCGTTGCGTGTAGAGCCCGTTCTGGGTGCCGACCAGCAGCGTGCCGTCGGTGTCCTCGCGCAGGTAGCGCACGCGCGGGTCGCCGAGGCCGTCGTCCTCGCCGAAGCGCTCGAGCCGGCCGTCCGCGAAGCGGAACAGGCCCTCGGGCGTGCCGATCCACAACGCCGCATCGCGCGTGAGCACCAGGGCGTTGATCTGCGCGCCGCCGAGCGCGGCGAGCTCGGGCAGCGCGCGTGGGCTGTCGCTGCCGGCGTCGAGCACGCGCAGGCCGCCGCGCGTGCCGATCCACAGGCGCTCGCGCTCGGCCAGCAGGTTGTAGGCATGCGGATGCGGCAGCGCCTTGCCGGGCACCACCTGGCGGAAACGTCCGTTCTCGAAGAGGCTGAGCCCGTCGTTTCCGCCCACCCATATCCGCCCGTCGCCCGGCTGCGCGGCGACCGACCAGACGATGCGGTCACCCAGGCCCTCGGGCGAGGAATAGCGGCGCGTCCACGAGCTCCACAGGCGCGTCAGGCCTTCCCACTGGCTGCCGAGCCAGAGGTTGCCCTCGCGGTCCTCGAACGCGCTGCGCAGGCCCGGAATGCCGCCCGGACCGTCGGCGCGCACGAATTCGGCGACGCGGCCCTCGCGCAGGCGGGCGAGGCCGAAATCGCCGCCCGCCCAGAGGTTGCCGTCGCGATCCTGGTAGAGCAGCTCGACGGGCGACCGCGCGGCCGCGGGATCGACGTCGACCGGCACCCAGCCGTCGGCCTGCAGGCGATAGAGCCCCATCGAGGTGCCCGCCCACGTCGCGCCGTGCGCGCTGGTCAGGCGCAGCACCTGCGCCTCCGCCGCATCGGCCGGCAGCGTGAGGCGCTCCCAGCGGCCGGTCGGCAGGCGGTGGTGCACCGTGCCGCGACCCCCGAGCCACAGCCCGTCGGCACGCGCGAGCGGTGCCTGCAGTGGCTGGGTGATGCCGTCCACGGGTTCCAGCCCGGCGCGGCCGACCCGCATCAGGCCGGTCATCGTGGTGACCCAGATCGTGCCGTCGGTGTCCTCGGCGATGCCGGTGATGTCGGGCGCGGCGGCGCGCGCCGGCGAGGCCGGTGCGACCCCGGCGAAGCGGCGGCCGTCGTAGACGGCGAGACCCTTGTAGGTGCCGACCCAGAGGCGCCCGTCGCGCCCGAGGTGCAGCGCCCGGATCCACGTGCCGGGCAGGCCGGGCTCGGATTCGGGCGTATAGACGTGGAATTCGACGCCATCGAAGCGGGCGAGGCCCGCCTGCGTGCCCACCCACAGGTAGCCCGTGCGGTCCTGCGCGAGCGCGAGCACGCTGATCTGCGGCAGGCCCTGCTGGATCGACCAGCCGTCGCTGACGTAGTGGTGGAATGCCTTGTCCGGCTGCAGGGCACGCGCGATCGGCGCGGCGAACAGGGCCAGCAGGGCGAACAGCAGCGCGAGCCGTCGCATGGGGTGCCGCGTCCTCCGGGGTCCGTCCGTCCTCGTACCGTTTAACGGCCCGTGCCGCGGAACCTGAGCGACGCGCGTCGCGTTTTCAGCACTCGATGACGTTCACCGCGAGCCCGCCGCGGCTGGTTTCCTTGTACTTGTCCTGCATGTCGCGGCCCGTGTCGCGCATGGTCTTGATGACCTTGTCGAGCGAGACCTTGTGCTTGCCGTCGCCCCGCATCGCCATGCGGCTGGCGTTGATGGCCTTCACCGCGCCCATCGCATTGCGCTCGATGCAGGGGATCTGCACCAGGCCGCCGATCGGGTCGCAGGTCAGGCCGAGGTTGTGCTCCATGCCGATCTCGGCAGCGTTCTCGACCTGGCCCGGGGTGCCGCCGATCGCGGCGGTCAGGCCTGCGGCGGCCATCGAACAGGCCACGCCGACCTCGCCCTGGCAGCCGACCTCGGCGCCGGAGATCGAGGCGTTCTCCTTGTAGAGGATGCCGACGGCTGCCGCGGTGAGCAGGAACGTGCGGATGCCCTCGATGGTCGCGCCGGGGATGAAGCGGTCGTAGTAGTGCAGCACCGAGGGGATGATGCCGGCCGCGCCGTTCGTGGGCGCCGTCACCACGCGTCCGCCCGCGGCGTTCTCCTCGTTCACCGCCAACGCGTAGAGGTTCACCCAGTCGAGCGTGGTGAGGGGATCGCGCATCGCGGCCTCGGGCTTGCCGGACAGCTCCGCATGCAGGGCCGGCGCGCGCCGTGCGACGTGCAGGCCACCGGGCAGCGTGCCCGCCTCGCGGATGCCGCGTGCCACGCAGGCCTGCATCGCGGCCCAGATCTCGTCGAGCCCCGCCTCGATCTCCGGCGCGCTGCGCCAGACCTGCTCGTTGGCGAACATGAGCGCGGCGATCGACAGGCCCGTGCGCTCGCACTGCGCCAGCAGCGCATCGCCGGTGAGGAACGGATACGGCAGCTCGGTTTCGTCTGCGACGATGCGGTCCTCGGCGGCCTCGTCCTGGTTGACCACGAAGCCGCCGCCGACGGAGTAGTAGTCGCGCGTGGCGATGACCTCACCGTGCGCGTCGTACGCCGTGAAGCGCATGCCGTTGGTGTGGAACGGCAGCTTCTGGCGCTTGTTCATGATGAGGTCGTGCTTCTCGTCGAAGCCGATCTCGTGCAGGCCGTGCAGGCGGATCCGCTTGGTCGCGCGGATGCGCTCGAGCGCGGGCGGGATGATGTCCGGGTCGATCCGGTTCGGCCAATGGCCTTCCAGGCCCATCAGCACGGCCTTGTCCGTGCCGTGGCCGCGACCCGTGAGTGCGAGCGAGCCGAACACTTCCGCGCGCAGGCGTGCGGTGCGCGCGAGGTCGCCGTTCTCGACCAGCCAGCGCTCGACGAAACGCGCGGCGGCACGCATCGGGCCCACCGTGTGCGAGGAGCTCGGGCCGATGCCGATCTTGAACAGGTCGAACGTGCTGACGGCCACCGTGGCTCCGGCGCAGGCGAAAAAGGGGAGGCCGGCTATTCTACGTCCGTACCGCCCGGCCCATTTCCGTACTGCAGCGCATCCCGATGACCCGGTTCATGTTGTTCCAGCGCGACGACTGCCATCTCTGCGACCTCGCCCTTCAGGTGCTCGCCGACGCCGCATTCCCCGACTTCGAGAGCGTCTTCATCGACGGGGACGACACGCTCGAGGCCGCCTATGGCGTGCGCGTGCCGGTGCTGCGCGACGAGGCGACCGGGCGTGAGCTCGACTGGCCGTTCAACACGGCCGGTGTACGGGCCTGGCGCAGGGCCGCAGTCCACGCGTCGTAGCCGGACGGCAGCGACGTCGAACAGCGGAAGAACGGCGCGCGCCTCGTATCGGCCGTTTCACCGGCGTCGCGCCAGTGCAGGCGGCGCGCGGTAAGACGCAGTTCCGACTCGACGATCTCGGCATCCGTGTCGCCATACGTATCGATGCCGAGCCGGCTCCGCAGGCGCCACGTACCGTCCGTGCGCGGCAGCACCTGCAGCACGTCGTAGAAGTTGCCCTCGCCATGGTCCGACACGTGGTGCACCCGCTTGGGCGCGATCACGATCGCCCCGACGAGGTGCAGCCATTCGTCGTCCGTCGGCGCGCCGCGTGTCCGGAGGTGAAGGCCGCAGGCGCGGCGACCGTCGGCGTCATCCGCGAACCACGTGCCGTGCATCGCGGCGGGGAGTACCGCACCGCCGGGCGTCGGCATGCGGGGCTCGGCGCCGAGCGACACGCCCGGCAGCAGCGCGAGCAAGAGCGCCGACACGGCAGCGGCACCAGGGCGGCGGCGCCGCGCCGCGCGCGCATCGGGCGGGCGTCTCGCGGTGTGAAATCCGTGCGGTGCGTCAGCGCCGCGGCGCACGTCCATGTCGTCGCTCCATCAGGTGTCCAGCGATGATGCCGTGCGACCTGCGTCGCGTCGACCGCGCCTACTTCGCAGGTGCCAGCACCACGCGCGTCGCGATCGCCACTTCGTTCGCGATCAGATCGGTGTCGACCCATTCGCCGCCGCCGACACCGAAGTCCAGGCGCTTGATCTTCGCCTGGCCGGCGAGCACCGGACGCGCGCCGGGCGTCCAGCTGAAGACGAGCGTGACCGGGCGGGTGGCGCCGCGCAGGCTCAGCTGGCCGTCGGCGACGTAGCGGCCACCGCCCAGCGCGCGGAACTTCGTGGCGACGAAGCGCGCCTGCGGAAACTTCGCGACATTGAAGAAGTCGGCGCCGCGCAGGTAGCTGTCGCGCTCGCCGTCCGCGGTGGTGGCGCCCGCAAGCGGGATCGTGACGTCCAGGCGCGACTGGGCGAGCTTCGCGGGGTCGAAGCTCAGCCGCGTGGCGAAGGTCGGGAATCGCCCCGTGAATGCTTCGCCCTGGTACCGCGCGGTGAACGTGAGCGTCGAGCCTGCAGCCTGCAGGTAATCGGCAGCGTGCGCGCCGAAGGTCGTGGCGAGCAGGAGCGGTGCGAGCAGCAGCCGCTGTAGGGTCATGACGGATCTCCGGAAGAAGGGCGGCGGCGCCACGGCAGCATGCGGTGCAGCGTGCCGTCGCCGAGGAAGACGTGGTGGTAGAGGGCCGCGAGCACGTGGCCGGCGACAAGCGCCACGAGGATCCAGAAACCGACCTCGTGCAGCGCTTCGGCGAGCTCGTGGAGGTCGTGGTCCTTGCCCGCGATCGCGGGCAGGTTGAACCGGCCGAACCATTGCAGCGGATAGCCCGACGCGGAGTTGAGCAGCCAGCCGGTGAGCGGCATCGCGATCATCATGGCGTAGAGCAGCGTGTGGCCCGTGCCGGCGGCGCGGTGCATCCACGGCGCGACGCCTGCGATCGGGCCCGGCGCGCTTGCGCGGCGTGCGAAGCGCCATGCAAGCCGCAGCAACACGAGCGCGAGCAGCGTGATGCCGAGCGACTTGTGCAGCGCGTAGAAGCGGATCCGCTCGACCGGGCTGTCGATCTCGGTCATGTACAGGCCGAGCGCGCCGAGCGCCACGATCAGCAGCGCGCTGACCCAGTGGAACAGCTGGCTCACGGCGCCCCAGCGCTCGGGGCGCGGCGGCATCGGGTCATTCATGCTTCGTCTCCGGGGAAGTGGACGCACCGCTGCGCGTGCGCGTGGCTTCGATCTCGATGCGGATCTCGACGTCGCGACCGATCACCGTCGCCCACTGGTCGACGCCGAACGCCGTGCGATCGAGGTGCGCGGTCGCCGAGAACCCGGCGGTGCGGCGGAACGGCGGCAGCGGATGCCGTTTCAGCGCGTTGAACGTCACCTCCATGCACAGTGGTCTGGCGACATCGCGGAGCCGAAGCGTGCCGCACACCTCGGCATGGGTGGCGTCGCGCGCGGTCACCCGGTCCGACGTGAAGCGTGCCTCCGGATGCTTCGCGGTGCCGAGCAGGCCCTGCACCGCCGCGTTCCACTTCGCATCGCCGAAGTCGAGGCGAGCGAGCGGGATCGTCACGTCGACCTGCGCACCGGCCCAACCTTCTGAAAAGCGAACGCGGCCCGTCGCGCCGGACACCGTGCCGAGTGCGCGCGAGAAGTCGGCGTGCCCGACCGCGACCATCACCCGCGTATGCACCGGGTCGATCGCGAAGTCTTCGGGCTCCGCCGCGGGCGCGGCGAACGGGGCGATCAGCAGCAGGACGGCGGCGGCGCGCATGGCGGCTCCCGGCGGGGTGGACCGATTCTAGGCACGCGGCAGGTGAGCGCGGTCCTGCGGCTGCAACGGGCTGTTGCCGCGTGGCCGCCGATCGGGGAGCCTTGTCGGCCCCGGGGGAGGGATTCCGATGCGCGCCTGGTTCGCCGCGTGCCTGATCGCCATGGCGGCGCTGTGCGCCGGGCCCGCGCGCGCCGGCCTGCCGGAGACGCCGCGCCCGCGGCAGTTCACCGTGGCCGACGGCCTGCCCTCGAACCGCATCAATGCGCTCGCCGAGGACCGCCAGGGCTACCTGTGGATCGCCACGAGCGATGGCCTGGCGCGTTTCGACGGCGTCGGCTTCCGGATCTGGCGGATCGAGCAGGGCCTGCGCGACAACTTCGTGTGGTCGGTTCACGTCGACGCACGCGACCGGGTTTGGGTCGGCACGCGCTCGGCCGGCCTGGCGATGCTCGACGCCTCGCGCACGCGGTTCACCCACTACGACCGCCGCACGCCGGGCGTGGGAGGCGTCGAGGTCTGGTCGATCGCGAGCGACGCGGCCGGCGATGTCTGGTTCGGCACCGCCGATGCGGGCCTGCATCGCCTGCGCGACGGTCGCGTCACCCGCTACATGCCCGTCGCGGGCGACCCCCGCAGCCTGCCCGATGCCGGCATCCGCCAGATCGAGATCACGCGCGACGGCAGTGTCTGGGTCGGCACCGTCAATGGCGTGGCGCGCTGGACCCCGCGCGGCATCGAGCGCCTGCCACCCGCGGCCACCCCGTCGCCGGTCATCAACGGCCTGAGCAGCGAGCGCGACGGCACGCTGTGGATCGGCACGGCGCGCGGCGTGGCGGTGCGTCGACCGGACGGCCGCACCTCCGCCACACCGTGGGCGCAGAGCGGTCGCGATGTGCTGCACGTCCTGCTGCGCGATCGTTTCGGCAGCTTCTGGTTCGACATTCCCGAAGGCCTCGGCGTCGACAACGAGGGCCGCGTGGGTACGGTGCCGCTGTACAGCGCGACGTCGCGCGGGCTCGTGCGCCCCTCGTGGGTGGACGCGCACGAGGACCGCGACGGCGGCCTGTGGTTTGCCAGCAATACCAGCGGCCTGTGGTACCTGCCCACGCGCTGGCGCCAGTTTTCGGTGCTCGCGCGCACGCTCGGCGATGCATCCACGCTCGCGAACGCGCAGGTGCGCGGCATCGCGCCGTCGTCCGACGGCTCCGTCTGGCTGGTCGGCAGCGGCGGCGTGCTCGACCGCTTCGACAGCGAGACCGGCGCCGTGGAGCACGTGGTCAACGATGTCGGCGACGGTTTCGTGCTCGTCTCGGTGCTGGAGGATCGCGAGGGGCGTGTCTGGGTGACGTTTCCCGACGGCATGGCACGCGTCGATCCGCGCAACCGCGAGGTGCGGCGCTGGGGCCGCGACGGCGCAGACGCTGCGCTGGCCGGCGAGACGGTGAGCCTGCTGCAGGCGGACGACGGTGCGGTCTGGCTCGCGGGCGAGGGCGGCCTGCAGGTCCGCGACGGCAGCGGCCGGGTGCTGCGCGCGATGGTTCCGGGCGATCGCCATGGCCTGCCCGCCGGCAGTCTCGTTCATCGCCTGCGCCGCACCCCCGGCGGCCGCATCTGGGCGGCGACATCGCGCGGGCTGTACGCCTGGTCACCGGAGGCCGCGCGCTTCGCGCCGGTGCGTGGCCCGGGCGCGGCGGCGGTCCACGACATCGCGATGGACGAGCGTGGCGACCTCTGGCTCGCGCGCTTCGCCGCGGTGGAGCGCTACCGGCCGGACGCGGGCCGATTGCGCCGGCTCGGCGCCTACGGACGCGATGCGGGCTTCCCGCGCGTCGCGCCGACGGGCCTCACCGTCGATTCGCGCGGCATCGCCTGGGTCACTACCGTGCGCGGGCTGGTACGTCTCGATCCCGCGCAGGGGCGCAGCCGCATCTACGGCGTGCGCGACGGCCTGCCGAGCCAGGAGTTCAGCGATCCGCCGGTCGCGCGCCCGAGCGACGGACGCATCCTCGTCGGCACGTCGGAGGGCCTCGTGGTGTTCGACCCCGCGGTGGTGCGTCCGAGCGGCGAGCGCCCGGAGCTCGTCATCGAATCGCTCGACGTGCGCCGCGGCACGCGCCTGCTGACGCTGCCGGCGTCGCGGCGGTTCACGCTGGCGCACGACGATCGCGACCTGCGCATGCGGGCGCGGCTGATGTCGTTCAGCGACGCCTCCACGCACGAGTACCGCACGCGCCTCGTCGGCTTCGACCGCGGCTGGGTGCCGATCGGTCCGGGCGGCGAGCGCGTCTTCTCGCAGCTGCCCACGGGTCGCTACCGGCTGCAGGTGGTCGGCCGCACCGCGGACCACGTCTGGTCCGCGCCGCGCGAGGTGGTGTTCGAGGTGCAGCCGCCGTGGTGGCGCACCCGCTGGGCGATCGCGGCGGCGGCCATGGCGCTCGCGGGCGCCGCGCTGATCCTCGGCTTCGCATACCGGCAGCGCCTGCGCCGACGGCTCGCACTGCAGCGCGTGGAGCAGGAGCGTCGCCTCGCCGAGGAGGCGTCCGACGCCAAGACGCGCTTCCTCGCCACGTTCGGCCACGAGGTGCGCACGCCGATGACCGGCGTGCTCGGCATGACCGAGCTGCTGCTCGACACGCCACTCGTGCAGCGCCAGCGCGGCTACGTCGAGGCGATCCGGCAGGCGGGCGAGCACCTGCTGCGCCTGCTCAACGACGCACTCGACCTCGCGCGCATCGAATCCGGGCGACTGGAACTCGCGAGCGAGCCGTTCGACCTGCACGCGATGCTGCGCGACGTCGCCGCGCTCGCCGGCCCGCTCGTCGAGCGCCGCGGGCTGGGCTTCGTGCTGCAGGTGGACGACGACGTGCCGCGCCACGTGCTCGGCGACGCGAGCCGCCTGCGGCAGATCCTGCTCAACCTGCTCGGCAATGCGCAGAAGTTCACCGAGGAGGGCCGCATCGCGCTCCATGCGCGGCGCTTCGGTCGCAGCGTGCGCTTCTCGGTCGAGGACACCGGACCCGGTCTCGACCCCGCGCAACAGGCGCGCCTCTTCCAGCGCTTCTCGCAGGCCGACGGCGCGCGCACCGCGGCCCGCTACGGCGGCAGCGGGCTCGGGCTCGCAATCAGCCAGGAGCTCGCCGAGGCGATGGGCGGGCACATCGACGTGGAGAGCACGCCCGGGCGTGGCGCGACCTTCCACGTCGTCCTGCCGCTTCCTGCCGCCGCCGCGCCGTCCGTGCCTGCGTCGCCCTCACGCGAGCCGGCGCCCTCGCGCAGCCTGACGCTGCTGCTCGTCGAGGACGATGCCACCGTGGCCGATGTCGTGATCGGCCTGCTGCAGGCGCAGGGGCACCGCGTGCACCACGTGCCGCACGCGCTCGCCGCGCTGGCGGAGGTGCAGGTGGAGCGCTTCGACGCGGCGCTGCTCGACCTCGACCTGCCGGGCATCGACGGCTTCACCCTCGCGCGGCAGTTGCGCGCGGGTGGCTTCACCGCGCCGCTGGTCGCGGTGACGGCACGCGCGGATGCGGAGTCGCCGGTGATCGCGCGGGAAAGCGGCTTCGATGCCTTCGTGCGCAAGCCGCTCACCGGTGCGCTGCTCGCACGCGCACTGGCGGACGCGGTCGACGACGCGCGACGCTGAGGACGCCGCTCACGGGATGCGCCGGATCTCCATCACGCCCAGGGCCTCGTCGTAGTAGAGGCTGTCGCTCGCATGCCCGGCAATCCATGCGATGCGCGCACGAGCTGCCGCGGGTACCTCACAAAGGTGCGACCACGGCGCCAACGCGTCGGGGTCGGCCGCCTGCGACCAGCGGATGCACTGCGCCTCGTGCACGGTATCGGCGGGCCAGTCGAGCCGCGTCCAGAGTGCCATCCGCGCGGAGGCGTCCATGTCCGACGCGCGATGGAGCGTGCCGGAGGCGTCGCGAACGACGACGCCACCGGCCCCGCGCATGACGGACCACACGACGGCATTCGCGGGTTCGGTGAAGTCGTGCGTGTAATCGCCGGCAGGCACCGCGGCGCCGGCGGACACGGGCAGCGCAAGCAGCGCCGCCGCGAGGCGCCTCATCGCGCGCTGAGCTCGTGTACCGCGGCCACCAGCGCGGCGACATGCTCGGGACTCATGTCCGGCGACATGCCGTGGCCGAGGTTGAAGACGTGGCCCTCGCGCGAGCCGCCGTTGCCGTCGCGGTAGGCATCGAGCGCACGCCCGGCCTCGCGGCGGATCGCCTCGGGCGAGGCGTACAGGGTGACCGGATCGAGATTGCCCTGCAGCGCGACGCGCCCGGCGGTGCGACGCGCGGCATCGCCGAGGTCGACCGTCCAGTCGACGCCGACGCCTTCCGCACCCGTCGCCGCGAGCTCCTCGAGGTAAGCGCCGTTGCCCTTGCCGAACAGGATCAGCGGCGCCGCGTCCGCACCGTCGCCGCGTGGCAGCTCGGCGGCGATGCGCGCCATGTAGCGCAGCGAGAACTCGCGGTACATCGCCGGCGACAGCACGCCGCCCCAGGTATCGAACACCTGCATCGCCTGCGCGCCGGCACGGCGCTGCGCATCCAGGTACGCGATCACCGCGTCCGTGGTGACCTCGAGCAGGCGGTGCATCGCCTGCGGGTCGTTGAGCGCGAGCGCCTTGACGCGCGCGAAATCCTTGCTGCCGCCGCCCTCGACCATGTAGCAGGCGAGCGTCCAGGGGCTGCCGGAAAAGCCGATCAGCGGCACGCGGCCGCCCAGCTCGCGGCGGATCAGCGCGACTGCATCGGTCACGTAGCGCAGTTCGCGACCGACGTCCGGGACCGCGAGCTTCGCGATCTCCGCCGCGGTGCGCACCGGGCGCTCGAACTTCGGGCCCTCGCCCTCGACGAAATAGAGGCCCAGGCCCATCGCATCCGGCACGGTCAGGATGTCCGAGAACAGGATCGCGGCGTCGAGCGGGAAACGCTCGAGCGGCTGCAGCGTCACTTCGCAGGCGATCTGCGGGTTCTTCGCCATCGCCAGGAAGCTGCCGGCGCGCTTGCGGGTGGCGCGGTACTCCGGCAGGTAGCGGCCCGCCTGACGCATCAGCCAGACCGGCGTGCGGTCGACGGGCTCGCGGCGCAGGGCGCGGAGGAAGCGGTCGTTCTGGAGGAGAGCGTAGGTCATCGGAGTCTGCTGGGCGACGCTTCGATAGAGTCGGAGTAGGGCCGCAGGCTCGGCGCTGCGGAGAATTCGGTCGTGACGCAGCGCGCTACGCCGGCTACTGGAGGTATACGCCCGCCGTCCATGGCGAGGTCGATCGGCTTCGGAACGTCCTGCCCGGCCATCCATGGCCGGGCGCGTCGGCGCGCATGACGTGCCACAGGCACGTCATGAACGCGCGCCCACGCCCTCCGCGAACATCAGCTGGAAGCCGCGCTTGAGCTGCGCGTCGCGCGCCTTCTCCAGCGCGTCGAGCGCGGTCTGCTGGTCCATGTACTGCTCGCGGCGGACGGTGCTGCGGCCGCCGATCTGGCCGGTCTCGCGCACGAGCGTCCACCCGCCGAGCAGGTCGGGCTGCAGCATCAGCTGGACGAAGCGCGGCGCTTCGCGGCCTTCCGGCCGTTGTTGCAGGAGCAGTCGCATCCGCGGAATTGTAGCGGGTCGCCCTGTCGGGCCGTCGTCAGCCCGCGCCGAGCACCTCGAGCACGCGCGCCTCGTCGACGTCGCGCACCACCCGTCCGTGCCCCGCGCCGTCCCAGAGCACGAAGCGCAGGCCCGCAGCGTCGGCCTTCTTGTCGAGCCGCATGCGGGCGAGCAGGGCCTCAGGCGCGAGGCCCGCTGGCACGCGCGTGGGCAGCCCGAGCCGATGGAGCAGCGCCTCGAGCCGCGTGGCGTCCGCGACCGGCGCGAGGCCGAGCGCCCCCGACAGCCGAGCGGCCAGCACCATGCCGACCGCCACCGCCTCGCCGTGCACCAGGCCGTCGCCCGCGGCGGCGTAGCCCTGCTCGGCCTCGATCGCGTGGCCGAAGGTGTGGCCGAAGTTGAGCAGCGCGCGGTCGCCGCGCTCGAAGGGATCCCGTGCGACCACCTCGGCCTTGAAGCGGCAGGAGCGCAGCACCGCCCCCGCGATCGCATCCGGCTCCCCCGCCAGCAGTGCACCGGCGTTCGCCTCGATGTGGTCGAGGAACGTGGCATCGAGGATCGCGCCGTACTTCACCACCTCGGCAAGCCCGGCCCGCAGCTCGCGCGGTGGCAGGGTCGCGAGGCTCGCGGTGTCGGCGATCACGGCCGCAGGCGGATGGAATGCACCGACGAGATTCTTGCCCGCCGGCAGGTCGACGGCGGTCTTGCCGCCCACCGACGAATCCACCATCGCGAGCAACGTCGTGGGCACCTGGACCACGTCGATGCCCCGCATCCAGCTCGCCGCGGCGAAGCCGGCAAGGTCGCCGACCACGCCACCGCCGAGGGCGACGATCGTCGCGTCGCGCGTCGCACCGAGTGCGGCGAGGGCGTCGATCACCTCGCGCCAGCGATCGAGCGTCTTCTCGGCCTCGCCGGGCGGCAGCACGTGCACGGCGAGCGATGCGCTCGGGAGGCGGCGCAGGCTCGCCTCCACCACGGGCAGGGCGACGCGGGCCACGTTCGAATCCGTCACCACCATCACGTGGCGCCCGCGGATCGCCTCCCGGAGTGCGGCGCCGTCGCGCAGCAGCCCGGCACCGACGTGGATCGGGTACGGGCCGCGTGGGCTGTCGACGTCGAGGCGCGATGGCGTCGCGATGGGGGTCGCGATCGCGAGGGGCAGGGCCGCCGCGATGCGGTCCGTGACGGCCTGCGCGGACAGGCCGGCGGTATCGACGCGCAGGTCGGCGACCTCCGCGTAGAGCGGATCGCGGCGCGCCGCCATGGCCGCGAGCATGGCCGCGCGATCGTCGCCGGCGAGCAGCGGGCGGTCGTCGTGTGCCGCGAGCCGACCACGCTGCACGTCGGGCGTTGCGTGCAGCAGCGCCGTACACGCCGCACCGCGCAGCAAGGTCCGGTTCGCCGGGTCGAGCACGACGCCCGCGCCGGTGGCCACGATCGCGCCGGTGCAGGCGAGCGCCTCGGCGAGCGCCGCCGCCTCGCGCGCGCGGAACACCGCCTCGCCGTCCTCGTGGAAGATTGCAGCCACCGTGCGCCCCGCATCCGCCTCGATGCGCGCGTCGAGGTCGATGAAGGGCCGACCGAGGCGCGCGGCGAGCAGCGCGCCGACGGTGGTCTTGCCGGCGCCGGTCGGGCCGACGAGAACGAGGGGGCGAGGCGTCATGAAGCGATTGTAGGGCGTGGGGCACGAGCCCGGCCTCGCTGCGCCGCGGGCCTGCGGGATTCCGCCTGTGGAACATCGATACGCACAGGCATGAAGGCCGCTGCAGAACGCGGTGTAGACATGGCAACTCCAATCGGGTGCGTCCTGTCGCGACACCTGCAGCGCCGCCTGCTGGTACGCGCGCGGGCCGATTTCGAGTGATGCCACGACGCACGGCATCGACTTCGAGCATCTCCGGCAATGCTCGCCCCGCCTGCCGGCCCACGCGCCGCGACCGGTCGCACGCAGTCGCGGCGCGACACCCGCAGCGCGTGCAGGCACGCATCCGTCACCGCACAATAGGGGCATGGACATCGACCCGCACTACCGGCAGGCCCTCGACACCTTCGACCTCCTGTTCGCGCAGGCGCAGGAGGCCGGCGAGCCCGATCCCACCGCGCTCGCACTCGCCACCGCCGGGCTCGACGCGCGGCCGTCGGTTCGGATGGTGCTGCTGAAGGCGCACGATGCGCGCGGCTTCGTGTTCTACACGCACCTCGACGGCCGCAAGGGCCGCGAGCTGCAGGCCGTGCCGCATGCGTCGATGCTGTTCCACTGGCCGCGGCTGCGCCACGGCGTGCAGGTCCGGCTCGAGGGCGACGTCGAGATCGTCGCCGACGAGGAAGCCGACGCCTACTTCGCCTCGCGCCCACGTGGCAGCCAGATCGGCGCCTGGGCCTCGAAGCAGTCCGAGACACTCGAGTCCGTCGAGGCCTTCGAGGCCCGCCTGCAGCAGGTCGAGCGCGAATTCGCCGGACGCGACATCCCGCGTCCGCCGCGCTGGACCGGCCTGCGGCTGCGCCCCGAGCGCATCGAGTTCTGGTACGGCGGCCAGTACCGCCTGCACGAGCGCCACGTCTTCGAGCGCGACGTCGCCGGCGAGTGGTCCACGCGGATGCTGTATCCGTGACGCAGGCCATGATCGGCCCGCGTCGCATCGTCTGCCTGACCGAGGAGCCCACCGAGACGCTCTACGCGCTCGGCGAGCAGGACCGCATCGTCGGCATCAGCGGATTCACCGTGAGGCCGGCGCGTGCGCGCAAGGAGAAGCCCAAGGTCAGCGCCTTCACGAGCGCGAAGATCGACGAGATCCTCGCGCTCAAGCCGGACCTCGCGATCGGTTTTTCCGACATCCAGGCCGATATCGCTTCGGCGCTGATCCGCAACGGCGTCGAGGTCTGGATCAGCAATCACCGCAGCGTCGACGGCATCGTCGACTACGTGCGTCGACTCGGCGCGCTGGTGGGCGTCGCGGACCGCGCCAGCCGCTATGCCGACGAGCTCGAGCGTGGCCTGGACGCCCATCGCGACGCCGCCGCGCGCCTGGCCGTGCGGCCGAAGGTCTATTTCGAGGAATGGGACGAGCCGATCATCACCGGCATCCGCTGGGTCGCCGAGCTGATCGACATCGCCGGCGGCATCGACCTGCTGCCCGCGCGGGCGGTGGAGCCGCTCGCGAAGAACCGCATCATCGGCGACCACCGCGAGATCATCGACGCCGCGCCCGACATCATCATTGGCTCGTGGTGCGGCAAGAAGTTTCGCCCCGAGCGCGTCGCCGCGCGCGCCGGCTGGCAGGACGTGCCTGCCGTGCGCGACGGCGAGCTGCACGAGATCAAATCGCCGCTGATCCTGCAGCCCGGGCCGGCAGCACTGACCGACGGCATCGCGGCGATCGCCGGCATCGTGCACGGCTGGGCGGCGCGTCGGGCCTGAGGACGGTGCGGGCCGCAGTGCGGTCCATTGCCAGGCGCGCGACGTGAAAACGCGCTAGGCCATCCTCGCCGCCCCGGAAGCCGCCGTCACTACGAGCGCGCCGCTCATCGCGCGGCGCTTGCATCACGGCGCATTCGACCGCGCCACGGCACGACGCCCATCAGCGGGCGTGCAGCTCCCGGCTGAAGCGCATCGTCGAAGCCGCGCCGTCCACGACGACGCGCACGTCGAAGCGCAACGTGTCCGGCGGGTCGATCGCCACCGTGCCGACGTAGTCGAGCAGGTCTCCGCTGCGCAGCTCGCGCAGGGTTACGGGCTGCGCATTGCCGCGCAGGTCGGTCGCGGTGGCGGTGACCCGGGCGGGCACCGAGACGTCGCCGTTCTCGCCCCGGCGCAGGGCCACGAGCAGCAACGCCGTGCGGTCGGAACGCGCGATGCCGTAGCCGCGGGCGACGGCCTCGTCGAGCGCGGTGGTCTCGATCACGCTCGCGCGCGCGGTGACGTCGCCGATGCGGACGGACGCCTCCTGCTGCGACTGCGGCATGGGCTCGGCGGGCCGAGGTGCACCGCCGCCACAGGCGGCGAGGGTGAGCAGGCAGGCGAGGAGCAGGGCAGAGCGCATGGCGGGCCTCAGTCGTTTGCGGCGGAGAGCGCGCGGCCGCGTCGCGTCGCCGCGTCGATCGCGCGGTCGACGACCGCCTCGAGGCCGTCGGCCTGGAATGACTCGACCGCGGCCTGCGTGGTGCCACCCGGCGACGTCACACGCGTGCGCAGGACGTCCGCCGGCTCGCCGGAGCGCACGAGCATCGCGGCGGCGCCGGCGATCGTCTGCTGCACCAGCAGGCGCGCGGTGTCGGCCGGCAGGCCCTGGCGGATCGCCGCGGCCTGCATCGACTCGGCGAGCAGGAAGACGTAGGCGGGCCCGCTGCCTGACACGGCGGTGACGGCGTCCATCAGCGCCTCGTCGTCGATCCAGACGGTGGGGCCGCCGGTGCGCAGCAGGCCTTCAGCCGCCTCGCGCTGCGTCGCGGACACGGCGGGCGTCGCGTACAGCCCGGTCACGCCTTCGCCGATCAGCGACGGCGTATTGGGCATCGCGCGGATCACCGCGTGGCCGCCGCCGAGCCAGCGGTCGAGCTGCGCGGCGGTGATGCCGGCCGCGATCGACACCACCAGCGGGCGCCGGGATGCCGCATCGGCCAGCTCGCCGCAGACCGTTCGCATCACCTGCGGCTTCACCGCGAGCAGCCACGTGCCGGCGCCGGTGGCCGCTTCGGCGGCGGTCGCGAACGTGCGGACCCCGAAGTCGTGGGCAAGGGCATCGCGCAGGCCCGCGACGGGCTCGGCGACGCGGATCGTGTCGGCGGGCGTGCCCTGCGCGACGAGTCCGCCGATCAGGCTGCGCGCCATGTTGCCGCCGCCGATGAAGGCGATGGGGGCGGGGGCATCGGTCATGTGCGAACTCCGTACGGGACGTGGCGAGGATACCGGCAGCCCCGTCCGCCGTTCATCCGCCGGGCCGGCGATGCCGGCGCCGGTCGCGCCAGAGCAGGGACAGGCTCGTCGCGCCGAGCACCAGGGCGACCGACAGCACCGCGTACGCGACCACGAGCAGGCGCGCACCGAGCCGGCATGCCTCGATCGAGGCCTGCAGCGTGCTCGGCCCGCAGTCGCCGTAGCGCGTGCCCGCGACCACGATCGCGGCGGCGAGCAGTGCGAAGCCCGCCAGCGCGGCGGCGACCGCGAGGCGGAACGCGCGGAGGACGCCCCGCAGGCGGGCCGGCGTCATGCGCGCGGCGGTCGCGCGCCGAACAGTGCGCTGCCGATTCGCACCATTGTCGAGCCCTCGCCGATGGCGAGCAGGTGATCGTCGCTCATGCCCATCGAGAGCGTGTCCATCGACGGATAGCCGGCGCGCAGGTCGTCGAACAGCTGTTTCGCCGCCCGGAAGGCGGGGCGCCGGGCCTCGAGATCGGGACGCGGCGCGGGGATGATCATGAGCCCGCGCAGCGAGAGTCGCGGGAGCGCAGCCACCTGCGCCGCGAGTGCCGGCAGCTCGTCCGGCCGGCAGCCGTGCTTGGACGGCTCCTCGTCGATGTCGACCTGCAGCAGCACGTCCAGCGGTGGCCGGTCGGCGGGGCGATGGCGGTCGAGCGCCACCGCGATGGAAGGTCGGTCGACGGTCTGCACCCAGTCGAAGAGCTCGGCGGCCTCCTTGGCCTTGTTCGACTGCAGGTGCCCGATCAGGTGCCACACCGGCGGTTCGGGCAGGCCCCGTTCGCGCAGCGCCTGCCGCTTGGCGACTGCCTCCTGCACGTAGTTCTCGCCGAAGTCGCGCTGGCCGGCTTCGATGAGTTCCGTGATCGCAGCCGCAGGTTGGACTTTCGAAACGGCGACCAGCCGCGGCACCGCGCATCCCGCCGCGGCCGCCGCGCTATAAAGGGCTTCTGAAACCTCGCGGAGGGCGTCGGCGAGCACGTCGGATTCCTCAATGCGGGCCGGGTGGACCGGCCGGAGCGGGGGCCTATACTGCCCCCGGGGGGTGTTCGCGAGAAGTCGCGGGCGCCACGCGGGGTTCGATCGCTGCACCACGGGGGTGGGGACGACATATGGATATCGCCGAGCTTCTGGCGTTTTCGGTCAAGAACAAGGCTTCTGACCTTCATCTCTCGGCGGGCCTTCCGCCGATGATCCGCGTCGATGGCGACGTGCGCCGCATCAACATCCCGGCGCTCGAGCACAAGCAGGTGCACGCGCTCGTCTACGACATCATGTCGGACAAGCAGCGCCGCGATTACGAGGAATTCCTCGAGGTCGACTTCTCGTTCGAGATCCCGGGCCTCGCACGCTTCCGCGTCAACGCCTTCAACCAGAACCGCGGTGCGGCGGCGGTGTTCCGTACGATTCCGTCGGAAGTGCTGACGCTCGAGGACCTCGGCTGCCCGCCGATCTTCCGCGAGGTGATCCAGCAGCCGCAGGGCCTGATCCTGGTCACGGGCCCGACCGGCTCGGGCAAGTCGACCACGCTGGCGGCGATGCTCGACCACATCAACAAGAGCGAGTACGCGCACATCCTGTCGGTGGAAGACCCGATCGAGTTCGTGCACACCTCGCAGAAGTGCCTGATCAACCAGCGCGAAGTGCATCGCGACACGCACGGCTTCAACGAGGCGCTGCGCTCGGCGCTGCGCGAGGATCCGGACTACATCCTGGTCGGCGAGCTGCGCGACCTCGAGACGATCCGCCTCGCACTCACCGCCGCCGAGACCGGCCACCTCGTGTTCGGCACGCTGCATACGTCGTCGGCGGCGAAGACGGTCGACCGCATCATCGACGTGTTCCCCGCCGGCGAGAAGCCGATGGTGCGCTCGATGCTGTCGGAGTCGCTGCGCGCGGTGATCTCGCAGGCGCTGCTGAAGAAGGTGGGCGGCGGACGCACCGCGGCGTGGGAAATCATGCTGGGCACGCCCGCGATCCGGAACCTGATCCGCGAGGACAAGGTCGCGCAGATGTACTCGTCGATCCAGACCGGCCAGCAGGTCGGCATGATGACGCTCGACCAGCACCTGCAGGACCTCGTCAAGCGCGGGATGATCCTGAAGGCGCAGGCCCGCGAGTACGCCAAGGACAAGAAGCTGTTCGACTGAGCCCGCGGCCGCCGCAGGCCTGCGTGGCAGGGCGCCGGATGCGCCCTCGCGCAACGACTGGAGATCCCGATGAACATGTCCCCCGGTACCAACCCCGCCGCAGCCGCCCCGCCGGGCGCCGGCGCGATCGACTTCTCGTCGTTCCTCAAGCTGATGGCGCAGCATCGCGCCTCGGACCTGTTCATCACCGCGGGCATGCCGCCGTCGATCAAGGTCCACGGCAAGATCTCGCCGATCACGCAGAGCCCGCTCACGCCGCAGCAGTCGCGCGATCTCGTGCTGAGCGTGATGAGCCCGGCGCAGCGCGAGGAGTTCGAGAAGACGCACGAGTGCAACTTCGCGATCGGCGTGGCGAACGTCGGTCGCTTCCGCGTGAGCTGCTTCTTCCAGCGCAACCAGGTGGGCATGGTCCTGCGCCGCATCGAGAGCAAGATCCCGACGGTGGAGGAGCTGCAGCTGCCGGCGATCATCAAGACGCTCGCGATGACCAAGCGCGGCATCATCATGTTCGTGGGCGCGACCGGCACCGGCAAGTCGACCTCGCTCGCCGCCATGATCGGCTACCGCAACAAGAACTCGAGCGGGCACATCATCACGATCGAGGACCCGATCGAGTTCGTGCACAAGCACGAGGGCTGCATCATCACGCAGCGCGAGGTCGGCATCGACACCGACAGCTGGGAGGCCGCGCTCAAGAACACGCTGCGCCAGGCGCCCGACGTAATCATGATCGGCGAGGTGCGCACGCGCGAAGGCATGGACCATGCGATCGCCTTCGCCGAGACGGGCCACCTCGTGCTGTGCACGCTGCATGCCAACAACGCCAACCAGGCGATGGACCGCATCATCAACTTCTTCCCGGAAGACCGCCGCAACCAGCTGCTGATGGACCTTTCGCTCAACCTCAAGGGCGTGGTCGCACAGCAGCTGATTCCGACGCCGGACGGCAAGGGCCGCCGCGTGGCGATGGAGATCCTGCTCGGCACGCCGCTGGTGCAGGACTACATCCGCGACGGCGAGATCCACAAGCTCAAGGAGGTCATGAAGGAGTCGACCAACCTGGGCATGAAGACCTTCGACCAGGCGCTGTTCGAGCTCTACCAGGCCGGCGAGATCTCCTACGAGGACGCGCTGCGCTATGCCGACAGCCAGAACGAGGTGCGCCTGCGCATCAAGCTGGCGCAGGGCGGTGATGCCCGCACGCTCGCGGCGGGCCTGGACGGGGTGGGGATGGCGGACATCCGCTGACACCCCGGTCGTCCGGCAACGAAGGCGCCCACACGGGCGCCTTCGTCGTTTCCGGCTAGCGCGCCGCAGGCCGGGGCGGGCTTCCTTCCGGTGCGGCGGCAGGGGCACAATGGCTGCATGGCCCTGCCCGACAGCCCCACGCCGCTCGCGAACCAGCTGCTGATCGCGCTGCCGTCGCTCGCGGAGCCGAGCTTCTCGAAGAGCGTAGCGCTGGTCTGCCAGCACGACGAGGACGGCGCGCTCGGCATCGTGGTCAACCGCCCGTCCGAGTACACGCTGGGCGAAGTGCTCAACCAGATGGGCTATGACGGCGGCACCGAGGCGCTGCGCGCGCAGGTGGTGCTCAATGGCGGCCCGGTACATCGCGAGCGCGGCTTCGTGATCCACGATGGCGGAACGCGTTGGGACTCCACCCTCGCCATCGGCGACGACCTCTGGCTGACCACGTCGCGCGAGATCCTCGAGGCGATGGCGAATGGCGAGGGGCCGGAGCATGCAGTGGTCGCGCTCGGCTGCGCCGGCTGGGGCGCGGGCCAGCTCGAGCAGGAACTGAGCATCGACAACAGCTGGCTCACCGCGCCGGCCGATCCCGACCTTCTTTTCGACACGCCGCTCGACGAGCGCTGGCAGGCGGCCGCGGGCCGCATCGGCGTCGACTTCGCGCGGCTCGCGGACTACACGGGGCGCGCCTGATGACCGGCGCGACGACCGTCCTCGGCTTCGATGTCGGCGCGCGACGCATCGGTGTGGCGGTCGGAAGTGCGTTCGGCACCGGCGCGCGACCGGTCGCGGTGGTGGACGTGCATGCGAACGGTCCCGACTGGCCCGCGATCGACCGCTGCATCCGCGAATGGCGCCCGGACGCCTTCATCGTCGGCGACCCGATGACCCTCGACGGCGGCGACCAGCCCGCGCGTCGCCGCGCGCGCGGCTTCGCGGCCGAGCTGCAGCGCCGCTTCGCGCGCCCGGTGATGCTCGTCGACGAGCGCTCCTCCTCGGTCGAGGCCGCGCAGCGCTTCGCGGTGGAGCGCCAGCAGGGCGGCAAGCGCCGTCGCGATGCGCAGGTACTCGATGCGATGGCCGCCGCGGTGATCGTCGAGCGCTGGCTCGCCGCGCCGGCGGACGCCACCGACCTCACCGCCTCCCTTCCCGGGTAACCCACGATGCCGCACCTGCTGACCCTCGACGGCCTGGCCCGTCGGGAGCTCGTCGACCTGCTCGACCTCGCCCAGCGCTTCGCCGACACGCCGGGCGACAGCGGGCTCCTGCGCGGCATCGCGGTGTGCACGCTGTTCTTCGAGCCCTCCACGCGCACGCGCATGAGCTTCCAGCTGGCGGCGCAGCGGCTCGGTGCGCACGTGCTGAACTTCGACGTCTCGACCTCGTCGGCGCGCAAGGGCGAGACGGCGCTCGACACGATGCGCAATCTCGAAGCGATGGGCGTGCGTGGGTTCGTGGTGCGGCACCAGGACGACGGCGCGGTCGCCGCGCTCGCGGCCGTCGCATTGCCGCGGACGGCGCTGCTCAATGCAGGCGACGGCCGCAGCGCTCATCCCACGCAGGGCCTGCTCGACATGCTCACGCTGCGCCAGGCGAAGGGTGCGGACTTCTCGCGGCTCAAGGTCGCGATCGTGGGCGACGTGAAGCATTCGCGGGTCGCACGATCGGACCTGCACGCGTTGCGGACGCTCGGCACCGGCGAGATCCGCGTCTGCGGCCCAGTCTCGCTGCTGCCCGACGACGGCACGCTCGACGGCTGCCGCGTCACGCACGACTTCGACGAGGCGCTCGAAGACGTCGATGCGGTGATGATGCTGCGCCTGCAGCGCGAGCGGATGGAAGAAGGGTTGATCGGCTCGCTCGACGAGTACCACGCCGACTACGGACTCACCACGACGCGCCTGCGCCGCGCCGCGCCGGATGCGATCGTCATGCATCCGGGCCCGATCAATCGTGGGGTGGAGATCACCGACGAGGTCGCGGACGGTCCCCAGTCGCTGATCCTTCGCCAGGTCGCCAATGGCGTCGCGGTGCGCATGGCCGCGCTGGCGCGCCTGCTCGGCTGAGCGCGCCTCAGGCGGCGGATTCGACCTCGTCGGCTTCGTGCTCGGCTGCGAACGCGGCGACCAGGCGGCGCTGCGCGGCCGCCGTGTCGAGCGTGCCGTCGATACCGTAGGGCGTTTCGTCGGGCAGGATCTGTCCATCGCGCGCGAGCGCGGCGCCGATCGCGAGCAGGTCGCCGGTGCGCAGCACCGCAGCGAGGCCTTCGCGCGCGCCGTCGCCTTCGCGCAGCGCCTGCAGCACCGCGTCGGGCAGCTGCCAGTGGACGGCCGCATGCGCGGTCACCGCGCGCGCGATGCCGTCGAAGCCGCGCACGAAGGCCGGGTCGCTGGCCGCGGGCACCAGCAGAGCCGCGGGAACCATGCTGAGCAGCGCGCCCGCGCCGGTCGAGGCCACCACGGCGGTGAGCTGTGCCTCGGCGACGTCGTGATGCCCCGGAGCGATCCGCGCACAGAGCCAGGTTCGCGTCTCCGACAACTGCCAGAGGCGCGCCGCGATGGCCGATCGTGCATCGGGCCGCAGGATCGGGCGCATCACGCTGGTGAAGACGACATGCCGCAGGCCGTCGGCGCCGAGCACCGTGATCGCCTGCGCGAGCCCCGTCGCCGGCGTCGCACGGCGATGGAAGGCGCTGTTGGCGATGCGCATGACGTCGCCGGCGAGCGTCGGATCACGCGCGAGGAGCGTGGCGAGCGACTGCGCGTCGACGTCCTCGCGGCGCAGCGCGGCGAGCAGTTGCGGCACGAGGGCCGGCAGGCGCGGCAGGCGGCGCGGGTCGAGGCGTTGCGCGACCGCCTCGAGGTAGGCGAGCGCCTGGGCCGAGGCGGCACCGTCGGCCGAGACGCCGTGGGGTGCATCGAGAAGCCAGCGCAGGCCGCGCGCGCGGAGCTCGTCGGCGGCAATCACCGTGCCGTCGGTCGCCCACGAGGCATCGTCGACCTCCGCCGATGTCGCGACCACGGCATCGCCGCGCCGCGCATCATCGTGCGCAGGCGTCGGGCGTCCCTGCAGGCGGCGCAGCAGTCGGTTGAGCATTGTTTTCCCCTCGGCTCACTATCGGCCGCGCACGCGCGGGGCTCAAGCGCCACCATGTGCGGCGCGTCACCGTTCGATGCGCCGGTCAGCCGAGAAGTACGAGCGTCGCCAGCCCGAGGAAGATGAAGAAGCCCATCACGTCGGTGACGGTCGTCAGGAAGATGCCGCTCGCGAGCGCCGGGTCGAAGCCCATGCGGCGGATAGTGACCGGGACGAGCACGCCGGCCGTCGCCGCGAACAGCAGGTTGAGCGTGAGCGCGACGAAGATCACCAGCGACAGCTTCCACATCTGGAACCAGGCGAGCACGATCAGCGCGAGCACTGCGCCGAGCGCGATTCCGTTGAGCAGCGCGACGCGCATTTCCTTCCACAGCAGCACGCTCACGTTCGACGCGCTCACCTGCCCGAGCGCGAGCCCGCGCACCATCAGCGCCAGCACCTGCGTGCCGGCATTGCCGCCCATGCCGGCCACGATGGGCATCAGCACGGCGAGCGCGACGAGCTTCTCGATGGTCACCTCGAACTGGCCGACCACGCTCGCGGCGAGGAACGCCGTGGCGAGGTTGATCGACAGCCAGACCAGTCGCCGGCGCATCGCGCGCCAGACGGGGCTGAAGAGGTCTTCGTCCTCGTCGAGGCCCGCGGCGCCGAGCGCCTGGTGCTCGGCCTGCTCACGAATGATGTCGACGACGTCGTCGATCGTGATGCGCCCGAGCAGGATGTTGCCTTCGTCGACCACGGGCGCACTGAGCCAGTCGTGGTCGGAGAACTGACGCGCGACTTCCGGCGCGGTCTCGCCCACGTAGATCGCGGGCTGCTCGTCGTCGACGAGGCGGTTGATCGGCGTGGCCGGTTCCTGCGTGAGCAGGTCGGACAGCGCGATACGGCCGAGGTACTGGTGGCGGCGGCTGACGACGTAGAGATGGTCCGTGTGCTCGGGGAGCTCGCCGCGCAGGCGCAGGTAGCGCAGCACGACCTCGATCGTGGTGTCGGCGCGCACCGTCACCACGTCCGGGTTCATCAGGCGGCCGGCGGTGTCCTCGGGATACGAGAGCACCTGCTCGAGGCGCTCGCGGTTATCGCGGTCCATCGACAGGAGCACCTGCTCGATCACGGCATCGGGCAGGTCCTCGACGAGATCGGCGAGGTCGTCGATGTCGAGGTCTTCGACCGCGGCGATGATCTCGTCCGGATCCATTTCCGCGAGGAGGCTCTCGCGCACCTCGTCGCCCACGTGCACCAGCACCTCGCCGTCGTCCTCCGCGTCGACCAGGCCCCACACCACCGTGCGCTTGGCCGGTGGCAGTGATTCGAGCAGGTTGCCGATCTCGGCAGGCGAGAGCGTGTTGACGAGTCGACGCACCGGGCCGAGGCGTCCGCTGTCGAGCGCGTCCGACAGCAGGCGGAGCTGCCGGGCGGTCTTCTCGTGGCGGACGGATTCGGCCATGGGCGTTCCGGCATCGGTGGACCGCGGGCGGCCCCTGGAGCGGCGTCGCACGGACCGGCGGCATGCCGGGCCTGCGTCGGAGACGGGACCGGCCGATGCGTGCGGCGAGGGGTCCGGGCGCGATTATCGCCTGCCCGCGACGATCCTGCCCAGCAGGTCGCGCCTCAGGTGCTCGCGCGTGCGAGCCAGCCCTCGATCGCTGCGCGATCCTGCGCGCGGATCAACGACGCGGCCTGCGATTGCAGGCGCGCGTGGTCGCAGTCGCGGATGCGCCTGCGCACCTCCAGCATGGTCCCGGGATGCAGGCTGAAATCGGTGAGTCCGAGTGCGATCAGCAGTGGTGCGAATTCCGGCGCGGCCGCCATCTCACCGCAGACCGTCACGGGCCGCGAATGCCGACGCGCCAGCCGGATCGTATCGCGCAGGATGCGCACCACCGCCGGATGCAGCGGCGTGTAGAGCCGGCCGAGGCCCTCGTGGTTGCGGTCGACCGCGAGCAGGTACTGCACGAGGTCGTTCGTACCGATCGAGAGGAAGTCGACGTCGCGAACGAAGCCCGGGAGCGCGAGCGCAGCGGCCGGCACCTCGATCATCACGCCGAGCGGCACGTCGTCCGCCACCTCATGGCCTTGGGCACGCAGCTCGGCCGCGACGCGCGTCACCTCGCGCCGCACCTGCAGCACTTCCTCGCGGCAGGTGATCATCGGCACCAGCAGGCGCAGGCGCCCGTAGGCCGATGCGCGCAGCAGGGCGCGCAGCTGCGCCTCGAACAGCCCGCGCCGCGCCAGCGAGAGGCGCACGCCGCGCAGTCCGAGCGCGGGATTGGACTCGTCGCGCAGCGCGAGGCCCGTGCGGTCGGTCTTGTCGGCGCCGACGTCGAGCGTGCGGATCGTCACCGGGCGGCCGCTCATGCCCAACACCACGTCGCGATAGGCGCGGAACTGCTCCTCCTCGTCGGGCAGCTCGCTGCGCTGGAGGAACAGGAATTCGGTGCGGTACAGGCCGATGCCCGCCGCGCCGAGGGCATGCGCCTCGGCGACGTCCTGCCGCGATTCCGCATTGGCGAACAGGCGGATGTCGACGCCGTCGCGCGTGCGCGTGGGCTCGCGGCGCAGGCGCGCGAGTTGGCGCTTCTCGCGCTGCTGCTCGCGCTCGCGCTCGCGGTGTGCGCGAAGGTCGTCGGCGTTCGGCTCGACCACGACGAGCCCGGTGCCGCCATCGACGATCAGCGCATCGCCGTCGTTGATGCGCTCGAGCGCCGCGCTCGCGTCCACCACGAGCGGCATGTGCAGGCTGCGCGCGAGGATCGCGCTGTGCGAGAGCGGGCTGCCGAGCGTGGTGACGATCGCGATGACGCCCTGGCTCTGCAGTTGCGCCATTTCCGCCGGCGCCACGCTCTCGGTGACGAGGATCTCGCCGGCGAAGCCGCGCAGCTCGCAGTCGCGCCGGTGCAGCGCGGCATGGATGCGCCCGATGACCTGGTCGATGTCCTCGACGCGGCTCTTGAAGTAGGGGTCGTCCATGCCCTCGAACACCGCCGCGAGGCGGTCGCGCTGCACGCGCAGGGCGTAGTCGGCACTGAAGCGCCTGCCCCGCACCAGCTCGTCGAGCCCGTGCAGCAGCTCGGGGTCGTCGAGCAGCAGGCTGTGCAGGTCGAGGAACTCGCCGACCTCGTGGGCGAGCGCGCCGTGCAGGCGCGCGCGCAGGCCGTGCAGCTCGGCGCGCACGCTGTCGATGGCGGCATGCAACTGCGCGAGCTCGCCCTCGACGGCCTCCGGCTCGATCCGCTGCTCCGCGATCTGCAGCGCATGCGGCAGGCGCACGCGCGCGCGGCCCAGAACGGTACCGCGGGAAGCGCCCTGGCCGGCGAGGACCTGCCGCATGGCGCTCAGCTGTCCTCGTCGAAGCGGCGGTCGAAGAGGGCCTGCACCGCCTCGGCGGCTTCGGCCTCGTCCTCGCCGTCCACGCGCAGCTTCACGGAGGTGCCCTGGCCCGCGGCCAGCAGCATCACGCCCATGATGCTCTTGGCGTTCACCTCGCGGCCCTTCGCGACGAGCGTGCAGCTGCTGCGGAACTGCGACAGCAGCTGCACGAGCTTGGCGGTGGCGCGCGCGTGCAGGCCGAGGCGGTTGGAGACGGTGAGTTCGCGTTCGATCATGGCGGCGGGTTCGTAAGAGGCAGGGCGGTGTCAGGCATCGTCGAGCAGGACGCCGTTGCGGCCGCCGGTCGCGGCCACGGCGGGCAGGGCGTCGAGATCGAGCTCCGCGTAGTTGAGGACGCGCAGCAGCATGGGCAGGCTCAGGGCCGAGACGCGCCGCACCGGCGTGCCCAGATGCGCCATGCGCGATGCGAGGTTGCTCGGGCTCGCGCCGTACAGGTCGGTGAGCATCAGCACGCCCTCGCCCTGGTCGGCGCGCCGCAGCGCGGCGCTCGCGCTCGGCAGCAGCGCGTCCGGGTCGAGGTCGAAGGGCACTTCGAGCACTTCGACGTGCATAGGCAACGGCGTGAGCAGGCGCTGCACGACCGCGTGCAGCGCAGTGCCGATGCCTTCATGCGTGACGAGGAGGATGCCGACGCTCATGTCCCGACGTTAGCAGAGCCGGGTGACGCGCCGGAAGCGGCCGTACTCAGTCGAGTTCGCGGTGGTGCACCGCGACTTCCGGCCAGTTCGACTCGCGTGCATGCGCGGCCATGCGCTCGGCGAGGTAGACCGAGCGGTGCCGGCCGCCGGAGCAGCCGAAGGCGACCGTCGCATAGCTGCGCGTGCTGTCGCTCTGCAGGCGCGGCAGCCAGGCATCGAGGAACGTGCGGATCTGCTCGTAGAACGCCTCGACGTCGGGCTGCGCGAGCAGGTAGTCGCGCACCGCCGCGTCCCGGCCCGACAGCGGGCGCAGCGTCGGGATCCAGTGCGGATTCGGCAGCGCGCGCGCGTCGAAGACGAAGTCGGCATCCGGCGGCACGCCTCGGCGGTAGGCGAACGACTCGAACAGCAGCGACATGCCGCCTTCGCTGCCGAGCCCGAATTCGGTAGTGACGAACCGCCGCAACTGATGGACGTTCATCTCGCTGCTGTCGACCACCGCGTCGGCCAGCTTGCACAACGGGCGCATGACCTGCCGCTCGAGCGCGATCGCGTCCGGCAGCGACAGGCCGAGCCGGCTCAGCGGGTGGCGGCGGCGCGTGTCGGAGAAGCGCTTGAGCAGGACGGCGTCGCTGGCGTCGAGGAAGATCAGGCGCGGATCGAGGCCCATCTGGCCGACGGCCGACAGCCCCGCGGGCAGTCGGTCGAGATCGTCGTGCCGATTGCGCACGTCGATGCCGACCGCGATCTTGGTCGGGCCGCCGTCGTCGCCGCCCAGCACGTCGCCGACCAGCGCGGGCAGCAGGCCGGCCGGCAGGTTGTCGACGCAGTAGAAGCCGAGGTCCTCGAGCGTGTGCAGGGCGACCGACTTCCCCGAGCCGGACATGCCCGAGACGAGGACGAGGGTGGGGGCGGGCCGCGCGCTCATGTGTCGCCACGCTCCAGGAAGTGGCTGTGCCGCGCCATGAAGGCCGCCGCGGGGTCGACGCCCTTTGCCCGCAGGATGTGCGTGCGCGTCGCGGCTTCGGTGAGTACCGCGAGGTTGCGGCCGGGCATGACGGGCAGGGTGATCATCGGCACGTCCAGGTCGAGCACGCGCCGCGCGCCGAGGTCGCCGGTGATGCGCTCCAGGCCACCGGGCTCGGGATAGAGCGAGGGCTGCGTGAGGTGCACGATGAGCCGCAGGTACTTGTTCCGCTTGACGGCGGTGTCGCCGAACATCTGGCGCACGTTGAGCACCCCGAGGCCGCGCACCTCGAGCATGTCCTGCAGAAGCTCGGGGCAGGTGCCGTCGAGCACGTCCGGCGCGATCTGGGTGAATTCGGGTGCGTCGTCGGCGACGAGGCGATGGCCGCGCGTCACCAGCTCGAGCGCGAGCTCGCTCTTGCCCGCGCCGGATTCGCCGGTGATCAGCACGCCGATCGAATAGATCTCCATGAAGACGCCATGCAGCGTGACGCGCGGCGCCAGCTTGCGCGCGAGGTGGTACTGCAGGTGGTTGAGCAGCTCGTGGCCGCGGCGCGGCGAGACCCACAGCGGGATCTCGCTTTCCTCGGCGGCCACGCGGAGGTCTTCGGGGCAGGACTGGCCCTTGCTGATCACAAGCGCGAGCGGGCGGAACTGGATGATCTTCTCGATCGTCTCCCAGCGCAGGCGCGAGTCGAGCTCGTCGAGCCAGGCCAGCTCCTCGGTGCCGAGGATCTGCACCTTGTTCGGATAGATGATGTTGAGGTAACCGGCGAGCGACGGGCGTCGCGCCACCGTCTCGACCGATTCGAGGACGCGGCCCGCACCGCGTCGGCCCGCGAGCCACTTGAGCCCGAGGCGCTCGAGCTGTTGGTCGAAGAGTTCCTGTGCGCTGATGCGTGCGCGCATGTCAGTGCCCCAGAAGCCGCTGCGCCAGCTCGCGGCTGTCGTCCGCCTCGCGCAGCGATGCACGGAAGTCCGCATCGGCGAAGCGCTCGGCGATCTCGGCCAGCTGCGCCAGGTGCCCGGCGACTTCCGATTCCGGTACCGCCATCGCGAAGACGAGGTCGACCGGATTGCCGTCGGGCGCGGCGAACGGCACAGGCGCCGCGAGCCGCAGGAAGGCCCCGCGCGCGCGATCGAGCCCGCCCACGCGCGCGTGCGGGATCGCGACGCCGTGGCCCAGCCCGGTGCTCGCCAGTGCCTCGCGCTCGCGCAGGCGGTCGGCGAGTTCGCCGCCCGGCAGGCCGTGGTCGTCGACCGGCGAGGCGAGCAGGGCGGCGGCGCGTTCGAGCACCCCATCGCGGTCGAGGCCGTCGGGGACGGCCTCGATGCGCTCAGGGCAGAGCAGGTGGGTGAAGGGCATCGGATCCGGTCAGGTGACGGCGTCGGGCCAGGCGAGGGTCTCGCCGCGGTGGTGGTCCACGACCTTCTCCTTGTGCTTGAGCAGGAGGCGATCGAGCTTGTCGACGAGCAGGTCGATCGCCGCGTACATGTCGACGCCTTCCGCGTCGGCATGCAGCGTGCGGCCGGACACGTTCACCGTCGCCTCGGCACAGTGGCGCGACTTCTCGACGGACAGGATCGTCCGGAGCTGCGCGCGCTGCTCGAAGTGTCGTCCCAGGCGCTGGAAGCGCGTCGCGACGTAGTCGCGCAGGGCCGGGGTGACGTCGAGGTTCTGGCCATGGATCTCGTTCTGCATGGGCGCCTCCAGGTGTGATCAAGGGCCGCCGGCAGGCGGCGACCCCAGCATGGCACGCCCGGGGCCGGTCGGCACGCTCAGGCGATGCGCACGCGCTCCTGGGACGACGGAATGCTCAGTGCTTCACGGTATTTTGCCACCGTGCGCCGGGCGACCGGTACGCCGGCGGCCTGCAGCATCTCCGCCAGGCGCGCGTCCGACAGCGGCTTGCGCGGGTTCTCGTCCGAGATCAGCTGGCGGATCATCGACTGCACCGCGGTGCTCGAGGTCTCCTCCGCCGTGCCCGCGCCCACGCCCGACGCGAAGAATGCGCGCAGCGGAAGCGTGCCACGCGGCGTGCGCGCGTACTTGCGCGCGATCGCGCGTGAGATCGTTGACTCGTGCAGGCCGAGTTCGGAGGCGACCTCGCGCAGCGTCAGCGGTCGCAGGCCGGCCTCGCCCTGTTCGAGGAAGGCCGTCTGCCGCTCGACCAGGCAATGCGCGACCCGCAGCAGCGTATCGCCGCGGGCTTCCAGGTTCTTGAGCAGCCAGCGTGCTTCCTGCAGGTGGCCCCGCAGGTAGGCGGCATCGGTGCTCGACGTGCGGGCGATCAGCGCCTCGTAGCTGCGGTTGATGCGCAGCTTCGGGCGGCTGTGCTCGGCGAGCGCGACGCGCCATTGGCCCTGCGCGCGCCAGATCACCACGTCGGGCGCGATGTAGGTGTCGGTGGAGACACCGCCGAGCTGCGCGCCCGGGCGCGGATCGAGCGACAGCAGCAGCGCGATCGCGCGCTCGACCGCGTCGACCGGCTCGGCGAGCTCGGACGCGATGCCCGCCGCGCCGAGGCGGGGCAGGCGATCGAGGAGGCTCGCGGCGATACGCAGGGCCAGGTCGCGCCCCGGCGTGCAGGGATCGAGCGCGCCGAGCTGGACCTGCAGCGATTCCCCGATCGAGCGTGCGCCCACGCCGACGGGGTCGAAATGCTGGATGCAGTGCAGCACCGGCAGCATCTCGTCCTCGGTCGGCCGTGGGTCGCCGAGGCTCGCGGCGATCGCCTCGAGCGGCTCGCGCAGGTAGCCGTCGTCGGCGATGGCGTCGATGATCGCCACGCCGATCGCGCGGTCGCGCGGCGACAGGTGGCTCAGGTGCAGCTGCCAGAGCAGGTGGTCCTGCAGCGTCTCCGGCTCGGCGACCTGCTCGGCGGCGCCATCGTCCGCGCCGGCCCCTGCGGTGCGTTCCGCCCAGCCGTCCAGCTCGTGGTCCGACCAGCTTTCCGGCGCGTCGAGCATCGCCTCCTCGAAGCGTTCGGCCTGGTCCGGCGCGGGTGCGTCCTCGACCTGCAGGACGCCGTCGCCTTCGTCCCATTCCAGCAGCGGATTGGTCTCCACCGCTTCGGTCATCTCCACCTCGAGCTCGACGGCCGAGAGCTGCAGCAGGCGGATCGCCTGCCGCAACTGCGGCGTCATCACGAGATGCTGGCCGAGCGAGGCCTGGAGGCGTGCTTTCATCGGCTACCAAGGTACACGGCGGGCGATGCCGACTGCGGAGTCGACGCGGCCGCCGGTCGGCATGCGGTGCACATTACAGCCGGAATGTTTCGCCCAGGTACACGCGGCGCACGTCCGGGTTCGCGAGGATCGATTCGGGCGAGCCCTGCGCGAGCACCGCACCGTCGCTGAGGATGTAGGCGCGGTCGCAGATGCCGAGCGTCTCGCGCACGTTGTGGTCGGTGATCAGCACGCCGATGCCGCGCTCGGTGAGGTGGCGCACGATGCGCTGGATCTCGCCGACGGAGATCGGGTCGACACCCGCGAACGGCTCGTCGAGCAGCATCAGTCGCGGCCGCGCGGCCAGTGCGCGCGCGATCTCGACGCGACGGCGCTCGCCGCCCGACAGGCTCGCGCCCGCCTGCTCGGCGACGTGCCCGACCTGCAGCTCGTCGAGCAGCGAGGCGAGCTCGCGCTCGCGGCCCTTGCGGTCCAGGTCGCTGCGCAGCTCGAGCACGAGGCGGATGTTGTCGGCCACGCTGAGGCGGCGGAACACCGAGGGCTCCTGCGGCAGGTAGCCGACGCCGTATTTGGCACGCGCGTACATCGGCTGCGCGGTGATGTCCTTGCCGTCGAGCAGGATCTGCCCGGCGTCGGCCGGTACCAGCCCGACGATCATGTAGAAGCAGGTCGTCTTGCCGGCGCCGTTCGGGCCGAGCAGGCCCACGACCTCGCCGGCCTCCAGGCTCAGCCCGAAATCGCGGACGACCTCGCGCGAGCGGTAGCTCTTGCGCAGGCCCTCGGCCCGCAGCATCAGTTCGACCCCGCGGCGCCGCGCGGCTGGATGCGCATCTTGACGCGGCCGCTGCCCTGGCCGCCGCCGCTCGTGACCTGCCCGCTGCGCATGTTGTAGGTGACGCGCTCGCCCGACAGCGAGCCGCGCGGCTGCGAGATGCTCACGCCACCGGTGAACACGACGATCTCGCTCTTGAGGTCGTAGTCGACCCGCGCGGCCACCGCGTTCATCGGGGTGCCGTCGTCGAGCTGCTGGTTCAGTCGGACGGGCGAGCCGGTCAGTACCGCGCGCGTCGGATCGCCGCCGCGCATGGTGATCTCCGCCCGTGCGGCCTGGATGGCGAGCGTGCCCTGGCGGATGGTGACGCCGCCGCTGATGACCGTCGGGCGGTTGTCATCGACCGAGTACTCGGCCGAGCCGCCGTCGATATCCATCGGCTGGCGCCGGTCGGAGGAACGCGCCGACGCCGGGCCGCTGGCGAGGAGCGCGGCAAGGACGGCGAGGAGCGCGAGGTCACGGCGTACGTTCATAGCGGGCCTTGATGTTCTTGAGCAGCACGTGCTTGGTGTCGAGCCGGGCGGTCATGCTGCGGCCGTCGATTGTAAAGCCGGGCTGTCGGATGCTCACGGCAACGGGCGAATTCGCCCGCTTGGTCTCGGGGAAGACGTTGAGCTGCTGCGTCTGCATGCGCATCGGCGCGCCGCTCTCGTTCGTGCTCGTGGCGACCACGTCGCCACGCAGCCGGATCTCGTCGGCTTCCGCCGACACCCAGCCGGTGCGCGAGCGGATCTCCCAGGGCGACGCGGTCGAGCCCGCGCGCGGCGGGATGACGAACAGCGGCGTCGCGATGTCGAGCGTGCGCACCGCCGGATCACGCGCCAGCCGCGGCGCGCGCAGGGTGAACGATTCGCGGCCCTCGGCGTCGAGCGCGACCAGCTCGAAGTCCTCGAGCACGTAATCCGCGCGACCGCCCTGCACCGGCGCCGGCGCGGGCGTGCGCTGGCGCCAGACCGACCAGCCCGTCGCCGCGGCAGCGAGGACGAGCGCGAGGGTGAGCACCACGCGCCAGTTCACGACTGCACCCCGAGCGCTGCGGGCTCGCGGCCCAGCAGCTCGTCGAGCACGCGGTCGAGCCGGCCCTGCGCCTGCAGCAGGACATCGCAGAACTCGCGCGCCGCGCCGCGACCGCCGTCGAACGCGGAACGCCAGTGCGCCTGCGTGCGCACGCACGGATGCGCATCGGCCGGGCAGGCGGACAGGCCGGCATGCAGCATGACCTTCAGATCCGGGAGGTCGTCGCCCATGAACGCGACCTGCTCCATCGCCACGCCGTGCGCGCGGGCGATGCCTTCGACGCAGGCGAGCTTGTCGCCGACGCCCGTACAGGCCTCGACGCCGAGTTCGGCTGCACGGCGCTCGGCGATGCTGCTCTTGCGTGCGGTGACGAGCGCGACCGCGAGGCCCGCGCGACGCAGCAGCACGAGGCCCTGGCCGTCATGCACGTGGAAGGCCTTGAGCTCGCGGCCTTCGCTGTCGAAGACGAGGCGACCGTCGGTGAGGGTGCCGTCCACGTCGAAGCACGCCACGCGGATGGCGCGGGCGCGGGCATGGAGCTCGTCGGGCGTGGCATCGTTGGAGGACATGGGATCTCGATCGTCGGGCGGTTAAACCACCCGCGCGCGCAACAGGTCGTGAATGTTGAGCGCGCCCACCACCCGCCGGTCAGCATCGATCACGAGAAGCCCGTTGATCTTGTGGGTCTCCATCACGTGCGCGGCCTCGACCGCGAGCACGTCTGCGCCGATGGTGCGTGGATCGCGCTTCATCACGTCGCGGATCGGCGTGGCGCGCAGGTCGAGCTGCGCATCGTCGAGCGTGCGGCGCAGATCGCCGTCGGTGAAGACGCCGAGCAGGCGGCCGTTGTCGTCGACGACCGCGGTCAGGCCCAGCCGCTTGCGGCTCATTTCCACGAGCGCTTCGCTCACCGAGGCGTCCGGACCCACGCAGGGCAGGTCCTCGCCGGAATGCATGACGTCGGCGATGTGCAGGAGCAGGCGCCGGCCGAGCGCTCCGGCCGGGTGCGAGCGCGCGAAATCGTCAGCGGTGAAGCCGCGTGCCTCGAGCAGTGCGACGGCGAGCGCATCGCCCATGGCGAGCGATGCCGTGGTGCTCGACGTCGGCGCGAGGTGCAGCGGGCAGGCCTCGGCCGGCACGGAGACGTCGAGGTGGACGTCGGCCTCGCGCGCCATCGTAGACGCGGGCCGCCCCGTCATCGTGATGACGGGATTGCCCTGCCGCCGGAGCACGGGCATCAGGGTGAGGATCTCGTCGCTCTCGCCCGAGTACGACAGCGCGAGCACCACGTCCGCATCGGTGATCATGCCGAGGTCGCCGTGTGCGGCCTCGCCGGGATGGACGAAGAAGGCGGGCGTGCCGGTCGAGGCGAGCGTGGCCGCGATCTTGCGCGCGATGTGGCCGGACTTTCCCATGCCGATGCAGACCACGCGCCCGCGCGCGGCCAGCATCAGCCGGCACGCGGCTCGGAAGGGCTCGTCGAGGCGGGCCGCGACGGCCGCGAGCGCCTCGCCCTCGACCGCGAAGACGCGGCGGCCGCTGGCCAGGAAATCGGTGTCGGGCGCGGGCCCGGTCGCGTGATCCGCCATTTCGGACGGGGGTCCTTTCCGCTAGGCTAATCCGCCCATCTTAAGCGGTTCAGGCCGCGCACGCCCGGTCGCGTGCCGCGCCGCCGCACAGGCGATCCCGTGAATCCCCAGATCATCCGCGACCTCATCGAACAGGGCCTGCCCGGCGCACGCGCCGAGGTCGTCGGCGACGACGGCGTGCACTTCGAAGCCACCGTCGTCTGCGAGGCCTTCCGGGGCAAGCTCCCGCTCGCGCGCCACCGCATGGTGTACGCGACGCTCGGCGACCGCATGGGCGGCGAGATCCATGCGCTGGCGCTGAAGACGTTCACCCCCGACGAGGCCGCGCGCTGATGGCCGCGAAGATCCAGGTCGAAGGCGGCGCCGTCCTCCGCGGCGAGGTGCAGATCTCCGGCGCGAAGAACGCCGTGCTGCCGATCCTGTGCGCCACGCTGCTCGCCGACGGCCCGATGACGCTGCGCAACGTGCCTCACCTGCACGACGTGCACACCACCGCGCGCCTGCTCGCCGAGCTCGGCGCACGCGTCGGTGACGGCGGGCCCGGCGTGGTGACCGTCGATCCGACCAGCGTGCACAGCCAGGTGGCGTCCTACGAACTGGTCAAGACGATGCGCGCCTCCGTGCTGGTGCTCGGGCCGCTGCTCGCGAAGTACGGGCATGCGGAGGTCTCGCTGCCGGGCGGCTGCGCGATCGGCTCGCGCCCCGTCGACCTGCACATCAAGGGCCTGCAGTCGCTCGGTGCGGACATCAGCGTCGAGAACGGCTATATAAAGGCCCGGGCCGCGAAGCTGCGCGGCGCGCGCCACGTCTTCGACTTCCCGAGCGTGGGTGCGACCGAGAACGTACTGATGGCGGCGGTGCTCGCCGAGGGCCGCACGGTGCTCGAGAACGCCGCGATGGAGCCGGAGATCGTCGACCTCGCCGAGTGCCTGATCGCCATGGGCGCGAACATCGAGGGGCAGGGCACGGGACGTATCGTCGTACACGGCGTCGATGCGCTGCGCGCGGCCGAGCACGCGGTGGTGGCCGACCGCATCGAGGCCGGCACGTTCCTCGTCGCCGCGGCGATGACCGGAGGCCGCGTGACGCTCACGCACGCGCGGCCCGACACGATGGACGCCGTGCTCGACAAGCTGAAAGAGGCGGGCGCCGAGCTCGACTGCGACGGCGACCGGATCACGCTGGACATGCGCGGGCAGCGCCCGCGCGCCGTCGACATCACCACGGCCACGCATCCGGGCTTTCCGACGGACATGCAGGCGCAGTTCATGGCGTTGAACTGCATCGCCGACGGCGTGGCGGTGATCAACGAGACGATCTTCGAGAACCGCTTCATGCACGTCAACGAGCTGCTGCGCCTCGGCGCGGACATCCGCGTGGACGGTCACACCGCGGTCGTGCGCGGGGTGAAGCGCCTCGGCGGCGCGCCGGTGATGGCCACCGACCTGCGCGCGTCGGCCTCGCTGATCCTCGCCGGCCTCGTCGCGGACGGGCGGACGGTCATCGACCGCATCTACCACCTCGACCGCGGCTACGAGAACATCGAGCAGAAGCTTTCCGGGCTCGGCGCGCGGATCGAACGCGTGCGCTGAAACACGCGCATCGGAAAGCAAAAAGCCCCGCATGAGCGGGGCTTTTTCGTTGCGAGGACGCGCGTGCGTCACTCGCTCATGCGCAGCTCGATGGTGTCGCCGCCGTTGTCCTGCACGAGGCGGACCGGCAGCGGTACGCCTGGCACGACCCAGAGCGTCGTCTTCTTCTCGCCGGACGCGCCGACGACCTTGATCGCCTGCTGGCTCTTGCCGCCGACGCTGACCGCCTCGCGGCCGGCGATCGTGTAGCTGAGCTGGCGCACGCGGCCGTCGTCGACCATCCGGTAGCGCAGCGGCTTGCCCGCCGCGGCGTCGCGCGCGATCGCGAGGTTCACCAGCAGCGCGTCCAGATCGCCCGCCTGGAGCTTCACGGGGCCCGCGCGGTCGGCCTTGACGTCGCCGGACCACGTCGCGACGCCCTTGGACCAGTCGTACGTGGCGTTCTTCTTCTTGCGCTTGATCAGCACGCTCGCGGTGTCGCTGCCGGAGAGCGGGCGGAACTGGCCGTCGACTTCCTCGAACACCGTCGACTGCACCAGGTTGCCGAGGCGGTTGGTGACCTGCAGCGTGTACTTCCAGCGGCCCGGGCCCGCGGCCTCGAGGCTCATGCGGCCCGTCGCGGCCGTGCCCATGTAGTTCGCCTGGTAGTTCGCGCTGAAGGGCTTGGTCGCGAGCGCCGCGCCACTGGCGAGCGCGAGCGTGGCGCCGAGCAGGGCGGTGCGCAGGATCTTCGTGGTCGTCATGTGGTTCAGGCTCCCTTGTATTCGACGAGGCGGAGGTCGTACCCGTCCGCACCGTCCTCGCGTTGCAGGATGCGGATCGGCGTCGGAACGCCTTCCGCGACCCAGATGGATGTCTGTTCGCTGCCGGACTGCACGCGGTCCACGCGCAGCGCGTCGTAGCCGATCTCGCCGACCGTCACCGGCTCGGGCACGCCCGCCACCACGTAGCGATGCGGCCGGGCACGGCCCGTGTCGACGTAGCGGTACTCGAGCGTGCGGCCCGGCTGCGCATCGCGGATCACCGCGAGGTTGATCAGCAGGCCGCTCATGTCCCCCGGCTGGAGATCCACCGGTGCGCGGCGGGTCTCCTTCACGTCACCCGTCCAGCGTGCCTTCCGGGTCGACCAATCGTAGACGCCCGTACTCTGCCTGCGCGTGAACAGGACCCGGCGGACCGTGCTCTGCGACACCGGACGGTACGCGCCGTCGACGTCCTCAAACACCGTGCTCTGCTCGGCGTGCAGGCCGGCGAGGCCGACCAGCCCCTTGCCGTCCATGAGCAGGTCGACGCGCCAGCGGCCGCCCGCGGTGGGCACCACCTGCAGCGTGGCCACGCCCAACCGGCGGTCGCCCTTGTAGACGTCGTAGCGGGCGAGGAAGGGCTCCACCGCGGCAGCGGCCGTGGCCGCGCCCAGCAGCAGCGCACCGAGGAGCAGGGTCGCGAATCGCTTCATGCCGGCAGCTCCAGGCGGTCATCGGCGCCCAGCTGCAGCGGCGCCGCGAGCGGCCGGCCGTCCACGCGGAGGGCGCCGGGCTCCAGCGCCACGCGCCCGGCGGCGAACAGCTCCAGGGTCGCCAGCAGAAGCGGATGCTCGCGCTCCAGCACCCGGGCGGCGAGCGTCGCGGGGTCGTCGCCCGGCGCCACGGGAACACGGGCCTGTGCGACGACAGGGCCACCGTCGAGTTCGCACGTCACGAAGTGGACGCTTGCGCCATGTTCGGCGACGCCCGCGGCGAGCGCCTGCTCGTGCGTGCGCAGGCCCTTGAACAGCGGCAGCAGGGAAGGATGGATGTTGATCATGCGTCCGAGCCAGCGATTCACGGCGGCCTCGCCGAGCAGGCGCATGTATCCGGCGCAGACGATGAGGTCCGGGTGAACCGCCTCGATCCGGCTGAACAGGGCTTCATCGAAGGCATCGCGCGAAGCGAAGTCGGCAGGCCGCACGGCCACGGCCGGCAGCCCGGCGGCCCGCGCGCGGTCCAGCGCGGCCGCCTTGGGCCGATCGGAGAAGACGCCGACGAGTTCCGCGTCCAGCCGACCGGCCGCGATCGCATCGAGGATCGCCTGCAGGTTGCTGCCGCGGCCGGAAGCGAGGACGGCGAGCCTCATGCGGGCTGCACCGCACGTTGGGGGCGCAGGGGCGCCCAGCCGAGGGCGCCGAGCGTGGCGAGCAGCATGTCGGCATGCGCGTCCCAGGGATCGCCCTGCTGGCCGTTGTAGGCCTCGGCGGCCTCCGGCGAGAGCACGAGCGCGACGCTCCATTCGGCCCATTCGTAGGCCAGGCTGCTCGCCATCACGAGCAGGACCGCCACGATGAAGGCGTCCGTCGCGTCGAGGCCGCGCCGACGCCGGAGCGTCGCCGCCAGCGCGGGGGTCAGGCAGATGCCGTAGGCGAGGTGCACGAGCCGGTCGTAGTGATTCCGCGTCCAGCCGAACAGGTCGGAGATCGACGTGCCGGTCAGCGTGCGTGCCCAGGCATCGTAGGGAACGTTCGTGTAGAGCCAGCGCGAGCCGATGCAATGCAGCGCGAGGAAGACGCAGAGCAGCACGTAGTCGCGATCGCGCAGCGTGTGCCGCTTGAGTTCGAGGCCCAGCGCCACGAGCGCCACGACCGTCAGGGAGCTGTGCAGCGCCTGGTCCACCGGCCAGCGCGGGTGGATCCACGTCAGCACGAAGAGGCCGACGACCGCGCCGAACGCGAGCCGCGGCGCGGGCCGTGACGCCATGCTCAGCCGATCCGGACGCGCTCGTCGCCGGTCGCCGTGACGACCTGCCCGATCGGGCGCTGCGCGAGGCCGAGGCGATCGAGGTCCGCCGTCACGGCCGCGACGTCGGCGGGTGCGACCACCAGCACGAAGCCGACGCCGCAGTTGAAGGTGCGCCACATCTCCGCGTCCGCGACCGCGCCTTCGCGCTGCAGCCAGTCGAACACCGGCGGCAGCACGATCGCGCTGGCCTCGATGTCGAGGCCGAGGCCTTCGGGGATCACGCGGATGATGTTCTCGGTCAGCCCGCCGCCGGTGATGTGTGCCATCGCGTGCAGGTCGTGCTTGGCGAGCAGCTCGAGAACCGGTTTCACGTAGAGCGCGGTCGGCGCCATCAGCGCGTCGACGAGCCTCACGCCGCCGACCTCGACGTCGCCGGGCCGCCCCGCGCGGTCGAAGATGCGGCGGATCAGCGAGTAGCCGTTCGAATGCGGGCCGCTCGAGGCGATGCCGATGAGCACGTCGCCGGCACGCACCTTGGCGCCGTCGAGCAGCTTGGCCTTCTCGACCGCCGCCACGCAGAAGCCCGCGAGGTCGTAGTCGCCCGGCGCGTACATGTCCGGCATCTCGGCCGTCTCGCCGCCGATCAGCGCGCAGCCCGCGAGCTCGCAGCCCTTCGCGATGCCGCCGACGACTGCGACCGTCGTCTCGACGTCGAGCCTGCCGGTGGCGAAGTAGTCGAGGAAGAACAGCGGCTCGGCGCCCTGCACGAGCACGTCGTTGACGCACATGCCGACGAGGTCGATGCCGATCGTGTCGTGCCGGCCCAGCTGCTGGGCGAGCTTGAGCTTGGTGCCCACGCCGTCGGTGCCCGACACGAGCACCGGCTCCCTGTACTTGCCCGAGAGGTCGAACAGCGCGCCGAAGCCGCCCAGGCCGCCCATCACCTCCGGCCGGAAGCTGCGTTTGACCAGCGGCTTGATCCGCTCGACGACCTCGTTGCCCGCATCGATGTCGACGCCGGCGTCGCGGTAGGTCAGCGGCTCGCGGGACGGCGGGTTCGACTGGGACACGGCAGCCTCGACGGGGCGAAAGAGCCCGCAATTCTAGCAGCCGCGATCCCCTCACCTGCCCGGCATGGACGGCCCGGCGGCCCTGCGGCACCATGTCCGGCCTGTCCATGTCCGCAGGGGCCGCGATGCCGCTCGCGATCCGCTCGAAGCTCTCGATCCGTCCGTCGCTCGTCGCGCGCGTGTTGCTCGCGGCCGTGCTGATGGCCACGACCACCGTCGCACTGGCGCAGCGCGTCGAGGGCGACCGCGCGCAGGCCACGGGCCTGTACGGCGCCGAAGTGGTCGTCAACGGGCAGGGGCCCGGCGAGCGCAACGGCGCGTTCGCGCGCGGCCTGCTGCAGGTGCTCACGCGCCTGACCGGCGATCGCGGCATCAACCAGCGCCCCGGCGTCGGCGACGAGCTGCGCCGCGCGAAGGACTATGTCGACAAGTACGACTACCGCCAGGACGAGGGGGTCAGCGCGAGCGGCGCGCCGAGCTTCAAGACCACGCTCGTCATCCAGTACGACGCGGCGAAGGTCAACGAGATCGTCTCCACGCTCGGCCTGCCGACGTGGCCGCAGCCGCGGCCCAAGCCGGTGCTGTGGCTCGCTATCGACGACGGCACCGGCGCCGGCCCGCGCCTGGTGGGCGTGGGCAAGTCGAACGCGGCCCGTCCCGTGCTCGATCGCGCGGTGCAGCGCGGCTACCGCCTCGGCCTGCCCGCGGGCAATGCCGCCGAGCAGGCCCTCGTGGGCGCGATCTGGCGCGGCGACAGCGCGGCCATCGCGCGTGCCTCGGCGAAGTACAGCCCGCCGATCCAGCTGGTCGGCAAGATGTACCGCAGTGCAAAGGGCGGCTGGCAGGTGGACTGGATCTTCCAGGACAACGGCAAGGTGCTCTCGCGCTGGACGAGCAGCGACACCGACGCCCGCCGCGCGATGTCCGCGGGCGCCGACGGCGCGGCCGACGCGCTGATCCGCAAGTACGCCAAGCCGGGCAAGCCGCTCTCGCCCCCCGGCGACTTCACGCTCACGTTCGTCGGCGTCAACAGCACCGACGACTTCATGCGGCTGGCGGCCTACCTCGAGCGCGCCTCGGTCGTGAAGCGCGCCACGCCGATCCGCGCGACGCCCGACGCCCTCGTCTACGAGGTGCAGCTCTCCACCGGCCTCGCGGGCTTCGCGAAGATCGCGGCGAAGGACGGCGTGATCGAGCCGGCCGGCGAGGGCGAGTCCGCGACCACCTACCGGCTGCGCTGATGGAGGCCGCGCCGCTGGAGGACATCGCGCGGTTCCTGCGCCGCGTGCAATGGGCGGCGGTCGTGCTCGGCGCGCTGTGGCTGCTCTGGCTGCTCGCACCGGTGCTCACGCCGTTCGTGATCGCCGCGATGCTGGGCTGGCTCGGCGATCCGGTCGTCGACCGGCTCGAGGCTTCGGGCCGCTCGCGCAGCACGGCCGTCGCGCTCGTCTTCAGCGTGATGACGCTGGTCTTCGTCGCGCTCCTGCTCCTGCTGCTGCCGATGGTGCAGCGCCAGGTCGTGACGCTGATCGAGTCCGTGCCGCGCTACAGCGCCTGGGTCGGCGAGACGCTGCTGCCGTGGGTGGAGGCGCGCACGCGGCTGGACGTGGACCGCTATCTCGACGTCACCTACGCGACCACCATGCTGCGCGAACACTGGGAGAGCGCGGGCGGCGTCGCCAAGACCGTGCTCGGCTACGTGGCGCGTTCGGGCTCGATGATCCTCGGGCTGGCCGTAAACGCGGTGCTCGTGCCGGTGCTCGCCTTCTTCTTCCTCCGCGACTGGGACGCGCTCGTCGCGCGGATCGCCGCGCTGATCCCGCCGCGCCACCTGCCGACGGTGAGCCGCCTCGCGCACGAGTCCGAAGCCGTGCTCGGCGGATTCCTGCGCGGGCAGTTCATGGTGATGCTGATCCTCGGCATCGGCTATGCGATCGGCCTGCAGATCGTCGGGCTCGACCTGGGCATCCTGATCGGCCTGATCGCCGGCCTGCTGACGTTCGTGCCGTATGTCGGGCCGGCGAGCCTGCTAGTGCTCGGCAGCATCGCGGCGCTCGTGCAGTTCGGCGACTGGCAGCACGTCGTCGGCGTGCTGATCGTGTTCGGCGTCGGCCAGGTGGTCGAGAGCTACTGGCTCACGCCCAAGCTCGTGGGTGATCGCATCGGCCTGCATCCGATGGCCGTGATCTTCGCGGTGCTTGCCGGCGGCCAGCTATTCGGCTTCCTCGGCATGCTGCTGGCGTTGCCGGTCGCGGCCGTGGCGAACGTGCTGCTGCGCTACGCGCAGGACCGCTACACGCACAGCCGGCTGTATGCGGGCGATGCGCCGGCGGTCGTGATGCCCGATCCGGGCCCGGGCGCGTGACGATGCCCGCCGGCCCGACGCCGGCGGTCCCGCAGTTGCCCCTCGCGCTGCGGCATTCGCCCGACCAGCGCCTCGAGACGTTCGTCGGCGCGCCCAGCGGCGCGATCGCGCAGCTCGATGCGCTCGCGCTGGGGCGGTCGGCGGATGCGACCTACGTCAGCGGCCCGGCCGGGTCCGGGCGGACGCATCTCCTGCTGGGCACGTGCGCCGCGGCGCAGGCTGCAGGCCGACGCGCCGCCTACGTGGGACTGGCGCCGCTGGTCGGCCGCCTCTCACAGGCGCTCCAGGCATTCGAGGGAATGGACGTGCTCGCCCTCGACGACCTCGATGCGGTGGCCGGCCGTCGCGACGACGAGGTCGCGCTGTTCGACCTGCACAACCGCGCGCGCGCTGCCGGTTGCGCGCTCGTCTACGCGGCGCTGGCGCGTCCGGAATCGCTCGGCCTTTCGCTGCCCGACCTGCGCTCGCGCCTCGCGCAGTGCAGCGCGATCGTGCTCGCGCCGCTCGACGAGACCGGCCGGCGCGAGGTGCTGCGCGAGCGTGCGGCGCGGCGTGGGCTGGCGCTCGACGACACGGCGCTCGACTGGCTGCTACGACGCGTGGAGCGCGATCTTGGCAGCCTGACGGCGGTGCTCGACCGGCTCGATCGCGAGGCGCTGGCCGCGCAGCGGCGGCTCACCGTGCCGTTCCTGCGGCAGGTGCTGGGTGCGACACCCGGCGAGGCCTGATCGAGGCGCGTCGTCGCGCTGCGGAGCCTTACGTTGCACTGCCGTCAGGCGCCCGCACCCGCGGCATCGGCGAGCAGTTCACGATCGAGCGTGGCGAGTCGTTCCGGCGTGCCGACGTCGGTCCACCGTCCGCCGTGGTGCTCGCCGGTTACCAGCCCGCGATGCATCGCCGCGCGCAGCAGCGTGGCGAGCTTGAAGCGCGGCGGCGTCTCGTCGGCGCCGGGACGGTCGCCGATCACCTCGCGCCAGCCGTCGAACAGGCCGGGGCGGTAGATGCCGATGCCCGAGAACGTGAGTCGCGAGCCGCCCTCGCTCTCGACGCGATCGCCGACGAGCGCGAAATCGCCCGACGGGTTGTGCGCGGGATTGTCGACGAGCACGAGGTGCGCGAGGCCGCTCGGCTCGCGCGGCAGGCGCGCGAAGTCGTAGTCGGTCCAGACGTCGCCGTTCACGGCGACGAACGGTGCGCCGTCGGGCGAGAGGCGATCGAGCGCGTTCCACATGCCGCCGCCGGTCTCCAGTGGCGTCGGCCCTTCGTCGACGAAATGCAGGCGCAGCCCGTAGCGCGCGCCGTCGCCGAGCAGTTCCGGAAAGCGCCGCGCGAGCCAGCTCGTGTTGACGATCACCTCCTCGACGCCGATCGCGGCGAGGCGATGCAGGTGCCAGCCGAGCAAGGTCTCGCCGCCGGCCAGGAGCAGCGGCTTGGGCGTGGTGAGCGTGAGCGGGCGCATGCGCTCGCCGAGCCCTGCCGCGAAGACGAGCGCCTTCATGCTGATGCTCCCGCGATGTGCGGCCGCACGCGACGCTCGATCACCGCCGCGAGCGGCGCGAGTTCAGGATAGCGCGGCAGCACGGCATCGAGGTAGGCGACGAATCGCGTCGCGTCGGCAAGGTATTTCGGCTTGTGGTCGCGATGGTTCAGGCGCGCGAAGATGCCGAGCACCTTGAGGTGCCGCTGGATGCCGATGAGGTCCGCATCGCGGCGAAAGCGCTCCGGCGGCGGCACCGGAAGGCCCGCTTCGAGCGCACGCGCGTGGTAGCGCGCGAGCCAGTGATCGACGCGCGCCTCGGGCCAGCTGAGGAACGCATCCTTGAACAGGCTCAGCGCGTCGTAGGCGATCGGGCCGACGACCGCGTCCTGGAAGTCGAGCACCGCGGGGCCGTCCCCGTCGTCGGTCGGCATCAGGTTGCGCGGCATGAAGTCGCGGTGCACGAGCACCCGTGGCTGGGCGAGCGCGGCGTCGATGAGGATGCGGTAGGCGAGGTCGAGCTGCTCCATGTCCTCACAGTCGAGCGCGTGCCCGAGGTGGCGCGCGAGGAACCATTCGTCGAACAGGCGCAGCTCGCGGGCGAGCAGGGGCTCGTCGTAGGCCGGCAGCCCGGCCGGCGGGGCGATCGCCTGGATGCGCAGGAGCTGCGTGATCGAGGCCTCGAAGCAGTCGTCGGCGTTCGTCTCGGTGATGACGTGCAGCAGTGTCTGCGCGCCGAGGTCTTCCAGCAGCAGGAAGCCGTTGTCGACGTCGCGCGCGATCACGCGCGGCACGCGCACGCCGCCGGCTTCGAGCACGTCGCGCATGGCGAGCCAGGGGCGCACGTCCTCCTTGTCGGGCGGGGAGTCCATGACGATGCGCTGCGGCGATTCGTTGAACGTGCGCCAATAGCTGCGGAAGCCGGCGTCGGCGGAGGCGGCGGCGAGGGCGATGTCGGCATTGCCGGTGGCGGCGCGCGCCCACTCGAGGCGCTCCTGCTCGCGGGGATCGTCGGTGGGGCTGGCGGTCATGCGGGCTCCATGCGGCGGGGGCCGCGGCCCGACAGGGTAGCGGTCGCGGCGCGGGCGTTGAATCGCCGCCGACGAAAAAAAGCACGGCCGCCGTGGCCGGTGGGCGGTCGCGGCGGCCGTCGCAGGGGTGTTCCGTCAGGGCAGGCTGGTATCGCCGAGCGAGCCGAGCCAGTCGTCGTCGGAGCCTTCGGCGACGCCTTCGAACAGCACCGTGGAGAGATAGCGCTCACCGGTGTCGGGCAGCATCGTGAGGATCACCGAGCCTTCGGGCGCGCGCTCGGCGACCTGCAGCGCCGCCGCGGCCGTGGCGCCGGCGGAGATGCCGACGAAGATGCCTTCCTCCGCCGCGAGCCGGCGGGCGGTGTCACGGGCGAGGATGTCGTCGATCTTCAGCACCTCGTCGGCGATCGAGCGATCGAGCACGTCCGGGATGAAATCCGGCGTCCAGCCCTGGATCTTGTGCGGCTGCCAGGCATCGCCCGAGAGCAGCGCGGCACCCGCGGGCTCGGCGGCGATCACGCGGATTCCCGGGCGCGCGAGCTTGAGCACCTGGCCCGCGCCGGTGATCGTGCCGCCCGTGCCCCAGCCGCTCACGAAAGCGTCGAGCCGGCGGCCGGCGAAGTCGCGCAGGATCTCCGGGCCCGTGGTGCTGCGGTGGTAGGCGGGGTTCGCCTCGTTCTCGAACTGCCGCGCGAGGAACCAGCCGTGCCTCTCGGCGAGTTCCCTCGCCTTGCGCACCATGCCGGTGCCGCGCTCGGCGGCCGGCGTGAGGATCACCTTGGCGCCGTAGGCGCGCATCAGCTTGCGGCGTTCTACCGAGAACGAGTCGGACATTACCGCGACGAACCGGTAGCCGCGCGCGGCGGCCACCATCGCGAGCGCGATGCCGGTATTGCCGGACGTCGCCTCGACGATCGTGTCGCCCGGCTTGAGCGCGCCCCGCTGCTCGGCGTCGAGCACGATCGCGAGTGCGAGGCGATCCTTGACCGAGCCGCCGGGGTTGAAGGCCTCGACCTTCGCGTAAAGCTGCACGTGCGCCGGCGCGAGGCGATGGAGGCGGACGATCGGCGTGCCGCCGATCGTGTCGAGGATGCTGTCGTACAGGGCCATGGTTGCTCCACAGGGTCGGGCAGGCGCGTGGACCGCAAGCCTGCACCGGAATGGGGGACGAGGGGATTACTGCACGCGCCGTCCGTCGGCGCGCCCGCGGCATCGATGCGGTCGGATCATGCGGCCTCCGCGAGCGCGGCGGCATGCGCGGGCACGAGCGTGCCGAACCAGTGCAGCCGCTGCGCGAGTGCGGCGACGTCGCCGACCACCAGGAGGGCGGGCGAGCGCACCGCATGCCGCGTGACGAGGTCCGGCAATTCGTCGAGGCGGCCGGTGATCGTGCGCTGCGACGCGCGTGAGGCGTTCTCGACGATGGCGACGGGCGTCGACGCGTCGCGGCCGGCGGCGAGCAGCCGCTCGCGCACGCGGGCGCATGACGCGACGCCCATGTAGAAGACGAGCGTCTGGTCGGCCGGTGCGAGCGTGGCGATGTCCGTCTCGCCCGTGGCCTCGCGGGTGTGCGCGGTGACGAGGCGCACCGACTGCGCGTGCTCGCGATGGGTGAGCGGAATGCCGGCATATGCCGCGCAGGCGAGCGCGGCGGTGATGCCGGGGACCACCTCGAAGTCGATCCCGTGGGCCGCGAGCGCTTCGAGCTCCTCGCCGCCGCGCCCGAAGACGAACGGGTCGCCGCCCTTGAGGCGCACCACGGTGCGACCGGCGCGCGCGTGCTCGATCATCAGCGCGTGGATGCGCGACTGCGTGGCATGGTGCCCGTCGGCGCCGTCCGGGCCCCCCGGGCGCTTGCCGACGTCGACCAGCTCGGCATCGCGGCGGATGCGCGCGAGCACGTCGTCGCTCACCAAGGCGTCGTAGAGGACCACGTCGGCCTGGCCGAGCACGCGCAGGGCGCGCAGCGTCAGCAGGCCCGCATCGCCCGGGCCGGCGCCGACGAGCGCGACGCGGCCGCGTCGCCGCGTGCTGGGCGCGGCCTGCAGGTGCGCGCGCAGCGCATCGCGCGCCTTCGCCGGCTGGCCGGCCCGCAGCAGCGCGGGCACGTCGCCGGCGAGGAGGCGTTCGAAAAAGTCGCGCCGCGCCGCGAGGTCGGGAAAGCGCGCGCGGACCAGGCGGCGGTAGCGGGCGAGCAAGGTGGCGAGTGCGCCCCAGGATTCGTCGACCTGCGCCTCCAAGGTTTCGCGCAGGTGCCGCGCGAGCATCGGCGCGGCGCCGCCGCTCGAGATCGCGATCTGCAGCGGTCCGCGCTCGACCCGCGCCGGAACCTGCACGCTGGAGAGGGCGGCATCGTCGACGACGTTGGCCCAGATGCGGCGCTCGGTGGCGGCCTCGGCGACGCGCCGGTTGACGGCGAGGTCGTCCGTCGCGGCCACGACCAGCCAGGCATCGTCGAGCCAGACGCGGTCGAAGCGGCCGTGGATGGCCTCGATCCGGCCGTCGTCGATCAGGGCCTGCAGCTCGGGCATCACCGCGGTCGCGCCGATCCGCACCCGGGCGCCGGCGTCGAGCAGCGCGGTGACCTTGCGCCGCGCCACCGGGCCACCACCCACGACCAGCACCCGGCGACCGCGCAGATCGACGAACAGCGGAAACAGCGTTTCGCTCATGGCCCTGACGACGTGGAGATGTGGACGCACCGTAGCGACATGGAACGACGGGTCGAAATGATCGATCGCGGTAGCGACATGCCCGGGCGGCATGAGCGCGGTGGACACAGGCGTCCCCGGCCGGTAGCGTAGGCATCCTTCAATACGTATCGAGAGATGAATATGATCTGTCATCCTAAACATGCCCGCATGCGCCCGACCGCCCCGAGCCCCGCCATTCCGCCGCCACGAACGCCTGCGACGCCTCCGCCATGACCCTCAGCCAGCTCCGCTATTTCGTCGCCATTGCCGATTCCGGCCTCAACATCACCTTGGCCGCCGAGCGCGTGCATGCCACGCAGCCGGGCCTGTCCAAGCAGTTGAAGCAGCTCGAGGACGAGCTCGGCTTCCTGCTTTTCGCCCGCAAGGGCCGTTCCCTCGACTCCATCACGCCCGCGGGCCAGCAGGTGCTGGCGCATGCGCGCCGGCTGCTGTCGGAGGCCGCGAACATCCGCGCCTACGCGGCGAACGTGCGCGGCGACGCGCAGGGCCGGCTGGTCATCGCGACGACACACACGCAGGCACGCCACGTGCTGCCGTCGGCGATCGCGGCGGTGCGTCGCGAATTCCCGCAGATGTCGGTGCACCTGCAGCCGAGCGGGGAGGGCGAAGTGCTCGACCTGCTCGCACGCGGCGAGGCGGACGTCGCCGTCATCAGCACGTCGGGCGAGACGCCGGCCGGCGGCATCGCGGTGCCGCTCTTCCGCTGGCGCCGCGTGGTGCTGGTGCCGCGCGAGCACGCGTTCGCCGCGTCGACACAGGGCCCGACGCTCGAGCAACTCGCAGGGGTGCCGCTGGTGAGCTACGAATCGTCGGTACGGGCCGACTCGTCGCTGCGCTGCGCATTCGCACGCACCGGCTTGGAGCCCCGGATCGCGATGACCGCGCGCGATGCGGACCTGATCAAGACGTACGTCCGGGCCGGGCTCGGTGTCGGGCTGCTCGCGGAAATGGCGGTGGGCGCCGACGACCTGGCTGCGCTGGCTGCATTGCCTGCGCCGGACGTGGTGCCGGAATGCACTGCCTGGGCGGTGCTGCCGCGCGAGCGGGTGCTGCGCGATTACACGCTGTCGCTGCTGACCGCCGTTGCGCCGCAGCTGGATCGCACGGACCTGCGGCGCGCGGTGGCGGGGCATGACGATCCGGTGTGGCCGGAGGCGCCGGGGTGGGGGGCGTTACGAGGGATGGTGGCGGTGTGACGTGCTGTGTGACGGGTGGTGGGTTGCGGTAGCGGTGGCGGTGGTGGGGTAAGGCGTCGCGCGAGGTGAGGTTGCGTGGTGCGGTGCTGCAGTGGCGCGCTTGCCGCCTGGAGTCTCTTCGCGACGGTCGAACTCTCGCTGAGCACGGGCGTTTCGTGCGCTTGCGCGCCCGAGTTCCTTTTCTTTGCCGGCCCAAAGAAAAGGAACCAAAAGAAACGGCCTTCCCCGGGTGAAGCCCACAGCTCGCGATTGGATGCCACGCGGGCGGCGGTCACACTCGGCATCCTTAGGCCCGCCGCAGCGCGGCGGGCGCTCACCGGGGCGCGAACCTGCGGTTCGCAAGCGGCGCCGGATCGCTGGGTGACCGCGGCGGCAATCCATGGCCGCCGCCCTCCGGGCCTTCAGGTGCCTCCGCTCGCCGGATGGCGGATAGCAGCCAAAGCTGTGTTCTAGGTAAGGGCATCGACCGGAGCCAGCCAGAGTCGTGGCTCATGAAGGCGTTGGTCCGTGCGGTCCGCAGGCAACCGAATCGTCCCGGGCGCAGGCGAGCGCCCATTGCGCGTGGACGCAAAGGGCACTCCTGCATATCAAGCGCAAGCTGCATCGCGCATCATCGATGCAAGCCGAGCCCCAATTTTTGCCAGCGCTGTAACTGGACCGCCCGAAGCCCGTGGCCTCCCGTCCAGCTCTAATGCGAACCTCGCGCGCGGATGCGAATCGTGAGACCCGAAGGGCGGCGCGCAGGACGCGCGCCGTCGCCACCCGAGGCAGGATGCCGAGTGTGGCGATCCGGGACGTACTCGCCCGATCGCGAGCTGTAGATCCGTCGGGGAAGCTGCTTTCTTTTGGTTACTTTTCTTTGCAGCCGCAAAGAAAAGTGACTCGGGCGCGACAGCGCACGAAACGCTCTCCTACTGCGTAGCACTCTGCGTGCCCGGGCGCGTCCGCACAACACGCCTGCGCGCGCGTGGCCCAAGCGCACAGGCGCCGGCTCACGCGGCGAGTGCAACCGTCGGCATGCCCACCTCAGGCCGTGAGCCGTCGCTTCCTGGAACAACCTGCTTGGCTCGGAGATGCATTTTCGTAACGGCTGGGAACGACAACACCGACGCGCTCGCCGATGCGACGCATCAAGAGCCGACGTAATTCACCGGCCGGCGTGGGAGCCATCGCCGCGACGACCCGCGACCCGGTGCATCACGCCGCCTGCCCCGCCGCGTCGCCCCACAACTCGTGCAGGCCGCACTCGCGCTTCAATCCGAAGAAGCGCGTCTCCTCCTCCGTCATCCCCGCTTCGAGCCGACGGGTCGTGTGCACGTCGCCGATCGACACATACCCGTCGTGCCACAACGGGTGATACGGAAGCCCGTGCGCCTCGAGGTAGCGATGCACGTCGCGGTCGGTCCAGTCCGCGATCGGATGCAGCTTCCAGCGGCCATCGCGCAGCTCGAGGAACGGCACGGCGGCGCGGCTGCGCGACTGGCTGCGGCGCAGGCCGGCGATCCAGCAGCGGATGCCGAGCTCGTCTAGCGCGCGCTGCATGGGCTCGACCTTGCGCAGGCGGTTGTACCGCTCGATGCCGTCGACGCCCTGTTCCCACAGCCGACCGAAGCGCGCTTCCATCCAGGCGATGCCGATCTGCGGGCGATACACCTTCAGGTTGAGCGACAGTCGCTCGGTCAGCGCGTCGACGAACTGGTACGTCTCGGGGAACAGGTAGCCGGTATCGATGAGGATTACCGGCAGGTCGGGCGCCTGGCGGGTGGCGAGGTGCAGGCTGACGGCGGCCTGCGCGCCGAAGCTCGACGACAGCGCATGGCTGCCGGCAAGGTGCTCCAGCGCCCAGGCCACACGCGCCTCGGCGGTCTGCGTGCCGAGCCAGTCGTTGAGCTCGGCAAGTGCGCGCGGGGATTCCGCGGCGGTCAGCGGATCGGGAGCGCTCATGCGGCCACCTCCTCCAGTCGGATCGCGATCGGGCGCGGCGCCGGCACGATGCCCACGCGCAGCAGGAAGTCGCCGAAGCGCTCGTGGGGCACGCGCTCGGCGGCGTAGCGCGCCAGCAGCGGATCGAGTGCCTCGACGATGCCGGCCTCGTCCACGTTCTCGCGATAGATGCTGTTGAGGCGCTGGCCGCGATGGTCGGCGCCCAGCCGCAGGGCGTAACGGCCCGGTGCCTTCCCCACGAGCGCGATCTCGCCGAGGTAGGGGCGCGAGCAGCCGTTCGGGCAGCCGCTCAGGCGCACGTGGATCGGCGCGTCGCGCAGGCCGTGGCGGGTGAGCAGGGCCTCGAAGGTATCGAGGAACGCCGGCAGGTAGCGCTCGGCCTCGGCCATCGCCAGCCCGCAGGTCGGCAGGGCCACGCAGGCGAGCGCCGCCAGCTTTGCGGGCGACGCACCGGCATGCAGGCCCAACCCGTGCGTCGCGACCAGCGCATCGACGGCAGCACGATGCGCCGCGTCGACGTTCGCGATCACGAGGTTCTGGTTCGGCGTGAGGCGGATCTGCGCGCCGTCGACCTCGCGCAGCAGGCGCGCGACCTCGCGCAGGCCCGTCTGCAGCGCACCGTCTGCGCCGTCCTGCACGCGACCCGAGAGCAGGCGAAGCGTGAGGTGCCCGCGGCCGTCGTGGCCTTCGACCCAGCCGAAGCGGTCGCCGTTGTGGTCGAAGGTGAAGCCACGTGCCGCCGCGAGCGCGAACCCGGCGCGACGCTCGACCTCGGCCTTGAACGGCGCCAGCCCGCGGTCGTCGATCGTGTACTTGAGCCGCGCGCGCTTGCGGACCGCGCGGTTGCCCCAGTCCCGCTGCGTGGTGACGACCGCGACGGCGACGGCGATCACGTCCTGCGGCGCCACGAAGCCGATCACGTCGCCCAGGCGTGGATACGTTTCGGGGTCGCCATGCGTGGCGCCCATGCCGCCGCCGACGACCACGTCGTAGCCGGCCACGCGGCCGTCCTCGACGATCGCCACGAAGCCGAGGTCCTGCGCGAAGACGTCGACATCGTTGGTCGGCGGGATCGCGAAGCCGATCTTGAATTTGCGCGGCAGGTAGGCCTCGCCGTAGATCGGCTCGTGCTCCGGCGTGCCGGCTACGCGCTCCTCGTCGAGCCAGATCTCGTAGTAGGCCCGCGTGTTCGGCAGCAGGTGCTCCGACAGCGCGGCAGCGGTGGCGTAGACCGCGCCATGCACCTGCGACTGCAACGGGTTCGCCGCGATCGCGACGTTGCGGTTGACGTCGCCGCAGGCGGCCAGCGTGTCGATGAGCGCGGCGTTGATCGACTGCATCGTCGCCTTCAGCTCGTGCTTGACGATGCCGTGCAACTGGATCGCCTGACGGGTGGTGATCCGCAGGCCGCGCTCGGCATGGGTCGATGCGATGGCGTCGAGCTTCAGCCATTGCGACGGCGTGATCACGCCGCCCGGCGTGCGCGTGCGGATCATGAACTGGTAGGCCGGCTCGAGCTTCTGCTGGCGGCGCTCCTCGCGCAGGTCGCGGTCGTCCTGCTGGTAGCTGCCGTGGTACTTGATCAGCGTCTGGTCGTCGTCGGCCAGTGCGCCGGTCAGCGCATCACCGAGGCTCTCGACGAGGGTGCCGCGCAGGGCGCGGCTGTTCTTCTTGATGTCTTCGACCGACTGGGCGGCCATGGCGTGTCTCCGAATGCGGTTTCGAGGCGGGCGGGACTCAGCGTCGACAACGCATTCGGCCGGTCGGCAGGGTGGTGCGGGTTTCGCCCGCGGCGGTGATGCCCGGGCGTGGGGAGAAGTCGGCCATCAGTACACGTCCCGCGCGTAGCGACCCGCGGCGATCAGCGCATCGAGCCATGCGGCCGCGTCCTCCGGGCTGCGGCCGCCATGCGTCGCGGCGATCTCGACGAGCGCCGCATGCACGTCCTTCGCCATCGCGATCGCGCCGCAGACGTACAGGTGCGCGCCGCTTTCGAGCCAGGCATGCACCTCGCGGCCGTGCTCGCGCAGGCGGTGCTGTACGTAGACCTTGTCGCGCTGGTCGCGCGAGAAGGCGACATCGAGCCGGTGCAGCTGCCCGCGCTTGAGCGCCCGCTGCCATTCGAGCTGGTAGAGGAAGTCGGTGCGCGCGTGCGGCGCACCGAACAGCAGCCAGTTGCGGCCGCTCGCGCCCGTGTGCGAACGGTGCTGGACGAAGGCGCGGAACGGCGCGACGCCGGTGCCCGGACCAATCATCAGCACGTCGCGGGACGTGTCGTGCGGCAGGCGGAAGCGCTCGTTGCGTTCGACGAAAACGGGCAGCGCATCGCCGCCCGCGGCGCGCGCGAGGAAGCTCGACGCAGTGCCCCAGCGCGTGCGGCCGTCCGACGCGTATTCGACGTGCGCCACCGTGAGGTGCACCTCATCGCCGACCTCGAGCGGGCTCGAGGCGATCGAATAGAGGCGTGGGATGAGCGGCCGCAGCGCAGCGACGAACTCGTCCGCCCGCCATGCGCCCGGATGGCGGCGCAGGAGATCCACCAGCTGCACGCGATCGAGCAGGTGTGCGAGCTCGGCTTCGCGGCCGGGCTCGAGCAGTGCGGCGAGGCCCGCATCCCCCGCGCGCTCGGCCTGCCGCGCGAGGAAGGGCCGCGCGATGCGGGTGACCTCGCGGCCGCCTGCAAGCCACTCGCGCAGCGGCTGCTCGCGGTCCTTGAGCGCCACCGGCGCATCGCCGTCCAGCGCGAGCACGTCGAGCAATTCGTCGACCAGCGCCGGCGGATTGCGCGGCCACACGCCGAGCGCATCGCCGGGCTCGTAGGTCAGTCCGGAGCCTTCGAGCGAGAGTTCGACATGGCGGATGTCGCGCGCCGCATCGCGGGCGGTGATCTTCTGCACCGCCAGCACCGGCGCTGCAAAGGGCGCGTCGCGATCGTGCGCCCTCACCGCGGTGGGGCGCAGCGGCGTGACGCTGGCGAGCGCACGGGCGGGCGCAAGGGCGCGCGCCTTCCCGACGGCGTCGTCGATCCAGGGCGTGGCGACCTCGTCGATGTCGAGGTCGGCGTCCGCGCGCGCGAGCCAGCGCTCGGCGCCCAGCTCGGCCAGGCGCGCATCGAGCCGACGCCCGATCGCGCAGAACTGCGGATAGCTCGAATCGCCGAGCCCGAGCACGCCGAAACGCAGGCCGTCGAGCTTCGGGGCACGCGCGCCGAGCACGTGCTCGACGAAGGCGCGGGCGTCGTCCGGCGGATCGCCGTCGCCCTGGGTGCTGATGACGACGAGCAGGAGCGCCTCGGACTTCAGCTCGCGCAGCGGATAGTCGGCCGCGCCGACGAGCCTGACCGCGAGCCCGGCCTCGCCAAGGCGCGCGGCGGCACGCTCGGCGGCGCGACGGGCGTTGCCGGTCTGGCTGCCGTAGACGATGGTCAGGCGTAGCGGCGGTGTGGCCGCAGGCTCCGGCACGGTGGCGGGGCTTCCACGGCCGCGGGCAAGCCCGGCGGCGTAGCCGGAGAGCCACCAGAGCGCGTCGTCGCCGAGCCCGTCGGTGAGGCGATCGAGCAGGTCGGCGCGATCATCGGGCAGCGGGTGCGTGGGGAGGGGAACGGCGGCGGACGACATGATGGACCCGGCTCTCGTGGCCGTGACAGCATCCCGACGCGGGCGTTCTCGCGGAAAGGACGCGTCGTTATGGCCTCATGCCGGGACCGCGCTACCGCCGCCGCCGGCGGTACCGGAGACTGCCCGCCCCCGATCCGGCCCCGTGATGGACCCGTCGACCGACTTCCTGCTGTACGTGCTCATCGGCTTCGCCGCCCAGCTGGTGGACGGCGCGCTGGGCATGGCCTATGGCGTGACGGCATCGACGATGCTGCTCGGCGCGGGCCTGCCGCCCGTAGTGACGAGCGCGACGGTGCATGCGGCCGAATGCTTCACGACCGGCGTCTCGGCGATCTCGCACCGGGCGTTCGGCAACATCGACCGCCGGCTCTTCATGCGCCTGCTGCTCCCCGGCGTAGCGGGCGCTGCGATCGGCGCCTACCTGCTCACGCGCATCGACGGCGATGCCATCGCACCGTGGATCGCCGGCTACCTCCTGCTGCTCGGGCTGGTGCTGCTGCGGCGCGCCGTGCTGCGCGTCGAGCCGCGGGAAGTGCGGCGCCATATCGCGCCGCTGGGCTTCTTCGGGGCGCTGGTCGATGCGATCGGCGGGGGCGGCTGGGGACCGATCGTCACCAGCCACCTGCTCGCGCGTGGCGGCGAAGTGCGGCTGACCATCGGCAGTGTCAGCGCGGTGGAGTTCTTCGTCACGCTGACCGCCTCGATCGTCTTCCTCGTCACGCTCGGCACCGGCCACTGGGACGTGATCCTCGCGCTCGCGGTGGGCGGCGTGCTCGCCGCGCCGCTCGGTGCCTGGCTCGTGGGCCGCGTGCCGGCGCGGCCGCTGCTGGCGGCGGTCGGCCTGCTCGTCGTCGGCCTCAGCATCCGCACGCTGTGGAGGACGTTCGCCTGATGTCCGCCGTCCCGCGCCACAATCCGTCGTCCGCCTGCGGAACACCGCCGATGCCCCAGCGCCGCCTCAGCCATCTCGACCGCCTCGAAGCCGAGAGCATCCACATCCTGCGCGAGGTGGCGGCCGGCTTCCGCAACCCCGTCATGCTCTATTCCGTGGGCAAGGACAGCTCGGTGCTGCTGCACCTGCTGCTCAAGGCGTTCCATCCCGCCAAGCCGCCGATCCCGCTGCTGCACGTGGACACTACGTGGAAGTTCCGCGAGATGATCGCCTTCCGCGACCGACGCGCCGCCGAGACCGGCGTCGACCTGCGCGTGCACACCAATCCCGAAGGCGTTGCGCAGGGCATCGGCCCCGTCTCGCACGGCGCGACCGTGCATACGGACGTCATGAAGACGCAGGCGCTCAAGCAGGCACTCGACCACTACCGCTTCGATGCGGCCATCGGTGGCGCGCGGCGCGACGAGGAGAAGTCGCGCGCGAAGGAGCGCATCTTCTCCTTCCGCAACCGCCAGCACGCCTGGGACCCGAAGAGCCAGCGCCCGGAGCTTTGGAACGTGTACAACACGCGCGTTCACACCGGCGAGTCGGTGCGCGTGTTCCCGCTGTCGAACTGGACCGAACTCGACATCTGGCTCTACATCTACCGCGAGGGCATCGACGTGCCGTCACTGTACTTCGCCGCCGAGCGTCCCGTGGTGGACCGTGATGGCGCGCTGATCATGGTCGACGACGAGCGCCTGCCGCTGAGCGAGGGCGAGGTACCCCGGGCCCGGCGCGTGCGCTTCCGCACGCTCGGCTGCTATCCGCTCACCGGCGCAATCGAGTCCGAGGCCGACACGCTCGAGAAGATCATCGCCGAGATGCTGGTCGCCACCACCTCCGAACGCCAGGGCCGCGTGATCGACCACGATCCCTCGGCCTCGATGGAAAAGAAGAAGCGGGAAGGTTACTTCTGATGACGCGCCTGGACGATGCCGCCGCGACCGTCGCGGCCTACCTCGCCGACCACGAATCGCGCGACCTGCTGCGCTTCATCACCTGCGGCAGCGTGGACGACGGCAAGAGCACGCTGATCGGCCGACTGCTGCACGACACGCGTGGCCTGTTCGAGGACCAGATCGCCACGCTGGAATCCGACAGCCGCCGCCATGGCACGCAGGGCGAGCGCATCGACTACGCGCTGCTGCTCGACGGCCTCGCCGCCGAGCGCGAACAGGGCATCACCATCGACGTCGCCTACCGCTTCTTCGGCACGGCCAAGCGCAAGTTCATCGTGGCCGACTGCCCCGGGCACGAGCAGTACACGCGCAACATGGCGACGGGGGCATCCACCGCCGATGCGGCGGTGGTGCTGGTTGACGCACGCAAGGGCCTGCTTACGCAGACGCGCCGCCACAGCTATATCGCGGCGCTGCTCGGCATCCGCCACGTGGTGCTGGCGGTGAACAAGATGGACCTCGTGGACTTCGATCACGGGGTCTTCGAGCGCATCGCCGCGGACTACCGCGAGCTCGCGGCGTCGCTCGGCATCGAGCAGGTCACGACCGTGCCGCTGTCGGGGCTGGAGGGTGACAACCTGATCGAGCGCTCGACGCGGACGCCGTGGTACGACGGACCCACGCTGCTCGAATTCCTCGAATCGGTACCGGTCGGCGATGTCGATGTTGCCCGGCCGTTCCGACTGCCCGTGCAGTGGGTGGCGCGTCCAAACCAGGATTTCCGCGGCTTCGCGGGCACCATTGCAGCCGGCACGGTGCAGCCGGGTGACGAGGTCGTCGCGCTGCCGTCGGGCCGGCGTTCGAAGGTCGCGCGCATCGTCACGGCCGATGGCGACCACGACGCGGCGTACCGCGGCCAGGCCGTCACGCTGACGCTCGCCGACGAGCTCGACATCTCCCGCGGCGACGTGATCGCCGCCGTCGCGGGCCCGCCGGAAGTCACCGACCAGGTCGCCGCGCATGTCCTGTGGCTCGGCGAGCAGCCACTGTTGCCGGGCCGCCCCTACTGGCTTCGCATCGGCGCGCGCGAGGTTGGCGCGAGCGTCACCGAGATCAAGCACCGCGTCGACGTGAACACGCAGGAGCCGCTCGCGGCCAAGCACCTCGAGATGAACGAGGTCGGCGTCTGCAACCTCTACCTCGACCAGCCGATCGCCTTCGAGCCCTACCGCGAGAGCCGCGAGCTGGGCGGCTTCGTACTCGTCGACCGGCAGACGAATGCGACCGTCGCCGCCGGCACCATCGACTTCGCATTGCGCCGCGCGGCGAACATCCACTGGCAGCATGTCGACGTCGACAAGGCGGCCCGCGCCCGCATCAAGACGCAGACCCCGCGCTGTGTCTGGTTCACCGGCCTCTCCGGCTCCGGCAAGTCCACCATCGCCAACCTGGTGGAGAAGAAGCTCCACGCGATGGGGTTGCATACCTACATCCTGGACGGCGACAACGTCCGCCATGGCCTCAACAAGGATCTCGGCTTCACGCCGGAGGATCGGGTCGAGAACATCCGCCGCGTGGCCGAGGTCGCGAAGCTGATGACCGATGCCGGCCTGATCGTGCTGGTGAGCTTCATCTCGCCGTATCGCGCCGAGCGGCGCCTGGCGCGCGAGCTGTTCGCGCCGGGCGAGTTCGTCGAGGCCTTCGTCGACACGCCGCTCGCGGTCGCGGAGTCGCGCGACGTCAAGGGCCTCTACGCGAAGGCGCGCGCCGGCGAGATCCCCAACTTCACCGGCATCGATTCGCCGTACGAGGCGCCGGAGGCGGCGGAGCTCGTGCTCGACACGGTCGGCGAGACCGCCGAGGCGCTCGCGCAGCGGGTCGTTGATCGGCTGCTCGGCTGACGCGGCGTTTCAGCGCCGATCCGCCGGTGTACGCCGGCGGCGTCGCGCCTTGAACACGAGCTGGTAGAGGTAGAGCAGGGCGATCGCGCTGGCGATCGCGACGGCCCACGCGCGCCAGCCGTCGCCGGCGAAGTGGCCGCCGACCGCGCCGCCGATCGCGCCGATCACGATCGTCATGATCAGCCCGACGTTCTCGGGGCCGGGCTTGAGGATGCGCGCGAGGATGCCGACGATCGCACCGCCGAACAGGTAGCCGAAAAAGCCTTCGAACATGGGAGCGTCTCCGCGGGGATGGCCGATCCTCGCGCCCGCTGTGTGCGCAGCGTGTCGAGCCGCCGGCCGGGAACGCGAAGGCCCGCCGGAGCGGGCCTTCGTGCACGGCGTGCGGATCGCCTCAGCAGCAGCCGTGCGTCCCGTGCTGCTCGCCGCCCGCGACCGCGGCCACGCCCTGCGTCTCCCCGCGCTGCGAGGCGAGGTGGTGCTGGTGCAGCACGTGCGAGACGCAGGCGGTGACGCGCTTGCCCATCGGGATGTGCAGGAACTCGTTCGGACCGTGCGCATTGCTATGCGGGCCCAGCACGCCCGTGATCATGAACTGCGCGCCCGGGAACTTCTCGCCGAGCATGCCCATGAACGGGATGCTGCCGCCTTCGCCCATGTACATCGCCGGGCGCCCGAAGAACTGCCGGCTCGAGGCGTCGATCGCGTCGGCGAGCCACGGCGAGAGCGCCGGCGCGTTCCAGCCGCTGCTCGCCTTCTCGAGGTCGAGCGTGACCTGTGCGCCGTTCGGCGCTTCGGCCAGCAGCACCTCGGTCAGGCGCTCGCCCGCGCGCTTGCCGTCGAGCGTCGGCGGCAGGCGCAGCGAGAGCTTCACCGACGTGTGCGGTCGCAGCACGTTGCCCGCCGACGACAGCGGCGGCATGCCGTCCACGCCCGTGATCGACAGCGCCGGGCGCCACGTGCGGTTGAGCACGAGCTCGGCGAGCTCGTCGTGCATCGGCCGCAGCCCCTCGACCATCGGGAACTTGTCGTAGATCGCCGTGTCGAGCACCTCGGCGGCCTTCGCGGCCTGCTCGATGCGCTCGGCGGGGATCTCGACGTGCAGGTCGTCCAGCAGGATGCGGCCGGTCGCCTCGTCCTCGATGCGCGAGAGCAACTGGCGCAGCAGGCGGAAGCTCGAGGGCACCACGCCCGAGGCGTCGCCCGAATGCACGCCTTCCTCGAGCACCTTCACCGTGAGGTTGCCGCCGGCGAGGCCGCGCAGCGAGGTCGTGCACCAGAGCTGGTCATAGTTGCCGCAGCCCGAATCCAGGCAGACCACGAGCGAGGGCCGGCCGATGCGCGGGGCCAGGAAGTCGACGTAGGCGGGTAGGTCGTAGCTGCCGGACTCCTCGCAGGCCTCGATGATGATCACGCAGCGGGAGTGCGGCAGGCCCTGCTCGCGCAGTGCGAGGATCGCGGTGAGCGAGCCGAAGATCGCATAGCCGTCGTCCGCGCCGCCGCGGCCGTAGAGGCGGTCGCCCTTGATCACGGGCTCCCACGGGCCCAGGTCCTCGTCCCAGCCCACCATCTCCGGCTGCTTGTCGAGGTGGCCGTAGAGCAGCACGCAGTCGTCATCCGAGCCGCCGTTCGCCGCCGGCACCTCGATGTAGATCAGCGGCGTGCGGCCTTCCAGGCGCACGACTTCATGGTGCATGCCGTCCAGGCCCTGCGCATTCGCCCAGCCGGTCATCAGCGCGACGGCCTGGTCCATGTAGCCGTTCGCTACCCAGTCGGCATCGAACATCGGCGACTTGCACGGGATGCGGATGTACTCGACCAGGCGCGGGACGATCTCGTCGTCCCACTTCTGCGCTACGAACTGTTCGACGCGACGCACGTCCATCGGCGGGCTCATCAAAGTGGGGGCGACGATTCTACCGCCGGCCGTGTGTCGGACTTTTCCTACGCGAGGACGCGCCGTTTCCCGACAGGGACGCCGGGCGACGGCGATGCCGGGGGGCGTGGCGGCTGTCGATACTGTCTCCACCGGCCGGGACCGCGGCCGTTTCCCTCACCGACAAGGACCTCGTCATGAATTTCGTCACCCGCTGCCTGCAGACCCTCGTGCTCGCCCTCGCGCTCATCGGCCCGGCCTACGCCGCCGGCACCCCGACCCAGCGCGTGAACGTCAACGCCGCCGACGCCGCCACGCTCGACCGCGTGCTGGTGAACGTCGGCCCGGCGAAGGCCCAGGCGATCGTCGACTACCGCAAGGCCAACGGCCCGTTCCGCAGCATCGACCAACTCGCGCTGGTGAAGGGCATCGGCCTGAAGACGATCGAGCGCAATCGCGATCGCATCGTGATCGCCCCGGCCGCCGGCCGCGCGCCGACCGCCGCCGCGGCCCCGCGTGCCGGGGGCGCCGCGCGCTTGCCGTCGCGCGCCGCGAACCTGCAGCGCTGACCGATACACCCGTCGCACGGATGACGACGGGGCGGGCCGGATGCCCGCGGAACCGGGAGCCGGACGCTCTCCACACGGATGTCTTGACCGCCGACGGGACCGGAAGCCCGTCGGCGGTTTTTTTCGACCCGCCTGCGGTCGTGCTTCGGCCTGCGACACGCGCTCGGGCTCCGGCTCGATCCGACGCGATCGACCTACACTGGCGCGTCGACACCGCGAGCGCTCCGATGACCCCGACATCCCGCGTCATCCCGTCGTACGAGTACCGGCGCACGAGATGGCGCAACGGCGCCGGCTGGACGCGCGAGATCCACGCCGAGCCGATGGCCGGCGGCGGCGGGGACGACTGGAGCTACCGGCTGTCGATCGCCGAGATCACGGCCGACGCGCCGTTCTCCGCCTTCCCGGGCATCGACCGCGAACTGGTGCTGCTGTCGGGCGAGGGCATGCGCCTGCGCTTCGACGATGCGGTGGTCGAACTCTCACCGCCGCACGGCCGGCACCGCTTCGCCGGCGAGGCCGCGGTGTCGGGCGAACTCGTCGGCGGCCCGACGCAGGACTTCAACCTGATGTGGCGGCGCGGCACGTGGACCGCCGATCTCTGGCACCGCCCGCTGGTGGGCGCGATGGTGATCTTCGCCGAGCCCGGCAGCAGGTGGATCGTGCACCTGCTCGCCGGCCAGGCGCGCTTTGCAGACGGCAGCGGCCTGCCGGACCTCGCGATGGGCGACACCGCGCTGCTGGAGGCGGGCGGCACGCGCCTGCGCCATGTGCTCGACGGCGGTGGCGAGGCGCTCCTCATCCGGCTCTCGCCGATCGACGCGCAGCCCGCCGAGGGCCTTCAGTTCGACGCAGCGCCCTGAGGTGGATCCTCCGCGGCGCCGCGCCCCAGGTCGGCGAGCCGACGGCTGCTGCGCCTCAGGCGAGCGCGAGCGCCACCACGGCGCCGAAGACGGCCGTCGAAAGCACGAAGACGCTGAGCAACATCTCCTTGGGCGAGCGGCCGCGCGCCCACATCCAGATGCCCGAAAGCCCGAGCAGCAGCATGCCGATCGCGAAGCTGTCGACCAGCAGCGTCCACAGCCCGCCGCCGTTCACGCCCTTGTGCAGCCGCGTCAGCGCCGCGAGGGTCGAATGGCGCGACTGCTTGACCTCCGCGGTCGCGTTGCCCGGCACATACTCGATCGCCCACGAGCGCCCCGCGGTGCCGCCGGACAGGTTCCAGCGCGGGGGCTGCTCGACGGCACGCCCGCCGAGCTTCGCCTTGTCCGGCTTGCCCTTCTTGAACGTCTGCGGCACGAGCGAGTGCTCGCTCGCGAGCCACGCCTTGAGGGCATCGGGCGACGTCCGTGCGGCCTCCGGCACCTCAAGTAGCAGGCGCCCTGTCTCCTGTGATTCGCCCTGCGGCCAGGCACCATCGCCGAACCGGTGGTTCATCACCAGCCCGGTCACGCCGAATAGGATCGCCGCGAGCGCCCCCCAGGCCCCGACCCAGAGATGGACCTGCCGGACGATCCGGTAGGTCGACGCGCGGGAGGTGCGGCGGGCGGCGACAGCGGGTGCGGCGGCGGCATTCATGGGCAGGTCCGGGTGGGGGGTTCAGAACTTCAGCGTGACGCCGAGGTAGGCCGCGCGCGGCGAGCCGGGCGAGATGTTGTCATTGCTGTGCGCGCTGATGAAGTACTCCTCGTCGAGGAGATTCTCGATGTTGAGCTGCAACTGCACGTTCTCGTTCACCGTGTAGAACAGCGCCGCGTCGACGCGCGTGTAGTTGTCGAGCACCGTCCGCGTGGGTGCGGGGCCGGCCGAGGGCAGCGCGGCGTAGATCTCGTCACGGTATGTCACGCCGAGCCCAAGGCCCCACTGCGGGTTGAGATCAAAGCGATTCCATAGCGAGGCGCTGTGCCGCGGCAGCTGCCCGAGGCGGGTGCCGCGCGAGGACAGGTCGCGGCCGGTCGCGCCCTCCTGGTAGGCATAGCCGGCGAACACACTCCACATGTCCGTCAGCTCGCCTGCGAGCTCGAGCTCGAGGCCTTCGTTGCGCTGGCCGTCGATGAGGATCGAGCGCGACGGGTCTGCCGGGTCCGGCGCGACCACGTTCGTCCGGTCGAGGCGGTAGGCCGCCGCGCTCAGCATCAGGCCGGGACGCAGCGTCCACTTCGCGCCGATCTCGTAATTGCGCAGCTCTTCCGGCTCGAGCGAGCGGTTCGACGCGCTCAACGACGACAGTTGCTCACCGCCGCGGGGCAGGTAGGTCATGCTGTAGCTGGCATACACCGACAGCGGCTCGATCGGCTTCCAGACCAGGCCGACGCGGGGCGACCACAGGTCGTCTTCCGAGGTCAGGCGTTGGCCGTTGCGATTGTTGAGCAGATCCACCTCGAACCGGTCGAAGCGGGCGCCGATCACGGCCTGCCACTGCGGCGAGAACTCGATCTGGTCCTGCACGTAGGCCGAAGCGACACGGGCGACACTGTGGTTGTTGGCGTCCGTCGCCGACGGAGCGAAGACCACGCCGCCGGTGTAGCGCGGGTTCGACACGGGCACGCGGTTCGGCGAGGTGAACGCACCGGTCATGCGCAGATTGTCCGTCTCCTGGCGTCCGAACTCGGCGCCGGCGAGCAGCGTGTGCATCAAATTGCCGGTGTCGAACTTGAAGATCAGGTCGGTCTGGTTGAACAGGTTCGTGCGATCGGTCGCGTTGTTGTAGGCGCCGAGCGTGGCCTCCAGCGCGCCGCCCGTCACGACGACGCCGGTCGGATAGACGTTCTGGTAGAACTTCTCGTAGTCGGCCCAGCGCGTGCGGTTGCGCAGCAGGATGCCGTCGGCGAGTTCATGCTCCACCAGTGCCGTGAACGCGTCGGCCCGCGCGGCGACCGGGCTCAGCTCGGGTGAACCGAAGAAGGTCTCCGGCGGCGCATCGACCGGCCGGTCGATGCCGATCGCGCGCAGGCTCGGGAACCCACGGTCGGCGACGCGCTCGTCGTCGAAGCGCTCGTAGCCGAGCGTCACCGTCGTCGCATCGCTCTCCCACGTGTAAGTCGGATTGATGCCATAGCGACGCAGCTCGAAGCCATCCCGGAAGCTGCCCGAGTCCTCGTAAAGGCCGGTCACGCGAACGCTGTGGCCGCCGCCGAGCGCCTGGCCCGCGTCGAACGTCAACCGGCCGCGCTCGAAGCTGCCCGTCTGCAGGCGCACTTCGCGATGTCGCTCGCCGTCGGCGACCTTCGTCACGCGGTTGACCACGCCGCCGGCGCCGCCGCGGCCGAAGATCATCGCGTTCGGCCCCTTGAGCACCTCGACGCGGCTGATGTTGTAGACGTCGCGGATGTACTGCACGTCGTCGCGGATGCCGTCGACGAACAGGTCCGCGGTGGTGCTGTTGCCGCGCAGGATCGGCGTGTCGCGATTGCCTTCGCCCTGCGCGACGCTCACCCCGGGCACGTAACGCAGCGCGTCCGTGAGGCTCGTCATGCCCTGGTCGCGCATCACCTCGTCGGTGACCACGGTGACGGCCTGGGGGATGTCCTGCAGCGCCGTGTCGGTCTTCGTCGCGGTGCCCGTCGCGCGCACGCCGTAGCCGTCGCGATGGCCGTTGACCGTCACGCGATCGAGCTCGCGCGCGGCCGGGTCGGGCTCGGGCGCCGGCTCCGGTGCGGCGTTGACGGGGGCGGAGCAGGCGAGCAGGAGCGCGGCGGTCAGCGGCGCCACGCGGAACGTCATGTTCAAGGTCGAGATCCTGAGGGGTGCAGCGAGCGGCTGCGGCAGGTCGCATAGTAATGCGAGTCATTCGCATTCGCAATTACTTGGCAGATGCGGCGGATGCCCGTCGGCTCGCAGTGAGTGGTTCGCCGCACCTGCCCGAGGCATGGGATCCCGTGCCGACGGTTGCATTTGTGCGCGAGGCGAAGGCCGCTACGGATCCACACAACTGGTACAGCCGCGCGAGCGCCGCCCCGGGTCACCGGCGCAGCCACGCGCGGCTTGGCTCGAACCGCGTCTACCGCGGATTGCGTCGACGCCATCGGCTCGCTCGGCGGCCACCAGAAACCGGAGTCAGCAGGCGACCGTTCATTCGGAGCCGTGCGTGCCCGCCGGTGCGCCGTGGCTTCCATCCGATCCGCGTCGACACTCGTCGCCGCGAGGGCCAACACGCATGCGGACATGTCGCGATGCTCGGCCGAAGGTCGACCGCCCACGCCTCGCTCGTCCCGTGCCTTGCCTCGTCGGCCCCTGCCGCGGAAGTCGCGCGGTGGACGGGTGACGGCATCGGAGGCTTCGAGCTCCACAACCGGACAGGGCAACTACGAAGACGGCGGAACGACGGAGTTGCCCGCCCGCATCAGCGGTCGTCGCGCGTCCACACCACGCCGTCCTCGACGCGCACCGGAAATCGCGGTACAGGCGCATAGGCCGGCCCGCACAGCGCGACGCCGGTGCGCAGATCGAAGCGGGCCGCGTGCAGGATGCATTCGATCGTGCCGCTGCTCGCATCGATCGGGCCTGCCGAGAGCTCGTAGTCCTGATGGGTGCAGCGGTCCTCGAGCGCGTGGAAGTCGCCCTCGAGGTTGACCACGAGGATCGGCGTGGCGCCGTCCCAGACCACCGCACTCTCGCCGGGCAGCAGCTCCGAGGTCGCGCCGACGCGCACCCAGCCGGCGAGGTCGACACTCATGCGCCGGCGCCCGCCGTCGATGCCGCGAGCGGCTTCTCGAGGATCTCGAATCGCAGGTCATCGCGCAGCGGCACGCCGAAGCGCTCATCGCCGTAGGGGAACGGTTTGCGCACACCGGTGCGGCGGTAACCGCGGCGCTCGTAGAAGGCGATCAGCTCGTCGCGGATGTCGATCACCGTCATGCGCATGGTCGGCAGGCTCCAGTGCTCGCGCACGTGGCGTTCGGCCTGTTCGAGCAGGCGCGAGCCGATGCCTCCGCCCTGCAGGTTGGGCCGCACGGAGAACATCCCGAAGTAGCCTGCTCCGTCGTCGTCCGCCACGTGGGCGCAGGCGAGCAGCTCGCCCGACGCGTCCTCGGCGAGCAGCACGATGCTGCGCGGACGCGCGATGCAGGTGCCCACGTCGTCGGGGCCGGTTCGGCGGCCGTCGAGGAAGTCGGCCTCGGTGGTCCAGCCGGCACGGCTGGCGTCGCCGCGATAGGCGCATTCGACCAGCGCGACGATGGCGTCGATATCCGCCGGTGTTGCCGCGCGGAAACGCAGGGCGGTCATGCGAGCAGCCTCCGGACCTTGTGCAGGGCGTCGATGAAGCGGTCGATCTCGTCGAACGTGTTGTAGAACGCGAACGAGGCGCGGCACGTGGCCGCCACGCCGAAGTGGTGCATCAGCGGATGCGCGCAATGGTGTCCCGAGCGCACCGCGACGCCTTCCAGATCGAGCAGGGTGGCGAGGTCGTGGGCATGTGCGCCTTCGACGAGGAAGCTGATCACGGCTGCCTTCTCGCGCGCTTGGCCGAAGATGCGCACGCCTTCGATCGACTCCAGCGCATCGGTCGCGTGTGCCAGCAGGTCCTTCTCGCGCGCCTCGATGTCCGCCATGCCGACGCCGGTGAGGTAGTCGACCGCGGCGCCGAGGCCGATGAAACCCGCGATGTTCGGCGTGCCCGCCTCGAAGCGATGCGGCGCATCGTTGTAGACGGTGCCCTCGAAGCGAACTTCCTTGATCATCTCGCCGCCGCCGAGGAAGGGCGGCATCGTCTCGAGGTGCTCGCGACGCGCCCACAGCGCGCCGGTGCCCGTCGGGCCGGCCATCTTGTGGCCGGTGATCGCATAGAAGTCGCAGCCCAGGCCCGCGACGTCGAGCGCACGGTGCGGCGCGGCCTGGGAGCCGTCGACCACGGTGACGATGCCGCGGCGCCGCGCCTCGCGGCAGATCTCACGCACCGGGTTGACCGTGCCGAGCACGTTCGAGACGTGGGTGAATGCGAGCAGCTTCACGTCCGGCGTGAGCAGCGCGTACAGCTGGTCGAGGTCCAGCTCGCCGCGATCGTCGATCTCCGCGACACGGATCACGGCGCCGGTACGCTGCGCGACGATCTGCCAGGGCACGATGTTCGCGTGGTGCTCCATGCGCGTGAGCACGATCGCATCGCCGGGCTGCAGGCGCGGCAGCGCCCAGCTGTAGGCGACGAGGTTCAACGCGAACGTGGTGCCGCTGCACAGCACGAGTTCGTTCGGGTGCACGTTGAGGAACGACGCGAGCCGGCGGCGTGCGCCCTCGTAGGCCTCGGTCGCCTCGGAGCCGAGCGTGTGCACCGCACGGCTGACATTCGCGTTGTGGCGGCGGTAGAAGTCGTCGACGGCCTCGATGACGGTGGCCGGCTTCTGCCCGGTGTTCGCCGAATCGAGGTAGATCAGCGGCTTGCCGTGCACCTCGCGCGTCAGCAGCGGGAAGTCGGCGCGGACGCGCGCCCAGTCGACGGCGCTCATGCGAGCGCCTCGCGCACCAGTGCGGCGTCGAGCGCGGCCTCCAGCAGCGCGCGGGCGGCGGCGTCGCCGAGCACGTCGAGCGTCTCGCGCAGGAAGGCGGCCGTGAGCATCGCGCGGGCGGTGTCACTCGGGATTCCGCGCGAGCGGAGGTAGAACTGCGCCACGGGATCGAGCTGGCCAACGGTGGCACCGTGCGCCGCCTTGACCTCGTCGGCATGGATCTCGAGCACGGGCTGGGTGTCGATCTCGGCGCCTTCCGATAGCAGCAGGTTCTTGTTCGACAGCGCGGCTTCCGTGCCGTCAGCGCCTTCGCGGATCAGGATGCCGCCGTGGAAGGCGACGCGCCCGCGACCGGCGCCGAGCCCGCGCCAGGCGAGTTCGCAGCGGCTGTCGGGGCCGGCATGATCGAGCGCGAGGCGGGTGTCGAGGTGGCGCCGGCCGGTCGCGAGCAGCACACCGTTGGCACGCGCGCAGGCGCCGCGGCCGTGCAGGGCAATGCCGAGCTCGTGGCGCGACAGCGCTGCGCCGAGCTCGAGGTCGAGCCGGCGGTAGGTCGACTCGCTTCCCAGTACGGCGTCGGTGCGCGCGATCACCGTCGCACCCGTCGACTCGTCCTGCAGCCGTGCATGCACGAGGCGCGCGCGCGGTGCGAGGTGCACCTGCGCGACGGCATTGGACAGGTGGGCATGCGCGCCGTCGCCGAGCACGTGCTCGACCAGCTCGACCCGCGCGCCCTCGCGCAGCTCGACGAGATGGCGCAGGTGCCATGCCGCATCGGGCCCGCCGGCTGCGCCCACGCAGACGAGATGGACGGGGCGCGTGGCACGTACGCCGGCGTCGGCGCGCAGCACCAGGCCATCCACCGCAAGCGCCGCATTGAGGCGTGCGAACACCTCGTCGGCGCGGTCGTAGCGGCGCGCGAGGGCACTGCATTCGCGTACGTCGTTCCGCGCGAGCACCTGCGACAGCGGCTCCAGCGCCAGGCCTGCGTCGAGCCCGCTCGCATCGCTCAGCGCCGCATCGAAGCGACCGTTGACGAAGACGACGCGCGGTGCAGGAAGCGCGAGGATGCGGGCGGCATCGACCGTGGCGGCGCCCGGAACCGCGAAGCTGCGACGCTCGTAGGGACGCAGGCTCGTGTACTTCCAGGCCTCGCTGCGCGCACTGGGCAGCCCGTCGCGGCGAGCCGCATCGAGCGCCTCGCGTCGCGCCGCGCCGAGGCCCGCCGCCTCGCGCAGCTGCAGCGCTTCGAAAGGCGCGGTCAGGGAATCGAGCAGGCCCATCTCAGGCAGCCGCTCCGGGGGCGATCCGATCGCGGACCCAGGCATAGCCGTGCGCTTCCAGCTGGCGGGCAAGGTCGGGGCCGCCGGTCTCGACGATGCGGCCGTCGGCGAGCACATGCACGACGTCGGGCTCGATGTAGTCGAGCAGGCGCTGGTAGTGGGTGATGACGAGGAACGCGCGGTTCGCATCGCGCAGCGCATTTACGCCGTCCGCGACCGCCTTGAGCGCGTCGATGTCGAGGCCGGAATCGGTCTCGTCGAGGATCGCGAGCTTCGGCTCGAGCAGGGCGAGCTGGAAGATCTCGTTGCGCTTCTTCTCGCCGCCGCTGAAGCCTTCGTTGACCGCGCGATGCAGCAGCTCGTCCTTCAGGTGCAGCACGGCGAGTTTCTCGCGCACGCGCTTGAGGAACTGCATGGAGTCGAGCTCCTCCTCGCCGCGCGCCTTGCGCTGCGCGTTGAGCGCCGTACGCAGGAAGTAGGTGTTGTTCACGCCCGGGATCTCGACCGGGTACTGGAAGGCGAGGAAGACACCCGCCGCGGCGCGCTCCTCGGGCGCCAGCGCGAGCAGGTCGCGGCCTTCGAACTCCACGCTGCCGTCGACCACCTCGTAGCCCTCGCGCCCGGCGAGCACGTTGCCGAGCGTGGATTTGCCGGCACCGTTCGGCCCCATGATCGCGTGCACGCGGCCGGCATCGACCTCGAGCGAAAGGCCCTTTAGGATGTCCTTGCCGGCGACGCGGACGTGGAGGTTGTCGATCTTCAGCATGTCGGATCCCAATCAGGTGCAGACGTCTTCGGCAGCAATCTTGCGAGCCTTGCGGAGCTCTCGGTCGTCGATGTCGTAACAGACGACGTAATCCGAGTCAGCAAACCGTGCGACTCTTGGACAGGTGGTGGTGCGTGCGCGGTCGCGCGGCGCGTCCCGCTCGTAGAAGCGGCCCTCGCGGTCGACCCACAGCGCCCGATCGGCCAGCCGTATGCCGAGATGCTCGTCGCGCAGATCCTCGACTTGGTAATCGACCGGTACGCGCCAGCGAGCGAGCTCCGCGCCACCAGCCGAGATCTCGGCGACCACATCCGCCTTGACCCCATTCCCGTCATCGGGAAGTCGGTCGCCTGTCGCGAGTGCAACGGCGCCACAAGGATGTTCGGACCACCCAGTCAGCCGTTTATCGGCGTCGACATCGATGTCGTGCTCGAGCCACAGGGTGAAGTCGACCGTGGACGCGACCGGCCGCGGCGTGTGGTTCGGGCCGTGCGTCGAAGCACAGCCTGCGATCAGCAGAGCTAGAAGAACGGCGGCGCGCATCAACCCACCGAGCCTTCCAGGCTCACTTCCAGCAGCTTCTTGGCTTCGACGGCGAATTCCATCGGCAGCTCCTTGAAGACCGATTTGCAGAATCCGTCGACGATCATCGACACGGCATCCTCCTGCGAGATCCCACGCGAGCGGCAATAGAACATCTGGTCCTCGCTGATCTTCGACGTCGTCGCCTCATGCTCGACCTTCGCGCCGGGATGGCGGACCTCGATGTACGGGAACGTGTGCGCGCCGCACTTCTTGCCGATCAGCAGCGAGTCGCACTGCGTGTAGTTGCGCGCGTCCTCCGCCGACCGCTCCACGCGCACGAGGCCCCGGTAGGTGTTCTGCCCGCGCCCCGCGCTGATGCCCTTGCTCACGATCTTGCTCTTCGTGCGCTTGCCGACGTGGATCATCTTGGTGCCGGTGTCGGCCTGCTGGCGATGATGCGTGAGCGCGACCGAGTAGAACTCGCCGACCGAGTCGTCGCCGATCAGCACGCAGCTCGGGTACTTCCAGGTGATCGCCGAGCCGGTCTCGACCTGCGTCCAGCTGATCTTGCTCTTCGCGCCGCGGCATTCGCCGCGCTTGGTCACGAAGTTGTAGATGCCGCCGACGCCGTTCTCGTCGCCGGGGTACCAGTTCTGCACCGTCGAGTACTTGATCTCCGCGCCTTCCAGCGCGACCAGTTCGACCACCGCCGCATGCAGCTGGTTCTCGTCGCGCATCGGCGCCGTGCAGCCTTCCAGGTAGGAGACGTAGGCGCCGTCCTCGCAGACGATCAGCGTGCGCTCGAACTGGCCGGTTTCGCTCGCATTGATGCGGAAGTACGTCGACAGCTCCATCGGGCAGCGCACGCCCTTGGGTATGAAGACGAAGCTGCCGTCGGAAAACACCGCGGAATTGAGCGCGGCGAAATAGTTGTCACCGGCCGGCACCACGCTGCCCAGGTACTGGCGCACCAACTCGGGGTGCTCGTGCACGGCCTCGGACATCGACATGAAGATGACGCCCTTCTCGGCCAGCTCCTTGCGGAACGTGGTGCCGACCGAGACCGAGTCGAACACGGCATCCACCGCCACGCCCGCGAGCTTGGCGCGCTCGTGCAGCGGCACGCCGAGCTTGTCGTAGGTGTCCAGAAGCTCCTGCGGGACCTCGTCGAGCGACTTGTACTTCGGGCCCTTCGGCGCGGAGTAATAGCTCAGCGCCTGGAAATCGATCGGCGCGATCTCGAGCTTGGCCCAGTCCGGCGGCGTCATCGTGAGCCAGTGCCGGTAGGCGGCCAGGCGCCATTCGGTCAGCCACTCGGGCTCGTCCTTCTTGGCCGAGATCGCGCGCACGGTCGCCTCGTCGAGGCCCGGCGGCAGCGACTCGGACTCGATCTGCGTGACGAAGCCGGCGGCGTAGCGGCGCCCGAGCTGCTCGTGGATTTCGGCGTTGGCGATGGGGGTATTCATGGTTCTCAGGCCTCGGCCAGCCGCACGTCGATGCGACGGTGGGATACGGACTCCGGCGGGACGAGCATCTTCTGCAACGTCACGCCTTCGAGCGCCTGCACGATCACGTCGTTGATCCGCCGCCAGTTGCCGCGGACCCCGCAGGAGCGCTCGATCCCGCAATGGCCGTCGTGCACGCTGCACTCGGTCACCGCGAGCGGACCTTCCATGGCCTCGATGATCTCGATCAGTCGGATGCGGTCCGCCGCCCGGGCAAGCCGGTAGCCGCCCTGCGCGCCGCGGAAGCCCTCCACGAGTCCCGCCTGTGCAAGCGGCTTGAGCACGCGGCTCACCGTGGTCGCCTCGAGCCCCGAGCGCTCGGCGAGCTCCGGGGCGCTCAGGACGCCCTCGGGCTGGGCGGCGAGCACCGTGAGGAGCACGGTCGCGTAGTCGGTGAGCTTGGTGACCCGGAGCATCGCGCACCCCGTCCGGAAATCAGGACCGGAATTGTACGATTTCCCGGGTGCCCGGCGCCATCGACGGGAATCCGGGGATTCAGTGGTCACTCGGTGATGGTGGCGATGGCCCCGAGCCGGCAGAATGCCGGCTCCCTGCACCCGGACCCCCGCATGCCCAGCAAGGTCGTCGCCCGTCGCTCGAAGATCCATGGAACCGGCGTCTTCGCCGTCGCACCGATCGCCAAGGGCGAAAGGATCATCGAATACAAGGGCCTGCGGCGGACGCACGAGGACGTGGACAACAGCGATGCGGGTGCGGCCGAATCGGGCCACACGTTCCTGTTCACGCTCAACGACGAGTACGTGATCGACGGCGACATGAACGGTGGCGTGGCGCGGTGGATCAACCACGGCTGCTCGCCGAACTGCGAGGCCGTGCTCATCGAGCACCCGGGCGAGGATCGCCGCAAGGACCGCGTCTTCATCGAGGCCAAGAAGGCGATCAAGGCGGGGCAGGAGCTCACCTACGACTACGGCATCACCCTCGGCGAGCCCCATACGCCGCGCATGAAGAGGATCTGGGCCTGCCTGTGCGGCGCGAAGAACTGCACCGGCACGATGCTCAAGCCCAAGCGAGCGGCGAAGCCGGCCAACGCGAAGCCCGCGAAAAAGCGGACGCAGCGCACGGCATGACCGCGCGACCCGTCCGGATGCGCGAAGTTCCCGGACGGTTGCCATGACTTACGACAGTCGGCGCAGTGCACGCGCCTGACTAACCTGCGCGGCGTCCGGTGCCGTCGCGCGCCGGCCCTGCCGGTGACCCATGCACTCTCGCCTCGCCCTCGCCATCCTCGCGGCCCTCCCGTCGCTCGCCTCGGCCGTGGAGGTCGATGGCCGGATCGACCCCGCCGAATGGGCCGACTCGCGCGAGGTCACCGACTTCCGCCAGACCCAGCCGCTCACGCGCGAGCCCGGCACGCAGCCGACGCGCGCCTGGATCAAGGCGACGCCCGACGGCCTGGCGGTCGCCTTCCGCGCGACGCAGCCCGAGGGCATCGAGCGCCGCCGCCAGCGCCTGCAGCGCGACCAGGGCGGCCCGGTCGACCGCGTGAACCTCTACGTCGACTTCGACGGCGACGGCCGCACCGGCTACAACTTCATGGTCACGCTGTCCGACAGCATCGAGGACGGCACGCTGACCAACGAGAACCAGTTCAGCAACGACTGGGACGGCAACTGGCGCCATGCGGTCAGCGAGGATGCGGAAGGCTGGTCGGCCGAGCTGCTGATCCCCTGGCACATCGCGCCCATGCGGCAGGCCGCGGGCGACACCCGCACGATCGCGATCGCGCTCGACCGCGTGATCGGCGCCACCAACGAGCGCACGGCGTGGCCGGCCGTGAGCTACAACGAGCCGCGCTACCTCTCCGAGTTCACGAAGATCGAGGTGCCCAAGTACAGCCAGGCGCTGCTCGCGATCACGCCCTTCGTGGCGGGTGTGTTCGACAACGTAGCGCACCACGGCGAGTTCGACGGCGGTGCCGACCTGTTCTGGAAGCCGAACGGCCAGTTCCAGCTCAGCGCGACGATCAACCCCGACTTCGGCCAGGTCGAGAGCGACCAGCTCGTCGTGAACTTCAGCGCGGTGGAGACGTTCTTCAGCGACAAGCGCCCGTTCTTCACCGAGAACCAGGGCATGTTCGACGTGCCCTTCGGCTCGCTCAACAACGCCAATCGCCTCGTCTACACGCGCCGCGTGGGTGGCCCGGAGGACGACGGCGACGGCTCGGGCGACGTCAGCGCCGCGCTCAAGATCAACGGCAGCGCCGCCGGCATCAACTACGGCCTGTTCCTCGCCGACGAGGGCGGCGACGACGGCCGCCAGTTCTACGCCGCACGCGCCACGCGCGACTTCGAGACGCAGGGCATCGGCGCGATGCTCACGCGCGTGGAGCGCCCGTACTTCGATCGCGTGGCCAACGTCGCGGCGGTCGATCACCGCTGGACGCCCAATGCCGCATGGACGATCCGCTCGGCGGTCGTCGGCTCGGACATCACCCAGCAGGGCCAGCAGACCCGCGACACCGGCGCGCAGGTGCGCATCGACCACGACATCGGCGACGGCTGGCGCCAGCAGCTCTTCGCCGTGCACCTGGGCGATTCCCTGCAGCTCAACGACTTCGGCTACCTCGAGCGCAACAACTTTAACTACGCACGCTACGAGGTCGCCAAGCGCGTGACCGACCTGCCGCAGGACTCGCGCTTCGCGAGCCACCAGTGGCGTGGTGCGGTGTCGCGGCGCATGAACGACCACGGGCTGCACATCGCCGATGCCTGGGCGTTCAACCGCGCCAGCGAGTACCGCGACGGCGGCAACATGTTCTTCGAGGTGGCCGGGTGGACCGCAGGCCACGACGACCTCATCACTCGCGGCAACGGCGTGGTGCGCGTGCCGTCGAAGCTGTTCGGCTTCGTCGAGCGCGGCTTCGCGCGGCGCGGCAACTGGGACCTCTACGGCAACCTGCGCTACAACGCCGAAGGGCTCGGCGGCTGGGACGAGGGTGCGGTCACCGCGACGATCGAGCCGCGCTATCACTTCAGCGATCGCGCGAACGTGGGCTTCGGCCTCGAGCTGCGCCACAACCCCGACTGGCTGCTGTGGCGCCGGCCGAATCCGAGTGCCGCGCCGCAGCTCGGCACGTTCCGCTCGAACATGATCTTCCTCAACGCCGGCGCGACGTGGCTGATCGACACGCGCCAGGAGCTGCGCGTTCGGCTCGAGGCGATCGGGCTCGATGCGAAGGCCGAGCAGTCCTACACGCTCGCGCCCGACGGCACGCCGATCGCGGCAGGGCGCCTGCACGACGACTTCGCGCTGCGCAACCTCGGCTTCCAGGTGCGCTACCGCTACGAGCTCGCGCCGCTCTCGCACCTCTACGTGGCCTACGTCCGCGGCGGCGCGATGTTCGACCAGACGCTCGACGGCGACTACCGCGCAGCCGACCAGTTCCGCGATGCCTTCGAGCTGCGCGACAGCGAGCAGTTGCTGGTGAAGCTCGCCTACCGCTTCGAGATCTGATCCAGCAGGGCGGGCGACCAGTCGGCCGGCACGATCACGTCGACGCCGAAGCGCCGACGCATCGTCGGCGCGACGCGGAGCAACTCCGCATCGCGCGTGAGCAGCCAGCGCGCGCGCACGGCAGCGGCGAGGTCGAGGAACGGCTGGTCGTCCGGATCGCGGCAGCGCGGGACGTCCGACAGTGCCGCTGGCGCGCCGGGATCCCGGGCAAGCGTGCAGGCCCGCTCGAGAAGCCCCACGGCGGCATCGGGATCGAGCCGCAGCGCGGGATAGGCGAGTACGCGCGCGAGCTCCGTGCGGCCGGCCTCGTCGAGCAGGTACTCCACCCGGCCGGCGGCGTGCGCGGCCTCGACGGCCGCGATCCGCGGATCCTCGAAGACGAGCAGGTCGAGCCAGGCGTTGGTGTCGAGGACGATCGCCGCCGGCATGCGCTCAGGGCGGGCCGTCGCGGAGGGTCGCGCCGACGATCCGCCAGGCGCTGCCGGTGCCGCGCTGCAGGATGTAGACCGCGTCGATCGATCGCGCGGTGCCGTCGCCGCCGACGCCGCGCACCTGCGCCGCGACGGTCGCACGCCCGGAGGCGTCGAGCGTGGCGGCGCCGACGTCGACCGCGAACGCCGGGTTCCGCGCGGCATCGAGGATCGCGCCGTCGGTCGGAGTCGCCGCCCATTGCTGCTGGGCGCGTGCGAAGGCACCCGAGCTCAGCGCGGCCATGTATTCGACCATTGCGCGCGATGCACCGGCGGCGTCGGCCGGCGTGCCCTCCGGCGCCGGTTCGCCGGGCGCGCCAACGCCAGGGTCGACCGGGACGGGCAGGGCATCGGGCTCGTTCGCCGCTGCAGCCGGATCGGTGCCGGCGAGGGCCGGGTCGACCGGCGCGACCTCCGCGGGCACTTCGGGTGCGGTCGCGACGGGCGCCGGCGGCGTCGTCGGCATGCCGGTCACGCTCGTGCCCGGGGTTCCCGCAGGCGCGGGCAGCGCACCCGGGGTGCCCGAGTCGTCGCCCGCCGCACCGGGCGTGCCGGCGGCGCGCTCGCGGTCGCAGGCGGCGAGCAGGAACGTCGCGAGCAGCGCGAGCGCAAGGACGCCGCTGCGCAGGCGCGTGTCAGTCGCGGAGTTGGACCACCACCTGGCCATCTTGGATCATCGTCCCCTCGACCCGCCGCGCGCCGACGCGCCCGATCAGGGAGTCGTCGAACCGGTAGATCGGTTCCTTCTTCGACCAGTCGGACAGCCACTCGTTAAGCGCACCGCGCAGGTTGTCCCCCATGCGGCCGCCGAGGCTGCCGACCTCCACGTTCTCGATGCGCGGCTCGAACAGGTGCAGGCCGCGCGTGGCGGGATCGTAGCGCAGCGAGCTGGTGAGCGTGAACGCGCCCTCCGGCATGCGCCCGGCGTGCCCGAGCGCACCGAGGGCGACGTCGAAATCCGCGCGGAGCCGGCGCTCGCCCGGCGGAATCACCAGACGCGGGTTCATCAGCGTGATCGTCACCAGGCCGCCGAGCTTCTCGTAGTCGCGCGGGAACCCTTTCACCAGCCGCTGCTGGATCTCCTGCTCGCTGAATTTCAGTGTGTCCGCGGAAAGCAGGGCACCGACGGTCGAGCAGGCGGTACTGACGAGCAGGGCGGCGGACGCGACGAACACGAGGGGAGCGACGGTGCGCACGTACGCTTCTCCAGCAGGCGGGGCCACCACGCTAGCGGCCGCGGGTGAACGCCGGGTCAGCGGCGCGGCCGCTTTCACGCGGCAGCCGCGGGTGCGGCGCGACGCTCGGCGGGTCGATTCCGGAGGCTCTCCCATGCGCCGCACCGCACTTCTCGTCATGCTCCTGGCCGCGCTTGCGCCCGCCGCATCGTTCGCGCAGCAGGACGTTCGCCTGCGCGGATCGTTCGTGCCGCTGCGTGCGCCCGAGGGCGAAATGCGCGCGCCGGTCGGCGAGGCGCGTGCCCTGGTCGAAGAGGACGGCGACGTGCGCGTCGACCTCGTCGTGTCCGGCATGTACGAGCGCGCCACGTCGGCGACGCTGCATCTCGGTCGCGGTGGCGAATCGAGCGAGCAGGTCGCCCGGCTCGACGTCGTGGTGGACGGCAATGTCGCACGCATCGTCGGTGGCACCGCCGACCTGACCCCGCTGGTCGCGGCGCGCGTGCGTGCAGGGGATGCCTTCATCGTCCTGCGCACGAACGAGCATCCGGACGGTTTCGTACGCGCGCAACTCGGCGTGCAACCGAGCACGCTGGGAAGCGTCGTCGGGCCCTGAACGGGTGAACGGCCGGTAAGCGCTTCACGGATCTTTTACGAAATTCAGGAAGCGGTAAGACCTTCGCGCCAAGGATGACCCTACGCCGCCCCGGCGACTGGGAGTGTCCACATGAAGCACCTGACCGCCTCGGTCCTCGCCCTCGGCCTCGTGGCCGCCAGCGGCGCCGTATCCGCACAGACGTATCTCGAGCCGCGCGGCACGTATTCGGCGACCGACCAGTACGACTGGGCCCGCGTGCTACGCGTGCAGCCGGTCTACGACCCGCGTGGCGGCTATGCCTCGCGCACATCCGATCGCAACTGCACGCAGTCGCGTACCTACGCGGGTGGCTACCACGATCGCTACGACGACCGTTACGGGCGCGATCCTTACGCGGACCGCTACGGTGATCGCTATGCGAATGATCGCTACAACGATCGCTACGACCGGGGGTATGGCGGCTACGGCGGGGGCACGCAGGTCGGCGGTACCGTCGCCTCGGTGATCGGCGGCATCGTCGGCGCGGCCGTGGGCAGCCAGGCCGGTGGGGGCAGCGCGCGCTATGCCACGTCGGCCATCGGCTCGATGGTCGGCAGCATCGCCGGGCGCCAGGTCTACGAGCAGACGCAGCGTAGCCGGCAGCAGCGCGTCGGTGTCGCCACGGTCTGCGATCCGCTGCCCGTGAACCAGTACGGGAGCAGCGGGTCCGGCACGATGTACGACGTCACCTACGAGTACGGCGGCCGCACGTACACCACGCGCACCGGCTACCACCCGGGCGAGCGCATCCGCGTCCGCGTGGACGTGCGCCCGGAGTGATCGGGCGGCGGTGAATGGAAAGGCCGGCCCTGTGCCGGCCTTTTCCGTTTACGGGCTCATCGCGGCTGGAACGCGAGGCGCAGCCCGAGTGCGATGAAGGTGGTGCCGAGCAGGCGATCCTTCCAGCGCGCGTGAGCATTGCCGAGGCGACGGCTGATCCGCGCGGTGGCGAGGCTGAGCAGCAGGCTGTGCGAAAAGCCTATTACCGCCAGCATGGCGCCGAACAAAAGGAACTGCAGGGCGACGGCGCCGCGGGCCGGATCGACGAATTGCGGCAGGAAGGCGAGGAAGAACAGCGCCGCCTTCGGATTGAGCAGGCCGACGAGCACCGATCGCCGGTAGACCGCGGCGTCCGGGGCCGCGTTGCCGCCGGGGGGCGACGCCGCCGGCGAGTTGCGCCACGCGCGCAGCCCCAGGACGACGAGATACGCCGCGCCGGCGTACTTCACCACGTCGAACGCGAGCGCCGAGGTTGCGAGCAGCGCCGACAGGCCCAGGCCCGCCGCCGCGGCGTGCACGAACGTCGCGGTCTCCAGCCCGAGGCCGGCGCGGATGCCGCTGCGCGCGCCGCCGGACGCCGCATGCGCCAGCACGCAGGCGGTCCCCGGCCCGGGCACGAGCACGAGCAGCGTGGCCGCGGCGAGGTAGGCCAGCAGGGTCGTGGCATCGGGCAGCAGCATGCGGGAGTCCGTCGAGCGCGGGAGATGAGGCGGGCAGGGTAGCGCCGGCCGGTCGCCGGCGCGCCCCTCGTGCTCAATCCTCGACGTGCTGCGGCCGGTAGCTCTCGACGAGCTTCGACTGCACGTTCGCCGGCACCGGCTCGTAGTGGCTGAAATCGATCGAATACCGGCCGCGGCCGGCCGTCATCGACTTGAGCTCGGCGGCGAAACCCTCGAGCTCGGACAGCGGCACCTGCGCGCGCACCACCACCTCGCCGCGCTGGCTGTCGGTGCCCTGGATGCGCGCGCGCTTGGCGGCGAGGTTGCCGCTGATGTCGCCCATGTTCGCTTCCGGCGCGGTCACCTCGAGATCGACGATCGGCTCGAGCACCTGCGGCCGCGCCTTGGCGATCGCGTCGAGGAAGGCGCGCTTGCCCGCGGCCACGAAGGCGACCTCCTTGCTGTCGACGGGATGGTGCTTGCCGTCGAACACGGACACGCGCACGTCCTGCAGCGGATAGCCCGCGAGCGCGCCGCCCGAGAGCACCTGCCGCACACCCTTCTCGACGGCCGGCAGGAACTGGCCCGGTATGGTGCCGCCCTTGACCTCGTCGACGAACTCGAAGCCCTTGCCGCGCGGCAGCGGTTCGATGCGCAGGAAGACCTCGCCGAACTGGCCGGCGCCGCCGGTCTGCTTCTTGTGGCGGTGGTGGCCCTCGGCCGCCGTGCTCACCGTCTCGCGATACGCGATGCGCGGCGGGCGCGAGGTCACCTCCACGCCGAATCGCGTCTTCAGGCGCTCGAGCGCGATGCGCAGGTGCAGGTCCGAGAGCCCGCGGATCACCGTCTCGTTGGTCTCGGCGGTGTGCTCGACCTGGAAGCAGGGATCTTCCTCGGCGAGCTTCTGCAATGCGGTGGCGAGCTTCTGCTCCTGGCCCTTGCTCGCCGCCTCGACCGCCAGGCCGAACATCGGCTTCGGAAAATCGAGCGGCGCGAGGTGGATGTGGTCCTCGTCGTGGCTGTCGTGCAGCACCGCGTCGAAGTGCACGTCGTCCACCTTCGCGATCGCAGCGATGTCCCCCGGCACCGCCTGCCCGATCTCGACGTGCTCCCTGCCGCGCAGCTTGAACAGGTGGCCGACGCGGAACGGCTTGCGGCCATCGTCGACGAACAGCTGCGTGTCGGGCCTCACCGTGCCCTGATAGACGCGGAAGATGCCCAGTTTGCCCACGAAAGGATCGTTGACGATCTTGAAGACGTCGGCGATCACGTGTGCGGACGGGTCGGGACGCGCGTCGACGGGTTCGGCCGCATCGCCCGCGCCCTTCATGAACTTCGGGGGGTTCGCCTCGCCGGGGTGCGGGAACAGGCGCTCGGCGGTGTCGAGCAGCTCGCGAACGCCGACGCCGGTGCGCGCCGAGCAGAACAGCACGGGGACCAGATGGCCTTCGCGCAGGCACTGCTCGAAGGCATCGTGCAGCTCCTGCCCGGACAGTCCATCCTCGCCGAGGTCGAGGTAGTGCTCCATCACCGTCTCGTTGATCTCGACGACCTGGTCGATGATCTTCTGGTGCCAGTCGGCGACGGGGCCGAAATCGCTCTCGCCCTCGCTCGCGGCGAAGCAGTCGACCACGGCCGCACCGCCGTTCGCCGGCAGGTTGAGCGGCAGGCACTCGGGGCCGAACGTCTCGCGCAAGGCATCCAGCACCCCGCGGCAATCGCCCTGGTCGATCTTGTTGACCACGATCACGCGGCAGAGGTCGCGCGCTTTCGCATGCTCCATCATGCGGCGGGCGCCGTATTCGACGCCCGAGTCGCAGGCCACCACCACGGCGACGGTCTCCACCGCCGCGAGCGCGGAGAGGGCGGGCCCGCGGAAATCCGGGTAGCCAGGGGTGTCGAGCAGGTTGACGTGGATGCCCGCGTGGTCGGTGCTGGCGATCGCGACGTCGAGCGAATGCCCGCGCTCCTTCTCGATCGGATCGAAGTCGGACACGGTGGTACCGCGTTCGATGCTGCCTGCCGCCTGGATCGCGCCGCCGGCATGCAGCAGGGCTTCGAAGAGCGTGGTCTTGCCGGCAGCGGGATGGCCTGCGAGGGCCACGTTGCGGATCTGTTCGGTGCTGTAGGACATGCGGACGTCTCCCGTGTGTGGGGGTGGGGAGCCGTCATGGCTGTCCGCGGACGCGCCCGAGCGCTGCGCTCGGCGGGCGGTCATGGCGTGCCGACCCACCTTAGCGCGCGTTTCCACGGACGTCCCGTTGCATCGCACAAGCCGCATGTGAAGACCGATCACGCCGGCTTAGCGGCCGCCCCGTAGGCTGCGGCGCACTCCATGATCGCGAGGAACCGATGGCCATCACCCGTCATGCGACCGCCCGCTGGGAAGGCGACCTCAAGTCCGGCCAGGGCCGGCTCGACACGCCGCAAAGCGGTGTCTTCGAGAATACGCGCTACGGTTTCAACACGCGCTTCGGCGACGAGAAGGGTGCGAATCCCGAAGAGCTGGTCGCGGCCGCGCATGCAGGCTGCTTCGCGATGGCACTGTCGGCGATGCTGACCGAAGCCGGGCATCCGCCCAGCTACATCGAATCGCGCGCGGACGTGGAGATGTCGATGGACGGCGGCCCGCACATCACGCAGATCCGCCTGAAGGTGCGCGGCGAAGCGCCGGGCCTCGACGCCGCGCAGTTCCGCGAGCACGCCGAGAACGCGAAGGCCAACTGCCCGATCTCGAAGGTGCTCGCGGCGGTGCCGATCTCGCTCGAGGTGCAGGAGGGCTGACGCGGCCTGCGACGATCCGGGCGCACGCCGCTGCTGCGTGCTGCCTCGCGCCGTCGCGGGGGCGCCCGACCGCGCATGGAGCCGCCGCGGCCGCGCGGTCTACCAGTCGATGTGTCCGCTGACGACACTGCGCACGTGGCCGCCGGACCAGACGTCGCCGGCTTCGTCGACGTGGAGCTGCAGGCGCGCGTCGAAGCCGACCTCGCGGCCCTGGCTCGCCAGGTAGCGGCCGTCCTTGCCCGGAAGCGCGTCGTTCTGCGCGAGCCAGGCGGCGAGCGTGGCATTGGCCGCGCCCGAGGCCGCGTCCTCGAAGCGCGCCGTCGCCCCGACGAAGGCGCGCACCACGATGTCGTAGCTGTGGCCGGCCGCGGCACGTGCGAACGCGCACAGGCCCATCGTCTCGGTGCCGAGCGCGAGCTGCTCGATCGCATTCCAGTCCGGTTGCGCGGCGCGCAGGTCGGCCTCGCTCGCGATCTCGGCGAGCCACCAGCGGCGCCCGCCGTCCATCAGCGCGGGCGGCAACGCGCCGAGTCGCATCCCCGCGAGCGCGGGTGCGATGCGCGCGTCGCAGGCGGCCACGCGCTCCACCAGCCGCGCGCGCGGCGTGCGCACCGCGATGGTCCGCGACGCGCCTTCCCCGTCCACCCGCAGCGGGAGCCGCCCGACCGCGCCTTCCTGCACGAGCACGCCGTCACGCGGCGTCGCGAGGCCGGCTTCGAGCACCACGTGCGCGGTGCCGACGCTCGGATGGCCGGCGAAGGGCACCTCGCGACGCGGGCTGAACATGCGGACGCGATAGTCCGCGTCCGCGTCCGTCGGCGGGAAGACGAACGTGGTCTCGGGCAGCCGCGTCCAGCGCGCGATCGCCTGCATGGCCGCGTCGTCGAGGCCCTCGGCGTCGAGCACGACGGCGAGCGGGTTGCCGGCGCCGGGCCGGTCGGCGAAGACGTCGAGCTGGACGTAGCGGCGATTCATGGGCGGGGCGTCGCGCGGGGCGGCGCAGCTTACCAAGCCACCGTGCCACGGATGACCGGCTGCACGCGGCCGCCGATCCAGACCTCGCCATCGGCGTCGACGTGCACGTGGACGCGGCCGTCGCGGCCCACCTCGCGGCCCTGCGACGCGGTGTAGCGGCCGTCGGTGCCCGGCACGCGGCCGGCCTCGACCAGCGCCGCGGCGATCGCCGCGTTCGCGCTGCCCGTGACGGGATCCTCCGGGACGCCATCGGCGGGGCAGAAGGCGCGGACGACCAGGTCGGCATCGCCGGCCGCCGTCGCAAATACGCAGAGCCCGACGGCGGCGTCGCCGGTGAGGCGCTCGATCGCGGCGAAATCCGGCTGGAGGCCGCGCACGGCGGCCTCGTCGGCGACCTCGACGACCCACCAGTGTGGGCCGTTGTCCCACAGCGCGGGCGTCAGGGCGCCGCGCGGCACGCGCGTGAGGAGGTCGTCGAGGTGCACACCGCTCGCCCGGGGCGGCGCAAGGCGACGCGCCCGCGGCGCACGCACGGCGATCGTGCCGTCGCCGGCGACCCGCACCGGCAGGTCACCCGCACCGCAGCGCTGCAGCAGTGCGTCCGCCGCGGCATCGGCGAGGCCCGCGTCGCGCACCGCCCAGGCAGCACCGAGGCTCGGGTGCCCGGCGAACGGCAACTCCTGGCGCGGGGTGAAGATGCGCACGCGGTAGTCCGCGCCGTCGCCCGGCGGGAACAGGAAGATCGTCTCCGACAGGTTCGTCCAGGCCGCGAAGGCCTGCATCGCCGCGTCGTCGAGGCCCTCGGCATCGATGACGACCGCGAGCGGGTTGCCCGCCCCGGGCCGGTCGGCGAAGACGTCGAGCTGCAGGTAGCGGCGTTCGGCCATGGCGACGGCTTGAAGAAAGGCCGCGCATCATCGCGCCGACGGGGGCGGGCGTCATCGAATAAAATCGCCGGCTCTCATGAGCACGCGTCATTCGCCCCCCGGGGCGGGCGCATGCTCCGATGGCCGCCCCGCGGCCTCCGGCCGCATGGCCAAACCCCCGAGGACATCGTGGAAACAGCGACGCGCTGGGTCGTACTCAAGTTCGGCGGCACTTCGGTGTCCCGCCGGACGCGTTGGGACACCATCGGGCGCATCGCGGTCAAACGCCTCGGCGAGGAGGGGGCACGCGTGCTCGTCGTGGTCTCGGCGCTTTCGGGCGTGACCAACGAGCTGCAGGCGATCGCGCAGGCCGGCGACACGCCTGACGCGCGGGCACGCATCGACGCGCTGGTGCAGCGGCACCGCGAGTTCGCCGTCGATCTCGGGCTCGATCCGGACCAGGTGCTCGGTGACCGCCTGGCCGGGCTGGCATCGCTCGGCGAGGATCCCCGCGCGGCCACGCGGGTGCTCGACTGGCAGGCCGAAGTGCTGGGGCAGGGCGAGCTGCTGTCCTCGACCCTCGGCGTGGCCTACCTGAAGTCGCAGGGCCTCGACATCGGTTGGTGCGATGCACGCGAGTGGCTGCGCGCTGTCGAGCTGCCCAACCAGAGCGACTGGGCGGGCCGGTTGTCGGTCAACTGCCTGCATCGCCACGACGCCGATCTCGCCACGCGCTTCGCCGCGCAGCCGACCGCGATCGTGCTCACGCAGGGCTTCATCGCGCGCCATGGCGACGGCGGCACGGCGATCCTGGGCCGCGGCGGCTCGGACACCTCGGCCGCGTATTTCGGCGCGCTGCTCGGCGCGCGTCGCGTCGAGATCTGGACCGACGTGCCCGGCATGTTCACCGCGAATCCGCGTGAGGTGCCGGACGCCCGCCTGCTCGCGCGCCTCGACTATGCCGAGGCGCAGGAGATCGCGACCACCGGCGCGAAGGTGCTGCATCCACGCTCGATCGGCCCGTGTCGCGACGGTGGCGTGCCGATGGCGATCCTGGACACCGAGCGCCCGGATCTGCCCGGCACGCGCATCGACGCGAGCGCGGCGACGGTGCCCGGCGTCAAGGCGATCAGCCGACGCAATGGCATCGTGCTGGTGTCGATGGAATCGGTGGGCATGTGGCAGCAGGTCGGCTTCCTCGCCGACGTCTTCGAGCGCTTCCGCCGGCACGGCCTGTCGGTCGACCTGATCGGCTCGTCGGAGACGAACGTCACCGTCTCGCTCGACCCGAGCGAGAACCTCGTCACCACCAACGTGCTGAGCGCGCTCAGTGAGGACCTCGCGCAGGTCTGCCGGGTCAAGGTGATCGCGCCCTGCGCGGCGATCACGCTGGTGGGCCGCGGCATGCGCTCGCTGCTGCACAAGCTGTCGGATGTCTGGGCGACGTTCGGCCGCGAGCGCGTGCACCTGATCTCGCAGTCGTCGAACGACCTGAACCTGACGTTCGTCGTCGACGAGGCGGACGCCGAAGGCCTGCTGCCCACGCTGCACGCCGAGCTCGTGCGCGGCGGGGCGATGCCGGTGCTCGACGAGAGCGTCTTCGGCCCGGCCTGGCGCGATGTCGTGCACGGCGCGCCGGAGCGCGCGGCGCCGTGGTGGCGCGTGCGTCGCGAGGCGCTGCTCGAGCGCGCGGCGGCGGGTACGCCGCGCTACGTCTACCACCTGCCGACCGTGCGCGAGCGCGCGCGGTCGCTGCTGCAGGGTCCGGTCGACTGCGGCTTCTATGCGATCAAGGCGAATGCGCATCCGGAAATCCTGAAGGCGCTCGAGGCCGAAGGTTTCGGCTTCGAATGCGTCTCGCGAGGCGAGGTGGAGCACGTGCTGCGCTCGCTCCAGGGGCTCGAGCCGTCGCGCATTCTGTTCACCCCGAGCTTCGCCCCGCGCCGCGAGTACGAGGCCGCATTCGCCGTCGGCGTGAACGTCACCGTCGACAACATCGAGCAACTGCAGCGCTGGCCCGATGTCTTCCGCGGTCGACGCGCCTGGCTCCGGCTCGACCTCGGCCACGGCGAGGGGCACCACGAGAAGGTGCGCACCGGCGGCGTGGAGGCGAAGTTCGGTCTGCCGATCGCGCGCTTCGAGGCCTTCATGCGCGAGGCCCAGCGCATCGGACTGCGCATCACCGGCCTGCATGCGCACCTCGGCAGCGGCATCGACGAGCCCGCGCACTGGCGCGAGGTGTACTCGACCCTCGCCGCGCTCGCCGAGAGCGTCGACACGATCGACCACATCGACATCGGCGGCGGGTTCCCGGTGCCGTACACCCCCGACGCGCGACCGTTCGACGTCGAGGCCTGGCGCACGGGCGTGCAGTCGATCAAGTCGGCGTATCCGCGCTTCCGCCTCGCCATCGAGCCGGGCCGCTACCTCGTCGCCGAGAGCGGCGTGCTGCTGCTCGGCGTGACGCAGGTGGTCGAGAAGGACGGCGTGCGGCGCATCGGCGTGGACGCCGGCATGAACGCGCTCGCCCGCCCGGCGATGTACGACGCCTACCACGGCCTGCACGTGCTCTCGCGGCTCGACGATGCGGACGTCGCGACGTTCGACGTGGTCGGCCCGATCTGCGAGAGCGGCGACGTGCTCGGCCGCGGCCGCCGCCTGCCGCGCGCGACGCACGAAGGCGACGTGCTGCTCGCGGCCGACGCCGGCGCCTACGGCATGGCGATGGCCAATACCTACAACCTGCGGGACCTGCCCGCAGAGGACGTGATCGATGACTGACTGGCGCTTCGAGCGCGACGCGATCCGCCGCTTCCGATTCGTCGACTGCGCCTTCGACGCGTCGGCCGGCATCGCGCGGCTGGGCTATGCCTTCGACGACGGCCCGGTCCTGACCGAGACGGTGACGATCCCGGGCGCACCGTTCGACCTCGACGGCCCGCGCGCGGAGGCGGTGGAGCGCGCGCTGCGGCTGCTGCACCTGTTCGCCGGCGTGAGCTACTACAAGGCGGCGGTGCCGCGTGAGATCGCGATCGAAGGCTATGCGATCGACGCGGGCACGGCCGCATTCCTGACCGAGATCTACGAAAACGGCCTGGGCGAGTTCGCCTATCGCAACGGGCTGCAGTTGCGCGGGACGATCCGCTTCCCGTCAGACGCCGGCACCGCGGGGCCGGCGCCCGAGCTGGGCCTGCGCGAGCACGCGCTCGTCGCGATCGGCGGCGGCAAGGACTCACTGGTGAGCATCGAGTCCCTGCGTGACGCAGGCATCGCGCAGACGGTCACGTGGATCGGCGGCTCGCAACTGATCGCCGCCTGCGCCGCGCGCACGGGCCTGCCGACGCTCAACATCGGCCGCCAGCTCGCCCCGGAGCTGTTCGAATACAACCGCAGCGGCGCCTGGAACGGGCATATCCCGGTGACCGCGGTGAACTCGGCGATCCTGGCGCTCGCCGCGCTGCTGCACGGCTGCGACCAGGTGGTGTTCTCCAACGAGCGCTCGGCGAGCTACGGCTCGATGATCGAGGGCACCGGCGAGGTCAATCACCAGTGGTCGAAGGGGTGGGCATTCGAGCAGGCCTTCGCCGGGCACCTCGCAACGCACGTGGCCGCGGACCTGCGCTACTACTCGCTGCTGCGTCCGCTCAGCGAGCTCGCGGTCGCCCGTCAGTTCGCGCGTAGCGACCGCTACGACCAGCACTTCTCCAGTTGCAACCGCAATTTCCACATCCTCGGCGAACGCCCGGCGCAGCGCTGGTGCGGTATCTGCCCGAAGTGCCATTTCGTCTTCCTCGCGCTCGCCCCGTTCATGAGCAAGCCGCGGCTGGTCGGCATCTTCGGGCGGAACCTGCTCGACGATCCCGAGCAGACGCCCGGCTTCGACGCGCTGCTGGAATACCGCGACCACAAGCCGTTCGAATGCGTGGGCGAGGGCCAGGAGTCGCGCGCCGCGATGGCGGCGCTCGCGCAGCGCCCGGAATGGCGCGAGGACGCGATCGTGGAGCGCTTCGGACGCGAGATCGCGCCGCAGCTCGGCGACGTGCCGGCGGTCCCGTCGCTGCTCGAGCTGTCGGACGAGCACGCGATCCCCCTGGATGTCTGGAACCGCCTGCGTGCGCGTTTCGCAGCTTGACGGCCGGCACGTCGCGCTCTGGGGGTGGGGTCGCGAAGGCCGCGCCGCGTATGCCGTCCTGCGCGGGCGCCTGCCCGATCTTCCGCTGACGCTGTTCTGCGGCGCGGGCGAGGCCGACGATGCGCGCGCGCTCCGCGACGCGCGGCTGGTGATCGAGACCGAGGCGACTGCCGAGCGGCTCTCCGCGTTCGATGTGGTGGTGAAGTCGCCGGGGATCAGCCCGTATGGCCCGGCCGCCGAGGCCGCTGCGGCGCAGGGCACCCGTTTCGTCGGCGGTACGGCGCTCTGGTTCGCCGAGCATGCCGCCGCGGACGGCGTCGTCGATCGCAGCGTCTGCGTCACCGGCACCAAGGGCAAGAGCACCACGACCTCCCTGCTCGCGCACCTGCTGCGCGCCGGCGGGCATCGCACCGGCCTGGCCGGGAACATCGGCCTGCCGCTGCTGGAAGTGCTCGATCCCGCCGAGCCGCCGCTGTTCTGGGCGATCGAGCTCTCGAGCTACCAGACCGGCGACGTCGCCGCGAGCGGCGCCCGCCCGGACATCGCGGTAGTCCTCAACCTCTTTCCCGAGCACCTCGACTGGCACGGCTCGCACGAGCGCTACATGGCCGACAAGCTGCGGCTCGTCACGGCGGCAGCACCGCGCATCGCGGTGCTGAATGCCGCCGACCCACGGCTCGCCGCACTCGAGCTGCCGGCGGCGACGGACGTGCGTTGGTTCGGCGACGACCGTGGCTGGCACCTGCGCGGCGACATGCTCCACCGCGGAAGCGCGGCGGTGCTGGATACGCGTTCGCTCCCGCTCCCGGGCCGCCACAACCGCGGCAACCTCGCGGCCGTGCTGACGGCCATCGAAGCACTGGGGCTCGATGCCGCGGCGCTTGCGCACCATGCGCTCGACTTCCGGCCGTTGCCGCATCGCCTGCAGACCCTCGGCGTCCGCGACGGGCTCGCCTGGGTCAACGACTCGATCAGCACCACGCCGCATGCGACGCTCGCCGCGCTCGACTGCTTCGCCGATCGGGAGGTCGTGGTGCTCGTCGGCGGGCACGACCGCGGTGTGGACTGGGCCGACTTCGCGGCTGCGATGCAGCGGCGCGCACCCGCCGGCATCGTGACGATGGGCGCGAACGGTCCGCGCATCCACGCGCTGCTGGAACCGGTCGCCCGGGCGGGCGGGGCACGCCTCGACGCCGCGGGGGACCTCGCCGGGGCCGTCGCGATCGCACGCCGGTGGCTGGGCGCAGGCGGTGACGCGGCCCGCCCGCCGGTCGTGCTGCTGTCGCCAGGGGCGCCGAGCTTCGGTGCCTACCGCGACTACGTCGAGCGCGGGCGCCACTTCGCGCGCCTCGCCGGCTTCGATCCCGATGCGATCAGCTCGATTCCGGGGCTGGGCATCGCCTGAGGCGGGGCGCCGGATCCGTACGGTGCTGCGGCCCTCGCCTCGATCGGGTCGTCAGCGCACACGCATGCTCAGTCGACCTGGCCTTGCGCCCTGTGTTGCGAGGGGATTGGTCGCGCGTCGCCGATCGAGGCCGCTCAGGCGCCGCGATCCACGGCGTAACGCGCCAGCGCGCGGAGCGCGTCGACATATGGGCCGGACGGCATCTCCGCGAGTGCGGCGACGGCGCGGTCCGCATACTCGGCTGCGCGCGCACGGCTGTAGTCAAGGCCGCCGGTGCGGCGGATCGCCGCGACGACTTCATCGAGCGCCCCCGCATCGCCCGCCTCGACGATCTCGCGCAGGCGTGCCGACGTCGCCGCATCGCTGTGTGCCATCGCATGGATCAACGGGAGCGTGGCCTTGCCCTCGGCGAGGTCGTCGCCAAGGTTCTTGCCGAGCGCATCGGCGTCGGCCGCGTAGTCGAGCACGTCGTCCGCGATCTGGAACGCGTAGCCGAGCGCCATGCCGTAGGCCTCGAAAGCCTCGCAGCGCGCGGCGTCGGCATCGGCCAGCAGGGCGCCCAGGCGCGTCGCGGCTGCGAACAACACCGCCGTCTTGCGCTCGATCACCCGCAGGTAGGCGGGCTCATCCGTGTCGGGGTTCCGGATGTGCAGCAGCTGCAGCACCTCGCCCTCGGCGATGCGGTTCGTGGTGTCGGCGAGGATCTGCATCACCTCCATCCGCTGCAGCTCGACCATCAGCTGGAACGAGCGCGAGTAGAGGAAGTCGCCCACCAGCACGCTCGCCGCGTTGCCCCAGACGGCGTTGGCGGTGCGACGGCCCCGGCGCAGGTCGGATTCGTCGACCACGTCGTCGTGGAGCAGCGTGGCGGTGTGGATGAACTCGACGACCGCCGCGAGCTGGTGGGCGCGGCCGTCCACGGCCTGCGGCCCGCCGCAGGCCCCCGCCGCGAGCAGGAGCAGCATCGGCCGCAGGCGCTTGCCGCCGGCGCCGACGATGTATTCGGCCACCTGGTTGATGAGCACCACGTCCGAGGCCAGGCGGTCCCGGATCAGGCGGTCGACCGAGGCCATGGGCTCGCGGGCCAGCGCCTGGATTTCGGCGAGGGTCATGGCGGTCATCGGCAGCTCGTGCGCAGGCGGGGCCGGAATTATAGGGACCCGGTGCGCCCGCGCTTCACGGACGCGGAGAAACCCTACGCGGGCCCGCGCGGTCAGCCGAGGGATCGGCAGGCCCGGGTATACTTCAATGTCGGTCGTCAACCACGATCCAGAAGGACTAGACACATGGCACGCGGCGTCAACAAGGTCATTCTCGTCGGCAACCTCGGCAACGATCCCGAGGTCAAGTACACGCAGGGCGGCATGGCCGTCACGACGCTCAGCCTGGCCACCACCAGCGTCCGCAAGGACAAGGACGGCAACCAGCAGGAACGCACCGAGTGGCACCGGGTGAAGCTGTTCGGCAAGCTCGGCGAGATCGCCGGCGAGTACCTGAAGAAGGGTCGCCAGGTCTACATCGAGGGCTCCATCCGCTACGACAAGTTCACCGGCGCGGACGGCGTCGAGAAGTACTTCACCGATATCGTGGCCGACGAGATGCAGATGCTCGGCGGCGGTGGCGAGGGCGGTGCCGGCGGCGGCGCGGGCCGTGGCGAGTTCCGCGGCGGCGGCGATCGCCCGCAGCGCAATGCGCCGGCACGCCAGGAGGCCCCGCGCCGCGAGGCGCCGGTTGCGCGCAACAACGACTTCGGCAACGACTTCGCCGACGACGACATCCCGTTCTGATCAAAGCCGGCTTCGCCTCTCCTTCGGACAAGGAATCTCACGCTTGACTACGTGGCTCGTCACCGGCGGCGCCGGCTTCATCGGCGGCAATTTCGTTCTCGACGCGGTCCGGCGCGGGATCCGCGTCGTGAACCTCGACGTCCTCACCTACGCCGGCAACCTGGACACGCTCTCGGTCCTCGAAGGCGACGGGAACCACGTCTTCGTGCAGGGCGACATCGGCGATGCGGCACTCGTGGAGCGCCTGCTCGCCGAGCACCGGCCTGATGCAGTGGTGAACTTCGCCGCGGAGAGCCATGTCGACCGTTCGATCGACGGGCCGGCCGCGTTCGTCCAGACGAACGTGGTCGGCACGCTGTCGCTGCTGGAGAAGTCGCGCGATTACTGGCGGTCGCTCGAGGGCGGAGCGCGCGAAGCGTTCCGCTTCCTCCACGTCTCCACCGACGAGGTCTACGGCTCGCTGGGCGAGACGGGCAAGTTCACCGAGACGACGCCCTACGCGCCCAACTCGCCGTACTCGGCGTCTAAGGCGGCCTCCGACCACCTAGTGCGTGCGTTCCACCATACGTATGGCCTGCCGGTCCTCACGACCAACTGCTCCAACAACTACGGCCCGTACCAGTTCCCCGAGAAGCTCATCCCGCTGATCATCGCCCGCGCGCTGAAGGGCGAGCCGCTGCCGGTATATGGCGACGGCCGCAACGTGCGCGACTGGCTGTTCGTCGGCGACCACTGCAGCGCGATCCGCCGCGTGCTCGAGGCGGGCCGGGTCGGCGAGACCTACAACGTCGGCGGCAATGCCGAGCGCGAGAACATCGAGGTCGTGCGCACGATCTGCCGGCTGCTCGACGAGCGCCGCCCGCTGGCCGATGGCCGGGCGCGCGAGTCGCTGATCACGTTCGTCGCAGACCGCCCGGGCCATGACCGTCGCTACGCGATCGACGCCTCCAAGATCGAGCACGAGCTCGGCTGGACGCCCACCGTCACGTTCGAGCAGGGCATTGCCGCGACCGTCGACTGGTACCTCGAGCACCAGCCCTGGGTGGACCGCGTGCTCGACGGCAGCTACCGCCTCGAACGGATCGGCCAGGCATGAGCACGACCGGGCGCAAGGGCATCATTCTCGCCGGCGGGTCCGGCACGCGGCTGTATCCGATCACGCAGGCCATCAGCAAGCAACTGCTGCCGGTCTACGACAAACCGATGATCTATTACCCGCTCAGCGTGCTGATGCTCGCGGGGATCCGCGACGTCCTGGTGATCAATACCCCGCACGAGCAGGCACTGTTCCGCGGCCTGCTCGGCGACGGCTCACAGTGGGGCATGCACATCGAGTACGCCGCGCAGCCGAGTCCCGACGGGCTCGCGCAGGCCTTCCTGATCGGCGAGGAGTTCCTCGACGGCGCACCGAGCTGCCTCGTCCTCGGCGACAACATCTTCCACGGCCCGGGCCTGACGGCGATGCTGCAGCGCGCCGACGCGCGCGAGCACGGCGCGACCGTGTTCGGCTACTGGGTGAGCGACCCGGAGCGCTACGGCGTGGCGGAGTTCGACGTGGACGGACGCGTCATCGGGCTGGAGGAAAAGCCCGCCGAGCCGCGCTCGAACTATGCGGTCACCGGGCTTTACTTCTACGACGGGCGCGCGAGCGAGTTCGCGAAGTCGCTGGCGCCGTCGCCGCGCGGCGAGCTCGAGATCACGGACCTCAATCGCCTCTATCTCGACGAGGGATCGCTGCACCTCGAGCGCCTGGGCCGCGGTTACGCCTGGCTCGACACCGGCACGCACCAGTCGCTGCTGGAAGCCTCCAACTACATCGAGACGATCGAGGCCCGTCAGGGCCTGCGCGTCTGCTGTCCCGAAGAGATCGCCTGGAACAACGGCTGGATCACCAACGACGACCTCGTCAAGCTCGCCGCCCCGCTGGTCAAGAACGGCTACGGTAAGTACCTGCTGGGCCTTTCGGAGCGCGGTTTCGTCCCATGAGGCTGATCGAGACCGATCTGCCGGGCTGCATGGTCGTCGAACCCCCGGTGTACGGCGACGACCGCGGCTTCTTCTTCGAATCGTTCAACCTCGACCGGCTCGCGCCGCACGGCATCGCGCCGCATTTCGTCCAGGGCAATGTCTCGTCGTCGAAGCGTGGCGTGCTCCGTGGGCTGCATTACCAGTGGCCGAATCCGCAGGGCAAGTACGTCTCGGTGATCGAGGGCGAGGTCTGGGACGTCGCCGTCGATATCCGCCGCGGTTCGCCCACGTTCGGTCGCTGGACGGCGGTCGTGCTGAGCGCGGAGAACCGCCGCCACTTCTGGATTCCGGAGGGCTTCGCGCACGGCTTCGTCGCACTGAGCGAGCGCGCGGTGTTCACCTACCTGTGCACGGCGACGTACGACCCGAAGGCCGACGCCGCGATCCGCTGGGACGACCCGGCGCTCGCGATCGACTGGCCGATCGCTGACCCCTTGCTTTCGCCGAAGGACGCCGCCGCGCCGCGGCTGGCCGAGGTCGCCGAGGACCGCCTGCCGATCTGGACGCCATGAAGGTCCTCCTCGTCGGCGCTGCGGGGCAGGTCGGACGTGAACTGCTCGCCCGGCGTGGACCGGGCGAGGACTGGGTCGCGACGACGCGTACCGGGGAGTGCTCCGATATACGCGTGCCTACGCTTGCGCTCGATGTCACGGACGCCGCCGCGATCAGCCATCTCATTCACGCCGAGCGCCCCGATGTGGTGCTCAACGCTGCGGCATACACCGCCGTCGACCGCGCCGAATCCGAGCCTGAGCTGGCGTTCGCCGTGAATGCGCGGGCCGTCGAGGCGCTCGCGCGAGCCTGCGCGTCGACTCGGGCACGGCTGGTGCACTACTCCACGGACTATGTCTTCGATGGCCGCGCCGCTACGCCCTATCGCGAGGAGGATCCCACGTCGCCGCTGGGCGTCTACGGGCGCAGCAAGCTGGCTGGCGAAGACGCGATCCGTGGAATCCACGAGGGTCACCTGATCCTGCGTACCGCATGGGTGTACGCGACCCATGGGCACAACTTCCTGCGCACCATGTTGCGGCTAGGTGCCGAGCGCGAGGCGCTACGGGTGGTCGCCGATCAGGTCGGTTGTCCGACGCCCGCATGGCTTATCGCCGACGTCACGCTCGGCTTGATGCGTCGCGAGGCCGGGCCGACGGGCACCCTCCATCTCGTCTGCGGCGACCGGACCAGCTGGCACGGTTTCGCTGAGGCGTTGCTGCAACGGGCAGTGGACGCCGGTCACTTGGCGCGCATGCCGTCGGTTCTTCCGATCACCACGGCGGACTATCCCACGCCTGCCGCGCGGCCTGCCTTCTCGGTACTGGCGACCGATGCGCTCCAAGCCCTCGGCGTGGGGGTCCCGACTTGGCGCGAGGCGCTCGATCGCACGCTGCCGATGCCCGACGCGCGCGCGGACGGCGCGGTAACCTAGCATCAGGCGACGCATGGGGTGTCGTCTACGGGCGTGGCTGGACCGCCGCCTGCATCACCGCTTCGTTGGGGGAGTCATGAGGAAACTGGGTAAGACGGCGCTGCTGTTGGCGGCGCTGATGTCCGCGCCTGCGGTTCTGGCCGTCGATGTCGACGCGTTCATCAAGAAGGACAAGTTCACGTCGATCAAGGTCTCGCCCACGGGCGAATACCTCGCTGCGACTGTCCCGATGGAGGACCGCACGGTGCTCGCCGTCCTCCGCCGCAGCGACAACAAAATCATGACCACGTTCGCACTCGGCGAGGACACCGAGATCAGCGGCTATGTGTGGGCGAATCCCACGCGTCTGGTGATCTCGATCGCCGAGCAGTTCGGTGCCCTCGACGAGCCCGTCCCGACCGGCGAGCTGTACGCGGTCAACTTCGACGGGACGAACCCGGAAATGCTGGTCGGCTTCCGCGTCCAGGATGGCGGCCCGGGCACCCGGATCAAGGCGAAGAAGGAAGAGGAGGTTTTCGCGCAGCTGATCGACGACCTGCCTGCGGACGACAAGCGCGTGCTGATCTCCGTCGAGCCCTTCGCGCCTGACGCCTATGCGCGCGTCGAGGAGCTCGACATCTACACCGGCCGGCGTTCGCCGGTGGCGAGCGTTCCGGTGCGCAATTCGCGTTTCCTGACGGACAACGCCGGCGTCGTGCGGTTCGCATGGGGCGCCGGATTCGATTTGGTGAACAAGCTGTTCTATCGCGCCGGCGAGAAGGACAGCTGGACCCTCGTCAACGACGAATCCAAGAGCGGCATCATCCAGATCCCGATCGGGTTCTCCGCTGACAATGCCACCGCGTATCTGCGTGCCGAGCAGCGCGCCGGGGCCGACCGCATCGTGTCGTGGGATCCGGCGACGGACACGCGCCGCGAGCTGCTGAGCGCGCCGGTTGACCCGGCCGGTGTGCTCTATGCGAGCCGGAGCAGCGTGCCGGTCGGCGCGGTCTACTACGACGGTCGGCCGACAACGCGGTTCTTCGATCCGGCGTTGCCCGATGCGAAGACGCAGCGCCTGCTCGAGGCCGCCTTCCCGCAGAGCCGCGTGGACATCACGTCCGAGACGGCCGACGGGCGCCTCGCGCTCGTCCATGTGTCGAGCGATCGCAACCCGGGCGACTACTACCTCTTCGACACGGTCACGAAGAAGGCCGACTACCTGATGAGCAACAGGGACTGGCTCGATCCGGAAGCGTTGCATCCGATGGAGCCGATCACCTTCAAAGCGCGCGACGGCCGGAGCATCCATGGCTACGTCACGCGGCCCAAGGGGGCGCAGGGGCGGCTGCCCATGGTCGTCGTGCCGCACGGTGGGCCGTTCGGCATCCGCGATGCCTGGGGCTTCGATAGTGAGGCGCAGATGCTGGCCTCAGCCGGCTATGTGGTGCTGAAGGTCAACTTCCGGGGCTCGGGCGGCTACGGCCGCGAGTTCGAGCAGGCCGGCGGGCGGCAGTGGGGCCTGGCGATGCAGGACGACCTCACCGACGCGACGCGATGGGCCATCGAATCAGGCATTGCCGATGGCTCGCGGGTCTGCCTGTACGGCGCCAGCTACGGCGCCTATGCGTCGCTGATGGGCGTGGCCAAGGAGCCAGGCCTGTACCGCTGTGCTGCGGGCTATGTCGGCGTGTACGAGCTGCCGGCGCTCCATACCGACGGAATCACCCGTCGTTCCGGGACGTCGAAGACCTATGTACGCGAGTGGATCGGCGAGCGCGACGAGCTCGCCGCCGTGTCACCGACCCGCATGGCGGATCGCATCAAGGTTCCTGTGTTCCTCGCGGCCGGAGGGGAGGACCAGGTCGCGCCGATCGAGCACAGCAAGCTGATGGAACGTGCGCTTCGGTCTGCGGGTGTACCCGTCGAGACGCTCTACTACGACACCGAAGGCCATGGCTTCTACAAGCCCGAGCGTCAACGTGAGTTCTATAGCCGCCTGCTCGCCTTCCTGTCGAGAAGCCTCGGAGGCAAGACGGCATCGACACCCACGGCGTCTAACGCGACTGCAGGCAAGTAGACGCGCAAGGGAACGCTATCCGGCATGAAAAAGGCGCCCAGCAGGGCGCCTTTTTCTTGATCGCCGCTCAGCGCACCCCGTGCATGCCGCGCCGGATCAGCGGCGACACCAGCAGCGCGACCACCGCGCAGCCGAGCCCGATCCACATCATCAGCCAGAACAGGTCGGCGTACCTCGCGCCGGCCTGCGCGAGGTCGACGGCGGTGCCTTCGGGTATGTCCAGCGACGCGATCTTCGCGAACTGCGCCGCGAGCGCCTCGGAGAAGGCCGTCGCCAGGAACCACGTGCCCATCATCAGGCTGACCACACTGGGTACGGACAGCTGGGTGACCGCCGATAGGCCCACGGGCGACAGGCACATCTCACCGAGCTCGAGCAGGAAGTAGGCGAGCACGAGCCACCAGACGCTCTCGACCACGCCGGACGCGCCCGCGCTCTGCGCCGCCAGCGCGAGCGGGACGAAGGCGAGGCCCGCGAACATCAGCCCGAGGGCGGACTTCACCGGCTTGGAGGGATCTAGGCCGCGGCGATCCAGCCAGGCCCAGAGCACGCTGAACAACGGCGCAAGCAACACGATGAACATCGCGCCGAGGAACGTCAGCGAGCCCGCGGTCTGGCGCAGCACGAGCACGTCGCGGATCAGGAACACCAGCATCGCGACGATCGCGATGCCGAACAGCGCGCGCGGCGCCGTCGAGCGCGGGTCGCGGTCCGAGAGGTGCGCCGAGGCCACGAACGCGAGCGGTGCGAGCAGCAGCGACAGGATCGACCACGGGGCGGTACCGGCGAAGGCCGCGAGGTCCGCGCCCGGTCCGCCGGACCAGTCGACCGCCGGTGTGTCGCGCACGAGCGACGGCACCAGGTCCTTGGTCAGCATGCGGTCGGTGAACGTCACCCACGAGCCGTAGGTCTGCTCGTAGAGGGTGAAGAACACAAGACACATCAGGATCAGCGCCATCAGCGCGAGCATCTGGTGGCGCTGCACCGGCGTGCAGCGCGCCGTGACGAACCAGAAGAACCAGCCGAGTACGGCGACCATGACGAGCAGCATGAGCGCCATGGCGAGCGAGAGCTCGTCGCCGAGGGTGAACGCACCGTTCGCGACGGCCCACATCAGCCAGCCGATCGGCAGTACCGCGAGCAGCGAGCCGATGTAGATCGCCCATTCGCGTGGCAGGCCGGCCACCCGCTCGCGCAGTCGCTCCGGGTGCGCGGGCTCGGCGAGCCCATGCAGGTACTTCTGGCCCCACAGGAACTGCGCGAGGCCGAGCAGCATGCCGATGCCCGCCGCGCCGAAGCCCCAGGCCCAGCCGAGCGTCTGCCCGAGGTAGCCGCAGATGATCGACGCGAACAGCGCGCCGAGGTTGATGCCGGCGTAGAACAGCGAGAACCCGGAATCGCGGCGCGGATCGTCCGGCGCGTACAGACGGCCGACGATGGTCGAGATGTTCGGCTTCAGGAAGCCCACGCCCATGATGATCAGCGCGAGCGAGACGTAGAAGATGCGCAGCGATCCCTCGTCGCGCACGACCGCGCCCTGGATCACGCGTGCTTCCGCGCCCTCGAAGGCCATGCCGAGGTGGCCGAGCACGAGGAGCAGGCCGCCGAAGATCACCGCCTTGCGCATGCCGAGGAAGCGATCGGCGAGCAGGCCGCCGATCACCGGGATGCAGTAGACGAGCCCGCCGTACGCGCCGAGCACGTCGTAGCCGGCGTCGTCGCCGAACAGGTGGTGCTTCAGCAGGTACAGCAGGAGCAGCGCCTTCATGCCGTAGAAGGAGAAGCGCTCCCACATCTCGGTGAAGAAGCAGACGTAGACGCCCTTCGGATGGCCGAAGAGATCGTTGCCGGGCGCGTGGGCGGGCAGGGTGGCGGCGGTTCGCGACACGCGGAACTCCGGCGTGGAAAGTGGCCGGAGTATAGCCACGGGCCCCGTCGCGGCCGCTTCGCTTGGTCTGCACCGGCCGTGGACCTACCATCGGCCCCTCGCCCCCGATGCGGAGTCCCGATGTCCCTGCGCCCTGCCGTCCTCCCCGTGCTGATCGCCGCGCTGCTCCCGCTGGCCGCGACGGCCGCGCCCCGCGGCCTCCAGCCGCGCGATCTCGCCACGCTCGACCGGTTTGGCGCGCCGGCGCTGACCCCGGACGGCCGCACGCTGGTGTTCACGCGACGCACCGCGGATCTCGACGCGAACAAGTCGAGCACGGCGCTGTGGGCCCAGGACGCATCGAAGCCCGGCGCGAAGCCGCGCCGTCTCACGCCCGACGGCTGGAACATCAATTCGCCGGAGGTCGCGGCCGACGGCAAGTCGGTCTACTTCCTGAGCGCCAAGTCGGGCTCGATGCAGCTCTACGTCGTGCCGCTCGCCGGCGGTGCGCCGCGTCAGGTCACCGCGCTCCCGCTCGATGTCGGAAGCTTCGCGGTGTCGCCCGATGGGCGCCGCGTGGCGCTGGGCCTCGAGGCCTTCCCGGACTGCGGCGGCGACCTCGCCTGCACGACGCGCCGGAACGCCGAGGCGGGCAAGAAGAAGACGACCGGCGTGGTGTCGGACCGCCTCTTCATCCGTCACTGGGATGCGTGGAACGAGGGCCGCCTGAACCGCCTGTTCGTCGCCGACCTGCCGGCCGCGGGCAAGACGGCCACCACCGCGCGGCTGATCGGCGAGAAGGTGCTCGGCGACGTGCCGTCGCGGCCCTTCGGTGACGCGACCGAATTCGGCTGGTCGCCCGATGGGCGCTCGCTCGTCTTCAATGCGCGCAATGCCGACCGCGAGGAACCGTGGTCGACGAACTTCGACCTCTACGTCGCGCCGGCCGACGGCAGCGGCGAGCCGCGCAACGTCACGTCCGGCAACCCGGCGTGGGATACCGGTGGCGTCTTCAGCGCCGACGGCCGCAGGCTCTACTACCGCGCCATGAAGCGCCCGGGCTTCGAGGCCGACCGCTTCGCGCTGATCGAGCTCGACCTCGCCAGCGGCGTGCGCCGCGAGATTGCGCCGGACTGGGACCGCTCGGCGGACGGGATCGTGCTGTCCGACGACGGCCGCACGATCTACACCACCGCGCAGGACATGGGCCAGCATCCGCTGTTCGCGGTCGACATCGAATCGGGTGGGGTCACGCGCATCGTCGGCGACGGCAGCATCTCGGCGTTCGACGTCGAGAACGGCGTGCTGGCCTTCGCCCGCAACACGCTGAAATCCGGCGATCAGCTGCACGTCGGCGGCCTCGGCGGCGCGCCGGTGCGTGCGGTCTCCGCCGACGCCTCGCAGATGCTGCCCGACGTGCGCTTCGGCGACTTCGAGCAGTTCTCCTTCAAGGGCTGGAACGGCGACACGGTGCATGGCTATGTCGTGAAGCCCTGGAACTACCAGGAGGGCCGCGAGTATCCGGTCGCCTTCCTCGTGCACGGCGGCCCGCAGGGCAGCTTCGGCAACGGCTGGAGCTATCGCTGGAATCCGCAGACCTACGCGGGGCAGGGCTACGCGGTCGTCATGATCGACTTCCACGGCTCCACCGGTTACGGGCAGGCGTTCACCGACGCGATCAGCCAGCACTGGGGCGATCGTCCGCTCGAGGACCTGCAGAAGGGCTGGGACGCCGCGCAGAAGAAGTACGCCTTCCTCGACGGCGACCGCGCCTGCGCGCTCGGCGCGAGCTACGGCGGCTACATGGTCAACTGGATGGCGGGCCGCTGGAACACGCCATGGAAGTGCCTGGTGAGCCATGCCGGCGTGTTCGACACGCGGATGATGGGCTACTCCACCGAGGAGCTGTGGTTCACCGAGTGGGAGAACGGCGGCACGCCCTGGGCGGTGCCGCAGAACTACGAGCGTTTCAATCCCGTGCTGCACGTCGACAAGTGGCGCGTGCCGATGCTGGTGGTGCACGGCCAGCTCGACTACCGCATCCCGGTGGAGCAGGGCATCGCCGCCTTCACGGCACTGCAGCGCCGCGGGATCGAGTCCAAGTTCCTTTACTTCCCGGACGAGAACCACTGGATCCTCAAGCCGCAGAACAGCGTGCAGTGGCATGACACCGTCAACGGCTGGCTGAAGCGGCACATCGGCCAGTAGGCGGTCACGGCATCGCGCCGACGGGAGGAGCATTTGGCCATCGAGACCACCGGCGCGTCGGACGCGCTGATCACCAACGACATCGTGGTCTTCGGCCTGATCGCCGCCACCCTCGGCGCGGTGTTCTGGACCGCGTCGCGGCCCGAGGCCCCGTTCCGGCGGTTCTACGCGATCGTGCCGGCTCTGCTGCTCTGTTACTTCATCCCCGGGCTCTACAACACCTTCGGGCTGATCGACGGCGCAGCGAGCAAGCTCTACAACCCGGTGGCGAGCCGGGTGCTCCTGCCCGCCGCGCTCGTGCTGCTCACGCTCTCCATCGACCTGCGCGCGGTGCTGCGGCTCGGGCCGAAGCTGCTGGTGATGTACGCGACGGCCTCGCTGAGCGTGATGCTCGGCGCGGTGCTCGCCTTCCTGCTGTTCCGCACGCTCAGCCCGCAGACCGTGGCGGGCGACACCTGGGCCGGCATGACAGCGCTCGCCGGCAGCTGGATCGGCGGCGGCGCGAACATGCTGGCGATGAAGGAGATCTTCGCGGTCGACGCGACCACCTTCGGGCAGTTCGCGGTGGTCGACGTCGGCGTGGGCTACGTCTGGATGTCGGTGCTGATCTTCCTCGCCAGCAAGGCCGATGCGATCGACGCGCGCAGCGGCGCGGACACGCGCGCGATCGAGGAGCTGAAGCAGCGCCTTACCGCCTTCCGCGAGGCGCATGCCCGGATCCCGACGCTCACCGACCTGATGCTCATCGTCGGCATCGCCTTCGGCGTCGTCGGCCTCGCGCATTTCATCGCGGCGCCCGCGTCGGCCTGGTTCGGCGCGAACGTGAGCTGGGCACGGGCGGTGAGCATGCACGAGCCGTTCGTGTGGGTCGTCGCGATCTCGACGTTCGCGGGCCTCGCGCTCAGCTTCACGCGGGCCCGCATGCTGGAGGGCGCAGGCGCATCGACGATCGGGCAGCTGCTGCTCTACTTCCTGATCGCGAGCATCGGCATGCAGATGGACATCCTCGCCCTGTTCGACCGGCCGGGCCTGTTCCTGCTCGGGATCGTCTGGATCACGATCCATATCCTGCTGCTATGGATCATCGGGCGCCTGCTGCGCGTGCCGTTCTTCTATTTCGCGATCGGCTCGCAGAGCAACATCGGCGGGCCGGCATCGGCGCCGGTGGTGGCGTCGGTCTTCCACCCCTCGCTCGCACCGGTCGGCGCGCTGCTCGGTACGCTCGGGTATGCGACGGGCACCGGCCTGGCGTACGCGCTCGGCCTGATCCTGAGGTCACTCGCCGGCTGATGCGCCACCGCGCGATCGTCGGCGTAAGGGCGATCGGACGGCGGATCCGGACGCGGCAGGGGCCACATCCGATCGACGTCAGCAACAGCGGCTGCGGCCTCGACCGTAGCGCGCCTGCTCGCGCTCGCGGAAGAAGGCTTCCCTCGCTGGAATCGGGTGGTCCGGATGGTGGCGGCGCAGGTGCGCGACGTAGCGGTCGTAGTCGGGCTGCCCGATCGCGAGGCGCGCGCCCTGCACGAGCGTTGCGAGGATGCGGCCGGCGATCGCACGCGCGCGGCTCATGCAACCGAATCCACGGCCGGGGCGTCGAACTCGCGCGCGGTCGGTGTCGCACTGCGGCGGGCGGCGAGCACGGCCCGCAGCGCGAAGCCCACCGTCGCGAGCAGCACGCCCATGAAGACGATGCACAGCCCGGCGTCGAGCCAGTTGTTGAAGGCGATGCGATGCATCTCGGCGACCGACTTCGCCGGGGCGACGAGCTCGCCGCGCGCCGCCGCGTCGCCGAAGCGCCGGGCATTGGCGACGAAGCCGATCTTCGGATCGGAATGGAGGAGCTTCTGCAGGCCCGCCGTCAGCGTGCAGAGCAGCACCCAGGCCGCGCCGATGCCGGGAATCCAGACGAGCCGGTCGCGCTTCATCCGCACCAGCACCGCGCAGCAGAACACGAGCGCGATGCCGGCCAGCATCTGGTTCGCGATGCCGAACAGCGGCCACAGCGTATTGATGCCGCCGAGCGGGTCGACCACGCCCTGGTAGAGGAACCAGCCCCATCCGCCGACCGCGAGCGCGGTGCACAGCAGGTTGCCCGTCCAGCCCTCGGTGCGGCGCAGCGGCGCCCAGGCGAGGCCCAGCAGCTCCTGCAGCATGAAGCGCGCGACGCGCGTACCGGCGTCGATCGTGGTGAGGATGAACAGTGCCTCGAACAGGATCGCGTAGTGGTACCAGAAGGCCATCATTCCGGTGCCGCCGCCCAGCGAGGCGAGGATCTGCGCCATGCCGACCGCGAGCGTCGGAGCGCCACCGGTGCGCGAGACCACCGTCTCCTCGCCGATGTCGCGTGCCGCGGTGGCCAGCATCTCCGGCGTGATCGCGAAGCCCCAGCCGGAGACCGCGGTGGAGGCCGACTCCAGCGTGGGCCCGAGCGCGGCGAGCGGCGAGTTCATCGCGAAGTACAGGCCCGGCTGCAGCACGCAGGCGGCGATCAGGGCCATGATCGCGACGAAGCCCTCCATCAGCATCGCGCCGTAGCCGATGAACGGGATGTCGCGCTCGTTCATCAGCATCTTCGGCGTGGTGCCCGAGCTGATCAGCGCGTGGAAGCCCGATACCGCGCCGCAGGCGATCGTGATGAACAGGAACGGGAAGAGCGCGCCCGAGAACACCGGGCCGCTGCCGTCGATGAAGGGCGTCACCGCCGGCATGCGCAGGTCCGGCTGCGCGATCAGGATCGCGAGCGCGAGTCCGACGATCGTGCCGATCTTGAGGAAGGTGGACAGGTAGTCGCGCGGCGCGAGCAGCAGCCAGACCGGCAGCACCGCCGCGATGAAGCCGTAGCCGATCAGCAGCCAGGCGAGTGTCGTCGCCTCCAGCCGGAAGACCGCGGCCCACGCCGGGTCCGCGGCCACGTGCCCGCCGGCCCAGATGGACGCCACGAGCAGCACGACGCCGAGCATCGAGACCTCGAGGATCCGCCCCGGCCGCAGCCAGCGCAGGTAGACGCCCATCAGCACCGCGATCGGGATCGTCATCGCCACGGTGAACGTGCCCCAGGGGCTCTGCGCGAGCGCCTTGACCACCACGAGCGCGAGCACCGCGAGCAGGATGACCATGATCACGGCGATGCCCAGCATCGCGACCACGCCCGCGGCATGGCCGAGCTCGGCGCGGATCATCTCGCCCAGCGAGCGTGCGTCGCGGCGGGTGGAGAAGAACAGCACGAGCATGTCCTGCACCGCGCCCGCGAAGACCACGCCGAAGAGGATCCAGAGCGTGCCGGGGAGGTAGCCCATCTGCGCTGCGAGCACCGGGCCCACGAGCGGCCCCGCGCCGGCGATGGCCGCGAAGTGGTGGCCGAACAGCACGCTGCGCTCGGTGGGCACGTAGTCGAGGCCGTCGTTGCGGCGGAAGGCGGGCGTCGTGCGCGCCGCGTCCATCCCGACCGCGCGGGCCACGTAGCGCGCATAGAAGCGGTAGGCGATGAGCATCACGCTGGCCGACGCCGTGACCAGCCACATCGCATTGACCGTCTCGCCGCGATGCAGCGCGAGGACGGCGAGCGAGGCCACCCCCAGCAGCGCGAGCGCCACCCATCCCAGCCGTGCCAGTGCCTGCATGTCGTCTCCCTCCCGTCGCCGCGAGGGTGGCGCAGTGCGCGGCGCCGGGTCAATCGTCAGAGCCAGCGTGCCTTCTTGAACTTCCAGTACAGGCCCAGGCATACGGCGGCCACCACCACCACCAGCCCCGCGTAGCTCCAGCGGCCCGCGAGCTCGGGCATGTGCTCGAAGTTCATGCCGTACCAGCTGGCGATGAGCGTGGGCGCGGCGAGCAGCGCGGCCCAGGCACCGAGGCGCTTGACCACTTCGCCCTGCTGCACGGTGACCAGTGAGAGGTTCACCCCGACCGCCGCGGTCAGCATCTCGCGCAGCGTCTCGGTGGAGCTGTCGATGCGCACCACATGGTCGTGCACGTCGCGCAGGTAAGGCTGGATATGCTCGTCGACGATCGCGGTCCGCGTGCGGATCAGGTGGCTCAGGATGTCCTGCAGCGGCGCGACGGCCATGCGCAGGCGGGTGAGCTCGCGCTTGAGCGAATACAGCCGCAGCACGGTGTCCTTGCGGAACTCCTCCGCGAAGATGTCCTGCTCGAGCTCGCCGAGCATGCGGCTGAACTCGTCAACGATCGGGATGAGGTTGTCGGTGATGAGGTCGAGCACCGCGTACAGCGCGGCGCCCGGGCCGTGGACGATCAGCTCCGTCTCGCGCTCGAGGCGGGCGCGCGCGGGCGCATAGCTGCTCGACGCACCGTGGCGCACCGTCACGATGTAACGCGGGCCGACGAAGATGTGCGTCTCGCCGAAACGGATCCCGTCGTCGACGGTCTGCGCCGTGTGCACCGCGATGAACAGCGACGTCCCGTAGGCCTCGACCTTGGGGCGCTGGTGCGCGTTCTGCGCGTCCTCCACCGCGAGGGGGTGCAGGTCGAACTCCTCCTGCAGCTTTGCCAGGATCTTCGCGCCAGGTTCGTACAGGCCGACCCAGACGAAGCTGCCGTCGTCGACGGCGAGCACGTCGCTGATCGCGTCCAGGTCGATGTCGCGCCGCTCGCCGGCGGCGGTGTAGGCCGCGCAGTTGACGACGCAGCGCGGATCGTTGAGGCGGGTGGGGGTCTCGTCCATGCGCGGCAGAGTGCCACACGCCCACGTGCCGTCACGCGACGGCGCGTCGACGGACAAGCCCCGTGGGAAAGGAGGGCATCCTGCCGGTCGTGGCCTCCGGCGCAGGCCGCGCTCGCAGCGCGCCACGGTGCGCCACTGCGCGCGGAGTGCTTCGATCGCCGGCACTATCGCGTCGTGCCGCAGTCTCCGCTCGCCGCGGTGAATGCCCGTTCCGCGTGGCGGCCCGACCTGATGCAGAAACGAGTACGCCGGCAATCATGTGACGGACGACTGCCTCGTCCGCACGCGTCGCCGCTCTACGATCGCACGCTCGATCTCGCGATCGCTGCGTCCGACGCATGTCCACCGTTGGCGCCCCCAGGCACTGCGCCTGCGGCAGCCGTGCGCCGCCGTAGCGCGACGAGCAGCGCGAGGTGCACGGGGACGAGCAGCGCGATCCAGCGCGTGTTGTCCTGCACGGCGCCGGGGAACCACGATACGAAGACGCCAACCAGTGCGATCGCGGCGACCGCCGCGAGCGACGCACGGAAGACGGGCCCCGGCGTGCCCCCGCGCAGCAGCGCGATGCCACCGGGCAGCAGCAGCCAGGCGATCGGGTTGAGCAGGAACAGGTTGTGGTTCGCCCAGCCGAAGCGGTGCGTCGTGCCGGCCCAGATGAACAGCATCAGCGCGCCGAGCAGGCCCGCGACGAGCCAGAACGCCACGGCGAAGGCGGCGACACTGCGCGGCGCGCGCCGGCGACCGGCCACGAGCAGGGCCGCGATCGCGAGGCCCGCGGCGAGCCAGGGCCAGACCGGCCGCGCGTGCTCCGCGGGCTCCGGCGCGATGCGGTGCGGCAGGACGTCCGTCTCCTCCCGCACGAGCGGCCGACCGTCGATGCGGATCTCGCGCAGAGCCGCGGCGAGCCGCATCGGCACGAAGGCCTCGTCCCAGCGCGACAGCGGAACATCGGCGGCCGGGCCCAGGCCGATGTCGAAGCCGAGCCACATCCACGGCGCCGGAGACGCCAAGCGTACCGCCTCGCTGCGGTAGGTCGACCCTTGCGAGCGGGCGACGAGCGCGCGCTTGAGCGCACCGCCGAGCGCGCGGTCGACCGCATCGCGCACGCGCGTGGCGCAGTTGTCGCGGAAATAGTCGTACGTGTAGACGGCGTTCTCGGGCCGCGCATTGACCTCGAGGTCGCGCGCGAGCGCGGTGGCTTGCGCCTCCGTGAGGTCGAGCCACTGGATGCGCGTGCCGCGGCCTTCGTCGCGATAGAGGACGAGGTCCTCCTCCAGCGGCAAGGCGACCAGTCGGTAGCGCATCCGCCCGCGGACGAAGTTGCCCACGAAGCCCGGCTCGGTGAGATCGAAATAGCCGAAGTTGTAAGACGTGGCCGCACCGGTGTCCGGGTCGACGACCACGATCGCGTCGTGCCCGAAGCGCTCCCAGAAGATCTCGCCCGGCTGCATCGTCGCGACGCCGATACGCGGTGCCGCCGCGGCCGCGCCTGCGAACAACGCGGCGACGAGCAGAAGCAGCATCGCCAGGCCGCGCCGGGCGGCGCGGTGCACGTCAGTCGTCGCCATGCACGCCGACGTGGAAGGCGTGGACGCGGCGCGCATCGGCGCCGGCAACGCGGAAGACGAACCGGCCCAGCGTGAGCTCCTCGCCGGCTTCCGGCAGGTGGCCGATCGCGGCGGTGACGAGGCCACCGATCGTGTCGTACTCGTCGTCGTCGAAGTCGGCCCCGAAGCGTTCGTTGAAGTCGTCGATCGGCGTGAGCGCGTCGACGACGAACTGGCCGTCGGCCTGCGCGGCGATGAGCGCGTTCGGATCCTGCGCATCGTCGTGCTCGTCGTCGATCTCGCCGACGATCTGCTCGAGCACGTCCTCGATCGTGATGAGGCCGGCGACGCCGCCGTGCTCGTCGATCACGATCGCCATGTGGTTGCGCGAATGGCGGAACTCGCGCAGCAGCAGGTCGAGACGCTTGGACTCGGGGATCAGCAGGGCGGGGCGGAGCAGTTCGTGGATCGTGGCAGGCCCGTGGTCGGACACCACGCCGCGCAGCAGGTCCTTGGCGAGTAGCACGCCGAGCACGTCGTCGCGATCGTCGCCGTGGACCGGGAAGCGCGAGTGTCCGGACTCCACCACCATCTTCATGAGATCGAGGAAGCGCGCCTCGGCCGGCAGCGAGACCATCTGCGAGCGCGGGATCATCACGTCGCCGACCGTCATGTCCGACACCGCGATCGCGCCTTCCATCATGCGCAGGGTGTCGGCCTCGATCAGCCCGTCGGACTGCGCGTCGCGCAGGAGCTCGACGAGGTCCTCGCGGGTGGAGGGCTCGCCGGAGAGCGCGGAGCTGATGCGCTCGAACCAGGAGCGCCGGTCGACGGCGCGGTCGGCGTGGGTACTACTGTCGTCCTCGGACATGTCTTCGTTCGTGGTGGGCCGCGGGGGCGGGGCCAGTCTAGCCCGGAGGCGCGACCGACCCGTTCATGTGGGGACGGCGCGGCCGCCGATCAAGCGGCGGGCACATACGGATCGGCGATGCCCAGCCCGGCGAGGATGCGGCGCTCCTCGGCCTCCATCGCCTCGGCCTCCGCATCGTCCTCGTGGTCCCAGCCCAGCAGGTGCAGCGTGCCGTGCACGGTCATATGCGCGTAGTGGTCGCCGACGGCCTTGCCCTGCTCGGCGGCCTCGCGCGCGACCACGGGCGCGCAGACGACCAGATCGCCCAGCAGCGGCAGGTCCAGCCCATCGGGCAGCTCCGCGGGAAAGCTCAGGACGTTCGTCGCGTAGTCGCGCCCCCGGTACTGCCGGTTGAGCGCGCGGCCCTCGTCCTCGCCGACGATGCGGATCGAGACCTCGCTCGGCCCGCTGCGGCCTTCGACCGCAGCGGCCACCCAGCGCCGGAAGCTCACCGGCGACGGTACCCCGCGGCGCTCGGTCGCGTAGGCGACGCTCAGGTCGAGGTCGGGCGTGGCGGGCATCGGGTCTCCGGATCAGGCGCGGCCGGGCGAGCTGTCCACGGCGTCGCGCGCATCGTAGGCGTTGACGATGCGGGCGACCAGCGGATGGCGCACCACGTCGCGTGATTCGAAGAAGGTGAACGAGATGCCCTCCACGCCGCGCAGCACGTCGAGCGCATCCTTCAGGCCCGACTTCTGCGTCTTCGGCAGGTCGATCTGGGTGAGGTCGCCCGTCACCACCGCAGTGCTGCCGAAGCCGATGCGCGTCAGGAACATCTTCATCTGCTCGATGGTGGTGTTCTGCGCCTCGTCGAGGATGACGTAGGCATCGTTGAGCGTGCGGCCGCGCATGTAGGCCAGCGGCGCCACCTCGATGACATTGCGCTCGAGCAGCTTGGCGACGGTCTCCACGCCCATCATCTCGTAGAGCGCGTCGTACAGCGGGCGCAGGTAGGGGTCGACCTTCTGGCTCAGGTCGCCCGGCAGGAAGCCGAGCTTCTCGCCCGCCTCCACCGCGGGGCGCACCAGCAGGATGCGCTGCACGCGCGAGCTGTTCAGCGCCTCGACCGCACTGGCGACCGCGAGGAAGGTCTTGCCCGTGCCGGCGGGGCCGATGCCGAAGTTGATGTCGTTGGTGGCGATCGCGTGCAGATACCTGGCCTGGTTCTGGCCCCGCGCGCGCAGGTTGCCGCGCTTGACCTTGATGACGACCTCCTGCGGCTCGACGTCGCCGGCCATGCGCTGCTCGACGCCGGATTCCGACAGGCGCAGGTGGATCGCGGGCTCGCTCAGCACTTCGTTCAAGGTGTCGTCCCAGAGTTCGTGGATCAGGCGCATGGCATGCAGCACCGCCGGCGGCGCGCCGGTGATGCGGAAGATGTTGCCGCGGTTGGCGATCTCCACGCCGAGGCGCAGCTCGATCATGCGCAGGTGCGCGTCGAACGGGCCGGCGAGGTTGGCGAGGCGCGCGGGATCGGCGGGCTCGAGGACGAATTCGCGGTGGACGGCGTCGGTCATGGGCGGGTCGTGCGGTGGCGTCGGCGCCGACGATGCACCCGGCGGCCGTGACGGCGCGTGAGCTTGCGCGCGGCGGCCGGTTTTCGCAAAGTCCCGGCTCCTTCCGATGGATGCCGACCGATGGCGATGCGCTGGATCGTGGGACTGTTCGGGCTCGCCGCAGCGGGCATCGCGAGCGCGGGCGTGACGCTGGTGACCGCGGCGCGCATCCACACGATGGATGCGTCGAACCCGCGCGCCGAGGCGATCGCCTTCGACGACGCCGACGGTCGGATCCTCGCGGTCGGCACTCGCGACGCGCTGCTCCATCGCTATCCGAATGCCGCGCGGCGTGACCTCGGCGACGCCACGCTCGTGCCTGGCCTGATCGACGCGCACGGTCACGTGGCCAACCTCGGCCTGACGAAGCTGCGCGCCGATCTCGTCGGCACGCGCAGCAAGGGCGAGGTCGTCGAGCGCCTTCGTTCGTTCGCCCGTGATCTCCCGGCCGGCGCCTGGCTCACCGGCCGCGGCTGGGACCAGAACGACTGGCCCGAGGCCCAGTTCCCGACCGCCGCGGACCTCGACGCCGCCTTCCCCGATCGCCCGGTCTGGCTGCGCCGCATCGACGGCCACGCTGCATGGGCGAACACCGCTGCACTGCGCGCGGTGAAGCGTGATCTCGCAGGCACGTGGCAGCCCGCCGGCGGCGAGGTCCTGCGCGACGGTGCCGGCCGGCCGACCGGCGTCTTCGTCGATGCCGCGATGGCACTCGTCGAGGACGTGGTGCCGCCGCTCGACGATGCCACCGCCGAGCGCGCGCTCGTGCTCGGCATGCAGGAGGCGGTCCGGCACGGGCTGACCGGCGTGCACGACGCGGGCGTCTCGCTGGAGAACCTCGCGCGCTACCGCAGGCTCGCCGACGCGGGGCGCATGCCGATCCGCATCACCGCGATGGCCGACGGCGACTCGCGCGCGCTCGCCGAGCTCTGCCGCAGCGGCCTCTACCGGCATCCCGGCGGACGCCTGCAGATGCGCGCGGTCAAGCTCTACGTCGACGGCGCGCTCGGCAGCCGAGGCGCCGCGCTCATCGAGCCGTACAGCGACGCGCCGCACACGAGCGGCCTGCTGATCCACGAGCCCGCCGCGCTGCAGGCGATCGTCGACCGCGCCCGCGGCTGCGGCGTGCAGGTCAATACGCACGCGATCGGCGACCGCGGCAATCGCGTGGTGCTCGACACCTACGCCCGCGCGCTCGGCACCGGCACGGCCGACCACCGGTGGCGCATCGAGCATGCGCAGGTGCTCGCGCCGCAGGACCTGCCAAGGCTCGCGCAGCTTGGCGTGATCGCCTCGATGCAGCCGACCCACGCCACCAGCGACATGCCATGGGCGGAGCAGCGCCTCGGGCCCGCACGCATCTACGGTGCCTACGCCTGGCGCCGCCTGCGCGACGCGGGCACGCGGCTCGCGCTCGGCTCGGACTTCCCGGTCGAGAGCGTCGATCCGCGGCTGGGCCTGTATGCCGCGACCACCCGCGCCGACCTCGACGGCGCGCCGGCCGGTGGCTGGCACCCGGAGGAGTTGCTGACGGCTTTCGAGGCGCTGCGCGGCTTCACGCTGGACGCGGCCTACGCCGGCGTCGACGAGGCCCGCATCGGCAGCCTGGAGGCCGGCAAGCAGGCCGATTTCGTCGTGCTCGCGGAAGACCCGCTCGCGATCGCGCCGGCAAAGCTCCGCGAGCTCACGGTGCGCGCGACCTACGTCGACGGCCGACCGGTGTACGAAGCGCGGCGCTGACGCCGCGACACCGCGCATTCCGCAGCCGGCGGCGTGCGACATCGGTGGCGCGGCGCGCCATGTGCCCTCGGCCGCTCGCACCAAGCCACGAAGTCGCGACGCGAGTCGCGGCGTCGCGCGGCTCGCCGAAGCGTCAGTCCGTGCCGCCTTGCGTCGCGACCCGTCCCCGCAGCGAATTCGACATCGCCCCGGTGATCACCACGTCGACGAACTGGCCGATCAGCCGTGGCGGGGCGGGGAAGTTCACCGACCGCATGTTCTCGGTCTTGCCGGTCAGCTCCGCCGGGTCCTTGCGCGACGGGCCCTCGACGAGCACGCGCTGCACCGAGCCTACCATCGACTCGGAGATGCGCTTGGCATTCTCGTTGATCGTGGCCTGCAGGCGCGACAGGCGCGCGTGCTTGACCTCGCTCGACACGTCGTCCTCGAGGTTCGACGCCGGCGTGCCCGGGCGGCGCGAGTAGATGAAGGAGAACGACTGGTCGAAGCCCACGTCCTCGATCAGCCTCATCGTCTTTTCGAAGTCCGCGTCGGTCTCGCCCGGGAAGCCGACGATGAAGTCCGACGAGATCGAGATGTCCGGCCGTACCGCGCGCAGCTTGCGGATCTTCTGCTTGAACTCGATCGCCGTGTAGCCCCGCTTCATGGCCGCGAGGATGCGGTCGGAACCGGACTGCACCGGCAGGTGCAGGTAGTTCGCCAGCTGCGGGACGTCGCGATAGGCCTCCACCAGCGAGTCCGAGAACTCCAGCGGGTGCGAGGTGGTGAAGCGGATGCGGTCGACGCCGTCGATCTCGGCGATCGTGCGGATCAGCAGCCCCAGGTCGGCGATCTCGCCGTCGCCGTACGGTCCGCGGTAGGCATTGACGTTCTGCCCGAGCAGGTTGATCTCCCGAACGCCCTGCGCGGCCAGCTGCGCCACCTCGACCAGTACGTCCTCGAACGGCCGGCTGACCTCCTCGCCGCGCGTGTAGGGCACCACGCAGAACGAGCAGTACTTCGAGCAGCCCTCCATGATCGAGACGAACGCGCTCGGTCCGTCGGCGCGCGGCTCGGGCAGGCGGTCGAACTTCTCGATCTCCGGGAACGAGATGTCGACCTGCGGCCTCCCGGTTTCGCGGCGGGCCTCGATCAGCTGGGGCAGGCGGTGCAGGGTCTGGGGTCCGAAGACGAGGTCGACGAACGGGGCGCGCTTGACGATCGCCTCGCCCTCCTGGCTCGCCACGCAGCCGCCAACGCCGATCAGTACCGGCTTGCCGCCCTGCTTGAGGGCCCGCCAGCGACCGAGCTGGCTGAAGACCTTCTCCTGCGCCTTCTCGCGGATCGAGCAGGTGTTGACCAGGATGACGTCGGCCTGGGCCGGGTCCGTCGTGATCTCGAGGCCTTGCGCTGCGGCGAGAACGTCGGCCATCTTCGCCGAGTCGTACTCGTTCATCTGGCAACCGTGGGTCTCGATGAAAAGCTTTCCGCGCGGTGCGGGGTCGGCCGGACCGGCCGCGGGGGCCTCCGGGAGGAGCAGGGTCGTCATGGAAGTTCCGGGTTCTGGCGGCGGTTAGTCCGGGCCGGCCGCTCATCTTACCGCGCTGCAACAGGCCGAGTGACCGCGTCCGCAGATAAACAATTCGAGTCGGATCAAGGGGTTGTGAAAAATCCGGGAACGGGGAATGATGGTCCCATGAAGACGATCACGGTTCTCCTGGCGCTCGCGGGCCTCGCCTCCGCAGGCTCGGCTGCCGCGGGCACGGTCTACCGCTGCGACGGTGCCAACGGGCGCAGCTACTCCAGCAAGCGCATCCCGGGCGCAGCCTGTCAGGTCGTCAGCCGCTACACCGCGCGCGGCGGCAAGGCCTCCGCACCGTCTACGGTCGTCGCCGCCCCCGCCTCCGCGGGCTCCGTCACCGCGTCGGCCTCGGTCGCCGGGTCGCCGGCGTCGGGCAGCGTTGCGCCAGTCAGCTTTGGGTCCACGCCTGCTGCCGCGTCCGCGGCGGCGCCCGCGAAGCCGGTACCCGTGTCGTCAGGCACGGCCGGTGCTCCCCGGCTCGTGCAGGGGCAGGTCTATTCCTACATGAAGGACGGCGTGCGGCATTACTCGAGCCGCCGGCCGGCCGGCGTCGCCCATGCGGGCGCCGTCCGCACGATCCGCTTCAGCTACATGGAGTCCTGCTTCGCCTGCGCGGCCAAGCCGGGCGTCAATTTCGGCACCATCCGCCTGAAGGACGCCTACCGGCAGGAGATCGCGGCCGCCGCCTCCCGCCACGGCGTCGACGAGGCGATCGTCCGGGCCATCATCCATGCCGAGTCGGCCTACAACCCGAATGCCCTCTCGCGTGTCGGCGCCCAAGGCCTCATGCAGCTGATGCCGGCGACGGCGCGCCGCTTCGGCGTCCGCAACGCCTTCGACCCCGTGCAGAACATCGACGGCGGCGTCCAGTACCTCGCCTGGCTGCTCAAGCGCTTCAACGGCAACCTGACCCTCGCGGCCGCCGGCTACAACGCGGGCGAGGGCGCCGTCGACAAGTACCGGGGCGTCCCCCCGTACAACGAGACCCAGCGTTACGTGCAACGCGTCGCGCTTCTGGCCGACCGCTACCGCGCGCAGACCGTCAGCCGCTGATCCCGGCACGCCGGCGATTGTCGGCCGCTTCACCATTCCGTTACACTTCCGCGTCTTTTTCAGCCGCACCGCGCGCCCGCGCGGCGCGGCCCACGTCGAACAGTTTTCGGAGTGCCGGATGGCCAACGAAGGGGTCAACGAGCCCATCAACACGGGCCGGCGTCGGTTCCTGACCGCCACCACCGCGGTGGTGGGCGCAGTCGGTGCCGGCTTCGCCGCGGTGCCTTTCATCAAGTCGTGGAACCCGAGCGCTCGCGCCAAGCTGGCCGGTGCGCCGGTCACGGCCGACATCAGCGGCCTCGGCGAAGGCCAGCGCCTGGTGCTCGAGTGGCGCGGCCAGCCGATCTGGATCGTGCGGCGCTCGCAGGCGATCCTGAAGGTGCTGCCGACGCTCGACGCGAACCTGCGCGACCCCAAGTCCGAGAATCCGGACCAGCAGCCGGCCTACGTGCTTAAGCAGAACCCCGAGTTCCGCTCGCTCAAGCCGGAAGTGTCGGTGCTCGTGGGCCTGTGCACGCACCTGGGCTGCGCCCCCGAGATGAAGGCGGAGATCCGCCCCGAGCCGTTCGATCCGGAATGGAAGGGCGGCTACTTTTGCCCGTGCCACAAGTCGCGCTTCGACATGTCCGGCCGCGTGTTCCAGGGCGTCCCGGCGCCGACGAACCTCGTCGTGCCGCCGCACTACTTCGAAAACGACACGACCATCGTGATCGGCGTCGATCCGCAGGGAGCCGCCTGACATGGCCATGAGCAACGACCAGAAGTCGGCGCCGAACAACATCGGCAAGGGCCTCGTCACGGGCCTGGTGAACTGGTTCAACGACCGTGCCCCGAACGCGAACGTCGCGTACAAGAAGCACATGTCGGAGTACTTCGCGCCGAAGAACTTCAACGTCTGGTACTACTTCGGATCGCTGGCGTTGCTGGTTCTGGTGAACCAGATCGTCACCGGCATCTTCCTCACGATGCACTTCAAGACCAGCGCGGCGGAAGCCTTCGCATCGGTCGAGTACATCATGCGCGACGTGGAGTGGGGCTGGCTGATCCGCTACATGCACTCGACCGGCGCCTCGCTGTTCTTCGTCGTCGTCTACCTGCACATGTTCCGCGGCCTGATGTACGGCTCGTATCGCAAGCCGCGCGAGCTCGTGTGGCTGCTGGGCATGGTCATCTATCTCGTGCTGATGGCCGAAGCCTTCATGGGCTACGTACTGCCGTGGGGCCAGATGTCGTTCTGGGGCGCGAAGGTCATCATCTCGCTGTTCGGCGCGATCCCGGTCATCGGCAACGGCCTGACCGAATGGATCATGGGCGACTACCTGCCCGGCGACGCGACGCTCAACCGGTTCTTCGCGCTGCACGTGATCGCGCTGCCACTGGTGCTGCTGCTTCTGGTCGTGCTGCACCTCGGCGCGCTGCACGAGGTCGGCTCGAACAATCCCGATGGCATCGACATCAAGTACGGCCCGAAGGGCAACCGCTGGTCGCCGACGGCGCCCAAGGACGGCATCCCCTTCCATCCGTACTACACCGTCAAGGACATGGTGGGCGTCGGCTTCTTCCTGCTGCTCGCCGCCTTCATCATTTTCTTCGAGCCGACCGCCGGCGGCTGGTTCCTCGAGCACGACAACTTCACCGAGGCCAACCGCCTGGTGACGCCCGAGCACATCAAGCCGACGTGGTACTTCACCCCGTACTACGCGATGCTCCGCGTCATCCCGCACAAGCTTTCGGGCGTGCTGGTGATGTTCGGCGCGATCATCATGCTGTTCCTGGTGCCGTGGCTCGACAAGAGCCCGGTCCGCTCGTACCGCTACCGCGGCCTGATCTCGAAGATCATGCTCGGCGTGCTGGCGATCAGCTTCCTGTGGCTCGGCAAGATCGGCGCCGGCCCGGGCACCGACCCGACCGAGACGATCATCGGCCGCGTGCTGACGTTCCTCTACTTCATGTTCTTCATCACGATGCCGGTGTGGACGCGCATCGACAGGACCAAGCCGGTGCCCGAGCGGGTGACGACGCATGACTGATATGGCCCTGCGACCGTCCACCTCCACCAAGCCAGCCGGGTTTCTGAAGATGCGTGCACTGCTCTCGCTCGCGACGCTGCTCCTGGGGGCCGTCGTCTCCTTCCAGGCCGCTGCCGCCGGCGGCGGCAACCTGCAGGCCTCGGGCACCGACATCGGTGACCGGGCGTCGCTGCAGCGCGGCGCGCAGCTCTACATGAACTACTGCGCGGGCTGCCACTCGCTCAAGTACATGCGCTACTCGCGCATCGGCGAAGACCTCGGCCTGACCGAGGACGAGGTCATGAAGAACCTCAACTTCACCGGCGCGAAGTTCGGCGAGACGGTGCAGTCGCCGATGCCGGCGAACCACGCCGAGCAGTGGTTCGGCAAGGCGCCGCCGGACCTGAGCCTGATCTCGCGCGTGCGCGGCAGCGACTGGGTCTATACCTACCTCAAGTCGTTCTATCTCGACGAGTCGCGTCCGGTCGGCTGGAACAACACGCTGTTCCCGAACGTCTCGATGCCGAACCCACTCTGGGAGCTGCAGGGCCTGCAGCATCCCGAGTACGGCAAGGCGAATGCACAGACGGGCGAGCGCCCGGTCACGGGCCTCAAGGTCTCGCAGCCCGGCACGCTCGACGCCGAGGGCTTCGACCGTGCGGCACGTGATATCACTACCTTTCTCGAGTACGCCGGCGAACCCGCTGCGCTCAAGCGCCAGTCGATCGGCGTCTGGGTCATCCTGTTCCTGGCTCTGCTCACGTTCCTCGCCTGGTTGCTGAAGCAGGAATACTGGCGCGACGTGGAGCATTGACGTCGACGATCGATGTCCCGGAGCAGGGGTGCCGGGACGTCCCGTCGAACGCTCGAGACCGCTGGCGACCGCCCGCACGGGGTGGGCGGCGCCTTGCGGCCGGCGGTTTCCGGTCGCGTGAGGTCGACGATGGCGGCGAGTCCACGCATGCGTAATACCCTGACCCTGTTTTCTTCCAACGATTGCGTCCTGTGCCACCGCGTGCGCCTCGTGCTCGCGGCGAAGGGCGTGACGTACGACCTGATCCCGGTGGATGCGCAGAATCCGCCCGAGGACCTCGTCGACCTGAACCCGTACCAGTCGGTCCCGACGCTCGTCGAGCGCGACCTCGTGCTCTATGCGGCGAGCGTCGTCAGCGAGTACCTGGACGAGCGCTATCCGCACCCGCCCTTGATGCCGGTCGACCCGCTGTCGCGTGCGCGCCTGCGCCTGGCGATGCTTCGGCTCGAGCACGACTGGGTGCCGCAGGTGCAGGCCATCCAGCTCGGCAACCGCGCCCAGCAGGAGGCCGGGCGCAAGCGCCTCAAGGAACTGCTGACCGCCTCGGTCCCGCTGTTCAAGGCGAGCAAGTTCTTCCTGAACCCCGAGATGAGCCTCGCCGACTGCGCGATGGCGCCGATCATCTGGCGCCTGCCGGCGCTCGGCGTTCCGCTGCCCAAGGACGGCAAGGTCATCGAGGACTACGGCAATCGGATCTTCCGCAATCCCGGTTTTGCCCGGAGCCTTACCGAGCAGGAGCGCAAGCTGCGCGACCTGCCGGCCTGATCCCGGACCCGCCGCGAGGCGGGTTCGTCGCTTCGGGCGCCGGTGCAGTGAAGGCGTGATCCTTCGCGATGCGCGACCGGATGCGCGCGGGGCGGCGCGTCGACGGCGATCCGGCGCAGCCCGGTCGCCCTGCGTGGCTTAAACTGCGGCGCATGAGTGACGAGATTCCGATGACCAGCCACCGTCCGTACCTGCTGCGGGCGCTGTACGAGTGGATCGCCGACAACGCGCTCACGCCACACCTGCTGGTCGACGCGTCGCGGCCCGGCGTCCAGGTTCCGCGCCATGCGGTCAAGGACGGACGCATCGTGCTCAACGTGGCCCAGCGGGCCGTGGCCGGGCTCGAGATGACGAACGACTCGATCCGCTTCAGCGCCCGCTTCGGCGGCGTGAGCCACGCAGTCCACGTGCCGGTCGGTGCGGTGCTTGCGATCTACGCGCGCGAGAACGGGCAGGGCATGGCGCTGCCGCCCGATGCGGGCGAAGCGGACGACGCCACGGAACTGCTCGACGAGGCGACCGTGCCCGGCCTCGAGCTCGTCCCCGGCTCCGCGGACGACACGCCGCCGGACGACGGTGGCGACGCGCCGCCGCCGCCCCGGCGCGGCGGCCACCTGCGCATCGTCAAATAGACGTATTCCGCTCGAAAACGACGGGCGCCGGCGTCACCGGCCCGCTGAAACCGACGAGGCGATCGCCGCGCAGCACGAGGCGGCCCGAGTGCCGGTCCAGCCCGTCGTGCGAGTAGTCGAAGCGGAACGTGCGCTCCCAGCCCAGCCGACCGCTCTCCAGGCGGCACAGGCGCAGGCCGGTGGCGTGCACGCTCTGGTCGAGCCACTGCACGCCGGCGGCGCGGCAGGCATCACGACCCAGCACCCCGGCGCGCTCGGCGGCGGCACGCGCTGAATTCCAGAACGCCGCGGCCAGAGCCGCGACGACCATCAATACGATCACGGTCGGCATTTTGCTACTGTGCGGGCTCCAACGGCCGCGGACAAGGCCGGCAGGCCGACAGGGGGCGTGCGATGAAGCTGGTTTTTCCAGGCGGTGAACATCCGCAGGTGGTGCTGCAGCCTGGCGTGAACAGCGTCGGCTCGGCCCCGGATGCGAACATCGTCCTCGACCGCCCCGGGGTCCAGCCGCGCCATGCGCAGCTGCACGTCACGCCCGGCGGCGTGATGCTCGACGTGCCCGCCGACGCCGCCGTCTACGTCAACGGCGCACAGGTCAACGGCCTGATCGCACTGCGTGACGGTGACCGCGTCGCGTTCGACCGCTTCGAAGCACGGCTCGCGGCGATGGAGAACGTCGCCGCGGCACGTGCGGGTGGTCGCGGTGGCGTAGCGGCATCCGCGAACGACGACATGTTTGCGACGACCGTCCGCCCCGCATTGCCGAAGTTCATGCTGCGCGCGGTATCCGGCCCGCTGTTCGGCCGCAGCTTCGCGCTGCCGACCGCGATGACCGTCGGACGGGCGCCGGAATCGTCGCTGCATCTCGACGAGAACGGCATCTCGCGCAACCACGCGCGCCTGATCCCGACCGACGCCGGGGTGCAGGTCGAGGACCTCGGCTCCACGAACGGAACGTTCCTCAACGGCAAGCGCGTGCTGCGCGCCGAGGCCAAGGCGGGCGACGAGATCGGCTTCGACACGCTGCGCTTCCGCATCGTCGCGACCGCGTTGTCGGAAGAGGGCAACGAGGCCGCGGCCGAGGCCCCGCGCGTGCGCTTCGATCCGCGCCTGATGTGGGGGCTGGTGGTCGGCATCGTGCTGCTCGCGGGTGCGATGGTGCTCGCGCTCTAACCGGATCGTCGGGCGCTTGCGACGCCGACCGTCGCCGATGTCGAAGCGAGTACCCGGCGGACAACGCCCCACTGCGGCGAATCGCGGAGCGAGTGGGTGATTCGCTGTCGCGCATCGTCATCGCTGCGCCGCGTGCGACCGCACGAGCCGGATTGCGATGCGGAGCCTCCGCTGTCGGTACACATCCACATTGCCGAGCCCAATCCTCCGCGCGCGAATGCCGCCAGCGCAGCGTCGAACGCAATAGCCGCCGAACCTCTGCACGGCCCGACCGTCGCGCCGGCAGCAGGACCGCGCCGCGGTGCGCTCTAGCCCGGCTTGCGCCCCAGCTTGAGCGAGAGATCGATCGCGCGCACGTGCTTGGTCAGTGCGCCGATCGAGATGCAGTCGACGCCGTCCTCGGCGATGGCGCGGAGCGTGGCGAGATCGACGCCGCCCGACACCTCGAGCGGGATACGCCCGTTCGCGACGCGCACGGCCTCGCGGCGCATCTGCGCATCGAAATCGTCGATCAGGATGCGGTCGCAGCCCGTGTCGAGCGCCTCGCGCAGCTGCTCGATCGATTCGACCTCGACGATGACCGGTACGCCCGCATGGCGCACGCGCGACGCCGCGACGGCGCGCGCGATCGAGCCCGCCGCGCGGATGTGGTTCTCCTTGAGCATCACCGCGTCGAAAAGCCCGAAGCGGTGGTTGGAACCGCCGCCGACGCGCACCGCGTACTTCTGCGCCTGGCGCAGGCCGGGGATCGTCTTGCGCGTGTCGAGGATGCGCGCGCGCGTGCCGCGCACCGCATCGACGTAGGCGGCGGTGACGGTCGCTGTCGCCGACAGCGTCTGCATGAAGTTGAGCGACGCCCGCTCGGCCGTGACCAGGGCGCGCGCCCGGCCGCGAAGGGTGGCGAGCAGGGTGCCCGCGGGAACCCGCGCGCCTTCGTCGACGTGCCAGTCGATCTGCACGTCGGGATCGAGCGCCTGGTGGCAGCGGTCGAACCACGGCCGGCCGCAGACGATGGCGGCTTCCTTGCAGAGCAGGTAGGCGGTGTCGGCGATGTCGGGAAGCAGGGCAGCGGTGACGTCGCCGCTGCCGATATCCTCGTCGAGCGCGCGACGCACGTCGGCGTCGATGCTCTCCGCGGGCGGCAGCGGGATCACGGCTGCGCGGCGAAGGCGGCGCCGTCGATCGCCTCTTCGGCGAGCAGCACCGGGATGCCGTCGTCGATCCGGTAGATCCAGCGGCCATCGGCCGTGGCGAGCGCGGCGTCGACGGCCTGCGCCTGCGGCTGGCCGTCGCCACGGCGCGCGTGGCCGGCGGCGATGGCATCGTTGAGCGCGCGCAGGCGCGTGCCGTCGAGGATCTGCAGCGGCTGGCGCGTGACGGGGCAGGCCAGCAGGTCGAGCAGTTTGCGGTCCATGGTCGGCGTCGGCGGGCGGGCCGATTAGAATACGTCTTTGCCCCGAGGCAGGACCATGTCAGCGACTCCGTCGGCCCCACCCCTGATCGGCATCGTGATGGGCTCGCGTTCCGACTGGGAGACGATGAAGCCCGCAGCGGACCGGCTCGAGGCGCTCGGCGTGCCGCACGAGGTACGCGTGGTCTCCGCGCACCGCACGCCCGATGTGCTCTTCGACTACGCCGCCACCGCCGCCTCGCGCGGGCTGCGCGCGATTATCGCGGGCGCCGGCGGCGCGGCGCACCTGCCGGGCATGCTCGCGTCGAAGACGGCGGTGCCCGTCCTGGGCGTGCCGGTGCAGAGCCGTGCGCTCAACGGCCTCGACTCGCTGCTTTCGATCGTGCAGATGCCGGCCGGCATCCCCGTCGCCACCTTCGCGATCGGCGCGGCAGGCGCGGCGAATGCCGGCCTGTTCGCCGCGGCGATGCTCGCGCGCGAGCTGCCGGAGGTCGGCGCCGCGCTGGAGTCGTTCCGCGAGAAGCAGACCGCCGACGTGATGGCCAGCGACGACCCGCGCCGATGACCACCGTCGGCATCCTCGGAGGCGGCCAGCTCGCCCGCATGATGGCCCTGGCGGGCGCACCGCTCGGGCTGCGCTTCCTGGTGATGGACAATGTCGCCGATGCCTGCGCGGGGCAGTTCGCGCCAATGGTCGTCGGCGACTATCGCGACGAGGCGGCGCTCGCCGAGTTCGCCTCGCGCGTCGACGTGGCCACCTTCGATTTCGAGAACGTGCCCGCCGAGTCCGCGCGCTGGCTGAGCGGGCGCGTCGCGGTGTTCCCCAATCCACGTGCGCTCGGTACCGCGCAGGACCGCCTCGCCGAGAAGACGCTCTTCCGCGAGCTGGGCATCCCGGTGCCACCGTTCGCGGCGGTCGACAGCCTCGACGAGCTGCGTGCGGCCGTCGCGGCCATCGGCACGCCGTGCATCCTCAAGACCCGCCGGCTCGGCTACGACGGCAAGGGGCAGTTCCGTCTGCGCAGCGAGGCCGACGTCGACACCGCATGGGCCGCGCTCGGTGCACAGGCGCCGCGCGTCGGGCTGATCCTCGAGGGCTTCGTGCACTTCGACCGCGAACTTTCGGTGGTGGCGGTGCGCGGGCGCAATGGCGAGTTCCGCGCGTGGCCGCTCACGGAGAACTGGCACGTCGACGGCGTGCTGTCGGCGAGCCTGGCGCCCGCGATGGTGGACCACGCGACCCAGGCGCTCGCGGTCGGCCATGCACGCCGCCTCGCCGAGGCGCTGGACTACGTCGGCGTCTTCGCACTCGAGCTGTTCGCGCGCGACGGCGGGCTGCTCGCCAACGAACTTGCGCCGCGCGTCCACAATTCCGGCCACTGGACGATCGAGGGCAGCGAGACGTCGCAGTTCGAAAACCACCTGCGTGCCGTGCTCGGGCTTCCGCTTGGTGACACGCGCATGTGCGGCGTGGCCTGCATGCTCAACTGGGTGGGTGAGATGCCCGAAGCCGCCGCGGTGCTGCACGAGGCGGGCGGGCATTGGCACGACTACGGCAAGCTGCCGCGCGAGGGTCGCAAGGTCGGCCATGCCACGCTCCGCGAGGACTCGCACGAGGCGCTCGCTGCCGCATTGCAGAGGGTCGGCGCGGCGCTCGGGCGCGAGGGGCAGGTCGATCCGGTGATCGCGCGGCTGCGCGAAGCGCGCTGAGTGACGGCTCCGCCAGACGGGGCAGGCCGTCTCCGAGTGCGGTGACGGTCCGTACGGCACCTCGAGGGGAGGGGTGGCCTTGCGGCAGCGGCGCATTGCGACGCCTGCATGACGGGATCGATGGCGGCGTGCCAGGGCGCGCGCATCGGCTTGCCTGAAGGCCGAAACACGAACGGCCGGGTCGCCCCGGCCGTTCGTCGGACACGCGAGCGCGCGGCTCACTTCATGTTCGAGGCCACGAAGTCCCAGTTCACGACGTTCCAGAACGCCTCCACGAACTTCGCGCGGGCATTGCGGTAGTCGATGTAGTAGGCATGCTCCCAGACATCGCAGGTGAGCAGCGCGGTGTCCTCGGTGGTCACGGGTGTGTTCGCGTTCTGCGTGCTCACCAGCGCGAGCGAGCCGTCGGGGCGCTGCACGAGCCAGCCCCAGCCGGAGCCGAACGTCGTGATGCAGAGCTTCGAGAACTCGTCCTTGAAGGTGGCGAAGTCGCCGAAGGCGAGGTTGATCGCGTCGGCCAGCTTGCCGGTCGGCTCGCCGCCGCCGTTGGGGCCCATGCAGTTCCAGAAGAACGTGTGGTTCCAGATCTGCGCCGCGTTGTTGAACATCCCGCCCTGCGAGCGGCGGATGATGTCGACCAGCGGCATGTCCGCGAACTCCGTCCCCTCGATCATCTTATTGAGGTTGTCGACGTAGGTCTTGTGGTGCTTACCGTGGTGGAAGTCGAGCGTCTCGCCCGAGATATGCGGCTCGAGGGCGGTGCGGTCGTACGGGAGGGGCGGCAGTTCGATGGCCATGGGGGCTCCTGGAAAGCGGGGGAGGGCAGCGGTGGCGCGCGGCGTTCGGCGGACGAGGCCGTACAATCGCCATTCTATCCCCACCGCCTCCGGCGCGATCCCGCGCGCCGGTGCAATGCACAGGAGCCCGCGATGAACGTGATCGAGCGCATCCAGGCCGAGATCGATCGCCACCCGGTCGTGCTCTTCATGAAGGGCACGCCGCAGTTCCCGATGTGCGGCTTCTCCAGTCGCACCGTGCAGGCGCTACGCACGGCGGGCGCGACGGAGCTGCGCACCATCAACGTGCTCGAGGACCCGGAAGTGCGGGCGAACCTGCCGCGCTTCTCAAACTGGCCGACCTTCCCGCAGCTCTTCATCCACGGCGAGCTGATCGGCGGCTGCGACATCACGCTCGAGCTGCTGGAGTCCGGCGAGCTCGCGCGCATCGTCAGCGAGACGCAGCCCTCGTGACGGCCGGGCGGGTGCTCGACGGCCGCGTCGTCCTCGTGACGGGCGCGCACGGCGGCTTCGGCAGCGAGGTCGCGCTCGCCTGTGCGCATGCGGGTGCGACGGTGGTGCTGCTCGGGCGCAAGGTGCCACGCCTGAACCGCCTCTACGATCGCGTGCGCGCGGCCGGGCCGGAACCCGCGATCTATCCGATGGACCTCGAGGGCGCCACGCCGGACGACCACGCGGACCTCGTGGCGCGGATCGAGGAGGGCTTCGGGCGCCTCGACGGCATCGCGCACTGCGCGGCCGAGTTCCGGGGGCTGACACCGCTCGTCCACGCGGATCCCGCCGAGTTCGCCCGGTCGGTGCACGTCGGCCTGACCGCACCCTGGTGGCTGACGCAGGCGGCCCTGCCGCTGCTCGCGCGCGCGCCGGATGCGGCCGTCGTCTTCACGCTCGATGCCCCGGAGCGGGTCGGGCATGCCTACTGGGGCGGCTACGGCGTCTCCCAGTTCGGGCTCGAGGGCGTGGTGCGTATCCTCCACGGCGAGCTCGCCAACGGGCCCGTCCGCGTCGCCGGGCTCGCGCCCGGGCCGATGCGCACGCCGCTGCGCGCGCGTGCCTGGGTCGAGGAGGGCGACCGGCAGGCCCGCGAGCCGTCGGCCTTTGCGCCGGCGATGGTCGAGCTGCTCTCGCCTGCCGGTGTGGCGCGACGCGGCGAGGTCTGGACCCCGGACGTGCCCGCGCCATGACCATCGCCTCCGCGGCCCTGCTGCTGTTCCTGATCCTCGACCCGCTCGGGAACATCCCCGTCTTCCTGAGCCTGCTGCGCACTCTGCCGCCGCAGCGCCAGCGCATCGTGCTCGCCCGCGAGCTGCTGATCGCCCTCGGCGTGCTGATGGCCTTCCTCTGGGGCGGCAAGTACGCGCTGGAGCTGATGCACCTGCGGCAGGAGTCGGTCTCCATCGCCGGCGGCATCGTGTTGTTCCTGATCGGCATCCGCATGATCTTCCCGCCGCCGGAAGGGCTGATGGGCGAGATCCCGGACGGCGAGCCCTTCATCGTTCCCATGGCGATCCCCCTCGTGGCCGGCCCGTCCGGCATGGCGGCCGTGATGCTGATGGGCAGCAACGAGCCGGGACGACTGGACGAGTGGAGCTACGCCCTGCTGATCGCTTGGGCGGCAACCGCGGCGATCCTGTTCTCGGCGACCGCCCTCTACAAGTTCCTCGGCCGCCGGGTGCTGACCGCGATCGAGCGGCTGATGGGGATGCTGCTCGTGGCGATCTCCGTCCAGATGTTCCTGGACGGGCTCGGCGCCTACTTCCGGACCGCTGGTCCGTGACGCGGTTCCGGCGCTGAAGACTTCAGTCGGACCGCCTGCCGCCGTAACAGATCCGGTGTCATGGCGCTGTCATCCATTCGCCATAGCATGTTAATCTGATGTTAACCACGCTGGGGCGGGGAGTCCCGGTCGTGCCTATCCGTCTGCCGTGTCCGCTCATCGAGGCCTTCGTATGACCCACCCGAATCGCGTTCGACTGTCCAAGCTCGCGCTTGGCCTGTTCGTCGCCCTCGCCGCCGCTCCTGCTTTCGCGCAGAGCACGTCCGCCGGTGTCGGCGGCCTCGTCACCGATGCCTCGGGCGCACCGGTCGCCGGCGCAGAAGTCACCATCACGCATGTCGAGTCCGGCACCGTCAGCCGCGCCGTGACCGACGCGAGCGGCCGTTACGCCGCGCGCGGCCTGCGCGTGGGTGGCCCGTACACCATCGTCGTGAACAAGGACGGCGCCGGCGTCGACCGCGAGGAGGGCGTCTACCTCAACCTCAACCAGATCAGCACGGTCGACGCCGCGCTCGGCGGCGGCTCGGACACGCTCGACACCGTTACGGTCGTCGGCGTCGCCGGCGGCTCCAGCGTCTTCAGCGCCACGAAGATGGGCTCGGGCACCAGCGTCAACCAGCAGACGATCGAAGCGCTGCCGTCGATGAACGGCAACATCCAGGACATGATGCGCACCGATCCGCGCGTCGCGTTCACGGATCGGGCCTCGGGCAGCATCTCCGCCGGCGGCCAGAACCCGCGCTTCAACAAGATCACCATCGACGGCGTCTCTGCGAGCGACACGTTCGGCCTGGAAGGCAACAACATGCCGACCCAGCGCCAGCCGGTCTCGCTGGAAGCCATCGAGGCCATCGACATCGATCTGTCGAACTACGACGTGACGATCGCCGGCGCCGCCGGTGCGAACGTCAACGCCGTGACCAAGTCGGGCACCAACGAGTTCCACGGCTCCGTCTACGGCAGCTACCGCGACGGCGAGTGGTTCGGCGACTACCCGGCGCGCATCGCCGGCAGCACGCTCGACGTCACCGGCCTGCCGTTCGACGAGTTCACCGAGGAGATGACCTACGGCGCGACCGTCGGCGGCCCGCTCGTCAAGGACAAGCTGTTCTTCTTCGCGAACTACGAGAAGCTGCGCCAGACCAACATCGGCCCGGCCGGCGGCACGCAGGGCACGAACCCGCTCGCGAGCGGCGCGGACTTCTCCGCGGCCGACGTGGCCGAAGTGCAGCGCATCGCGCGTGACGTCTGGGGCTTCGATGCCGGCAGCCTGAACGCCGGTGGCGATACGGAGCTTGAGGAGCACGGCCTCAAGCTCGACTGGAACATCAGCGACGACCATCGCGCGAACATCCGCTACACCAAGCTCGAGCAGACCCGCGTCCGCCCGGAGGCGTCGAGCGCCAGCACGCTGTCGCTGAGCTCGAACTGGTACAACCACGAGAAGACCGTCGAGAGCTACGTCGCCCAGGTGTTCAGCGACTGGTCCGACAACTTCTCGACGGAGTTCAAGGCCTCCTTCCGCGACTATTCGGCGATCCGCGTCAACCCGACGACCGCGCCGACGATCCAGATCTACTTCGACGACGGCATCGTCAACGGCAATGACAACCCCGTCGGCACGAACAACAACAGCACCGCCGGCCTCGACCTGATCCGCATCGGCACCGAGCGCAGCTCGGGCGGCAACTCGCTGATCACGGAGACCTGGAACTACTTCGGATCGGCCACCTGGACCATCGGCGACCACGACATCAAGTTCGGCGCCGAGTACAGCGACAGCGAGATCTACAACTTCTTCCTGCAGGACGCGTACGGCAACTACAGCTTCTACGTTCCGAACTCGCCTCCGAACACGCCGAACGGCACGTCGAACTTCAGCAACCTCATCAACGGTCGCTACTTCGACTACGACCTGCAGGCCAATCCGACCAACCCGGATGCGATCGCGGCGCGCTACACGAACAAGAGCCTCGGCCTGTTCGTGCAGGACACCTGGTACGTCACGCCGAACCTGACGCTCACGCTCGGCGTGCGCGGTGATCGTCCGGAAGCCGACCCGGCACCGCCGTTCAACGCCTGCTTCGCTTCGGCGCGCGTGGCCAACGGCACCGGCCCGGCGAGCTGCCCGAACGGCGGCTTCGGCCTCGACAACACGAACACGTATGACGGCAAGTTCGTCATCCAGCCGCGCTTCGGCTTCAACTACACGTTCGACTACGAGCGCCCGACCCAGCTGCGTGGCGGCATCGGCCTGTTCCAGGGCGATGCACCGCAGGTGTGGGTGGGCAATGCCTACAGCAACACGGGCATGAACTACGTCGCGTTCCAGAACCTCGTCTGCGTCGACGTCGCCCCGGCCAATGGCCAGTGCGACAACGGCGTGCAGTTTACGGCGAACGGCCTGAATCCGTCGATCCCGTCGGGTGGCGCGGGCGTGCGCAACGTCAACGTGATCGCCGAGGACTTCGCGCTGCCGTCCGTGTGGAAGGCGAACCTCGCGTTCGATCATGAGCTGCCGTGGTACGGCATCGTCGCGTCGGCCGAGGTGCTCCTCACCGACGTCCGCAACGGCCTGTTCTACCGCACGCTCAACGTCGGCCCGGGCTACACCGATCCGTACGGCCGCACGCTGTACTGGAATCCGAACAGCCCGCGTCCGTTCGGCAACACGGCGGCTCCGGCCGCGGCGAACGGCAACACGCAGGCCAACCCGGCACGCTTCGGCAACAACAGCTACTTCAACGACGTCTACCTGCTCGAGAACACCAGCGACGGCCGTGGCCAGCAGCTGACCCTGTCGCTCGAGAAGCCTTTCAGCCGCGACAGCGACTGGTCGTGGACGCTGGGCTACACGTACACCAACGCCGAGGAAGTCGCGGCGCTGACGAGCTCGACGGCGGGCTCGGGCTTCGGCTCGCAGCTGGCGTTCAACGTTAACGAGCCGACGGTCGGTACGGCGCGCTACGAGATCAAGGACCGCTTCACCGGCGTGCTGCAGTGGAAGCACAAGTTCTTCGGTGACAACGCCACGCAGATCGGCCTGTTCTACGAAGGCCGCAGCGGTCGCCCGTACAGCTACATCTTCAACGGCGATGCGAACGGCGACAACCGCACGTTCAACGACCTGTTCTACGTGCCGAAGGGCCCGGGCGACGTCAAGTTCGGCTCGATCGCGGCGAACGGCACGTTCACCCCGAACGCGGCGATGGAAGCGGCGTTCTGGGCGTGGCTCGAAACCCAGCCGCAGCTGCAGGCCTACCGCGGCCGCTACGCGCCGGAGAACGAGTTCCGCGCCGGGTGGGTGAACACGTTCGACCTGCGCGTGAGCCAGGAGCTCCCGGGCTTCTTCCGCGGTCACAAGTCGAAGATCTGGATGGACATCCAGAACGTCGGCAACCTGATCAACAAGGACTGGGGCCACATCGTCGACTACGGCTTCAATGCCAACGTCGCGGCGGCCACGCTGGTGGGCATCCACCAGGGCCAGTACGTCTACGGCTACCGCGGCAACGGTCCGAACGGCCAGGAGTTCGGCCAGACGACCTCGCTCGGGATCCCCACCAACGCGGACGGCCAGACCAACGGCATCTCGCAGTGGTCGATCCAGGTGGGTCTGAAGTACGAGTTCTGATCCGCTGCTCGACACGCGATACGGAAACGGCCGGGCTCGCCCCGGCCGTTTTCTTTTGCGGAATCCGCGCGGTAGAGTCCCGGGACTAACGACAGAGAAACACAGAGAAATGGCAGTAACCGCTGAAATCGCCACCCCGATCACCCTGCCGACCGTGGATGCGCGCATCTACCCGCGCGGCGGCCTCGACATCCTGTCCCGCGCGGAGGTCGCGCGCCTGCGCGACGCCTCCAGCGGCGGCCTGCACGAACTGCTGCGCCGTTGCGCGCTGGCCGTGCTCACCAGCGGCAGCACGAGCGACGACCCGCGCGCCGCGCGCGAGCTATACCCCGACTTCGACATCCAGGTGCAGCAGCAGGACCGGGGCGTGCGGATCGACCTCGTCAAGGCGCCGGCCATGGCCTTCGTCGAAGGCGAGCTGATCCAGGGCGTCGCCGAGCTGCTCGCCGCGGTCGTGCGCGACCTCGCCTACACGGCGATCGAACTCGGCCCGCACTGCAATCGCGACCTCGACAGCAGCGAGGGCATCACGGACGCTGTGTTCGGCCTGCTGCGCAATGCACGCGTGCTGCAGCCGGGCGATCCGAACCTGGTCGTCTGCTGGGGCGGCCACTCGATCAATCGCGACGAGTACCTCTACACCAAGCAGGTCGGCTACGAGCTCGGCCTGCGCGGCATCGACATCTGCACGGGCTGCGGCCCGGGTGCGATGAAGGGTCCCATGAAGGGCGCCACGATCGCGCATGCCAAGCAGCGCCGTCGCCGCATGCGCTACATCGGAATCACCGAGCCGGGCATCATCGCCGCCGAGTCGCCGAACCCGATCGTCAACCACCTGGTGATCATGCCGGACATCGAGAAGCGCCTCGAGGCGTTCGTCCGCATGGCGCACGGCATCATCGTGTTCCCGGGCGGCGTCGGCACGGCCGAGGAGATCCTGTACCTGCTCGGCATCCTGCTGCGCGAGGAAAATGCCGGCCTGCCATTCCCGCTGATCCTCACCGGCCCGACGGCCTCGGCACCGTACTTCGAGCAGATCGACCAGTTCCTGCGCCTCACGCTCGGCGAGGCGGCGACATCGCGCTACGAGATCATCGTGGGCGACCCGGCCGAGGTCGGCAAGCGCATGGCGCGCGGCCTGCGCAAGGTCCGCGAGCACCGCATCGCGAGCCGCGACTCGTTCTTCTTCAACTGGTCGGTCGACATCCCGCTGGCCTTCCAGCAGCCCTTCGTGCCCTCGCACGAGGCGATGGCCGCGCTCGACCTGCACCAGGGCCGCCCGGCGCACGAGCTCGCGGCCGACCTGCGGCGCGCGTTCTCCGGCATCGTCGCGGGCAACGTGAAGGAGGAGGGCATCCGCCGCATCGAGGAATTCGGCCCCTTCGAGATCCACGGCGACCCGGACATGATGCAGGCCCTCGATGCGCTGCTCCGCGCGTTCGTCCAGCAGCACCGCATGAAGATCGCCGGCGATTACCGCCCGTGCTACCGGGTGGTGACCTGAGTTACTCGCGGCGATTCGCCGGCCGCGGGCGCGGCAGGCGGATCGTCGCGACGTAGTGCTCGCCCTGGATGCCGGTTTCGACCGAGCCCCGGCCGTCGGTGAGTGCCTCGATGCGCGCCTGCGATGCGGAGAGGCCGACGCGGTGGCTCGTCGGTCGTGACGCGTCGCCCAGCACGAGAGGGTTGCGGATCCGCAGGAGCACATGGTCGACGGTCGTGGTGAGCGCGATCTCGATGCGGCCACCGCGCTCCACGCGCTCCACGCCGTGACGGACGGCGTTCTCGACGAGCGGTTGGACCGAGAGGGATGGAACCTTGATCGCCGGGATCGACGCAGGCAGGTCCCAGTCGACACGCAGTCGATCGCCGAAGCGCAGGCTTTCGATCTCGAGGTAGCGGCGCACCAGGCGCAGTTCCTCATCGAGGCTGATCTCGCGCGGACCGGCAAGGGCCGCACGGAACAGATCGGCGAGATCCAGCAGGATCTCCTCTGCGCGTGCCGGCTCGCGATGCACGAGCGCCGTCGCCGTGTTGAGCGTATTGAAGAGGAAGTGTGGACGGATCCGGGCCTGCAGCGCCTCCAGCTCGGCCTGCTTGGTCCGGACGGCGGCCTGGCGTGCACGCCAGTGGTTCTGGAAGGCGACGAGCCCGAGCAGCCCCACCGTCGTCGCCATCGCGAGCATCCGCAGCGAGAAGACCCACCAGCCGCCTGCCTCGCCGAGCCATCGCGGCCCGAGGATGTTTGCAGTCCAGGCCGACACGGCAAGGGTTGACGCAATGAGAAGCGCGAGTGCGATCCACGCGAGCCGCTGGGGCGGGAGCCGCGCCAGCTGGCGCCTCAGTGCGAACAGAGCGCCGAGCGTGAGCAGCGCCACCCACTGGATCAGCAGCGACGCCGACCCGAAGTAGGTCAGCGGCGATGCACCCGACGCCGGGGCGAGGGCGAGGATCAGCGCGAGGCCTTCCCCGGCGAGCACGACGCGCACGAGCATGTCCGGCTGCCACAGGGCATCGAGCGGGCTCGGAGACGGCGTCGAACGTCGTGGAGGGGATCGCGTGGCCATGGGGCCATCATGCCGATGTGACCGCCGTCTTGGTATGGCGCCGCCCACGCCCCGGCCGGGCCCGTCGATCGGTCGGCGCTGGGCCGGTACGACCTCCCACGCTATGTTGGCGTCGGATCAATCCATCGCGGCTCGACATGCCCCCACGTTCGCCCCCGGCACCGCCGAAGAAGTCGCTCATGCGCGGCTTCACCCTGATCGAGCTCATGGTCACGATCGCCGTGCTGGCGATCATCATCGGCGTCGCCGTGCCGTCGTTCGTCTCCATGACGCATCGGAACCGCCTGGCGGCCGCGTCGAACGAGGTCGTGGCGGTCCTGCAGTCGGCCCGCATGGAGGCGGTAAGGCGCAATCGCAGCGTCACGGTGTGTCCGACGGCGGACGGCGCGACGTGCAGCGGTTCGGACTGGAGCCGCGTGGTCGTGCGGACGTCCGCCGCGCCCATCCGTGAAACGGAACTTATCCGTCCGAATTCCGGCGTCTCCGGATCGTCGTTCACCCAGGCCGGCGCCGCGCTTGCCTTGACCGGCATCACGTATCGGCCGGACGGCCGCGCAACAGCGGCATCCGCACTCCCAGTGGCCATCGGCTTCGTCTCGTCTAGGTTGCCCGCGAATCAGGGCGTGCGCCTCGTCGAGGTCAACACGAGCCGCATCAGCGTGTGCCGCGATTCGAACGGCGACAAGAAGTGCGCAGGAGAAACGCCCCCATGACATCGTTCAATGCACGCAAGCAGAGTGGCACATCGCTACTCGAGGTCCTGATCGCGGTACTCGTGCTGGCGATCGGCATGCTCGGCATGGCGGCGCTGCAGTCGGTGACCCTGCGCAACAGCAACAGTTCCTCGGGTCGATCACAGGCGGTCATGCAGGCGTACTCGATGTTCGACACCATGCGCATGGACCGCACGCGCGCGCTCCAAGGCGCGTTCAATGTTGCGAACTGGACCTGCACGGCCGCCACCAAGACGGCGGCCGACGACGCGACCGACTACACCGTATTCAACAGCTGGCTCGCGCAGGTGCAGGCGAATCTGGGCGACCCCTCCGCCTGCGGGCGCGCAAGCTGCACGGCGGCCGAGTGCGTGGTCGGCATCCGCTGGGATGACAGCCGACCCACCGGTGCCGCCGACGACAAGCAGCTAGAGATCGTGACGAGGAGCAGGCTCTGATGCGTAGGACACTTCGTGCGCCGCAGCGGCGCAAGGCGCTCGGCCTTTCGTTGATCGAGCTGATGATCGCGCTGGTGCTCGGCCTCGTCGTCGTCGGCGCGGCCGGCGGCGTGTTCCTGGCGAATCGCCGGGTCTATGCGGCGAGCGAGACGCTCAACCGCGTGCAGGAGAACGGGCGCATCTCGTTCGAGCTGCTCGCACGCGATCTCCGCGAGGCGGGCGGCAATCCGTGTGGCAGCGCCGACGTCGTCAACATGCTCAAGCGCTCGGCGACGGACTGGACCGAGGGTCTTTTCACGACGGGTGTTCGCGGATATGCGGCGAGCGGTACCTACCTCAGCGACTACGTCGATATCGCCCTGATGGGCAGCGCCGGGACCGGCGGTGGCAAGAGCTACAAGATCAAGGAATACGACAATCCCGCCGCGGTGATGGAGCTCGAAGACGACCCTGAAGGGCTGGTCGACGGCGACATCGTCATGGCCTGCAACAGCGAGAAGGGCGTGATCTTCCAGATCACCGGCACCCCGGCAGACAAGAAGGTCCAGTTCCACAAGAACGGCGGCACTCCGGGCAACTGCGAGTCCAATCTGCAGGGCCAACCCGTCGGTCCGAACTGCGCCGGGTCAGCGGGCGGAACCTCGAACAACCTCTGCTTCAAGGCGAGCGGCGGCGGCGACCTCAACTTGAGCCAGTGCGGTGGCTACGCGTCGGAGAACAGCAAGAAGAGCTGGTACTCGCCGATTCTCGTGAAGGCCGGCGCAGTACGCTGGTACGTCGCCGACAACGGGCGTGGTAGTCGATCGCTCTACCGTGCGCCACTGAATGCCTCCGGGTGGAGTGCCGGCGCCGGCGAGGAGATCGCCGAGGGCGTTACGGCGCTGCAGCTGCGCTATCGCCTGTCGACCGATCCCGCGGCTGGCTTCCGTGAGGCCGCGGCGATCCCTGCGGCGCAGTGGCCGAATGTGAATGCGGTGCGCGTCGCCGTCACCACCACCGGCGTCGCGGGCAGCATGACGTCGAAAGACGTCGCCGTGATCAGCGACAGCAATGACGCCGACAAGGATGCGGCACTGCAGCGGACCTTCACCTACGTCGTCTCGCTGCGCAATCGGGAAGTCCTTTGATGACACGCTATCGAACCGATCGTCGACGGCAGCGACCGGCACCGCGGGTTGCGCATGAGCGCGGCGCGGCGCTCGTCGTCGTGCTCCTGCTGCTGCTCGTGGTGACGCTGCTCGGGCTCGCCGGCATCCGGGGCGCGCTGCTTCAGGAGCGTATGGCCGCCAATGCCGTCGCACGCAGCTATGCATTCCAAGCCGCCGAGGCCGTGCTGCGCGAGGCGGAGGACGTCGTGACCCAGACGTGGCAGGCGAACCCGAACTGGGAGCCCAATGCGCAGGCATTCACGTCGGGTACGACCGCCAACGACATCACCTCCCAGTACACCGTCACGCTCCTCGGGCCCGCCGCGAACTCGGGTGGCGCCGGCGCCGGTGGCACCAGCAGTGCCGACAACCCGGACCTGAAGGAGCGCATCGAGTCCACGGAGGACCGGACGACGTCCAAGGTGTACCGCGTGCTGGTGACCAGCACCAATGCCGACAACGGCGTCCAGGTGCAGCTCGAATCGCTGTACGAGCTTTCGAAGGAGTAATCGATGAACGCACGCAGCTTGACTCGACGCATCGCGGTGCCCACTACATCGGCGCTCGCACTCTGCCTGACGGCGGCTCTCGGCACGCTCGCCCATGCGGCGGCCAGCTTCCCCGATTACCCGTTGCAGACGGGTGTCCGTGGCGTCGCCCCGAACATCCTCTTCATCCTCGACGATTCGGGGTCGATGGAGTTCGACTACATGCCGGATCCCCTGCCGGCCGTCGGGCCCACGCTCAATTTCGCGGTGAAGACGGTGGCGCGCAACGCGCTCGCCTACAACCCGCAGACCAAGTACGAAGCGTGGATGCAGGCCTCGGGGCAGCGTTTCACCGACGGCACGAGCTTCACCGCTGCCTTCAGCCACCCGAGCCTGCGGGCGAACGCCATCGATCTCACCAACGAGAACATGACGTTCTACATGCTGAAGCCGAACGGGAACGCGGCGGCCGAAGCGGACTACTACCGGTACCGCTTCAAGGCGGACAATACGATCGAGAAGGCGTATTTCTCGGCCGGGACACCGGTGACGATCCAGAATTCCACGGGCCTTGCGCGGGCCACCAACAACAATCCGCGCTGGCTGCACTACGGTCCCTTCAACGTCACGGATATCGACCGGTTGCGGGTGACGATCAGCGGCGGAAACGGTGACGCCGACCTGTACGTCCGGAAGGGCGCGACCCCCGATCTGACGAACTTCGACTGCCGTCCCTATGCGAACGGCAATGCGGAGTCCTGCACGGTCCTCGACGCGAAGGGCAGCTACTACGTCAGCATCTACGCGTACGCCAGCTTCACCGGCGTTACGCTCAACGTCGATACCACGTCGTTCTGGACGCCGAGCGCAACCGTGCCGGACGCGAGCAGCCGTACGGCTGCCGAAGAGCGTGCCAACTTCGCGACCTGGTATTCGTACCACCGCACGCGCATGAAGGCAGCCAAGGCCGGTGCATCCGACGCATTCGACCAGCTGTCCGACAACTATCGCGTTGGCTATGACTCGATCTGGAACCGTGACGGCGCGACGAGCCTGAACTCGACGCTTCCCGCCTACCAGATTCCGGTCGGAAACGACGGGGGGCTGTTCCGAGGCACCAATCGCGCGAACTGGTTCAAGTATCTGCAGGCCGCGGACGGCTCCAATGGAACGCCGCTCCACGGCGCGCTCACCCGCGCAGGCGAGTACTACGAGAAGCAGACCGGTACCTCGGGGCCGTGGGGTCCCCAGGACACGGCCGCGCAGCTGACCTGCCGCCAGAGCTACGCGATCCTGACCACCGACGGGTATTGGAACGACAAGAGCGGCTATACCACCGCCTTGGGCAATGTCGACGACAAGGCCGGGCCCCTGATCACGTCGGCGGACGGGAAGAAGACCTACCAGTACCAGCCGGCCGTCCCGTTCAAGGACGCGTACTCCGACACGCTCGCCGACATCGCGATGCACTACTGGTCGCGCGATCTCCGCCCCGACCTCGCGAACTCGGTCGTCGAGACCGAGAAGAATCCGGCGTTCTGGCAGCACATGGTTACCTTCGGGATCTCGATCGGCCTGCAGGGCACGCTCAATCCCGCGACCGCCGCCACCAGCGGCGGGTGGCCGGATCCGAACGACGCGGAGGATTCCGAGCGCATCGATGACCTGCTGCATTCGGCCGTGAACGGGCGAGGCAGCTTCGTGGCGGCGACGAATCCTTCGGCGTTCGCCCAGGCCCTGCGCGCCTCGTTGGCCGAGATCAAGGGCAAGCCGGCGTCGGGCTCCGGTGCGGCGTCGAACGGACCCGCGCTCGAGGCTGGCTCGCGAATCTTCCAGGCAACCTACACGCCGGGCCAGTGGACGGGCGATGTCGTATCGATCGATTTCGGCACTGGCGTGCTTTCGGGCACTTCCTGGAGCGCTGCGGCCAAGGCGAATCTCGACCGTGCGGCCTTCGCGTCACGCAAGGTGCTGACGTGGAGCGGCAGCGCCGGCACCGAGTTCCCCACGCTCACCCAGAAGGCCCAGCTCGAGCGGCTCACCGGCGGCGCGCCGGTCTCGCGGGACGATAACGCCGCCTACATCAAGGGATCGAACGCACGCGAGGTCGCCAACGGCGGCAAGCTGCGTGATCGTGCATCCCCGATCGGCGACATTGTCAACTCGACGCCGGTGTATGTGGCCACGACGGGTGCCGGAACGCTCTATGTCGGCGCCAACGACGGCATGCTGCATGGAATCGACAGCGCGACGGGTGCAGTGCGCTTCTCATACGTCCCGGCAGGCATCAACTTCAGCGACCTCGCGAGCCTGAGCCATCCCGAATACGTCCATCGGTTCTTCGTGGACGGCGGGATCGACGTAACCACCTCGGGTGGCCGCAAGACGCTGGTGGCCTCGCTCGGTCGTGGCGGAAAGGGCGTATTCGCGCTCGACGTCACGGATCCGGCGGGACTCGCCAGCGGTGACGGCACCAAGGTGCTGTGGGACCAGACGGCATCGGTCGATACCGACATCGGTTACGTGCTCGGCGCGCCGGTGGTGTTGCCGGACGGATCCGGCGGGACCCTGACGTTCGTCGGCAACGGCGTCGAGAGCGCGAGCGGCGAGGCAGTGCTGTTCGTCTACTCGACGACCAAGGTCGGGAACAACTGGGTGGTGAACACGCACAAGCTCAAGACGGGCGTCACGGGTGGCAATGGCCTCGCCGAGCCGCGCGTGGCGGACACGGATGGTGACGGAAAGGCCGACACCGTGTTCGCGGGCGACCTCAAGGGCAACATGTGGAAGTTCGACGTCAGCGGCAATCTGTCGAGCTGGAGCTCCAAGACCCCGGTCAAACTGTTCGCCGCGGTCGGGCCCGACGGCAAGGCGCAGGCGATCACCAGCGCGCCCGCGCTGGCCCGCGAGCCCGGGACGCGTCGCCTGTTCGTCATCTTCGGTACCGGTCGCTACATCTCGTCCGACGACATCTCCGGCACCGAGGCCAGCCGCGTCCAGAGCATGTACGGCCTCGTCGCGGACCTGGGCCCGATCGGTGCCCGTGACACGGCCTTGCAGGAGCGCACCATCGTGAAGGTCGGCAAGGACTCCAAGGGCCGCAATGCGCGGACCTGGGAGTCGTACGCGACGATCGGAAGCAAGAAGGGGTGGTTCGTCGATCTCGACGCGCCGACGGCGGGCGAGCGCGTCGTGTCGCGGCCGCTGGTGATCGGTCGCGCGCTCTGGTTCGCGAGCATCATTCCGTCGCCTGGGGTTGGCTGCGAGTCGGGTGGTACGGGCTATCTCAATGCACTCGATGCATTCACCGGTACCAACCCGGCGAAGGGCGCGAATGCGTCCGGCACGTATTCCTTCATTGACGTCAACGGCAACAAGAAGGGCGACGACAAGTTGGACGGCGAAAGCGCTTCGGGAAGTGCCGGCTACGTGACATCGGTCGACGTGGGCGTGGGCATGCCCGGCCAGTTGGCGCGTGGCGGCGGCAAGATCGTCAGCTGCGGCTCGCAGGCCCGCTGCGAGGCCCTCGACCCGGTTCCTGCGCCGGCCTCGTCACGACGGGTCGGCTGGCGTGAAATCCTTGGATTGGACTGAACATGAACCCTAATCGGATGCAGCGTGGATTCACCCTGATCGAGCTGATGATCGTGGTCGCGATCATCGCGATCCTCGCCTCGATCGCCTATCCGGCGTACCAGCGGCACATCGTCAAGACGCGGCGCGCGGCGGCGGCGGCCTGCGTGCAGCAGGCGGCTCAGTTCATGGAACGCCATTACACGGCGAAGATGACGTATGCCGGCGCGACGCTGCCTGCCCTGGGCTGCATCACGGAACTCGCACCTCATTACACGATCGGGATCAGCGGTGCCCCGACGGCTGCTGCGTACACGATCCAGGCAGCACCCACGGCGCTTCAGAACGACGCCAAGTGCGGCACGATCGGCGTCAACCAAGTGGGCACGCGCTCCAAGTCGGGGAGCGCGACCAGCGTGACCGAGTGCTGGTGATGCGGGGCTGCGGGAGTCGCCTCGCAATGGGGGATTGACCCCCGCCACAGGTCGTCTAAAATGCGGGGCCCGCCCGAATAGCTCAGCCGGTTAGAGCACTTGACTGTTAATCAGGGGGTCGTTGGTTCGAGTCCAACTTCGGGCGCCAGATTGCGAAAGGCCTGCAGAAATGCAGGCCTTTTTCTTTTTGCGGCTCATGACTCGAACGGGCAGGGACGAACACGGGCGGGGCGCTCGCTCCGCGCCCGGCCCGCGTTGTTGACGATGACTTGCGCCGCCAATCCCTGCCGGTCGCAGAGCGAAAGCGTGACGTTCGAGCCGGCCGACCAGCCGTTCGGTGAGAAACGGACGAGCGGCCGGCCGCGGGTACTTGCCATCCGGTGATGACGAAGCGGCTCGAATTCGCGGATGACTTCGCCGTTCCTCTCCGGTTGGCCGCTCCGGTCCGCGTCGACGAAGAGGAGCCAGCCGCTGTCCCAGCGGAGATCGTCGCGGCACGACTTGCCGTCAATGGTGGGGCAAAGGGCCACCGGCCGCCCACGACGCACGGCCTCGAGCCGCGCAAGCGCCAGAGCACCGGTCGCCTCGTGCACGACGGCCATCGTCCGGTGACGCTCGATGAGCCGAGAGAACGGGGGCACCGTGACTGCGGCGAGCACGGTCGCGGCCACGAGCGTGATCAGAAGTTCGAGTAGCGTGAATCCGCGTTCCATGCCGTGAGACCGATGTCCGTAAAGATGTCAGCAGTCTCTGCTGCGCCCGGCGAGCGTTCGATCGGGCGGGGGCGCTGACGCGGGTCGGACTCAATCCCCCCGGCCCGCGGATTTTTCCTAACGCTGACGCGAGCCTCCTAGACTTGGAGGACCGCACGGGTGCACCCATGGCCGAATCGCAACGCTTCCAGCTCGTTTCCCCCTACTCGCCGGCCGGCGACCAGCCGCCGGCGATCGAGCGCCTGGTCGCCGGGTTCGAGGCGGGCCTCGCGCACCAGACGCTGCTGGGCGTCACCGGCTCGGGCAAGACCTACACGATCGCGAACGTCGTCTCGCGGATCCAGAAGCCAACCATCGTCATGGCGCCGAACAAGACGCTCGCGGCGCAGCTCTACGGGGAGTTCAAGTCGTTCTTCCCGCACAACGCGGTCGAGTATTTCGTCAGCTACTACGACTACTACCAGCCCGAGGCCTATGTGCCGTCCTCGGATACGTTCATCGAGAAGGACAGCTCGGTGAACGAGCACATCGAGCAGATGCGCCTGTCGGCGACGAAGGCGCTGCTCGAGCGGCGTGATGCCCTGATCGTCTGCACCGTGTCGGCGATCTACGGCCTCGGCGACCCGTCCGAGTACCACCGGATGGTGCTGCACATGGTCAAGGGCGAACGCATCGACCAGCGTGACCTGATCCGGCGCCTGACCGAGATGCAGTACAGCCGCAACGACACCGAGCTGCGCCGCGGCACCTACCGCGTTCGTGGCGAGGTGATCGACGTGCATCCGGCCGAGAGCGAATCCGAGGCGCTGCGCATCGAGCTCTTCGACGGCGAGGTCGAGCAGTTGTCGGGCTTCGACCCGCTCACCGGCGAGGTGCTGCGCAAGCTGCCGCGCTACACCGTGTATCCGAAATCGCACTACGTCACCACGCGCAAGACGGTGCTGGAGGCGGTGGAGACGATCAAGGCCGAACTGCGCGAGCGGCTGGAGGAGCTCTATGCGCAGAACAAGCTGGTCGAGGCGCAGCGGCTGCAGCAACGCACCACGTTCGACCTGGAGATGCTCGCGGAGGTCGGCTTCTGCAACGGCATCGAGAACTACTCGCGCCACATGACCGGCCAGAAGCCGGGCGAGCCGCCGCCGTGCCTGTTCGACTACATCCCCCCGGATGCACTGATGGTGGTGGACGAATCGCACGTGACGGTTCCGCAAGTGGGTGCGATGTACAAGGGCGACCGATCGCGCAAGGAGACGCTCGTCGAATTCGGCTTCCGCCTGCCGTCGGCGCTGGACAACCGGCCGCTGCGCTTCGAGGAGTGGGAGGCGCGGGCGCCGCGCGCGATCTACGTCTCCGCCACGCCGAGCCAGTACGAGCTGCAGAAGTCCGAGGGCGAGATCGTCGAGCTGGTGGTGCGGCCGACAGGTCTGGTCGACCCGGTCGTGGAGGTGAAGCCGGTCGCCACGCAGGTCGACGACGTGCTTGGCGAGATCAACGAGCGCGTCGCCATGGGCGACCGCGTGCTGATCACCACGCTCACCAAGCGCATGGCGGAGAACCTGACCGAGTACCTGGCCGAGCACGGGATCAAGGTCCGCTACCTGCATTCGGACATCGACACCGTCGAGCGCGTGGAGATCATCCGCGACCTGCGCCTGGGCAAGTTCGACGTGCTGATCGGCATCAACCTGCTGCGCGAGGGCCTGGACATGCCGGAGGTCTCGCTGGTCGCCATCCTCGACGCGGACAAGGAGGGCTTCCTGCGCTCGGCGGGCTCGCTCATCCAGACCATCGGGCGCGCGGCGCGCAACGTGCGCGGCAAGGCGATCCTGTACGCCGACACCGTCACCCGCTCGATGAAGATGGCGATGGACGAGACCGAGCGGCGCCGCCAGAAGCAGGTCGAGCACAACCTCGCGCACGGGATCACGCCGCAGTCCGTGGTGCGGCCGATCAAGGACATCCTCGAAGGCGCGCGCGCCGAGCCCGAGGATGCGAAGGGCAAGGGCCGGGGCAAGGGTCGTCGCGTGGCCGAATCGGAAACCGACTACGCGGCGCTCAGCCCGGTGCAGCTGGCCACGAAGATCAAGGCGCTGGAGCAGCAGATGTACCAGCACGCGCGCGACCTGGAGTTCGAAGCGGCCGCACGGGTGCGCGACCAGCTGCGCAAGCTGAAAGAGGCGGGCTTCGCCAGCTGACCGGCTTGCCGCGGCCGCGACGGCTGGCTACACTGTGCGCCCTTCGCCGAGGCATCGCCCCGGCAACGGGCGGTTAGCTCAGCGGTAGAGCACTACCTTGACATGGTAGGGGTCACAGGTTCGAACCCTGTACCGCCCACCACTTACGTGGACAGACGACGGCGTGATCCTCGCGGATCGCGCCGTTTTCGTATCCGCGGTCCTAGGCCGCGTTCCTGCGGCCGGCACGCTGGCGACGCCGCCGCCGCGCGGGCGCGCCGGTGACCGCCCCGCCGCGTCGCGCGCCGGGCAGGTGCTCGACCCGCTCGGCGATCCGCCCCTCGACCTCCAGCATCGCGGCCCACGCCACCAGGCAGCCCACCGTCGCGAGCGCCGCGAACGCGCGGGCGGTCGATTCGAGCCGGCACGCGGCCGCGATGAGGATCGCGGTCGCACCGGCGAGCAGGGCGAGCAGGGTACGGATGCGGCGCAACTGGCGACGCGGGGTGGGCGCGGTGTCCATCGGCAGATCCATTGCGGATTTGCGCGCATTTTCGGCAGCCGCGGTGACAAGGCGGTGAGCCGGATCTGAAGCTTGTGTGACATGTTGAACTCGTCGCACCCGCCGGCGCGGTAAGCTGCCCGCTGCGCTGCCGGATCCCATCCGGACGGCCGAATGGAGTGCGATGCGCGTGCTGACCGACCCCCACGGTCGAAGCTTTCCCTACCTGCGGCTGTCGCTGACGGAAGCCTGCAACTTCCGTTGCGGCTATTGCCTGCCGAACGGCTATGCCGCCGACGGCCGCCCGGTGTTCCTCGCGCCCGACGAGGTCGGCCGGCTCGTGCGTGCCTTCGCCGCCGTGGGGATGCGCAAGGTGCGCCTGACGGGCGGCGAGCCGACGCTGCGCAAGGACCTCCGCGACGTCATCGCGACGGTCGCCGCGGTGCCCGGTATTCGGAGCGTCGCTCTCACCACCAACGGCACGCGGCTGCCCGAGCACGTCGGGCCGTGGCGCGAAGCGGGCCTGACCGCGCTCAACGTGAGCGTCGACAGCCTCGATGCCAAGCGCTTCCACGCGATCACCGGGCACGACCGCCTGCCCGAGATCCTGCGCGGTATCGAGCGGGCGCTCGACCTGGGCTTCGACGCGGTCAAGCTCAATGCGGTGCTGCTGCGCGACCTCAACGACGACGAGCTGCCCGCATGGCTCGGCTACCTTCGCACGCGCCCGGTCGCGGTGCGCTTCATCGAGCTGATGCGCACGGGCGACAACGTCGCATATTTCGAGCGCCACCATGTGCGCGCCGAAGCCCTCGAGCATCGGCTGCGCGACGCGGGCTGGGTGCGCACGGTGCGCGCGCCGGATGCGGGCCCGGCGATCGAATACGTGCATGCCGACCATGCGGGGCGCATCGGCATCATCGCGCCGTATTCGCGCGACTTCTGCGCGGGCTGCAATCGTCTGCGCGTCACCGCGCGCGGTGACCTGCGCCTTTGCCTGTTCGGCGATTTCGGCGTCCCGCTGCGCCCGCTGCTGCAGCGCGACGAGGACCGCGACGCGCTCGTCGACCTGATCGCGCGCCAGCTGCGCCTCAAGGCGGCGGGGCATGGCCTGCACCAGGGCGACAGCGGCATCACACCGCATCTCGCGTCGATCGGAGGCTGAGTTGAGCGGCGAGGCATTCCACATGGCCGACATCCGCGGCAAGCGGCCGACGCGGCGTCGTGCCGTCGCGGTCGGCGAACTCCATGCCGGCGTGGAGGCATTCGCGGCGATCGTCGAGCGCCGCCTGCCGAAGGGCGATGCGCTGGTCATGGCGGAGATCGCCGGACTGCAGGGCGCCAAGCAGGCCTCGGCGCTGATGCCGCTCTGCCATCCGCTGCTGCTCGAACTGGTGCGGGTGCGCTGCATGCCGGTCCCGGAGCGTCATGCGATCCGTGTCTACTGCGAGGTGGCCACCGAGGCGCGCACGGGCGTCGAGATGGAAGCACTCGCCGGCGCATCCGCCGCATTGCTGACGCTTTACGACCTCACCAAGCCGGTCGAGCCCGCGCTCTCGATCGAAGCGGTGCGCCTGCTCTTCAAGGAGGGCGGCAAGAAGGGCGCATGGCGGCATCCCGACGGGATGACCGACGAGGAGGTCACGCACTATCGGCCCCGCAGTCCGGTGCGACTCGACGGCATCGCCTGCGCGGTGGTGACGCTCAGCGATCGCGCGCATGCCGGCTCCGTGCAGGATGTCTCCGGCCCCGCGCTGACGAAGCTGCTCCAGGACGCCGGTGCCGTGGTGACCTCGGCCTGCCTGCCCGATGGCGTGGAGCCGCTGCGTACGCACCTGCGGTCGCTCGCGGCGCAGGGACAGGTCCTCTGCCTTTGCACGGGCGGTACGGGCCTCGGGCCGCGCGATCTCACGCCCGAGGCGCTCGATCTCGACGATGCGCGCGACGTTCCCGGCGTGGCCGAGCTCTTCCGCAGCGAGAGCGCGCACTTCACGCCGCTCGCCTGGCTGAGCCGCGCGCGCGCGGTGCAGCTCGACGGGATGCTGGTGATCGCGCTGCCCGGCAGTCCACGCGCGGTGGCGCAGGCCTGGGAGATCCTCGCGCCGTTGCTCACGCATGCGCTGTCGATGGCGAGTGGCGACGGTCACCCATGATCGACTACGCCGACGCTCTGCAGCGCCTGCTGGCCGTCGCGCCGGCGCCGGTCACGGAACGCATCGCGACGATGCAGGCGCGCGGCCGCATCCTCGCCCGTGACGTGCGCAGCCTCGAATCGCTGCCGCCGTTCGACAACTCGGCGATGGACGGGTTCGCGCTGGCCTGCGGCGATGTGGGTCTCGCCGCCGGAGCCGAGCTCGATGTCCGCGGCGAACGCGCCGCGGGTGACGCGCGGGGTCCGATGGGCGAGGGTGCCTGCGAGGTCATGACCGGCGCGCCAGTGCCGTCCGGCCTCGACGGCATCGTGCCTGTCGAGCAGGTCGACGTGGTCGCGACGGACGCGACCGGGCGACCCGCGCGCATCCGCCTGAAGGTCGACGTGGCCGCGGGGCAGCATGTGCGCCGCGCGGGCGAAGACGTCGCAGCCGGCGATCGGGTCCTGCCTGCAGGCCGGCGGCTCGATGCGGCGGCCTGCATGCTGCTGGTCGGGCTCGGCGTCGCGGACGTCGATGTCGCTGCGGCCGCCCCGGTGGGGCTCGTGACCACCGGCCGCGAGCTCGTCGACGATCCGGCAGCGCCGCTGCGCGATGGCCAGATCCGCAACACCAACGGCCCGTTCCTCGCGATGCGGCTCGAGGACGCCGGCGCGCGCGTCGTGCATCGGGCGACGGTCGGCGACGCGGCCGACGCCTTCCTCGCCGAGCTCGGCGGTGCGATCGACCGTGGCGCGCGCGTGCTGGTCAGCACCGGCGCGGTGTCGATGGGCCGCTACGACTTCATCCCGCAGGCGCTCGAGCGCCTCGGCGCCGAGGTGCTGTTCCACAGGGTCCGCATCCGCCCCGGCAAGCCGATCCTCGCCGCGCGCCTACCCGGCGACCGCCTGTTCTTCGGGCTGCCGGGAAATCCCGCGTCCACGGCGGTGGGCCTGCGCTTCTTCGTCGAGCCCGTGCTGCGCGCGATGCTCGGTCTTCCGCCCGAGCCGGTGCGGCGCCTGCCGCTCGCGGTGGCGTATGCCAAGCGGGTCCCACTGCGCATGCATCTGAAGGCGCGGGTCGCCATGGCATCGGACGGTCGCCTCGAGGTCGCCGTGCTCGGTGGACAGGAGTCGTTCCGCATCCGCCCGCTGCTGGACGCCAACGCCTGGGCCGTGATCGAGGCCGAGCACGACGCGCTCGCCGCGGGAACGCCGGTCGCCGTCTACAGCCGCGGCCATCTCGATCCGCTGGAGGTCGCATGAGGCAGGTGGAGCTGCAGCTGTTCGGTGCGTTCCGCGACGCACAGCCCGGTGCGCGCCTCGTGCTCGCGGTGGACGGCGGGCAGGTGCGGGACCTGCGCGCCGCAGTGCAGGCACATGCGCAGTGTGCCTGGGGCGAGGCCGCGATCGCCCTCGTCGCGCGCTCGGCCTTCGCCAGCACGACCCATGTCCTGCGCGACGCGGACGCGCTGCCCGACGACGGACGCCTTGCGCTGCTGCCGCCGGTGAGCGGGGGCTGACGTGCGCCATCACCTCGAGATCCTCGATGCGGCGACGGGCGCTCTCGACATCGACGCAGCCTTCGCGCACGTCGCCGATCCCGGCTTCGGCGGCACCACGGCGTTCGTCGGGCGCATCCGCGACCTCAACCATGGGCGGCGCGTCACCGGCGTGAGCTACGACCTGTTCGACGCCCTCGCATTGCGGCGGTTCGAGGAGATCGCCGCCGATGCGGAAACACTCGTCGGCCCGGAACTGCGGCTGTGGATCGCGCATGCCAAGGGGCGGCTTGGCGTGGGCGGCGTCGCGGTGGTCATCGCCGCCGGTACGCCGCACCGGGACGAGGCCTTCCGAGCCTGTCGGCAGGTGATCGAAGCGGTCAAGCACACTGTCCCGATCTGGAAGCAGGAGCACTACGCCGACGGCAGCAGCGAATGGAGCGAGGGCTGCTCGCTGTGCGACGGGGCGAGATGAGATTCGCCGGGCTGGTGCTCGCGGGTGGGCGCTCCTCGCGGATGGGACACGACAAGGCGGCGCTCGTGCATCGCGGGCGGACCCTGCTCGACCACATGGAAGCGACCCTCCGCGCGGCCGGCGCGACGCATGTCATCGTCAGCGGCGATCGCGCGGGCGGCGTCCCGGATCGCCGTCCGGGCCTCGGCCCCGTCGGCGGGATCGAGGCCTGCCTGCCGGAGCTCGACGACGGGCTCGTGCTCGTGGTCCCGGTCGACATGCCGCGGCTCGATCCGGTGCTGCTTGGAAGGCTCGCCGATGCCGCGGCACTGACCCGCTCGGCGCGGTTCGAAGGCCATCCCTTGCCTTGGGCGTTTCGCGTCGACGGCGCGGCGCGCAACGCGGTCGCTGCCGTCGTCCCCGCTGACGACCGAGGGCGCTCGCTGCGCGAACTGCAGATGCGGCTCGCGACCGTCTCGCTAGCGATGCCGGCGGGCGGGGAGGCCGGCTTCGTCAACGTGAATACCCCCGCGGACTGGGAGGCGCTGGGTCCATGAAGCTCCAGCTCGCGACCGACGTCCTCCGCCTGCGCCTCACCACGGCGGAATTCGCCCGGCTGCGCGCCGGCGACGCCGTCGAGGCCCGGCTGCCGCTGCCGCACCGGGCGCCGTTCGAGATGCGTGTCGAGTCCGGCGACGTGTTCGCCGTGCCGGAGGGCACCGGCCTGCGGCTGCGCTTGCCCTCAGCGGACCTCGCCGCGCTCGACGCGCGCCTGCCCTGTCGTGACGGCCTCGAATACGTCGCGAACGGGCCCACCGGTCCGGTCCGGATCGTGGTGGAGGTCGACATCCGCGACGGCCGCCGCACCACGCGTTGACTTGGTCGGGCCGCTGGCGAACCATTGCGGTCCGTGCGACGCGCCCGTCGCGCACCAGCCGAGGTGGCCCGCGGTGACGCCGGCCGAGCGTGCGACATGAGCACTACCACCGCCCGACGCTGACCTCCCCGTGCCGGCCCATGCCGGCACCGCATCTCCGTGCCGCGCTGCCGGCATCGTTCGACCGGAACCCCATGATCGCCATCACGCTCCCCGACGGCTCGCGCCGCGAGTTCGAGAACCCCGTATCCGTCGCCGAGGTCGCCGCATCGATCGGCCCGGGCCTCGCGAAGGTCACCGTGGCCGGGCAGGTCGACGGCAAGCTCGTCGATGCCTCGGATGTCATCGACCACGACGCCACGCTGCGGATCATCACGCCGAAGGATCCCGAGGGCGTCGAGATCATCCGCCACTCGTGCGCGCACCTCGTCGGCCACGCGGTGAAGCAGCTCTATCCGAACGCCAAGATGGTGATCGGCCCGGTGATCGAGGAAGGCTTCTACTACGACATCTGGAGCGAGCGCCCGTTCACGCCCGACGACCTCGCCGCGATCGAAAAGCGGATGCAGGAACTGATCGACAAGGACTACGACGTCATCAAGAAGATGACGCCGCGCGACGAGGTCATCGCGACGTTCAAGGCGCGCGGCGAGGACTACAAGCTCCGCCTCGTCGAAGACATGCCCGACGAGACACATATGGGCCTGTACCACCACGAGGAATACGTCGACATGTGCCGCGGCCCGCACGTGCCGAACACGCGCTTCCTCAAAGCGTTCAAGCTCACGCGCATCAGCGGTGCCTACTGGCGCGGCGATTCCAAGAACGAGCAGCTCCAGCGCATCTACGGCACCGCCTGGGCGGATTCCAAGCAGCTCAAGGCCTACATCCAGCGCATCGAGGAAGCCGAGAAGCGCGACCACCGCAAGATCGCCAAGCAGCAGGACTTGTTCCACCTGCAGGAGGAAGGCCCGGGCCTGATCTTCTGGCATCCGAAGGGCTGGTCGATCTGGCAGGTGGTGGAGCAGTACATGCGCCGCGTCTACCGCGACTCGGGCTACCAGGAAGTGCGCTGCCCGCAGATCCTCGACGTGTCGCTGTGGCAGAAGTCCGGCCACTGGGACAACTACAAGGACAACATGTTCTTCACCGAGTCCGAGAAGCGGACCTACGCGCTGAAGCCCATGAACTGCCCGGGCCACGTGCAGGTCTTCAACCAGGGCCTGCACAGCTACCGCGACCTGCCGATCCGCTACGGCGAGTTCGGCGCCTGCCATCGCAACGAGCCGTCCGGCGCGCTGCACGGCATCCTGCGCGTGCGCGGCTTCACTCAGGACGACGGCCACGTCTTCTGCACCGAGGACCAGATCGAGGGCGAAGTCCGCGCCTTCCATGCGCAGGCGCTGAAGGTCTATTCCGACTTCGGCTTCACCGACATCCAGATCAAGATCGCCCTGCGCCCGGACAACCGCCTCGGCGACGACGCGACTTGGGACAAGGCCGAGAACGCCCTGCGCGACGCGCTGAGCGCGGCAGGCGTCGAGTGGCAGGAGTTGCCGGGCGAGGGCGCCTTCTACGGCCCGAAGATCGAATACCACCTTCGCGACGCCATCGGCCGCACCTGGCAGCTGGGCACGATGCAGGTCGACTTCATGATGCCGGGGCGCCTCGGGGCCGAGTACGTCGACGAGAGCTCCCAGCGCCGCCACCCGGTGATGCTCCACCGGGCGATCGTCGGCTCGATGGAGCGCTTCATCGGCATCCTGATCGAGCACCACGCCGGCGTTTTCCCGAGCTGGCTGGCGCCCGTCCAGGCGGTCGTGATGAACATCACCGACGCCCAGGCCGACTGGGTCGACGAGGTCCGGAAAACCCTTACGAATCAAGGCTTCCGGGTCCATTCCGATTTGCGGAACGAGAAGATCGGCTATAAGATCCGCGAGCACACGCTGCAGCGCGTGCCGTACCTGCTGGTGGTCGGAGACCGCGAGAAGGAAAACGGCATGATCGCCGTGCGGACCCGCGGAGGGGAGGACCTGGGCTCGATGAGCATCGACCAGTTCGCCGCGAGACTGCAGGGCGAAGGCCTCTAACGGGCCGCTGCGGATTCGACCGGCCGTGCGCACGGCCGGTTCCAACCTGGAGACTGCGACATCAGTACCGCCGAAAAGCCCAATCGAAAGAATGCTGAAATCCGCGTACCGCGCGTCCGCGTCATCGGGAGCGATGGCGAGATGATCGGCGTGCTCACGCGTGACGAAGCGCTGACGATGGCCCAGGACGAGGGTCTCGACCTCGTCGAGATCCAGCCGAACGCGGATCCGCCGGTCTGCAAGATCATGGACTTCGGCAAGTTCCGCTTCGAACAGCAGAAGAAGGCCAACGAGGCCAAGAAGAAGTCGAAGCAGGTCGAAATCAAGGAAATGAAGTTCCGGCCGGTCACCGACGAGGGCGACTACCAGATCAAGCTGCGCAACATGCGCCGTTTCCTCGAGGAAGGCGACAAGATCAAGGTCAACATCCGCTTCCGCGGCCGCGAGATGAGCCACCAGGAGCTGGGTCGCCAGATGGCCGAGCGCATCGAGCGGGACCTGGGCGAGGACATCGTGATCGAGTCCCGGCCGCGCCTCGAGGGCCGGCAGATGGTGATGATGATCGCGCCGAAGAAGAAGCAGCCGTAAGGGCTGCATCGGCAGGAAGGCCCGCTTCGGCGGGCCTTTCGCTTTTCCGGCGGGGCGGCTCCTCGTGCTGCGAGGGCTGTGGGACGGGTGCCCACGCGTGTCTGGCGAAGTGGCGGCACGCCGGGGTCGCCGAGTGTGTCCGCGCGCGCCGGCCGATCGCATGCAGGACGACTTCGCGCGGCTGCCGCGCGGAAACTGAGCCTCGCGGTTGTCCCGCGGTCGCTGGCCGGACCGGGCCACCGGCCGACACGTCTGCCTTGGCGCCCCGACGGCGCGGGCTGGCAGCCGGGTTGCGCGGACGCCGCGCCGATGCGGTCCCGCTCACGGCAGGCACGCTGCCGGCGCGGAGTGCGACCAGCGCCGGCCGGGCCGGGCAGGTCCGCCGGAACTCAGGGCTTCGGCCTGTTCGGCGTAACCGGTTCAATTTGCACAGGTTTAACGCCTCGTGCACAATACGCGGCCCGGTTTGCGCCGGGCGTGCCGCGAGGCACATCAGGACCCGTCACGACCGGCTCGCCGGACCGTAGACCACACGCCGGTATGGGCAGGACGGAAAGCGTGGCGCGAGCCACCGCCCAGCCAGTCAGAAACTCCGAACGGACATCGATATGCCCAAGATCAAGACCAATCGGGCGGCGGCCAAGCGCTTCCGGAAGACCGCTTCCGGCAAGTACAAGTGCGGCCACGCCAACAAGAGCCACATCCTCACCAAGAAGGCGACCAAGCGGAAGCGCAACCTGCGGCAGACGAACCACGTTCGTGCCGAGGACGCGGGCCGTCTGGACCGCATGATGCCGTATCTCTGAGGGGGGGCTGAACAATGGCACGAGTTAAGCGTGGCGTGATGGCGCGTCGCCGTCACAAGAAGGTCCTGACCCAGGCCAAGGGTTACTACAACGCGCGTCGCAAGGTTTTCCGCGTCGCCAAGCAGGCGGTCACGAAGGCGCTGCAGTACGCCTACATCGGCCGCAAGCAGAAAAAGCGCCAGTTCCGCACCCTGTGGATCGCCCGCATCAACGCGGCGGCCCGTCAGAACGGCATGAGCTACTCCCGCTTCATCAACGGTCTGCTGAAGGCCGGTATCACGCTCGATCGCAAGGTGCTGGCGGACATCGCCGTGCACGACGCGGCGGGCTTTACCGCGCTGACCGAGAAGGCGAAGAGCGCGCTCGCGGCGTAAGAAGCACATAGCGGAGCCCGCGCGCCATGCGTGGGCCCCGCGAAGAGCCTCACGCATGGGGAAGGGCGCAAGTCCTTCCCCATGTTCGTTTCAGGGGTGATGCACGGCACGCGAGCGACGACGCCGCATGCCGGGCAGAACGCCGTCGCGCCGCGCGCGATGGCCGGGCGCGACTTCCGGCGGCCCGTCCCGCTGCCGGCGCGGCGATCACGCAGGCGGTGCGCCCATCACGCGGAGTTCCAATGCCATGACCGACATCCAGTCGCTGACCCACCAGGCGCTCGCGGACATCGCCGCAGCCGATTCGCCCGAGGCCGTCGAGGCGCTGCGCGTCGCGCTGCTCGGCAAGTCGGGCAGCATCACGGGGCAGCTCAAGCAGCTCGGGGCGCTTCCCGCCGACGCCCGCAAGGCCGCAGGCGAAGCGATCAATGCCGCGCGCGATACGGTGACCGGCGCGCTCGCCGAGCGGCGTGCGCTGCTCGACGCGGCGGCACTCGAGACGCGTCTCGCGTCCGAATCGATCGACGTCACGCTGCCCGGCCTGGCCCGCGCGCACGGTGGCCTCCATCCGGTCACGCGCACGCTCGAGCGCATCGCCGAGATCTTCGGCCGGCTCGGCTACCAGCTGTCGGACGGCCCCGAGATCGAGGATGACTGGCACAACTTCGAAGCACTGAACTTCCCGCCGCACCATCCGGCGCGCGCGATGCACGACACGTTCTACTTCGGCGACGGTCGCCTGCTGCGCACGCATACCTCGGGCGTGCAGGTGCGCTACATGCTCGGGCACCAGCCGCCGCTGCGGATGATCGCCGCCGGCAAGGTCTACCGGTCCGACAGCGACCAGACCCACACGCCGATGTTCCACCAGGTCGAAGGCCTGCTCGTCGACGACCGCGCGAGCTTCGCCGACCTGAAGGGCACGCTGGTCGAGTTCGTGCGCGCCTTCTTCGAGGACGACCTCGAGATGCGCTTCCGTCCGAGCTATTTCCCCTTCACCGAGCCGTCGGCAGAGGTCGACATCGCCTGGAAGCAGCCCGACGGCAGCACGCGCTGGCTCGAGGTGCTCGGCTGCGGCATGGTCCATCCGAACGTGCTGCGCAACGTCGGCATCGACCCGGAGAAGCACACCGGCTTCGCGTTCGGCCTCGGCGTCGAGCGCTTCGCGATGCTGCGCTACGGCGTCGACGACCTGCGCAGCTTCTTCGAGAACGACGTGCGCTTCCTCCGGCAGTTCGCCTGAGCGACACGCCACCGTCCCGCGCCGCGAACCGTCTTCCCCGCATCCCGTATTCCGAGCCCCGATGAAATTCTCCGAGAACTGGCTTCGACAGCACGTCCCCAACGGCGCGTCGCGCGACGAGCTCGCCGCCACGCTGACCGCGATCGGGCTCGAGGTGGAAGAGGTGACGCCCCTCGGCGAATCGCTCGACGGCGTCGTCGTCGGCCGGATCATCGCGGCTGAGCGCCATCCGGAAGCGGACCGCCTGCAGGTCTGCCGCGTCGACATCGGGCGCGGCGAGCCGGTGCAGATCGTCTGCGGCGCACCGAATGCGCGCGAAGGGCTGCTGGCGCCGCTCGCGACGGTGGGCTCCGCGCTGCCCGGCGGCGTCGAGATCCGCGCGGCGAAGCTGCGGGGTGTGGAGTCCCACGGGATGCTCTGCTCGGCGAAGGAACTCGGCATCGACGCCGATGCCTCGGGCCTGCTCGAGCTGCCCGGTGACGCGCCGGTCGGCGCGCGCCTGTCGCAGTACCTCGCGCTGCCGGACGCGAGCATCGAGATCAAGCTCACGCCGAACCGCGCGGACTGCTTCAGCGTGCGTGGCATCGCCTTCGACGTGGCCGCGGCGACGGGCGCGCAGGTCGCGCCGCTGGAGACGCCGGCCGTCGCGCCAGAGGGCGTATCGGAAATCGGAGTAACGCTCGATGCCGGCGCGGACGCGCCGCGCTACTGCGGCCGCGTGATCGAGGGCGTCGACGGCACGCGCGCGACGCCGGCATGGATGGCCGAGCGCCTGCGCCGCAGCGGCATCCGCCCGGTGTCGTTCCTGGTCGACGTCACCCAGTACGTGATGATCGAGCTCGGCCAGCCGATGCATGCCTTCGACCGTGCCGCGCTGCGCGGGCCGATCGGCGTGCGCCATGCGCGCGGCGGCGAGGCGCTGAAGCTGCTCGACGGCCGCGATGTCGCGCTCGATCCGCAGTTCCTCGTGGTCACCGACGCCGATCGCGCCGTCGCGCTCGCCGGCATCATGGGCGGCTTCGAAACCCGCGTGACCGAGGCGACGCGCGACGTCTTCCTCGAATCCGCGCACTTCGCGCCGTCGGCGATCATCGGCCGCGGCCGCAGGCTCGGCCTGCATACCGACGCCTCGCACCGCTTCGAGCGCGGCGTCGATCCCGAGCTTCCGCGGCAGGCGATCGAGTACGCCACGCGCCTGATCCTCGACATCGCCGGCGGCCGTCCGGGGCCGGTGGTCGAGGCGTCTCTCGATGAGCACCTGCCGGCGCCGCAGCCGATCCGACTGCGCCGCGAGCGGCTCGCGCGCGTGCTCGGCCTGCGCGTAGCGGATGCCGAGGTCGAACGCATCCTGGGCGCGCTCGGCCTGCGCGTGGAGGCCGCCGACGCCGGCTGGAGCGTCACGCCGCCGACGCGTCGCTTCGACCTCGCGATCGAGGAGGACCTGATCGAGGAGGTCGCGCGCATCCACGGCTACGACGCGATTCCCGCGACGCTGCCCGCGGGCGTAGTGCCGCTCGCGCCCTCCGCCGAAGGCACGGTCGAGCCGGCGCTCCTGCGCCAGCGCATGACCGCGCGCGACTATCTCGAAGCGATCAACTACGCCTTCATCGACGCCGCGTGGCTCGCGGCCTGGTCGATGGAGGACGGCGCCGTGGCGCTGGCGAACCCGCTGAGCGCGGAGCTCGCGGTGATGCGCACCTCCCTGCTGCCCGGGCTCGTCGCCGCCGTGGGACGCAACGTCGCGCGCCAGCAGGCGCGCGTGCGCCTGTTCGAGGTCGGCAACGTCTTCCATCGCGCGGCGGTCGACGGCGAGGCACCGCGCCACACACGCCGAATCGCAGGCGTCGCGTGCGGTCCTGTCGGCGTGGAGGAATGGGGCACGCGCGCGCGGCCGGTCGGCTTCCACGACGTGAAGGGCGACCTCGAGAGCCTCGCCGTGCTCGCGGGCGCGCGGCTCGAGTTCGTGCCGTCGCGCCGCGCTTGGGCACATCCCGGCCGCTCCGCGGACGTGCAGGTCGATGGGCAGGTGGTCGGCTGGATCGGCCAGCTGCATCCACGCCTGCAGCAGGCGCTGCAACTCGATGCCGACGTCATCGCCTTCGAGGTGGATCTCGACGCGGTGCAGGTGCGCGCGCTGCCGCGTGCGCAGGCGCTGTCGCGGTATCCGTCGGTGCGCCGCGACCTCGCGTTCGTCGTCTCCGAGCACACGGCCTGGAGCACGTTGGAGGCCGCCGTCCGGGCAGCGGCCGGTGAGGCCCTGCGCGACCTCGTCCTGTTCGACGTCTACCAGGGCAAGGGCGTCGAAACCGGTTTCAAGAGTGTCGCCATGGGCTTGATCCTGCAGGAGAAAACCCGCACTCTGACCGACCGCGACGTGGACGCCGTCGTCGGCGACGTGGTCGCCGCACTGCAGCGTGAACACGGCGCGACGATCCGTAGCTGATACCCGAAGGACGCACACCGATGACGCTGACCAAGGCCGAGATGGCCGAGCGACTGTTCGACGAGGTCGGCCTCAACAAGCGCGAGGCGAAGGAGTTCGTCGACTCGTTCTTCGACGTGCTGCGCGGTGCGCTCGAGAACGGCCGGCAGGTGAAGCTGTCGGGGTTCGGCAACTTCGACCTGCGCCGCAAGAACCAGCGGCCGGGTCGCAATCCCAAGACCGGCGAGGAGATCCCGATCTCGGCGCGCACCGTGGTCACGTTCCGCCCGGGCCAGAAGCTGAAGGAGCGCGTCGAGGCCTACACGGGGGCGGTCGACCATGCTTGATCCCGGCAGTAACAAGGAACTGCCGCCGATCCCGGCGAAGCGTTACTTCACCATCGGCGAAGTGAGCGAGCTGTGCGACGTGAAGCCGCACGTGCTGCGCTACTGGGAGACGGAGTTTCCGATGCTCAATCCGGTCAAGCGCCGGGGCAACCGCCGCTACTACCAGCGCCACGAGGTGCTGATGGTGCGGCAGATCCGCGGGCTGCTGTACGAGCAGGGCTACACCATCGGTGGCGCACGGCTGCGCCTCGAGGGCGACGGACAGAAGCAGGAATCGGCACTGAGCTCGCAGATCATCCGGCAGGTGCGGATGGAGCTCGAGGAAGTGCTTCAGCTCCTCAAGCGCTGAGCGACGGATTCGTCGCGCGCAGGCGCATCCGCTACTGCGCGAGGTCGCGGCGATCGCGTCGCCGCAAGCGAGGCGGCCGTGCGATGCGGACGATACGCCGGCTCGCGACATCAGGACCCAGCCGCGGTCATGCGCCGTGGAGTGCCGCCATCGCATCGACGCGCTATACTGCGCGCCCGCTCCGGCGGGGCCTCTCGGGGTATAGCGCAGCCTGGTAGCGCACCAGTCTGGGGGACTGGTGGTCGTCGGTTCGAATCCGGCTACCCCGACCAAACATGATCACGACGACGCCCGGCACTGCCGGGCGTTTTCGTTTCCGTGTCACCTGCGTCGCGAATGGATGTGGCGTCTCCATTGCCGATCACGCACTCTTCACGGAACTTCCTGCGCGACCGGCCGGTCAGAGCGGCGCTGCACCGGCCGTTCGCCGGTGCCCACGACAAGGAATCTCCATGCGTCTGTTCTTCGCCACCGCGGTATCGATCGCGCTGCTCGCCTCCGCCGCGTCCCATGCGCAGGCGCCGCCCGCACCCGCGGCCGAGCGGGTGCTCGACAGTGCCGTCGTGCGCGGCGTCGTGCCGGGCCCGGGGCTGTGGAAGGTTCGCAAGGGCGAGAACACGCTCTACATCCTCGGCCTGCAGTCGCCGCTGCCCAAGCGCATGGATTGGAACGCGGGGAGGGTGCGCGCGGTGATCGCGAAGGCCAACGAAGTGATCGGGGAGCCGAGCATCAGCGTGGGCAGCGACCTCGGCTTCTTCGCGAAGATGGCGCTCGTGCCGTCGCTCCTGAAGATGGGCAACAACCCCGAGGGAAAGAAGCTGAAGGACATGGTGCCCGCCGCCTCGTATGCGCGCTGGCTGGTGCTCAAGCGCCGCTACCTCGGCAGCGGCAACGGTGTCGAGAAGAAGCGCCCGATGGTCGCGGCGAACGAGCTGTTCATGGCGGCGATCCGCAAGTCAGGGCTCGACGGTCCCGAGCGCGTGCAGCGCGAGATCGATCGTGCGGTGAAGAAGCGCGGGCTCAAGCCCACGTCACCGCGGGTGGAGATCAAGATCGCCGACATCAAGGGCGCGGTCCGCGATCTGCGCGCGGCGCACCTCGCCGACCTCGACTGCTTCGAGAAGACGCTCGATCGCCTGGAGACCGACGTCGGCGCGATGCGCCTGCGTGCGAATGCGTGGGCGACCGGCGACATCGCGCGCCTGCGCGCACTGCAGCGGCCCGACCAGTTCGAGGCCTGCAAGAACGCGATCCTCAAGAGCGCGCTCGCCGAGAAGTACGGGATCGACGATGCCGAGACACAGGCACGCCAGAAGTGGCTCGCCGCGGCGGAATCGGCGCTGCGCCGCAATCGCGTCACCTTCGCGACGCTGCGGATGCGCGACCTGCTCGGCTCGGGCGGTGCCCTGGCCACGCTCGCCGCGCGCGGTTACGTCGTGGAGGAACCCGCGCCGCCGAGCGCGGCGGCGCCTTGAGAATCAGGAGGCGGCGGCGCGCGGCCCGGTGAACAGCATCGGCCAGCGCCGCAGTACGGCGTCGCGGATCCCCGCGACGTCGAGGCCCGCTTCGGCGAGCAGCTGCTCACGGCTCGCGTGGTGCTGGAAGGCATCCGGCAGGCCGAGGTGCAGAACGGGCAACGTGACGCCTTCGGCCGCGAGCAGCTCGGCGACGCCCGAGCCCGCGCCGCCCGCGACGACATTGTCCTCGAGCGTGACGAAGCCTTCGTGCGTGCGCGCGAGCTCGAGTATGAGGTCGCGGTCGAGCGGCTTCACGAAGCGCATGTTGACGACGGTCAGGCCGAGCTCGGCGCCGGCCGCTTCGGCCGCCGGCACGATCGCGCCGAAGGCGAGCAGGGCGATGCTGCCGCCGCGCCGGCGCACTTCCGCGCGGCCGATGGGCAGCGCCTCGAGCGTCGGTTCGACGGTCACCCCCGGACCCGTGCCGCGCGGGTAACGCACGGCCGCCGGGCCCATGTACTCGTGGCCGGTCGTGAGCATCTTCCGGCATTCGTTCTCGTCGGCCGGCGCCATGACCAGCATGTTCGGCACGCAGCGCAGGTAGGAGAGATCGAGGTTGCCGGCGTGCGTCGCGCCATCGGGGCCAACGACGCCTCCGCGGTCGATCGCGAACAGCACGTCGAGGTCCTGGATCGCGACGTCGTGCACGAGCTGGTCGTAGCCGCGTTGCAGGAAAGTGGAATAGATCGCGCAGACCGGCTTCGCGCCCTCGCACGCCATGCCCGCGGCGAGTGTCACCGCATGCTGCTCGGCGATGGCCACGTCGAAATAGCGCTCGGGGAATTCGCGCGAGAAGCGCACCAGGCCCGAGCCTTCGCGCATCGCGGGCGTGATGCCCATCAGGCGCGGGTCGGCGGCGGCCATGTCGCAGATCCAGTCGCCGAACACATCGGTGTACGCCGGCTTCTTCACGCCACCCTTGGCGACCAGGCCCTTGGCGGGATCGAACGGCGAGACCGCGTGGTAGCCGATCTGGTCGCCTTCGGCGAGCTCGTAGCCCTTGCCCTTGGTCGTGATGATGTGGAGCAGTTGCGGGCCCTTGAGGCCCTGCAGCGTCTTGAGCGTGGAAACGAGGGCGGCCATGTCGTGGCCGTCGATGGGGCCGGTGTAGTGGAAGCCCATCTCCTCGAACAGCGTGGACGGAACGAACATGCCCTTCCAGTGCTCTTCCCAGCGGCGCACGAACTTCGCGGCGGGCCTGTCCTTGTCGCCGAGCAGCTTCTTGCCGCCCTCGCGGATCGCATTGAGCGTGCGGTTGCCGGTGAGGCGTCCGAGCATCTTCGTCAGCGCGCCGACGTTCTCGCTGATCGACATCTGGTTGTCGTTGAGGATCACCAGGATGTTCGGCTCGGGCTCCATGCCGCCGGCGTGCATCATCGCCTCGAAGGCCATGCCGGCCGTCATCGCGCCGTCCCCGATCACCGCGACGACCTTGCGCTCGTCGTTCATGCGCTGCAGTGCGATCGCCATGCCGAGCGCGGCGGAGATCGACGTCGACGAGTGGCCGACACCGAACGTGTCGTATTCGGATTCCTCGCGCTTGGGGAACGGCGCGACGCCGCCGGCCTGCTTGACGGTATGGATGACGTCGCGGCGGCCGGTGAGGATCTTGTGCGGATACGTCTGGTGGCCGACGTCCCAGACCAGGCGGTCGACCGGCGTGTCGTACAGCCAGTGCAGCGCCACGGTGAGTTCGATGACCCCGAGGCCGGCGCCGAAGTGGCCGCCCACGAGGGCGACCTGCTCGATCAGGTAGGCACGGAGCTCGTCCGCGATGGCCGGCAGCTCGTCCTCGCCGAACTGGCGCAGGTCGGCGGGAACGGCAATGCGGGAGAGGCGCGGGTAACGCTGCGGGTCGATCATCGGAGCAGCCGGAAAAACGAACCGCTCATTGTCCCGCCGCCGCCCGGGCCGGGCAAGGCGGCGTCAGCGGCCGCGCAGTCGCCCGAACAGGCCGCCGGACTTCGTCGCCTCGGGCTCGGGTTCCGGTTCGCGGTACGGTTCCGCGAACCCGGTCGCCAGGCTCGCATTGACGAAGTCGGCGACGTCCGAATCGGGCACGCTGCTGGCCTGCGCGACTTCGGCGATCGTCGCCGGGCCCTTCATCATCGCGGTCGCGATGCGGAAGTGCTTCGGGAACTCGCGTTCGGTCTGCGGCCACTTGAGCAGGCGGAAGCGGTCGCCCGCGTCGTAGCCGGGGGCGAGGCGCCCGCCACCGGCGAGCAACGCGCCGTACCAGACGAGTCGTGCGAGCGGCTGCGGTGCACCGAGCGCGGCGGTCTGCGCGGACCAGACGTCGGGATTCACCGGCTCGAAGTCCGCGAGCGAGACGGTCCGCGCGAACAGCGGTGCGAGCGGCTTGAGCGCGGTCGGGCCGTAGTACTGGCGCTGCTCGGCATCCACCAGCACGGACTGGCTCTCGGCGGCGAAGCGCAAGCGTCCACGCAGGCGACCCGAGGCGAGCCACTCGGTAAGGGACTGCGGCTCGGCGGAGCGTGTCGGTGCCGGCGCAGGTGCACGCGCCGGTTCGGCGACGGGGGCGGGCGCGGGCGCCGCCGGTGGGGTGGGCTCGCTCGGGCGCGGTGGCGCGACGGGCGACGGCGTGGCCGGCACGTGCGGCTCGACCGTCGCGGCGGGTGGCACGACCTGCGCGACCGCCGAACTGGGCGGTTCGATCGCGGGCTTCGCAGGCTCGACGATCGCCTCCGGATTGACCGGGAGCTCCGCCGAGCGGGCCGCGATCGGGAGTTCCTCGGGGAGCTGGTCACCGGGCTGCGGCGAGGGCGTCATGCCGGAGGGCACCGATGCCGCCGGCGCTTCGACCACTGCTGGCGGCACGGGCGTATCGATCGGCGTGTCGCCGCGCATCTCGCGCAGCAGCGCCGCGAGTTCGTCGGCATGGACCGGCCGGCCCAGCCGGAACGGTGTCTGCGTTCGCGCGGAGGACGTCAGCCCGATCACCTGCTTACCGGCCGCATGCAGGCGCAGCCAGCTCATCGGGCCGTACATGCTGTCCATGTCCACGACGACGTAGTCGGCATGCGTGTCCGGCACGAGTTGCCAGCCGCCGCCGGCGACGGGCAGCGCCTGTTCGAACGCGCGCCGGAGTTCGCTCTCCGTCGATGCGTCCATGCCGGTGAAGCCGAGAGTCAGAACGGCCATACGTCTCTGCCTGGGATTTGACCCGAGTGTCGCGGCCGCGACGCCCGTACGTCAACGCGCGCTGAACGCGGGATACGGGCTTCGGCGGCCGGCGCGGCGAAAGTGTGAGAGCGCTCCCAATCGCTCAGACGGCGATCCGGCTGTGGCGCGGCAGTTGCGACTTCAGGAATTCCATCTGGTCCGCGAGGATGTGCCGGTTCGACAGGATCAGGTGCTCGATCCAGCTGGGCCGGTAGGGCACCGCGAGCAGCGGCATGCCGGCCTGCTGCGGTGTGCGGTTGCGCTTGCGCGAATTGCACGGGAAGCACGCGGAGACGACGTTCTCCCAGACATCCCGGCCGCCCTTGGACAATGGCATGACGTGGTCGCGGGTGAGCAGCGTGCGACTGAACGGGTGGCCGCAGTACAGGCACAGGTGCGCGTCGCGGGCGAACAGCGCGGGGTTGGTCAGCGTCGGCGTCGGGTTGAGCGCGTGCGCGCGGGCCCGGCCGCGGGTGGCAACGATGGGATGCAGCTCGATGAGGCTTTGCGCGCCGGTGCGCCGGGATTGGCCGCCATGCACGCGCAGGCATGGCTCGCCGAGTGTCCAGGCGACGGCGCCGCGGGCGTACAGGCAGGTGGCGTCGTGCCAGTGCAGCCAGTCGAGGACATGGCCGTGGGCGTCGAGCGCGAGCAGTCGCACGCCGTCGAGCGGATGCAGCGTGGCGGGCCGCGGCGATGCATCGGCCGGCGACGCGGCGTCGCGGTCGATCGTCCAGAGGCGCGCGGGGCGGGCGTCCATGGCCCGAGCTTATAACGCGTCCGTGACGGTCGTGCGCGCGACGGCCGCCACGGACTGTTCGATTCAGCGGCCGAGGTCGAAGGCCTCGTCGTCGAGCGACATCAACGGCGCGGCGCCGCTCCGGATCGCCGCGGCATGCGTGAGGCGGCGCGGCAGCAGGCGGTCGAAATAGAAGCGTGCGGTCTCGTGCTTGGCACGGGCGAATGCCTCCGTCGTCGTGCCGCGGGCGGCGACCGCACTGCGCAGCCACCAGTAGGCGAGGCAGGCGTAGCCGGAATACATCAGGTAGTCGAATGCCGCCGCGCCGAGCTCGTTGGGATCGGCTTCCGCATGACGCGCGATCTCGACGCTCAGGCCCTGCCACTCGGCCGCGACGTCGAGCAGGGCTTGCGCATGGGCGGCCAGAGCGGGATCGTCGCGATGGGCCTCGGCGAAGGCGCGCATGCGCTGGATCATGACCCGCAGCCCGGCGCCCTTCTGCAGCATCACCTTGCGGCCGAGCAGGTCGAGCGCCTGGATGCCGGTGGTGCCCTCGTAGAGCGTGGTGATGCGGGCGTCGCGCGCGAGCTGCTCCATGCCGTGCTCGTGGATGTAGCCGTGCCCGCCGAAGCACTGCAGCGCATCGTACGTGCACTCGATGCTCCACTCGGTCAGGCAGGCCTTCACGATCGGCGTGAGGAAACCGACGAGGGCGTCGGCCTCGGCGCGCTCCTCCTCGGTCGGGCCGTGCGCGGCGATGTCGATCTGCAGGGCGGCGTCGTAGGCGAGCGCGCGGCCTCCCTCGACCAGTGCCTTGCACGTCAGCAACATGCGGCGCACGTCCGGGTGGACGATGATCGGGTCGGCGGGCTTGTCCGGGCGCTTCGCGCCGCCGGCAGCGCGCATCTGCAGGCGATCGCGGCTGTAGCCGAGCGCGTTCTGGAACGCGCGGTCGGACAGGCCAAGGCCCTGCAGGCCCACTGCGAGGCGCGCGGTGTTCATCATCACGAACATCGCCGCGAGGCCCTTGTGCGGCTCGCCGACGAGAAAGCCGTCGGCGCCGTCGAAGTTCATCACGCACGTGGCGGAGCCGTGGATGCCCATCTTGTGCTCGAGGCTGCCGCAGCGCAGCGTGTTGCGCCCGCCGAGCGAGCCGTCACGCGCCACGCGCACCTTCGGCACGATGAAGAGCGAGATGCCGCGGCTTCCGGCCGGCGCGTCGGGCAGGCGCGCGAGCACCAGGTGCAGGATGTTGTCGGTGAAGTCGTGCTCGCCGGCGGTGATGAAGATCTTCGTGCCGGTGATCGCATAGGTGTCGTCGCCGCGCGGCTCGGCACGCGTGCGCAGCAGGCCGAGGTCGCTGCCGCAGTGCGGCTCGGTGAGGCACATGGTGCCGGTCCAGCGCCCTTCGACCAGCGGCTTGAGGAAGACCTCGCGCTGCCAGTCGGTGCCGTAATGGGCGAGGGCTTCCGTCGCGCCGTGCGAGAGCAGGGGGAAGTTGCCCCAGGCGAGGTTCGCGGCGTCGATCATTTCCTTCAGCGGGAAGCCAGCGGCGTGCGGCAGGCCTTGGCCGCCGAGTTCCGGTGGCGAGACGAGGCCGGTCCAGCCGCCTTCGACGTACTGTGCATACGCCTCGCGGAAGCCGGGCGGGGTGGTGACCTGCCCGGTGGCGGCGTCGAAGCTGCAGCCGATCTCGTCGCCCACGCGATTGAGCGGCGCGAGCACGGTGGTCGCGAAGCGCGCACCTTCCTCGAGGACGGCGTCGAGCAGCTCGCGGGTCGCATCGGCGAAGCCGAGGCGTGCGAACACCTGCTCGGCGCCGAGCAGGTCGAACATCACGAAGCGCATGTCGGCGAGCGGGGCGTCATAGCGGCTCATGCGGGGTCTCCGTCAGCGCAGCACGCCGGGCAGGCCGGGCGCGGGGCTCAGTGAATTGCGGCGGTCGATGCGGAACGTGCGCGCGCGGCCCTCGTCGGGCGTGGCCACGATCTCGCCCGTGAGCACGTAGGGCACGTCGCGCCGAGTGGCGAGGGCGTCGGCGACCGCGAGCTTTGCGCCCGCGGACGGCTGCAGCACGAGGTTGACCACGTCGGCGGCCTCGGGCCCGATGCCGACGGCCGGCGCGGCGCCGACGTCGCCGGCGGACTCGCCCGCGATCGTCAGCGCGAGGGCGACGCGGTCGAAGCGCATCGGGATGCTGCTGAAGTTGTCGAGCCGCAGCGCGACGTCCCAGCGCCCGTCGGCGCGCACGGTGAGCTGCTGGATCTGCGCCGAGGGTTCGGAGACGCGGCGCACCGGGCCGCTGGCGCAGGCCGCGAGCAGCAGGGCGAGACCGGAGAGGACGACGAGCCTGTGCAGGACGTGACGCATTCGGGAGGTTCCGCGGGGGCAGGGTGCGTCGAGCATACCCGCGCGCATGGACGTCGCGCGCATCGCTGCGCCGCGTCCACGGGACGGTCCGTTCACCGGCGCGACGCCGTCGCCGGGCGATGCTCCGGCCATGGAGCCGAGCCAGCCCGCCCTCTTCGCCGTGCCCGAGCAGGTGCTGTTCGAGGACGCCGAATGCGGGATCCGCTACCGGCCCGGGCTGGTGGACGCGGGCCTCGCGCGGGAATGGTTCGAGACGCTGCACGGGCAGGTGCGCTGGCGGGCCCTGCAGCGCGAGATGTACGAGCGCACGGTCGACGTGCCGCGCCTGATCGCGGCCTACAACCTGCCGGCCGCCGATGCGCCCGCAGCGCTGCTCGCCGCCGAGCGCGCCGTGCGGAGCGCCGTCGATGCGCCGTTCGACAGCGTCGGCCTGAACCTCTATCGCGACGGGCGTGACAGCGTGGCCCCGCACAACGACACGCTGCATGCGCTCGCACCCGGCCAACCGATCGCGCTGCTCTCGCTCGGCGCGGTGCGCGACATGGTGATCTCGCCCAAGCCGGGCGTGCCGGGACGCCGCGTCCGCCTGCCGCTCGAGCCGGGCAGCCTGCTGCTGATGAGCCATGCGGCGCAGCTGACGCACGACCACGGGGTGCCGAAGACGCGGCATCCGACGGGGGCGCGGATCAGCCTCGCATTCCGGGTCCGGCGTCCGGGCGGAGACCTGCTGCGCGGCTATCGCGCGCAGGCTTAGCGGCGCGCGGGCTGCGTACGGCCTGCGCGACGCACTGCGCGCGGTTACACCGACGCCGCGATGCCGATGCGCTCCTCGGCGTCAGCCGGAGTAGTCGCCGCCATTGACGTGGATGAACGTGCCGGTGATGTAGCTGCTGTCCTCGCTCGCCAGGAAGACGTATGCCGGGCCGAGTTCGCTCGGCTGGCCCGGGCGGCCCATCGGCGTGTTCTTGCCGAATTCCTTCTGCTTCTTCTTGTCGAAGGTGGACGTGATCAGCGGCGTCCAGATCGGCCCGGGCGCGACGCCGTTCACGCGGATGCCGCGCTTGATCACGTTCTTGGCCAGCGAGTACGTGAAGCTCTCGATGGCGCCCTTGGTGCTCGAGTAGTCGAGCAGGTCGGGGCTGCCGCGGAAGGACGTCACCGAGCCCGTGTTGATGATCGCGTCGCCCTCGCTCAGGTGCTCGAGCGCGAACCGGGTGATGAAGAAGTACGGATACACGTTGTTCTCGAAGGTGGTCTTCAGCTGCTTGGCGCTGACGTCCTCGAGCGCCTCCTGCTGCACGTGGTCGGCGAGGTTGTTGACCAGCACGTTGAGCCCGCCGAGCTTGCCGACGGTCTGCTCGACGGCCCAGCGGCAGCGCGCCTCGCTGCGCGCATCGCCGCGCAGCAGCAGGCCGCGACGGCCCTCGGCCTCGATCATGCGCAGCGTGTCGCGCGCATCGTCGTCCTCGTCGAGATACATGATCGCCACGTCCGCGCCCTCGCGCGCGAAGTGCACGGCGACCGAGCGCCCGATGCCGCTGTCGCCGCCGGTGATCAGCGCGACCCGGCCCTCGAGCTTGCCGCTGCCGCGATAGCTGTCGCGGATCGTTTCCGGCTGCGGGCCCATCGGGCGCTGGCGGCCCGGCTCGGTGAGCTTCTTGACGGCGGACTTCTTGCTGGTGGCCATGCGTATCCCTCCGGTGGTCGGCGCGATCATGGAAACCGCGTCGTCGGGGCCGCATGAAGCCGTCGCGACATGCGGCTGCCTAGACTGGCCGCATGACCGACGACCCCAGCGCAGTGGAGCGGCCGGGCGAAGCGCATCGCCTGTTCCTCGCCCTGTGGCCCGACGACGACGTCCGCGCCGCGCTCGATCGCGCGACCGACGCCGTGGACGCGTTCCGCGGGCAGGGCCGACGCGTCGCGACCGCGAAGCTGCACATCACGCTGCACTTCCTGGGCGGCGGGCCGGCTTCGCCCGAGGCAACGATCGGGCGTGTGCGTGCCGCGGTGGGGGACGTGTGTGCGCGGGGGTTCCACCTCGTGATCGACCATGCCGGCAGCTTCCACGGCGCCCGCGTCGGTTGGCTGGCGCCGGGCGGCAACTCGGGGCTCGACGCGCTCTGGTCGGATCTCGGCCATGTGCTCGACGCGGCGGGCATCGAGGCACGGCGGCACGAGCGCTTCGCGCCGCACGTCACGGTGCTGCGTGCGTTCCACGGCCGCGTCGACGACGTGCCGATCGAGCCGATCTCGTGGCCCGTGCAGGAATTCGTGCTCGTCCACAGCCACGGCGGCCGCTACGACGTCGTCGAGCGCTGGCCGCTGGAGCCCGCATGAGCGTCGCGGCGCCCATGATGCAGGCGGCGATCGGCTGCGCGGGCTGGAGCATCCCGGGCGCGCTGGCCACGGCGTTCCCGGGGCCGGGCACGCACCTGGAGCGGTATGCGCGACGCTTCCGCGCGGTCGAGATCAATTCGTCGTTCTACCGCCCGCACCAGCCAAAAACCTATGCGAAGTGGGCCTCGCAGGTGCCGGACGGCTTCCGTTTCGCGGTCAAGTTCCCCCGCGCGGCGACGCACGAGTCGCGGCTGCGGGAGCCGGGCGCGATCGTCGACGCCTTCGCCCTGCAGGTGGCCGAGCTCGGCGACCGGCTCGGGCCGGTGCTCGTGCAGTTGCCGCCGAGCCTGCACTTCGATGCGCCGGTCGCGGACGCGTTCTTCGCCGCCATCCGCGAGCGGATCGCCACGCCGGTGGTCTGCGAGCCGCGGCATGCCTCGTGGTTCGCGCCGGAGCTCGACGCGTTCTGGGTGCGGCATGCGGTGGCGCGGGTCGCCGCGGACCCCGCACGCGTCCCCGAGGCGGCGATCGCCGCGGGCGCAGGGCCCGTGCGCTACTGGCGCCTCCATGGCTCGCCCGCGGTGTACTACGACGCCTATGGCGAGTCCCGGCTCGCGCCCTGGGCCGACGATATCCGCGCTGCACGCGATGCGGGCTTCGAGTGCTGGGTGATCCTCGACAACACCGCGCTCGGGCACGCGCCGGTCGACGCGATGCGGCTCCAGGCGATGCTGGAGGCGGGCGGCGGCTGAGCGGATGCACTGTGTCGTGGTGCAGTGTCGCTGCGGACACCGGCTGAAGCGGTCGCGAATTCGGGGTCGTATTGGGCATCGACGAAGCGGTACGCGAGGACGATGCCACCGCCGGCGCGAGCGGGCGGGCGGGTCCTGTCGGCGGAGGCGACGGCATGCCCCGGCACGGGGAGCGTGCAACGTCGTGCAGCATTCGCCCGCCCGTCCGGCAACCGCGGTGTTGGGGGCCGACCTCAGTCGGCCAGATACGCGCCGCAGCCCTCGTAGCGGCGGCCGCCCGCCTGCAGGCTCACCGTGGTCTCGAAGCGCTGACCGCTCATGCCGTCGGTGCACGGCCGGCGCTGCACGGCGAGCTCGATCGCCGTGCCGGACGCGTCGACCGCCGTGAAACCGGACGCGTTCGACTCGACGCGGGTGGCGAGCAGCTGGAGCTCGCCATAGTCGAGCGTGGCGCGCAGTGCCGGCGCCGCGTCGCGATCGACCTCGACGAACCAGCCGGGTTCGTTCCCCACCGCGCGGAAGTCGATGCCGGAGGCGAGCGCGGCATTCCAGGGCGAGGGCTGGCGCGCGGGCACGCAGTCGCGTGCGGGCTCGCCACGCAGCGAGAGTTGCGCGGTGTCGCCCGAGGTGCGGAACGCGCTGCCGCCCGCATCCGTGAACCCGCCGTCCGCGCCGCGTTGCATGCGCCAGCGCGCGCCGTTGGCCGCGAGTTCCATCGCATCGCCCGTGCGGCGCGCCATCACGCCGAGGTCGCCGCATTCCCAGTGCATGAGGGCCGCAGGGCCGGCGGCCAGGCCGCCGCCGGCAGCCGCGTCCGCTGCACGATGCATCAGCAGCTCCACCGCGGTGCCCTCGCCGGGCACCACCGGGACCGGTGCGGGCGTGGCGAACCAGCGCTCGCCGTCGGGCCCGACCAGCATCGCGCGCAACGCGTAGCGGCCGGCGGCGGGCACGCGCGCCGGTTGGTACGGGAGCGAGAACGGCATGGGCGGCCCCGCGACGTCGCGCACGGACGTCCTCGCGAGCACCGCGCCCGATGCCGCGTCGACGAGCTCGACGTCGAGGCGCGCGCCCGGGGGCGTCTTGATGCGCTCGCGATAGGTGGCTTCGCCGAGGATGACGAAGTCCGACGGGCGCTCCCGCGGCGCATCCGCGGCGCCGGGGGCGGGGCGATCGACGATGGGCGCGGGTACGCGGTCGGTCCCGGGGCCGCCCGCCTGGCAGGCGGCAAGCAGGACGGTGCCGGCGACGGCGGCGAGGCTCTTCATGGCGGACCTCCGGAAACGAGGCGCCACGCTAGCGGGAACCGCGTTGAGCGGGCGTCACCGCGGCGCGGTGTCGACCCGCAGCACGGGATAGAGCCCGTAGCGATCGTCCCAGGCGCTGTGGCGGCGATAGAAGAACTCCAGGCGCGCCTGCGGGCTCTTCGCGAACTCCGCGTCCTCGCGCAGGCGCTGCTCGAAGGCGGAACGCAGGGCGGGGTCGGCGGCGAGCATCTTTTCCGCCTCTTCCTCGGCCACGTAGTCCTCCATGTATTCCTTGCGCTCGAAGGCGGTGTTGAAGCCGCCCCAGCCGGCGATCGCATCGGGCGCGTTCGGCTCGAGCAGGCCCATCGCGAGGCGCGACTTCGCCTGGTCGATCGGGACGAACAGCGCACCCGGGCCCACCGTCGCCTGCGTGGGTGCCCAGCCGCCGTCGAGCGTCAGGCGCTGGTGGCCTTCGACGGAATCGGCCGCGAAGCGGATCGTCGCCGCGCGCCAGCCCTGTGCGGCGATGTCGCGCGCGCCGGCAAGGCGCTCGTAGCGAACGCCATGGACGTCAAGCAGATCGGCCACGCGCGCCGCCCAGGCCGCGGGAACGACGTAGCCCGCACCCGGAGCCATCGCCGTCGTACCCGCCGTGATCGTGTCGCGCAGGGGGATCTTCCAGACCTGCGGCCTAGTCTCGTCGTAACGCGTCATCAGCGCGCCGGACACCGCGGACGGCGTGCGCGTGTAGGCGTAGCCGCGGAAGTCGACGATGCGGCTCGCGTCGGTCGCCTGGTAGTCGAGCGGCACGGCCTGCCCGGCGAGGCGGGCGGCGCGCTCGTCCGCGCCTCGAGCGAGGTCGCGCCAGCGTGTGCCGTCGCGCGCGGCCTGCTCGGCGACCGCGAGCACGGTGTTGCGCGTCACCTTCACGCGGTGTGCGTACGGGCGCCAGGAGTGCGTCTCCACCAGCATGCCCATGCGATTGCGCAGCGGCATGTAGCCGTGCGAGAAGCGCGGCGTGGCGACGCCGTCGACGAAGCCGGACGTCGGATCGTCGTTGACGACGAAGGACGGGTAGTAGGGCAGGGGCAGCGAGCCCTGCCGCGCGAGCCGGCCGATCGTCCCGGTGCGCAGGGCGAGGCCGGCGGCGCGGAGCTGTTCGTCGCCCGAGTGGATCGGCTCGACCTGGATCGAGACGTCGTGCTCGAACTTGGCGCCGTCGGTCACGTGCAGGTCGACGTAGACCAGCGGATCCCAGCGCTCCATGAGGGTGAGCATCGCGCGCATTTCGGGCGCGTCGGCTTTCATGTAGTCGCGGTTGAGGTTGAGGTTCTGCGCGGTGGCGCGCCAGCCCATCTCCTCGGGTCCGCGCTGGTTCGGGCGGTTCCAGGCCTTGAACCGCTCATGGCCGTCGACGTTGAACACCGGCACGAACAGGAAGACCTGGCCGTCGAGCGCGGTCTTCGCAGCGCGGCGGTCGAGCATGTCGCGCAGGGCGAGGAAGCCCGCGTCCTTGCCGTCGATCTCGCCGGCGTGGATGCCGCCCTGCACGAGGGTGACCGGCAGCCCGCGCTCGCGCGCCGCCTCGGGCGTGAACGCACCGGTGCGCGTGGCGACCAGCAGCTTCATCGGTCGGCCTTCGGGCGTGGTGCCGAACGTCTCGCAGCGCACGGCCTGCGGATAGCGCTGCGCATAGGCGTCGCATAGCGCGATGACCTCGTCGTAGCGGCCCGTGCGGGCGAAGCCGGTCCGCTCGGCGGTCGTCGCAAGCGGGTCGGCGGCGAAGGCGGGCAGTGCGAGGGTGGCGAGCAGGGCGACGTGCAGCAGACGGGGCATCGTGGACGACCGGCGAGGGGATCGTCCGATGGTAGCGGAGCGATGCGGCGTGGCCGCATGCCATCATCGCGACACCGTTTCCGGAGCCGCGACATGCCCGTCCTGTACTACTCGCCCGGCGCGGCGAGCCTCGTCGTCCACTGGCTGCTGATCGAGCTCGACCTGCCGCACGAGCTTCGCCTCGTCGACACCCAGGCCGGCCAGCAGAAGAGCCCGGAGTACCTTGCGCTCAATCCGAACGGCGTGGTGCCGACACTGGTCGAGGAGGGTCGCGCACGTTTCGAGGCCGCCGCGCTCGCGATGATGCTCGCCGACCGCCATCCGCAGGCCGGGTTCGCGCCGACGCTCGACGATCCCGCCCGCGCCGACTACGTGCAGTGGATGTTCCACCTCGCCAATGCCGTGCAGCCCCTGTTCCGGATCTGGTGGTACCCGCACGAGCCGGCCGGCCCCGACCAGGCGACCGCGGTGCGCGAGCACGTGATCCCGCGCATCGAGGCGGCCTGGCAGCGGCTCGACGACCACCTTGCGGCGAACGGGCCGTACCTGCTCGGCGAGCGGCTCTCCGCGGCGGACTTCTACCTCGCCATGCTGCTACGCTGGTCGCGCGGCATGCCGCGACCGGGCGATACCTGGCCGCATCTCGGCGCGCTCGCCGCGCGCCTGAAGGCGCGGCCCTCCTTCGCGACGCTCTACGCGCACGAAGGCCTCACCGAATGGGCCTGAGCCCCGCAACCGCCTGAACGATCCCGCGGCGCCCGCCAGGGCGGGCCCGGTCGTTAGCGGCCGGGCCTGCGTTAGGCTTGGCGCCTCGCATCCGCAGGACCGCTCCATGGCGCAGAACGTCGAAGCCCAGGCCGCACAGGGGCGCATGCCCCGCCAGATCCCCTACATCATCGGCAACGAGGCGTGCGAGCGCTTCAGCTTCTACGGGATGCGCAACATCCTGGTGCCGTTCCTCGTCACGAGCATGATGCTGGCCTACGCGCCGCTGGCCGAGCGCGAGGGGCTCGCGAAGGAGATCTTCCACACCTTCGTGATCGGCGTGTACTTCTTCCCGCTGATCGGCGGCTGGATCTCCGACCGCTTCTTCGGCAAGTACAACACCATCTTCTGGCTGTCGGTCGTCTACGTGATCGGCCACGCCTGCCTCGCATTGTTCGAGGACAACCGCACGGGCTTCTATACGGGCCTGTTGCTGATCGCGATCGGCTCCGGCGGCATCAAGCCGCTCGTCTCGGCCTTCGTCGGCGACCAGTTCGACCAGACCAACAAGGCCAAGGCGAAGATCGTCTACGACGCCTTCTACTGGACGATCAACTTCGGCAGCTTCTTCGCCTCGCTGCTGATGCCGTACTTCCTGAAGAACTACGGGCCGTCGGTCGCCTTCGGCATCCCGGGCCTGTTGATGCTGGTCGCGCTGATCATCTTCTGGATGGGGCGCGAGAAGTACGTGCGCATGCAGCCGGCGCCACCGAATCCCGACTCGTTCGCCAACGTGGTGCGCACGGCGCTCACCGCGCCGGGCGGTCGCGGCGGGATGATGATCGCGATGGTCGGCGTGCTGGCGTCGATCGTGAGCTTCGCCTTCATCGGCACGCTCGGCTTCGTATCGTCGTTCTGCCTCGCGCTGGTCTTCCTCATCGCCTTCGGTGGCTGGGGCGCCTCACGCAACCTGCAGCTCGCGCGCGGCCGGCATCCTGACGCGGCGGTCGACGGCGTGCGCGCGGTCCTGCGCATCCTGATCGTGTTCGCGTTGGTCACGCCGTTCTGGTCGCTGTTCGACCAGAAGGCCTCCACCTGGGTGCTGCAGGGCCAGGAGATGACCAAGCCCGAGTGGTTCCAGGCAGCGCAGATGCAGGCGCTGAACCCGTTGCTGGTGATGCTGATCATCCCCTTCAACAACCTGGTGCTGTACCCGGCGCTGCGCCGGATGGGCTTTGAGGTCACCGCGCTGCGCCGCATGGGCTGGGGCATCGCGTTCTCCGGGCTGGCCTGGATCGTGGCCGGCGCGCTGCAGCTCGCGCTCGACGGCGGCGACCCGGTGTCGATCGTCTGGCAGGTGCTGCCGTACGCGCTGCTCACCTTCGGCGAGGTGCTCGTCTCCGCGACCGGGCTGGAGTTTGCCTACAGCCAGGCGCCTCAGCCGATGAAGGGCACGATCATGTCCTTCTGGCTGCTGTCGGTGACCGTCGGCAACCTGTGGGTGCTGCTGACCAACACGGCGCTGCGCAACGACACGGTCTCCGCGCAGGTCGCCGCCATGGGCCTGAGCGAGAACGCCTTCCTGATGTTCTTCTTCGCCGGCTTCGCACTGGTGGTGGCCGCGATATTCGGGCTGTACGCCAAGCGCTACCCGATGCAGGACCACTACCGGGCGGCGGCCTGACCGATGCTGACCTACCTCCTGATCGGCATCACCGTCGCGATCTCCTGGGCCGCGTTCGAGCGCACGAAGCTGCTCGACCGGCTCACATTGTGGCCGCCCGGCGTCGCGCGCGGCCAGTTCGACCGACTCGTCACCCATGGCTTCGTGCATGCCGACTGGCAGCACCTGCTGTTCAACATGATCACGCTGTTCTTCTTCGGCCGGCTCGCGGAGCAGGCCATCGGCGGGATCATCGGGCCCGTCGGCTTCGTTCTCTTTTACCTCTCGGCGATCGTGGTCGCGATCCTGCCGAGCTACCTGCGGCACCGTGGCGATGCGCGCTATGCCAGCCTCGGCGCGTCGGGCGCGGTCTCGGCGGTGCTGTTCGCCTCGATCCTGCTCAAGCCGTGGATGCTCATCTTCATCCCGATCCCCATCCCGGCCGTTCTCTACGGCCTCGGCTACGTGGGCTATTCGTGGTGGATGGACCGGCGCGGCGGCGGCAACGTGAACCACAATGCCCATCTGTCGGGCGCGGTGTACGGCGTGCTGTTCATGCTGCTGATGGACGCACGTGTCGGCCAGCATTTCCTGCGCGAGCTGATGTCACCGCTGGGCTGACGATCACCCGGCCTGCAGGGCCGGGCTGCTACACCGGCGACCTTTCCCGCCATGCGAGAACGCCATGCAGGTCCAGCACGAACCCGATGCCTCCCGCTTCCACGTGCAGGTCGACGGCCACGATGCCGAGGTGAGCTACCACCGCAGCGGCGACGTGCTCGAGCTCACGCACACCGGCGTGCCCGATGCGATCGGCGGCCGCGGCATCGCGGGGGACCTGGTGCGCGCGGCGTTCGAGCACGCCCGCGCCGAAGGCCTGCGCGTGCGGCCCGTCTGCTCGTACGCGGCCGCCTGGTCCAGGCGGCATCCGGACTACGACGACGTGCTCGCGTGAGCTGACGCGTGCGTCCCGCGCCTGCAGCCCGCGGCCGGTTGTGCCAGCATGCCGGCCCGCACGCCGCCGTCTGATCCGTCCATGCGCCTGAACAAGTACATCGCCGACACCGGCTTCTGCTCGCGCCGCGAGGCGGACCGGCTGATCGCGGAAGGGCGGGTGACGGTCAACGGACTGCGTGCGCGGCTCGCCGCGGAGCTCGCCGAAGGCGACGAGGTGCTCGTCGACGGCCAGAAGCTGCAGGTGCGCAAGGCCGCGCCGGGCAAGCGCCGGCATGTCTACATCGCGCTGCACAAGCCGGTGGGCGTCACGTCGACGACCGAGAGCGACGTCAAGGACAACATCGTCGACTTCGTCGGGCACGAGCAGCGCATCTTCCCGATCGGGCGGCTCGACAAGGACTCCGAAGGCCTGATCCTGCTCACGAGCAACGGCGACATCGTCAACGAGATCCTGCGCGCCGAGAACAAGCTCGAGAAGGAGTACCTGGTCGCGGTGAACAAGCCGGTAACCGAGGAGTTCGTGCGCGCGATGGCGCGCGGCGTGCCGGTGCACGGGCAGACCACGCTCCCGTGCAAGGTGCGCAAGCTCGGGCCGTACGGCTTCCGCATCATCCTCGTGCAGGGCCTGAACCGGCAGATCCGGCTGATGGCGGCGCACTTCGGGTATCGCGTCAAGACGCTCGTGCGCGTGCGCATCGGCAGCGTGCAGCTCGGCCATCTCAAGCCCGGCCGCTGGCGCAACCTCACCGACGCCGAGCTGCGCGCACTGCTGCCCGCGCGCACCGACTGGTAAAGCGCGCGAAAAAAGCGCTCGCGTGGATGCGGGCATCACACGCGGCTCATTAATTTGGCGTGGACGCGTTCGACCGAGTCCACGATGCCGCACCCCACCCTCCGCCGCCGCCTGCCGCTCCTGGCAGGAGCCGTTTCCCTGTGCCTGATGGCCGCCTGCAGCGAGCGCGAGGCCGCCAAGGCACCGGCCGCTTCGCGTGCAACACCCCCGATCGCGACGACGCCTCGGCCGATGCTGGAGGACGTGCTGGAGACCACCGGCACGCACATCATCGGCATCAGCTATCCGAAGGAACTCGCGCGCTATCCCGGCCTCGCGTCCGAGGCCCGGCGCTATGCGGAGAACGCGCGGCAGCAGGTGGTCGAAGCGGCCGGCGAGCGATCGAAGGCGGCCGGCGACGGCCCGTACGAACTCTCGCTGGAGTTCAAGATCAAGCACGAGTCGCCGTCGATGGTGGTGCTCGCGGTCGACGGCAGCAGCTACACGGGCGGCGCGCACGGCGCACCGATGATCCAGCGCTGGGTCTGGCTGCCCGACCGCGGTCGCCGGCTCACGGTGGGCGAACTGTTCCCCGATCCGGCCAGCTGGAAGGCGATCTCCGACGAGGTGCGCACGCAACTGCAGGCCGAGCTCGCGCAGCGCCTCGACGCCGACGGCGTCACCGGCGGCGAGCGCTCGCAGCTGATCAGGACGGCGAACGCGATGATCGACGGCGGCACCGAGCCGGGGCCCGGCGACTTCGCCGTGTTCGAGCCCGTGCTCGGGGCGACCGGCCGCATCACCGCGCTGCGCTTCGTGTTCCCGCCGTACCAGATCGGCAGCTACTCGGAAGGCATGCGCACCGTCGAACTGCCGTCGACCCGGCTCGTGCAGCACGTCGCACCGGCCTACCGGGCGATGTTCGAGGTAACGTCCTGATGCCCACCGGCGCGTCGACCGGCCGCGAGGGCAGGGCGACGGCGCCGGCACGCCAGGCGCGCAGCCGCGCACCGGCCGATCCGCACGCCGGCGTGCCCGAGGGCACGGCGCCCGAGCCCGCCGGGCGCGGCCTGCGGGCGCTCCGCGCGGCGGCCGCCGGCTGCAAGCGCTGCGACCTGTGGCGGCCGGCCACGCAGGTGGTCTTCGGCGAAGGGCCGGCACGGGCGCGGGTGATGATCGTGGGCGAGCAGCCCGGCGACAAGGAAGATCTGGCCGGGCATCCGTTCGTAGGGCCCGCGGGGCAGCTCTTCGCCCGCGCCCTCGAGGAGCTCGGGATCGAGCGCGACCGCATCTACCTCACGAACGCGGTCAAGCACTTCAAGTTCGAGCCGCGCGGCAAGGCGCGCATCCACAAGACGCCGACGCCCGCCGAGCAGAAGGCGTGCCACCTGTGGCTCGAGCGCGAGCTGGCGACCGTGCGGCCCGACGTCGTGATCGCGATGGGCGCCGTGGCCGCGAAGGCCGTGTTCGGGCCGAAGTTCGGGCTGATGAAGCAGCGCGGCCAGTGGCAGGCGCTGCCGGGCGGCCGCCGCGGCTTCGCGACGGTGCATCCCTCCTGGGTGCTGCGCCAGCGCGACAGCGACAGCCGGGACGTCGCCTACCGCGGCTTCCGGGACGACCTCGGCCTGATCGCCGACCTCGATCTCGATCGCTGAACGGGGCATGCGGCCGTGGCTCCGCCGTCGCAGAGGTTGAGATCGCGCCCGATTAACCTTGCGCATCAACGGCTTGCGGGGTGGGCATGCACGTCATCGAGAAGCTCTCGATCCTCGCGGACGCCGCCAAGTACGACGCCTCCTGCGCCTCGAGCGGTGCGATCAAGCGTGACTCGCTGGGCACCGGCGGCATCGGCAGCACGGGCGGCATGGGCATCTGCCATTCCTACACGCCCGATGGGCGCTGCGTCTCGCTGCTGAAGATCCTGCTGACGAACTTCTGCATCTACGACTGCGCCTACTGCATCAACCGGCGCACGAGCAACGTGCGGCGCGCGAAGTTCACGCCGGCCGAGGTCGTGCAGCTCACGCTCGACTTCTACCGCCGCAACTACATCGAGGGCCTGTTCCTCTCCAGCGGGATCATCAAGAACGGCGACCACACGATGGAGCTGCTCGTGGAGGTCGCGCGCGCCCTGCGCGAGGACCACGGCTTCCGCGGCTACATTCACCTCAAGACGATCCCCGAGGCCTCGCCCGAGCTGCTCGCGCAGGCAGGGAAGTACGCCGATCGCCTGTCGATCAACGTCGAGCTGCCGACGGAGGTCGCGCTCACCACGCTCGCGCCGGAGAAGTCGGTGGGCAGCATCCGCGGCGCGATGGGACAGCTGCGCTGGCGCATCGACGAGTCGAAGGAGGAGCGCGCCAGGGCGCCGTCACGCGCGCCCGCGTTCGCGCCGGCGGGGCAGAGCACGCAGATGATCGTCGGCGCCGACGGGGCGGACGACCGCGCCATCCTCGACACCAGCGCGAATCTCTACGGCAACTACCGGCTGCGGCGCGTCTACTACTCGGCCTTCAGCCCGATTCCCGACGCGTCCGTCGCGCTGCCGTCGAAGTCGCCGCCGCTGGTGCGCGAGCATCGGCTCTACCAGGCCGACTGGCTGATGCGCTTCTACGGATTCGAGGTCGGCGAGATCGCGCCGCGCGAGGCCGGCGGCATGCTCGACCTCGACATCGATCCGAAGACCGCCTGGGCGCTGCGCCATCCCGAGGTGTTCCCGATCGACGTCAACACCGCGGCGAAGGAGCGCCTGCTGCGCGTGCCGGGGCTCGGCACGAAGACCGTGAAGCGCGTGCTCGCTTCCCGGCGCTTCGCGCGGCTGCGGCTGGCCGATCTCGCTCGGCTCGGCGTGAGCCTCAAGCGCGTGTCGCCCTGGGTGCAGACGCTCGACCACCATCCGCAGGGCCTGCTCGATCGCCCCGACCAGCTGCGTGCGCGGCTCGCGCCGCAGCCGCTGCAGGCGTCGCTGTTCTGACATGTGGCGCGCGACGGTCGATCCGCCGTGGGACGTCGATGCCTGGCGCGCGCAGGCGCGGGCCGCGCTCATGGCGGGGATCGCGCCGGAAATGCTCGACTGGAGCGTGTCGGCGGGCGGGCTGCTCGCGGCGACGCCGGTCGAGACCGCCCCCGCGATCCGTGAGGCGCCCCGCGTAGGACGCGCCTTCCTCGACCTCGCGCGGCACGTGCTCGCGCATCGCGATGGCGATCGGCACGCGCTGATGTACCGCCTGCTGTGGCGCATCGCCGAAGGCGAGCGCGACCTGCTCGACTTCGCCGCCGACCCCGACGTGCGCCGCGCCCAGCAGCTGGAGAAGGCGGTGACGCGCGATGCGCACAAGGCCAAGGCCTTCGTGCGCTTTCGCGAAGTGCCCGGCGAGGCGAACACGTTCGTCGCCTGGTACGAGCCCGACCACCAGGTCCTCGACCTCGTCGCGCCGTTCTTCATGCGTCGCTTCGCCGGCATGCGCTGGGCGATCGTGACCCCCGAGCGGAGCGCGACATGGGACGGCACGGAACTCGCGATGGGCGGGGGCGGTTCACGCGGCGACGTACCGCCCGACGATGCCGGCGAGGCGCTCTGGCGCCGCTACTACGCGAGCATCTTCAATCCGGCGCGGCTGAATCCGAGAGCGATGCGTGCGGAAATGCCGCAACGGTTCTGGCGCGGCCTGCCCGAGGCGCAGGAGCTGCCGCGGCTGATGCGCGAGGCGGGTGAGCGCGTGCATGCGATGGTCGAGCGCGCACCCGAGCCGCCGCGTCGCGTGTTGCCCGCACCCGTCTTCGCGCCGGCTCCGACCGAGGGCCTCGCCGGGCTCGCCGCCGCGGTTCGCGCGTGCCGCGGCTGCCCGCTCTGGCAACCGGCGACGCAGGCGGTGGCAGGCGAGGGACCGGCCGATGCGCCGATCGTCTTCATCGGCGAGCAGCCGGGCGACGAGGAGGACCTGACCGGTCGGCCGTTCACCGGCCCGGCCGGCCGCCTCTTCGATCGCGCACTGGCGGACATCGGCGTCGATCGCGGGCGCTGCTACGTCACCAACGCGGTGAAGCACTTCAAGTTCCAGCAGCGCGGCAAGCGGCGCCTGCACGAGCGCGCGAACGCCGCCGAGCAGCAGGCGTGCCGCCCGTGGCTGGAGCGCGAGCTCGCGCTGCTGCGGCCGCGCGCGATCGTCTGCCTCGGCGCGACCGCCGCGCAGGCCCTCATGGGCCGGAGCTTCGCGCTCATGAGGGAGCGCGGGACCTGGCAGCAGGGCCCCGGCGGGGTGCCGTTGCTCGCGACGGTGCATCCGTCGTGGGTGCTCCGTCAGCCGATGGGTGACGGCGAGGCCGCGTATGCGGGGTTCATCGAGGACCTCGCGCGGGTGCTCCCCCATGCCGGCGATGCGATCGCCGCCTGACGACCACGGGACAGTGGCGGTGCCCGCGCACCACGCGGAAGGTGGCGGCGACCGACGGCGTTCCGGCGCGTCCTTCCCGACCCTAGCATCCGGGCTCCCATCAAGGAGTGTCGCGATGAAGGCCAATCCCGTCGGCTGGTTCGAGATCTACGTGGACGACATGGCGCGTGCCCGCGCGTTCTACGAGGCGGTGTTCCAGACGCAGCTGCACCTGCTCACCGCCGACGGCCTGGAGATGTACGCCTTCGAGATGTCGCAGGAGACCTGGGGTGCGTCGGGTGCGCTGGTGAAGTTCGACGGCATGCGCGCGGGCGTGGGCGGCACGCTGGTCTACTTCAGCTGCGACGACTGCGCCGTCGAGGGCGCGCGCGCCGAAGCGGCCGGCGGCACGCTGGTGCGGCCCAAGATGTCGATCGGCGAGTACGGCCATATCGTCCTGGTCAAGGACACCGAGGGAAATCTCGTCGGCCTGCATTCGATGGCCTGAGCCGACGGACGGCCGCGCCGTGAATTGCGTATCCACGCGATCGGGCGCAGGATCGGGCCCATGACGTCTTTCGCCGCCCGCGACCTCTCGACTGCCCACCCGGGGCAGCCGGTCGCGCGCGTCAATAACAATCGCAATAACGCCAGCCGCCCGCGGGCCGGCGATTAGCGCGCATACCTGACGCTCATCGACCACCAAGGCCCGCACTGAAAAGTGCGGGCCTTTTCGTTTTTCCCGACCCCCGAAAAGGACGCCCGCCATGTGTTCGATCCTCGCCTGCTTCGACCTCCGCCCCGGCGCCGACCTGCGCCCGCTGCGCCCGCTGGCCCTCGCGATGTCTGCGCGCCAGCGCCACCGCGGCCCCGACTGGAGCGGCGTGCACGCCGAGCCGCGCGCGCTGCTGGTGCACGAGCGCCTCGCGATCGTCGACCCCGTCGGCGGCGCGCAGCCGATCGTCTCGGCGGACGGGCGTCGCGTGCTCGCGGTCAACGGCGAGATCTACAACCATCGCGAGCTGCGCCGTACGCACGAGGCCGACTACGACTTCCGCACCGAATCCGACTGCGAGGTCATCAACGCGCTGCATGCCACGGGCCAGGAGCCGGCGACCTGGCTCGACCGCCTCAACGGCATCTTCGCCTTCGCGCTGTGGGACGCGGCCGAGGGCCGCTACCTCATCGCACGTGACCCGATCGGTGTCTGCCCGCTCTACTGGGGGCACGATGCGGACGGTCGCACGTGGGTCGCTTCGGAGATGAAGGCGATCGCGCGTACCTGCGCCGACGTCGCGCCGTTCCCGCCGGGCCACTACCTCGACAGCGCCACCGGGACACCGGCGCGCTTCCACCATCGCGACTGGCGCGACTACGACGCCACGGCAGGGCGCGAGGTCGCCCTCGAGGACCTGCGTATCGCGTTCGAGCAGGCCGTGCGCCGCCAGCTGATGAGCGACGTGCCCTACGGCGTGCTGCTTTCCGGCGGGCTGGACTCGTCGTTGGTCGCCGCCGTCGCCGCGCGCTTCGCACGCCAGCGCGTGGAGGACGACGACCGCAGCGAGGCCTGGTGGCCGCGCCTGCATTCGTTCGCGATCGGCCTGCCGGGCTCGCCCGACCTCGCTGCCGCGCGCATCGCGGCCGACGCGCTCGGCACCGTGCACCACGCCTTCCACTACACGGTCGAGGAGGGCATCGACGCACTGGCCGAGGTGATCCGGCACGTCGAGACCTACGACGTCACCACCATCCGCGCATCGACGCCGATGTACCTGCTCGCACGGCGGATCCGCGCGATGGGCGTGAAGATGGTGCTCTCGGGCGAGGGCAGCGACGAGGTCTTCGGCGGCTACCTCTATTTCCACAAGGCGCCCGACGCCCGCGAATTCCACGCCGAGACCGTCCGCAAGCTCGACGCGCTGCACCAGTACGACTGCCTGCGCGCGAACAAGTCGATGATGGCCTGGGGCGTGGAGGCCCGCGTGCCGTTCCTCGACACCGAGTTCCTCGACGTCGCGATGTCGATGGACGCGCGCGCGAAGATGGCCGGCAGTGGGCGCATCGAGAAGGCGGTGCTGCGCGAGGCCTTCGCCGGCTGGCTGCCCGACTCGATCCTGTGGCGCCAGAAGGAGCAGTTCAGCGACGGCGTCGGCTACGGCTGGATCGACGGGCTCAAGGCGCATGCCGAGGCGGAGGTCGGCGATGCCGACCTCGCCGAGGCGCCGGTGCGCTATCCGGTGAACCCACCGGCCACGAAGGAGGCCTGCCTGTACCGGCGGATCTTCGACGACCTGTTCCCCGGCGAGGCCTGCGCCCGCACCGTGCCGGGCGGCAAGTCGATCGCCTGCTCGTCGCCCGCGGCCATCGCCTGGGATGCCGCCTTCGCCGCGGCCGCGGACCCTTCGGGCCGCTCCGTGGCCGGCGTCCACCTCGCCGCGGTGTGACGGCGGTCGCCCGGTGCGCGCCGCGGCGTCGGCACCGGGCCTCAAGCCGGTGCGCCCGCTTCCGTTAACGACGGGGACTGCGCAGCCCGCGCGACCCCCGGCGACCCGCCGGCGGCCGCCGCGGGTTGGGCGAGGGAAGGGAGCACGTACCGGATGACCACGACCGACGCGAATCGCGGCATCGCCGAGGGCGGCCCGCAGGCGCCCCGGGAGCTGCAGCGCATGCGTCTGCTCGCGATCGGCTGGGGGCTCGCGGCGCTGCTTCCGGCGATGGCGGTGCTGCTGATCACAGCCGAATACCGGCAGTTCCAGGCCGCGCGCGACATCAAGACGCGGCTCGTGGCCGATGCAGTGGAGCGCCAGCTCCGGGACCGGCTGTTCCTCGTCGAATCGCAGCTCGCGGCAGTGCCCACCGCGGGGCCGTCGGCGCGCTGGACCATCCCGATGCACGATGCGGCCGTACGCCCGGCGTCGGCTGCGCCGCACGTGCCGGCGCGGGGCATCTGGATCGGCCTGCCGGTCCGGCAGGGGAAGGCCTGGCGCGTGCCGGTCGCGCGCCGCGTCGGCGACCGTGTGGTTTCGGCGCGCATCGATCCCTGGCTGATCTCCGATGCCGTATCCGGCTACGACCTCGGGCCAGGGGACTTCGTGAGCCTGGTGCACCGCGACCGCGTGCTGCTCGGCCGCTCCAGCCGCAATGCCGAATTCTTCGGGCGGTCGCTCGACCGCTCGGGCATGTTCGCGCCCGAGCACCTGCGCCTCGTCGAGGGGCAGTACACCGGCCCGAGCGTGGTCGACGGCCTGGAGCGCGACTACTTCTTCCGCCGGCTCGAGGGCCTGCCGCTCGCGGTGCTCGTCGGCACCGAGCGCCGCAGCATCTTCGCGATGTGGATGCGGACGGCCGCCGGCACCCTCGGCATCGCGCTGCTGATGGCGGCCGCCTGGGGCTGGCTGGTGCGCCGCTTCGACCATGCGCAGTCCGAGCAGTCGCGGCTGATCGCGCGCCTGCAGGCCACCCTCGGCGCGCTCCGCGTGAACGACGAGCGCCTGCAGCAGGCGCAGGCCCTCGCCTGCGTCGGCGAGTACGAGTGGGACGTGGCAACGGGCGAGACACGGCTTTCCCCGGAGGCGGCCCGCAACTTCGGGTTCGGAAACGCCCCGATGGCCGTCCACATCGACCGCATCTTCGAACGGATCGATGCCGAGGATCTCCCCGCTATCCGTGTGCAGATCGAGGCATTGCTGGCCGAAGGTGGCATGCAGCAGGCCGAGTTCGGCATCCGCCGGCTCGACGGCGAGCGCAGGCGCATCATCTCGCGGGGCCAGCGCGTCGTGGCCGACGACGGCCGCGTCAGCGTCCGCGGCGTGCAGCAGGACATCACCGAGACGGTCTCCGCGCGCGAGCGCGCGCTTGCGGTCGAAGCCGAATACCGCTTCCTCTTCGAGCACAACCCACTGCCGATGTGGGTATTCGACCGCGACACGCTCGAATTCCTCGCGGTGAACGATGCGATGGTCGCGCATTACGGCTATGCGCACGACGAGCTCGTCGGCGCGAGCATGCTGTCGATCCGGCCCCCCGAGGAATTCGAGGCGCTGCGCGTGGCCGCGGGCATGCCCTCGCGCGAGCGTCCGCAGGGCCAGCTGTGGACGCACCTGCACAAGGACGGCCGCTCGATGCGCATGGCGGTCTTCAGCCACGACATCGAGTTCGAGGGCCGCAACGCGCGCCTGGTCGCCGCGCAGGACGTCACCGAGCGCGAACAGGCCGAGCAGCGCTTCCGCCTCGTCGCGCGAGCCACCAGCGACGCCGTCTACGACTACGACCTCGTCGCCGGCACGATCTGGTGGAGCGAGAGCTACTACACGCAGTTCGGCACGCTCCCGTCGCCGGTCGAGACGGCCGAGGAATGGTCCACGCGCATCCACCCGAGCGACCGCGACCGCGTGGTCGGCGGTGTCTACGGCGCGATCGACGGCGACGCCGCCGAATGGCAGGAGCAGTACCGCTACCGCTGCGGCGACGGCAGCTACGCCGTCGTGCTCGACCGTGGCTTCATCCTCCGCGACGCCACCGGCCGGGCGATCCGCATGGTCGGCGGCATGATCGACCTCAGCGAGCGCCAGGATTACGAGTCGCGGCTCGCCTACCGCGCCACGCACGACGAGCTCACCGACCTGCCCAACCGCCAGCTGCTGCAGGACCGTCTGCAGCAGGCGCTGCTCAATGCGCAGCGCTACGGCCGCGAGGTCACGCTGATCTTCGTCGACCTCGACGACTTCAAGCTCGTCAACGACACGCTCGGCCACAGCGCCGGCGACCAGGTGCTGCGCGAGGTGGCCTCGCGCCTGCGTGCGGTCGCACGCGAGACCGACACCGTCGCGCGCTTCGGCGGCGACGAGTTCGTGATCGTGCTGACCGAGCAGCAGGGCGAGAACGGCGCCTGCGAGGTGATCCGCCGCATCACGCAGACGCTCGCCGAGCCGATCGACGTCGCCGGCTCGCCGCAGACGCTCACCGCGAGCATCGGCTGGTGCCGCTTCCCGGACGCCGGCCGCGACGTCGAGACGCTGCTCAAGCACGGCGACCTCGCGATGCACCAGGCCAAGCGCCAGGGCCGCAACCGCGCGGTCTCGTTCCAGAGCGAATTCGTCGAGGGCGTCTCGCGCCGCGTGCAACTGGTGGCGCAGCTGCGCCAGGCACTCGAGCTCGACCAGTTCGTGCCGGTCTTCCAGCCGCTGTTCGACAGCGACGAGCGACCCGTCGCGCTCGAGACGCTGGTGCGCTGGCAGCATCCCGAGCGCGGGCTGGTGCTGCCCGGCGAGTTCATCCAGGTCTGCGAGGAGAGCGGGCTCATCGTCGAGCTCGGCCGTCGCGTGCTGCACCAGGCGGCCCGCCACTACCGCGAGCTCGCCGGCGCGGGGCTCGGCCACCTGCGCGTCGCGGTGAACGTCTCGCCGGCGCAGTTCAACGACGAGCTCGTGCGCCACGTCCGCGAGACGATCGAGCAGCACAGCCTGCCGGCCGAGGTGCTGGAGCTCGAGATCACCGAGGGCCTGCTGATGCAGGACCCGGAGCGCGCGATCGAGCTCATGCGCCAGATCGCCGCGATGGGCGTGAGCTTCTCGATCGACGACTTCGGCACCGGCTATTCGTCGCTCGCCTACCTCAAGCGCTTCCCGATCGACCGCCTGAAGATCGACCGCTCGTTCGTGCGCGACCTCGGCTCCGACGAGGACGATGCCGCGATCTGCAACTCGATCATCGGCCTCGCCCATGCGCTCGACATCCGCACGGTGGCCGAGGGCGTGGAAACCGCCCTCCAGCTCGACTGGCTGCGCGAGCGGCGCATCGACGAGGTGCAGGGCTACCTGCTCGGCCGCCCGATGCCGTTCCAGGAGCTGCTGCCGTTGCTCGTGCATTGCAACGAGCGCGCGCAGGGCGAGGCGCACGCCGCGTTGAAGGTGGGCTGAGGGTCATCCGTCACGCGGCCTGTCGTCTCGTCGCGCGGGTCGGCGCTGCCACGTAGAGCTGCCGTTGCGTCACGCAGCCACGTGGGATGACGGTCGACCCGAAGACGGGTTGCGGTCGGCGTGCCGCGCGGGCTTGCAAACGGGCGGACGGCATCGGGAGACGGGTTGCTCGCATCAGCTCCGCGCACCGATGCGCCCGCCGGCAGGGCGTCAGCGTGCCGCCGGCGCCAGCTCCAGCGCATGGCGCGTCGCGCCTGGCAAAAACGGCGTCGGTCGGCCCTGCACCCAGTCGGCATGGCCCGCGCCCCAGAACGGGGAGAGCGGGTTTCCGCTCTGGCCGCCCGGCATGTGCACGATGCCGTCGGCCTCGTGGCCCGGTGCGACGACCATGCGCTGCGACGCGCCGAAGTCCGGCCCCTGCGCACGCGGCGTGAGTGTGTCGCCGGGCAACGGATCGGCGGGCATGCAGAGCAGCCGCCTGCCGAGGGGAAGCGCGTCCGCGAGCGGATGGCAGATCGACGCCGTGTTCCGCTCGGCCCAGGTCCGCGCTGCCAGCGCACCGCGCGGGGCGAGCTCGTCGCGCACGTCGGCCGCTGCCGCCTCGAACAGCGCATCCCACGAGGCGTAGGCGGGATCCAGCAGGTGCAGCGGGCGCTGCGTCGCGAGCGGCCAGGCCACGCCCTCGAACTGCAGCGGCTCCGGGAGCTCCGCCTTCGGGCCGAGCGCGCGGCGCGCAGGCCCCAGAAGGCCGTCGGCCATGCGTGCGCTGACGCGCTCTCGCCATGCGCGCACCAGCCGATACCCCACCGCCTCGCCCGCGGCGCGCGGCTCCAGCGTCGGTGCCGCGGTGGCCAGCGCGCGCAGGGCGCTGCCGGGGGCGCCGCGTCGCGCCGAGGCCTGCAGCAGCGCGTGCCAACGCTGCAGGAACAGGCTGCGGTCGTCGAGCTGGATCGCCAGCAGGTCGCGCTCGGTGAAGCGCGTGCGCGCCTGCAGGCCGTCGCGGATCATCCGGGCGCGCACCGCGGTCACGTACCCGCCGTCGCCGATGCGGGCGAGCATCTCGCCATCGACCACGCGTGCATTCGCGGTCCACACGCGGCCGTCCGCCGGATCGAGCACGGCCGGCGCGCCTTTCGATGCGATCCCCCAGGGCGGGCAGGCGCGCGGATCGGAGAGCTCCGTCGGCCGGCAGCCGGCTGCGCGCTGCGGCACCGGCCCGATCAGGCGCCAGCCGATGCGCCCGTCGCGATCGCCCACGACGAGGTTCTGCGCTGGCATGCCCGCGCGGTCGGCCACCGCCATGGCCTCGTCGAGCGACCGCGCGCGTGCCATCGCGAGTACGCCGAGGTTCGCCGAGCCCGGCACATGCGCCACCCAGCGCCGCGCGAGAGCCGTGCCGTCGGCGCGATACGCCTCGATCGGGCCCCAGTCGCTCTCGTGCACCGCTTCGATCACGCTCGCGCCGCCGGCGACGTCGATGCGTTCCTGCACGATCCGCCGCCCGGCGCACCGCGCGCGCGTGCAGTCGGGGATCCGCAGCCAGTCGACCCAGTCGCCGTAGCTGTTGGTGAAGCCCCAGGCCACGTGCGTATTGCTGCCGACGACGATGCCCGGCACGCCGGGCAGGCTGAACCCGGCGACGTCGACCCGGCCGCCGGGCGCGCGCGGATCGGCATAGCGCAGGCGCGCGCGGTACCAGATGTTCGGCGCGCGCAGCTTGAGGTGCATGTCGTCGGCCACGATCGCGCGGCCGTCCGCGGTGAGTGATCCGGCGACCGCGAAGTTGTTGCTGCCGACCTCGGCGCGCTCGCGTCGCGCCGGCGCGGTTCTGGAGCCCGCGGGCGTGCGCCGCAGGTCGACGACTTCGGGACCCGGGAGCACGGCATCGCCGCGCGACGCACCTTGCAGCGGCGCATCCCAGCTGCTGCCGGCGTGCGTCAGCAGCGCGTACACCGCCGCCGGCAGGTGCGGCCGTGCGTCCGCGCGAAGGCGCTCCTGGCGGCCGGCCGCGTCCTGCAGGTCGTAGTACATGGCATAGACGACGAGGGCGGAATCCTCCTCGCGCCACGGCGCGGGCTCACGACGCAGCAGCAGGTAGGGCCAGGGCCGGGTGCGCAGCGCGCCCACACCGGCGTTCACGCCTTCCGCATAGGCGCGCACGAGGGCCGCCTCCGCGCCGAGGGTTGCCGGCAGCGTCGCGCGCAGGCGTGCACGCAGGCGGTCGCGGCGGTGCTCGCGGTCGAGCGGGAGCGCGCGCTCGCCGAACAGTGCAGCGAGCTCGCCGGCCGCGAGTCGGCGCATCAGGTCCATCTCGAAGAAGCGCTCCTGCCCGTGCACGTAGCCGAGCGCGCGCATCGCGTCGATCTCGCCCCCCGCGCTCACCGTGGCCACGCCGAGTGCATCGCGCTCGATGCGCGCCGGTCCACCGAGCCCGGCCAATGCCTCGCGACCGTCGAGCCGCGGCAGGCTGCCGCGCATCAGCAGCCAGATGGCGAGCACCACCGCCGCGATGAGCGCCACGACGACGATCGCGAGCCGCTTGAGGATCCTGCCGATGCGCATGCCGCCGTCCATCACCGTGTCGTTGTCGGCGATGTTAGCCGCGCGATTCCGTCAGCGGCGCTCCATCCGGTAGACGGACGTCGACAGGGCGGACACGCCCTCATCGCGGAAGGCCGGCTGCGTGTCGAGGATGTCGCGCTGCTCGAGGCGGTCGACCCGCCAGTCCCGACCGAAAAGCGTATGCACCTCGTCGGCGTGCACGGCGAACGGCGGGCCGGCTTTCTCGTGCTGCGGATATTCGAGGGTGACCAGCAGGCCGCGGCAGCCCGGGGGCAGCTGCGCGTACAGGCGTTCGGCATACCGTACGCGCAGCTCGGCAGGCAGCGCGATCAGTGCGGCACGGTCGAAGACCAGGCTGCAGTCGGCGAGCGCGGCCGCGTCGAGCGCGAACGCGTCGCCCTCGATGATCTCGATCGGGCCTGCGCGATGGTGGACGCCGAGTGGCGAGCGCTCGACGGTCGGCGACAAGCCGTGCTCGTCGAAGAACTCGGCAATCGCGATCGGCGACAGTTCCACCCCAAGTACGCGCAGCCCCTGCGAGGCGAACCAGGCCATGTCGAGCGACTTGCCGCAGAGCGGCACGAAGACGCGCTCGCCGGCCGTGGCCGCGAGCGACGGCCAGTGCTTGAGCATCAGCGGCGTCGGCCGGTCCTGGTGGAAGCCGATGCGCGATTCCTGCCAGCGCGAATGCCAGAATGCCGCGTCCATGTCTCGTCTCCGTCGGGAACGAGGCATTGCAGCATGCGGGTGCCACCGCGGGGAGGGGGTGTGCGCGGGTTTCAGTATCCCGCGTTGCCTGCGACCGACGAGCCCCGCGGTCGAATCACGAGCACCCGACGTACGAAACGGAACGGCCCGCATCGCTGCGGGCCGCTCGTCGAGCCCCGTCGTTTCGAGGCACCATGCCGCATGGCGGCCTGCAGGCAGCGGCGCTACTCGACCATCAGGCCTTCCACCTTCTGCCAGCCACGCGGAAGCAGGCCGCCACGCGCGCCGCGCTGGCCCATGTAGGCCTCGAGTTCCTTGTAGCCGAGCGTCATCGTGCGTGCGCCCGAGAGCACCAGCAGCGAGTTGTCCGGTGCCACGACGACGACGTCCACCACGCGCTCGGTACCGAGCTTGGACTTCGGGATGTCGATCATCTTGTTGCCCTTGCCGCGGTCCATCTCCGGCAGCTGGCCGATGGGGAACACCAGCACGTGGCCGGCGCTCGTCGCCACCACCACGCGTGAGCCCTTCACGATCGGCGCCACGGCCGGCTGCAGCACGTGCGCGCCCGGCGTCAGCGAGAGCATCGCTTTGCCAGCCTTGTTGCGGCCGACGAGGTTGTCGAACTTCGTCACGAAGCCATAGCCGTGGCTGGTGGCGAGCACGAAGGTCTGCTCCGCGTCGCCGCTCGCGACGGCCTGGAACGAGGCGCCCGGCGGCGGCGAGAAGCGGCCTGTCAGCGGCTCGCCATTGCCGCGCGCGGATGGCAGGGAATGGACGACGGCCGAATAGCTGCGGCCCGTCGAATCGAGGAAGGCCACCTGCGCCGTACTGCGGGTGCGCACCGCCGCGAGCAGCTCGTCGCCCTCGCGGTAGGACAGGCCTGCCGCATCGATCTCGTGGCCCTTCGCCGCGCGCACCCAGCCCTTCGAGCTCACCACCACCGTCATCGGCTCGCTCGCGACCAGCTCGCTCTCGCTGATGGCCTGCGCCGCGCCACGCGAGACCAGCGGCGAGCGGCGCTCGTCGCCGAACCTCTTCACGTCGGCGAGGAGCTCGTCCTTGATCAGCTTGCGCAGCTTCGCGCGGCTGCCGAGGATCCCCTGGATACGCTCGCGCTCCGTGGCGAGCTCCTTCTGCTCGCCGCGGATCTTCATCTCTTCCAGCCGCGCCAGCTGGCGCAGGCGCGTCTCGAGGATGTAGTCGGTCTGCTCCTCGGTCAGGCCGAAACGCGCGATCAGCACGGGCTTCGGCTCGTCCTCGGTGCGGATGATGCGGATCACCTCGTCGAGGTTGAGGAACGCGACCAGCAGGCCTTCGAGCAGGTGCAGGCGGCGCTCCACGCGCTCGAGGCGATGCGTCAGGCGGCGCGTCACCGTGTCGCTGCGGAACTGCAGCCATTCGGTCAGCAAGGCCTTCAGGCCCTTGACCTGCGGCTTGCCGTCGAGCCCGATGATGTTGAAGTTGACGCGGTACGTGCGCTCCAGATCCGTCGTCGCGAACAGGTGGCCCATCAGCGGCTCGGCGTCGACGCGGTTGCTGCGCGGCACCAGCACGATCCGGGTCGGGTTCGTGTGGTCGGACTCGTCGCGGATGTCCTCGAGCCACGGCAGCTTCTTCGCGCGCATCTGCGCGGCGATCTGCTCGATCACCTTGCTCGGCGAGACCTGGTAGGGCAGGGCGGTGATGACGAGGTTCGGGCCGTCCTTGATCCACGTGCCGCGGGCGCGGATCGAGCCGCAGCCAGTCTCGTACATCTGCAGGATGTCGGCGCGCGGCGTGATGATCTCGGCCGTGGTCGGGTAATCCGGCCCCTGCACGTGCTCGCACAGGTCGTTCGTGGTCGCATCGGGATCGTCGAGCAGGCGCACGCAGGCGCTCACCACCTCGCGCAGGTTGTGCGGCGGCACGTCCGTCGCCATGCCCACGGCGATGCCGGTGGTGCCGTTGAGCAGCAGGTGCGGCAGGCGCGCGGGCAGCCAGCTCGGCTCCTCGAGCGTGCCGTCGAAGTTCGGATCCCAGTCGACCGTGCCGTGCGCGAGCTCGCCCAGCAGCACTTCGGCGATCGGCGTCAGCTTGCTCTCGGTGTAGCGCATCGCCGCGAACGACTTGGGGTCGTCCTGCGAGCCGAAGTTGCCCTGGCCCTCGATCAGCGGATAGCGGTACGAGAACGGCTGCGCCATCAGCACCAGCGCCTCGTAGCAGGCCGAGTCCCCGTGCGGATGGAACTTGCCGATCACGTCACCCACGGTGCGCGCGGACTTCTTCGGCTTGGCGCCCGCATTGAGCCCCAACTCGCTCATGGCGTAGACGATTCGGCGCTGCACGGGTTTGAGCCCGTCGCCGATGAAGGGCAGGGCGCGGTCGAGCACCACGTACATCGAGTAATCGAGGTAGGCGCGCTCGGCATACTCGCGCAGCGGGATCTGCTCGAAGCCGTGGAACGTGGAGCGGGGGGAGTCGGTCATGGACGTCCGGGTGGCGACGCGAGCGGCGCTCGCGAGGGCGCGGGCACGGCCCGCGGGAGAGCGATTTCGCATGGGATTCTACGTGCGCGCGGGATCGGGCCAGCATCGCCCCGGGAGGTCTCAGCGGCCGCGACCGGGCCGACGTGCACGCGCCATTGACACATCCGGCCGCCGGGGCGAGAATTTGCGCCCTCGCCGGCGACCACGTCACCGGCCGGGCCCAGGTGGCGGAATTGGTAGACGCACTAGTTTCAGGTACTAGCGGGTAAAACCGTGGAGGTTCGAGTCCTCTCCTGGGCACCACTACATCGCTTCGAGATGCTGCAGATCCCTCGAGGCTGAACGAAACCCGCCCTTGTGGCGGGTTTTTTGTTTCCTGTCGGCGGCGCGGCCCCGGCTGCTGGCGGACGGCCCGCTGATCATCAGCGATGTGTCGAACACGCTCGACACCCTCCACCTCGCGCGGCGAGATCGGCATCCGTCGCGTAGTTGTCCCGGCCCATCACGTGGGTGCATCGGAAGCTGCGCAAGCCGACGAGCGCCTGCACCGACTGCCGGATATGCGTGCGGCGTCCGGTGGAGCACCGGAGGGCACGTGCCGCGCTGAGTCGCGTGCTTCCCGAGCGACCATCCCGTCCGCCACAGGCGCCGCGACGCATCCGTGCTGCACAATCGGACGGCCGCTGCGGCGAGCGCCTTTCGCCGCTAACCTGTCCACCGTCCGCCCATGCCCGATCCCTCCACCAGGAACCTCCAATGACCGAGTGCAGCACCCGGGACCTCTACGAGCAGCTCATCCAGAAGTACGAGGGCAACCCGCAGATCACCGTGCAGCTGATCGATTCATCCGATCCGGCGATCAACGTGACGATGCACGAATACGGCGACATGCAGGTGGTCGTCGCGGCATCGGGCTCGCAGATCTTCGTGTCGACGATCCTCGTCGACGCCTCGCAGGTGAAGGATCGCGCGGGCTTCAACGAGGCCTGCATGCGGATCAATCCGATCAATCCGCTGTCGAACCTCGGTCTGACGCAGATCGACGGCCGCGACACCTACATCGTCTTCGGCGAGCTGTCGGCCGCGTCCTGCGCCGATGACGTCGACGAGGAGCTGCAGGCTCTCGCGATCAACACGATCGACGCCGCCGAATCGCTCAAGTCCTTCTTCGCCTGAGGCCTGCCATGGGAATCCTGTCCAAGCTGTTCACGCTGTTCCGCGGTGCCTCCCACGAGGCCGGCCAGGCCGTCGTCGACAAGAACGCGATCACCATCCTCGATCAGGAGATCCGTGACACGAGCACGCAGCTCAACCAGTCGCGGCAGGAGCTCGCCAAGCTGATGGCGCAGAGCAAGCTCGCCGACCAGAAGATCGAGGCGCGCCAGCAGAAGATCGCCGAGTACACGCGCTACATCGAGGGCGCCCTCGCGAAGAACGACGAGGCACTCGCGCGCGAGGTCGCCGGCAAGCTCGCGCCGCTGGAGACCGAGCAGCAGGGCGAACTCGCCGCGAAGGCGCACCTGGACAAGTCGATCGTGACGCTCAAGGCGACGATCACGAAGGCCGAGGGCCAGGTGAAGGCGCTGCGTACGCAGGTCGACACGGTCAAGGCGACGGCTTCGGTGCAGAAGGCGCAGATGGCCATCGCCTCGCGCACGGCGGGTGCCACCAGCGGCATGAGCAATGCGCTGGAATCGCTCGAGCGCATCAAGCAGCGGCAGCTGGAGACCAGCGCGCGCCTGGAGGCCGCGGAGGAGCTCGATGCCACGTCTGGCGACGGCGAGCTCAACCGCAAGCTGGCCGCGGCCGGCCTGCTCGAGGACAGCTCGAGCGCCGACGCAGTCTTGGCGCGCTTCCGAAAGCCGGCGCAGCTCGCGCACGAGGTGCCGACGATCCATGCCACGCTGTCGCCGAACCAGGAGCCGGTCGGCGTGCCGCGCACCGATTCGACGAACTGAGCGCGCTGCGGTCGTGTGGGTCCTCGGACGGCTCGGGAAGGCGCTCGGCCGGCACATCCGGCGGGTGAGCTGGCTCGCCGTGGTGCTCGCGCTGGTGGCGCACATGCTGCTGACGTGGGCGCTGCTGGTGGTGGCGGGCGAGGACAGGCTCGTCGCCCCGAACGCGTTTCCGTACTACTACATGACCACGGCGACCACGATCGGCTACGGCGATCTCTCGCCGCAGACCACGCTCGGCCGGATGGTGGTGGCCTTTCTGCTGATGCCGGGCTCCGTCGCCTTCTTCGCGGCGGTGCTCACGAAGACGAGCGTCGGGCTTTCGGCTTACTGGCGTCGCCACCGGGAGGGACGCATGCGTTACGACGAGATGGAAGGCCATACCGTACTGGTGGGCTGGCGGGGCACGGAGACCGATCGGCTGGTCGACCTGCTGCTCAGCGACACCGCGACCGACGACGAGGGCCTCGTGCTGGTGGCGGAGGAGCTTCGGGAGAACCATCGGCCGGAGCAGATGCGTTTCGTCGCGATCGCCACCTATGCCGATGCCTCGTCGTTCGCGCGCGCGGCAGTCTCCCGTGCGCGCCGGATCATCATCAATCCGCCGACCGACGACCAGACGCTCGCCGCCGTGCTCGCGGTGATGGCGCATCGGCCTTCGGCGCACGTGGTCGCGCATTTCGAATGCGATGCGGCGTCGAAGCTGGTGAAGAGCCACTACCCGCAGGTCGAGTGCACCCGCCCGATGACGGCCGAGGTGATCGCGCGCGCCGCGCAGGACCCGGGCAGCTCCGCGCTCACGCAGGACCTGCTGTCGAGCGATGAGGGGCAGGCGCAGTTCAGCCTCGTGGTGCCCGACGGCGTCGACGCGACGGTGCAGCAGGTCGCCGCCTGCCTGAAGGGCCACGGCGGCATCTTCATCGGCATGCGACACGGCACGGGCGCCGCCCAGATCAACCCGGCCGACACGGCGACCGTGCCCGCGGGCACGGTCGTCTACTACCTGGCCGCGCGCCGCATCGACGCCTCGCTGCTGCGCTGCCTCGCGGGCGTGCCCGCATGAGCTGGCTCGACAAGCTGACGGGTCGGGGCGGCCGGCAACCGCCGCCGGTTCCGCCTGCCACCGGCGACCTTCGCCACGCGCTGCCGCTCGGCGTCCGCATCGGCGGGCGCATCGAGTTCGACCGCACGCTGTACCGGGTCGCGCCGGGGGCGATGAGCGCCGAGCTGCCCGCGGGGCACCAGGGCGTCGCCTGCTACGGCCACATCGATCTCGGCGACGGCTATGCGATGCATCGCTTCTATCTCGAGGACGATGCCTACGTGCAGGTGATGACCTGCGGCGAGCTGATCGAGTCGATCAAGGCCTTCGTGTTCTTCGACACGGTGAACCCGCCGACGAAGGCACATTTCCAGCAGTTCGTGACGAGCAATCCGCATCTTGGCGCGCAAGAGATCGAGTTCGCCGGCAAGCGCTGGCAGCGCGTCACGAGCCCGGACGGCGGGCCGCAGATCCCCCCGACGGCGTTCGACGAGGTGCTCTACCGTGGCACGCCGCCACGGCGCGACGACGACCTGACGCACTACGCGATGGTGTACGGCCGCCACGTGCCGGAGCTCGACCGCGAGGAGTTCCTGCTGGTGACCGGCGAGGACTCGGGGCCGAACGACTTCTGCGTCACCTACGCGGTGGGGCTGGACCTCACCGAGGCCGACCTCGACATCACCTGAGCGCGGCCTATGCCGTACCGCCACGCGCCCGCGGGCGACGCATCTGTTCCCATTTCTTCAAGGACGCACCCATGAATGCAGTCATCAATGCCCAGAGCTTCGTCGCCTTCCTGGCCTATTTCGCTGCCGGGCTCGGGATCCTGATCGTCGCCGTGCTGGCGGTCGCGATGATCACTCCGCATCGCGATTTCACCCTGATCCGCCAGGGCAATGTCGCCGCATCGACCGCATTCGGCGGCACCCTCATCGGCCTCGCGCTGCCACTGCATGCGGCGATCACGCATTCCGTGAGCCTCGCGGACGCGGCCATCTGGGGCGCGGTCGCCGCGGTCATCCAGATCGTGGCCTACCTGCTCGCGCGGGCCGTGGTCGGCGGCATCTCGAAGCAGATCACCGAGAACGTCTCGGCGGCGGGCATCTTCGCGGCGAGTACGTCGATCGCGGTCGGCCTCATCAATGCGGCGGCGATGACCCCGTGAGTTCGAGGAAGTCCCGGAAGACGAGCAGCCGGTTGCATGCGCCGACGCTGGGCGCGTCCCCCGGCGAAGCGCTGCGCCGGATCGAGGCACAGGAAAAGCGCGAGCAGCTCAGGAACACGCTCGTCTGGGGTGGCCTCATCGCCGGCGGCGTGGCCTGGATGGCCTGGCCCAAGGAAGAGACCGGAATGCTGCTGTACACGCGCAGCGACTGCGAGCGCGTCGACAAGGTCGAGCTTTCGCAATGCCAGAGCGCGTTCGACCAGGCGATGGCCGAGCACGAGCGCCTGGCGCCGCGCTTCGACGACCGTTACCAGTGCGACGAGCAGTTCGGCAACTGCATGCCGGCGCCCGGCAATGCGCTGTACTGGATCCCGCCCATGGCCGGTTTCCTGCTCGGCTACCGGCAGCGGGACGATGACGACGGCGCCAGCGGCGGCGGCTATTACGGCGGCTACCGGTATACCGGCGCATTGCCGCTCTACCGCGAGCGGAGCGGCGACTACCTCAATCCGAAGGGGGATTACGTCAGCTCGGGCTATGGAAAAGTCACCGGCAGGGCCGGCAATCCGAGCCCGCCGGCGCGTGCGATCACGATCTCCCGCTCGGGCTTCGGTAGCGTCGCAGGCGCACGCAGTTCCTTCGGCGGCTAGGGCCGCGACGATCCGCGGCGGTCACACGACCGCCGGCAGCAGTTCCACGCGAGGACACGCCATGAAGCGCTCGAAGCACCTCCGACTCGCCCTCGTCGCCACTGTGCCGATGGCCCTTGCAGGTTGCGACAACCCGGGCATCACCGGCGCGCAGAATGCCGATCAGGACTGGGGTACCGCGCAGGTCACGCAGACCGGCGTGGACTGCTCCACGGCGGAGCGGATGCAGACCGAGGACTGCAAGCTCGAGCTCGAGCGCGTGCTCGCGGCCTCGCCGCGCTACGGCTCGCAGGGTGACTGCGAGGGCGCGCTGGGTGCGCCGTGCGGGCAGGTCAACGAGAACGGCAGCGCCCTGTGGATCGGCCCGGTCACGGGCTTCGTCGGTGGCATGCTGCTGGCCGAAGCCCTCGATGAGGTCGGCGACGCGTATGCACGGAAGCGTCGGTACGACGCCGGCTACCGCGCCGGCGGCTATCGATCCGGCTACCCGGCCACGACCGGCCGCCCCGGCTATCCGACCACCGCTACGCCGCCGCCGGCGCCGCCGACGCGTGCCATCTCCGAGTCGCGCTCCGGCTTCGGCTCCACGTCCTCCGCGCGCAATTCCTTCGGCCGAGGCTGGGGCGGTTGATCGGCGCGGCATCGGCCCTATTTCACCCACTCGAGCGCGTCGCGCTCTCCGCTCCGCCGGGTACTGCATGAAGCGCATCGCGATCGCCGAACGGGTCGACTGGCGGGAGCAGGCCGAGCGCCTGGGCTTCCGGTTCCACACCATCGACGGGGAGCGGTACTGGGACGAGCGTGCGTATTACGCGTTCACGCTGCGGCAGGTCGAAGACGACATCGAGGAGCCGACGCGCGAGCTGCACGACATGGCCATGCACCTCGTCGACGAGGTGGTCAAGTCCGAACACCTCCTCGAGCGCCTCGCGATCCCCGCACGCTACTGGGACTGGATCCGTGATGCGTGGGCGAGCGGCCAGCCGCACGTCTACGGACGGATGGACCTGGCCTACGACGGCACCGGCCCGGCCAAGCTCTACGAGCTCAACTACGACACGCCGACATCGCTCTACGAGGCGGCGTATTTCCAGTGGCTGTGGCTCGAACAACTGACGCGGTCGGGCGCGCTCCCCGCGGCGGCCGACCAGTACAACCGCATCCAGGAAGCGCTGTGCGAGGCCTTCGCGTTCCTCGCGCGCGAGAAGCGCATCGGCGCCGGGATCCACTTTTCCGCCGTGAAGGATTCGGAAGAGGATCGCGCCACGGTGGCCTACCTGCGCGACTGCGCGCACCAGGTGGGGATCGCGACGGACTACGTGGCGATCGAGGACATCGGGATCAGCAAGGAGGGCTGGTTCACGGACGATCGCGACAACGTCATCCAGACGCTCTTCAAGCTCTACCCGCTCGAATTCATGATGGTGGAGCGGTTCGGTCCGGAGCTGCTGTCCAACAAGATGCAGATCATCGAGCCCCCGTGGAAAGCGATCCTGTCCAACAAGGCCATCCTCCCGCTGCTGTGGGAGCGGCACGAGGGGCATCCGAACCTGCTGCCGGCCTTCTTCGAGGATGAGACGCACCGGCTGCGCCCCGGCTGGGTGCGCAAGCCGCTGTTTTCCCGCGAAGGCGCCAACATCGACCTCATGACGCCCTCGGGCGAGCGCGTCAGTTCACCGGGCCCGTACGACGACTGCGCGGCGATCCTGCAGGCCTACCATCCGCTGCCCGAGTTCGATGGCCACTTTCCATTGCTCGGCAGCTGGGTCGTTGCCGACGCACCGGTCGGCATGGGTGTGCGCGAGGACGCGACGCGGATCACCCAGAACACCTCGCGCTTCGTACCGCACGCGATCATCGACTGACGCGGGCGCCGCGGTTCACGGCACCGGGCCGACATACCGCATCGCCACATCGCACCGCGCATAGCGCGCCCCGTAGCGCGCCATGATCGCGGCGTCGTGCCGAAAGCCGAGCTTCTCGTACAGATGGATCGCCGCGGCGCAGCGGGTGTTGGTGAGCAGGTAGAGCGGGTCGGCACCGAGCGCGTTGGCACGCTCAATGACGGCCGCGAGGAGGAACTCGCCGGCCTTGCGGCCGCGGGCGCTCTCGCGCACGCCCATCTTGGTGAGTTCGAAGCTGGTGGGGCCTGTCTTCTGCAGGGCGCAGGCGCCGACGATGCCGAGGCCGGCGGCTTCGACGAAGAGGATGTCGCCCCCCGTGTCGATGATGCGCTCGCGCGGATGGTCGAGGACGTCGCGGTCGGTGTCCTCCAGCCGGAACATCGACGTGATCCATTCGGCGTTGATGTCGCGGAAGTCCGCGGCGAGTGCGTCGCTGAAGGGGTGGACGATCAGGTCGTTCGGCATGCTCGCTCCGTCGCGATGCGGGTTCGCGTCGCTCGCGTCGACGCCTTGTCGGGCTTCCAAGGGTACGTCGTGGCACGCTCGGCGAGGCGCTCGGTTCCTCAGCGCGCGTCCCGCAGCGGGGCGACCGCCGGTGACGCATGAGACGCCACGTCGCTGGCGGTGCCCGGCTCGCGCCACCACGGACGACCCGCATGCGGCGCGTCGAGCTGCAGCCGCTCGCCGAACGCCGGCGTGGTCACCCGCACGCCGCGCTCGCGCGCGACCGCGGTGACGCGCTCGAAGGGCTCCTGCCAGGCATGCATCGCGAGGTCGAACGTGCCGTTGTGGACGGGCAGCAGCCAGCGGCCGCGCAGGTCCCGGTGCGCCTGGACGGTCTCCTCCGGCTGCATGTGCACGCCGGGCCAGCTGGCGTTGTAGGCACCGGTTTCGAGGAAGGTGACGTCAAACGGGCCGAAGCGCTCGCCGATCTCGCGGAAGCCGCTGAAGTAGCCGGTGTCGCCGCTGAAGAAGAGGCGGAAGTCGCCATCCTCGATCACCCAGGAGGTCCAGAGGGTGCGGTCGCGGTCGGCGAGGGTGCGCCCCGAGAAATGCTGTGCGGGCGTGGCGGTGAGCGCGAGCCCGTCGATCGTCGCGCCCTGCCACCAGTCGAACTGCCGGATCCGTGCGGCGTCGACGCCCCAGTCGACGAGACGGTCGCCGACGCCGAGCGGCACGTAGAAGCGGGCGCCGATTCGTGCGAGCGCCCGCACGCTCGCGCGGTCGAGATGGTCGTAGTGGTCGTGCGAGAGCAGCACGCCGCGGATCGGCGGCAGCTCGGCGAGCGCGATCGGCGGCGGATGGAAGCGCTTCGGGCCGGCCCACTGCACCGGCGAGGCCCGCTCGCTGAATACCGGATCGGTGAGCCACCAGTGCCCGCGCAGGCGGATCAGCAGCGTCGAATGACCGAGGCGGTACAGGCTGCGATCGGGCGCGGCGTCGAGCTCGGCGCGCGTGATGCTGCGGACGGGGATCGGCGCGGCGGGCACGGTGCCCGCGGGCTTGTTGAAGATGAAGTCGAGCCAGCCCACCTCGGGCGCGTCCGGTGCCGGGCGACGGGGCGGGTCCTGGTTGCGGAAGCGGCCGTCGATGTAACGGGGCGAGTCCGGGTAGCCGGCGATGGAGGTGGAGGTGGCCAGGAGGATCACCGTGGACAGGGCGAGGAGGGCGGCAGCGGCCTGCAGCCCGCGCCGCCGGCGCAGGCGGCGGACGGGAAGCGCGGCGGCGTGCGGAGGGGTCATGGGATGTAGGCCATCGGCGGGCGGCGCCGCGACGTGGATGCAGCGGCGCCTCGTGGATGTAATGGCAGCGTGGCGGATTGCAATACGTGATGCGGTACGGGCGTCGCGAAACCATCTACTGCTTTGGCGCTGCCACCGCGCAGGCTCGGACCCGGCGGTCGACATGCCGGGTGATGCCGCGCATGTCGGCCGGGCGAGCCGCCTCCGCCCAAAGGCCAGGCTGCGGCCTGTGCTCGTCCGGCCGGGGTGCCTCGGTATAGTGCGGGCGACGCGGCGCCGTCGGGCTTCGCTCTTCGGGACCTGCGATGAACACCGAACCCTCCGCGCCGGAGCGCGCCTCGACGAGCGGCGAATCGAACGCCGACGACCGGACCCGCGCGCGCCTCGATGCGTTGATCGCGGCGACGTCGGACGTCGTCTACCGCATGAGCGCCGACTGGTCCGAGATGCAGCCGCTCGACGGCCGCGGGCTCGTGCTGAGCAACGAGGCGCCGGTCCGCGACTGGCTCGAGCGCAACCTTCCCGAGTCGGAGCATGCGCGCGTGCGTGCTGCGATCAGGGAGGCGATCGCCTGCAAGGGCGTGTTCGACCTGGAGCATCGCATCCGCCGCCCGGACGGAAGGGAGGGCTGGACGCATTCGCGCGCCGTGCCGGTCCTGGACGGGAACGGCGCGATCCTGGAGTGGTTCGGCCTCGCGCGGGACGTCACCGCCGCACACCAGGCACAGCAGGCGCTCGCGGACAGCGAGCAGCGGTTCCGGTCCGTGTTCGAGCAGTCCACCGGCGGCATCGCGCAGGTCGATCTCGAAGGCCGGTTCGTGCTCGTCAACGACCGCTACTGCGAGATCGTCGGCCGCAGCCGCGAGGCCCTGCTCGCCTTGAGCATGCAGGACCTCACGCATCCCGACGACCGTCCCGCGAATCTCGCGCGCTTCGCCGAGCTGGCCGCAGGCACGCGTACGAGCTTCACCATCGAGAAGCGCTACCTGCGGCCGGACGGCTCGGTGGTGTGGGTGCAGAACGCCGTGTCCGCGAACCCGGGTCCCGACGGACGGTTGCGCTACGTGACCGCCATCGTGGCCGATATCACCGACCTGCGGGCCACCCGCGAGATGCAGGGCACGCTGGCGGCGCAGCGTCAGCTCGCGCTCGACGCCGCGCGCCTGGGCTGGTGGCAGTACGAGCCGGCAAGCGGGCAGGTGACGCACGATGCGCGCTACGCCGAGATCTACGGGCTCGACGGCCCGGGGCCGCGCCCGGTCGACGAGGTGAGCGCGCTGCTGCATCCCGAGGACGCGCCGCGCCTGTGGGCTGCGGTGCAGGCCGCGGTCGATCCGCTCACCTCCGCACCGTATTCCGTCGAGTACCGCATCACGCGCCCCGACGGTGCGCTGCGCTGGCTCGAGGCACGCGGCATCGCGTCCTTCGTCGGCGAGGGCGAGGCGCGCACCGTGTCGAGCTTCGTCGGCACCGTGGGCGACATCACCGAGCGCCGGCTCGCGGAGGAGGTGCTGCGCGAGAACGAGGCACGCTTCCGCCTGATGGCCGATGCCTCGCCGGCAACGCTGTGGCTCACCGATCCGAGCGGCGACTGCACGTTCCTGTCGCGCGCCTGGTACGTGCTGACGGGACAGGACGAGGCAGCGGCGCTCGGCCTCGGCTGGACGGAGGCCGCGCACCCCGACGATCGCGAGGCCGCCGGGCGCGCCTTCGTCGAGGCCAATGCGGCGCGCGCCTTCTACCGGACGCAGTTCCGCCTGCGCACCGTCGACGGCAGCTACCGCTGGGTGATCGACCTCGGCCGCCCGTGGTTCTCCGAGACCGGCGCGTACGCGGGCATGGTCGGCGTGGTCATCGACATCGATGCGCGCAAGCGCGCCGAGGAGGCGCTCGAGGAGGCCAGCCGCCGCAAGGACCAGTTCCTCGCCACCCTCGCGCACGAGCTGCGCAATCCGCTCGCGCCGATCTCGAACGCACTGCAGGTCTGGCCGCTGCTCGAGCACCGGCCCGAGGAGGCCACGCGGCTGCGCGAGATGATGGGTCGGCAGGTGCGCCAGATGGTTCGACTGATCGACGACCTGCTCGACGTCTCGCGGATCACGCGCGGCCGCATCGAGCTGCGCCGCGAGCGGCTCGACCTGCGGGCGTCGATCGGCGGCGCGCTCGAGGCGTCGAAGCCCTTCATCGATGCGCAGCGCCACGCGCTCGCGCTCGACCTGCCGGCCGAGCCGATCGTCGTCGACGCCGACTCGGGCCGTCTGGTGCAGGTCTTCGGCAACCTGCTGCACAACGCCGCGAAATACACCGACCCCGGCGGGCACGTGCGCCTTTCGCTGACCCGCGAGGACGGCATGGCCGTCGTCGCCATCCGCGACGATGGCGTCGGCATCCCGCCCGGGATGCTGGGTGAGGTCTTCGACATGTTCACGCAGGTGGATCCGTCGCTGGGCCGCTCGCACGGCGGGCTCGGCATCGGGCTCACGCTCGTGCGGAACCTCGTCGAGATGCATGGCGGTTCCGTCGAGGCGCGCAGCGACGGGCCCGGGCACGGCAGCGAGTTCATCGTGCGGCTGCCGGCGTTACCTGCCGAGGACGCTAGACCAGCGGCATCGGGCGCCGTGCCCGTGCTGTCGTCGCTCGCGCGGCATCGCGTGCTCGTGGTCGACGACGTCGAGCCGTCGGCCAACACGCTCGCGATGATGCTCGAGGCGCTCGGGCAGTCGTCGCAGGCGGTCCACGACGGGCAGGGGGCGTTGGCTGCCATCGCGTCGATGCGCCCCGACGTCGCGTTCGTCGACATCGCGATGCCGGGAATGGACGGCTACGAGGTCGCGCGCCGTGTGCGTGCGCTCGGTGGCGATCCGCCGGTGATGGTCGCGCTTACCGGGTACGGGCAGGACGAGGATCGCCGGCGTGCGCTCGACGCGGGCTTCGACCACCACCTCGTCAAGCCGACGAGCCTGGAGGCCCTGCACCGACTGCTGGCCGCGCTTCCAAGCCGCTGACGCCGCCCGATGCCCTGCGCACGATGGTGTCGAACGCGGGGAGGACTGCGCCGAACTGCCTGGAGCGCGGTCGTCGTACCGCGCAGCCGGAGACGCTGCGACACGGTCTCAGCCGCCACGTCCCCGTGCGATGCGTTCGATCTCCGCGTTGCCCAGTACACCGGGCACTGCGCGGTCCCGCGCCGCGGCGAGCATCGCGCGCCCGACCTGCGTCGAGGTGATGACCACGCCCGGTGCGATGCGTCGCCCGAGGCCGAGCAGCGGCCCCGCCAGCCGGTATCCCACCGCGCGGGCGGCATGCGGCGAGCGCACACCATCGACGGGCTGCACGATGCCGGGCCGCAGCATCACGCTGCGGATCGGCAGGGCACGCAGCGCGTTCTCGGCCTGGCCCTTCACGCGCAGCGGCATGATCGCGCTGCGCGCGTCGGCGCCCGCGCCGGAGACGTACACGAACGTGCCCCCGGGATTGACCTGCGCGAACGCGCGCGCGACGTGCAGCGTGAGGTCGAAGGTCACCTCGCGGAACTCCATTTCGGACAGCCCGGGGACGACGCCTGCGCAGTACAGGCAGGCATCCAGCGTCCGGAATGCCGGGTGCGCCGCATCGGCCTCGCGCAGGTCGGGCAGGGTCACCTGTTCGATGCGCGCGTCGTCGGCCGCGATGCGACGGCGACCGAGCAGCACGATGCGCCCGACGTCGGGCGCGATGCGGGAGGCGGAAAGAGCGCCCTGGCCGACGAGCCCGGAGGCGCCCACGATCATCACATGCATGCTCGTCCAGCCTCCGGTGTCGGTGAGCCTGATGGGCGGTCGGTCGCTAGTCCCGAACTGTACGGCGCCCGCCGCGGTTCGGATTCGCCGTGCCGCGATTTCGCCTCGCCGGAATCACTGCGCCGGCGACCGGATCGACACGGACCGGCCCGCCGGTACTCGACGGGTGCGACAGGGCCCCTGTGCAGCCCGATGCCCGACCGCGTAGTGTCGGCGCATCCACCCGCGAGCCCCGTCCATGCGCGAGCGCAAGACCGTCGACGACTTCCCGCCCGAAGTGCTCGGGCTGTTCGATCGCTACGTACACGGCCTGATCGACCGCCGGGCCTTCCTCGCGGGCGCGGCGCGCTTCGCCGTCGGTGCGACCACCGCGGCAGGGCTGCTGGCCGCACTGAGCCCGAACTTCGCGCAGGCACGGCAGGTCGCGCCGGACGACGCGCGCCTGGATGCGCGCTCGATCGACTTCGATTCACCGCAGGGCTACGGCCGTGCGCGTGGTTACCTGGTGCGGCCGGCGAAGGCGGCGGGCCGCCTGCCGGTGGTGCTCGTCGCGCACGAGAACCGCGGGTTGAACCCCCACATCGAGGACGTCGCGCGACGCCTTGCGCTCGAAGGCTTCATCGTCCTCGCGCCGGACGCGCTGCACCCGCTCGGCGGCTACCCCGGCGACGAGGATGCCGCGCGTACGGCGTTCGGCAAGCTCGACGCCGGCAAGACGCGTGCGGACTTCATGGCCGCCGCGGACCTGCTCACGCGGATCGACGGCGGTAACGGGCGGCTCGGCGTGACCGGCTTCTGCTGGGGTGGCGGCATGTCGAGCTACCTCGCCACGCAGCGCGACGACGTGCTCGCGGCCGCGCCCTTCTACGGCCCTGCACCTGCGCTCGAGGACGTGCCGAGGATCCGCGCGCGCATGCTCGTGGTGCTGGCCGATCGCGACGAGCGCATCAATGCGGGCTGGCTGCCGTTCCGCGACGCGATGGAGAAGGCCGGCGTGCTCTACAGCCTCTACCAGCCGCCGGGCACGCAGCACGGCTTCCACAACGACACCACGCCACGCTACGACGAGGCCGCGGCGCGTGAGGCCTGGCGCCGGCTGGTGGACCTGTTCGATACCACGCTGCGGTGACTGCGAGGCGGCGGTCCCGCGGCGTCGATGCCGTTGCCGGTGCTCAGTCGCGCGGCGCCGGCGCGACGCGCCAGACCGCATTGCCGACGTCGTCCGCGACCAGCAGCGCGCCATCGCGTGCAATCGCGACGCCCACCGGCCGGCCCTGCGCGCGGCCGCGCGCATCGACGAATCCCGTCAGCACCTTACGCGGCAGCCCGCTCGGGCGGCCGTCGACGAACGGCACGAACACGACCTCGTAGCCACTCAGCGGCTTGCGGTTCCAGGAGCCGTGCAGGCCGACGAACGCGCCCGGGCCCCAGCCGGCGAGCGTGCTCGACGTATTGAAGGCGAGGCCGAGCGGCGCGACGTGGTTGCCGAGGCCGTAGTCCGGCACGCGCGCCCGCGCGACGAGATCGGGACGCGGCGGCGTGACGCGCGCATCGACATTCGCGCCCCAGTAGCTCCACGGCCAGCCGTAGAACGCGCCCCGCTCCACGCGCGTCAGGTAATCAGGCACGAGGTCGTCGCCGAGCTCGTCGCGCTCGTTGACGACCGCCCACAGCGCGCCGTCCGGTCCCCACGCGAGGCCCACCGGATTGCGCAGCCCGCTGGCGAACACGCTGCGCGTGCCGCGTTCCGGGTCGATCTCCAGCACCGCCGCGCGATCATGTTCCGCTGCCATGCCGTTCTCGCCCACGTTGCTGTTCGAGCCGACGCCGACATACAGGCGTCGCCCGTCCGGCGAGGCGAGCAGGCTCTTGGTCCAGTGGTGGTTGAGCTCGTCGCCGGCGCCCGGCAGGTCGACGACCTTTCGCGGCGGCGCAGCGATGCGCGTCGCGTCGGGCGTGTAGGGCAACACCACAAGCGCGTCGGCATTCGCAACAAAGAGCCGGTCGCCCACGAGCGCCATGCCGAACGGCGAGCGCAGCCCATCGACGAGCACGTGCCGCACCTCCGCGACGCCGTCGCCGTCGACATCGCGCAGCAGGTGGATGCGATCCGCGCTCGGCACGCCCGCGCCGGTGCGCTTCATCACCGCCTTCATCGCGACGCCCTTGAGGCCACGGATGCCGCTCTTGCCGGCCGGCGCATTGCTCTCGGCCACCAGCACGTCGCCGTTGGGCAGCACGTGCAGCCAGCGCGGATGCGCGAGGCCGGTCGCGAACGCACGGACCTGCAGGCCGGCGGCGGGACGCGGCATCGTGCCCGCGGCCCAGCCGACGGCCGGCGCGATGTCCACGCGCGGGATCACGCGTTTCTCCGGCGCGGGGAGGGTCGGGCGCGGGCCGACACCGGTCCCGTCGCGCGGCGTCTCCGAGCGCGCGCAGCCGGCGGCGACGAGGAGCACGAGCAACAGGCGATGCAGGGCCATGGCGGACTCTCCGGGCGTCGGGCGCACTGTCGGTCGGGGGACGTGGGTGGGATGCGAACGGACGGGCTGCCATGCCCGCATCGTTCGATGGGGTTACGGCGCGGATCGCGATGCGGATTCGATGGCGGTTCCGCCGCGCAGGTCGCATCGGCCGCGCGTCGCTACGGCCCGGCGCACGGCGCGGATCCGTGCCGCGCCGCGACACGTGCGGGCGCTCAGGGCACCGAGGGCAGCCGTACGACCCGTCCCTCGTCGGCGGAGCGCTGCGCGGCCTCCAGCACCGCCATCACCTGCAGCGCGTCGCCGACCGGCACGGGTACCGGCGCCGCGCCCGCGATCGCATCGACCAGCTGCGTGTAGAAGCGCGACTGGTCGCCGCGGATCGCCTCATGCAGGCGCATTACGCCGTCCTCGCCGTGGCAGCGCAGCGGGTCGGCATCGAGTCCCCAGTCGGCGTCGCCGGGCCGCAGGCCGTCGATCAGCTGGCGCTCCTGTGGGTCGGGCAGGGCCTTGACCAGGCTGCCGCGCGTGCCGTGCACCCGGAATCGTGCGCCGGGGGCCGCCCCGAGCATTCCCGCATGCAGCACCGCGCGCGCCTCGCCGAAGGCGAGCACGACATGCGCCCAGTCGTCGCTCAGGGCGCCCTCGCGCTGCCGCGCGAAGCTCGCCTGCACGGTGTCCGGCCGGCCCATCAGCAGCAGCGCCTGGTCGACCAGGTGCGGACCCAGGTCCCACCAGAGCCCGCTCGCCGGCCCCGGCCGCTCGCGCCAGCGGTCGCGGACCTGCGGGCGGTGCCGCTCGATGCGCGATTCGAGGTACCGCACAGTGCCGACGTGGCCGGCGTCGATGGCCGCGCGGACCGCGAGGAAGTCGCTGTCCCATCGCCGGTTGTGGAAGACCGACAGGATCCGGCCGGCTCGCTGCGCGCTGGCGGCGAGCGCCCGGGCCTCGTCGAGGGTCGGCGTCAGGGGCTTGTCCACCACGACGTGCTTCCCCGCGCTCAGCGCCGCGTCGGCGAGCCGGTAGTGACTGGCATTCGGCGTCGCGACCACGACCAGGTCCACGCCGGCATGCGTCGCGGCCTCGATCGGATCGGCGAGCACCACGGCATCCGGAAGGTCGGCATGCACGCGAGCGGCGTCGCTCGAGGCGACGTACGCCAGCCGGAGCGTCGGCACGGCACCGATGAGTGGCGCATGGAACGTGCGGCCGGCGAAGCCATAGCCGAGGAGCGCGACGTGGAGTGGGGCGGTGGCGGTCGGGATCATGGGTTAGTGCGGATGGCGCATCGCGGCGACGCCACAGGCGCGGTCGGAACCATCGCGCCCGGGCCCGCCGGCGCGGAGGTCGGCGGCGCGCGTTCCGCGTCGCAGTGTTCGTGCAGGTGGCGCGGTGCAGGTTCGTCGACACGCGATCGCGTCGCCTTTCCGCTGCGGCGCGCCACGCGGCCTGCCCGTGCGGTCACGCCCGCTCGCCGGCGTGTTCCATCGGCGTCGCGCCCGGCATGTCGCGCGCCAGCAGCCCGCTGATGAACTTGGCGGCGAGGTGGAGCGTGTGCTCGTCGATCGCGTCGAAGCCGTCGGGCCGGTCGGACACCGACTTCAGCACGCCGATCGCCCGGATGCCCTGCAGCAGCGGCACCACCATCATCGAGCGCGCGCCGATCTTCCGGCAGGCATCGATATTGACGCGCGTATCCGTCTCGACGTCGCGGCAGTACAGCAAGGTGGCGTGCTCCACGCACAGCCCCGACAGGCTGCCCGCGACGGGGAGGCGCAGGCCCACGAAGGGCGCCACCGTGCCGGTGGCGGTGTGGTAGACCATCGACGGGCCGTCCTGCAGCTCGAGCACGGCGCCCACGCCGCGCGTCAGGCGCTCCACGTTCGCGACGATTTCCGGAATGAGCACGCCCCCGGGGAGTGCGCGCGAGCTCAGGCTGCCGAGTACCTCGACAAGTTCCAGCAGCCGATCGCGCTCGCGGCGGATGTCGTCGCTGGAGCGGTCGGCAGGCGGGGCGATATCGGGCATCTGGAAGCATTCTTTCCCGGCGCGGTGCAGCCGTTCGCCCGACCGGTGTACCGCGACTCCGCTAGCCTCGCAAGCCGACCGATGCCGTATGCGTCCGATTGCCGCGGCTCGACGCGCAGGTATGGGATTGGCACACGATGAACGGGCTGGAAATCCGCCGCGAATTCCACGCGGGCTTTGTCGAGGTTTTCACCGCCGGTGCGGGACGCTCGGACCACCTCCCGAGGATCGAGCACCATGAGCAAGCGAGAACTGATCGAGCCGAATCCGGGCGACAAGCGCTACGTGCGCCGCGACGAGAAGGGCCGCTTCAAGGAGTCCGACGACGTCAGCCGCTCGCTGTCGCAGGACCAGAAGCGCCAGGCGAAGGCCAGCGCCGGCCCGGGACAGGGCGACCGCGGCGACCGTCGCCACTGACGGCGCGGATCGCGTCGGCATACCCGGAACCCGCGGAGCGATCCGCGGGTTTTTCTTGGGCGCGCTCAACCCCCGACGATGCGTCGCAGTCGGTCGTCGATCTGCAGCGGGCGCGTCTGCACGTGCTGGATGAGTGGTGCATCGACATGGGCCGGATTGATGATCACGTTGCAGGCCTCGTCGCAGAGCGCGCTGGGCACCTGCAGCGCGAGCGAGCGCCGCGAGCGCACCCAGTCGTCGCCCACGTGCTGCACCTCGGGGCGATAGGGCCGTTCGCGCCAGCCCTCGGGCGTGTCCTCGAGCAGCTCGAGCCGCTCGCGTGGAACCTCCGCGCTCGCGAGCCAGGCCGACTCGGGCGGCGTGTCGCAATGCGCGAGGAACTCGAGCAGCGCGGTCGTCGCGGACTGCGAGGCATAGATCGCGGGTACGTCGTCGGACGTCCAGCGCCCGCCACCGCTCGCGGCGTCGGCGCCGAACGGGCGCTCGCGCTGGCTCTCGCCGACCACGCGGTAGACGGTCACCGTCGCCACGCCGGACGCTCCAGCCTGCGCGCCGGCCGCGCTCGGCGCGGCCGTCGAGCCCGACATGAAGCTCGGCGGATCGCTCGCCGGGAAGCTCTCCTTCGACGCCTCGTCGACGTCGCCGCCCTGCGTGCCGGCGGGCGATGCCTGCGGGCTCGTCACCGTGGGCGACGGCGCCGGCGCGGCGGTCGAGCCGGACATGAAGCTCGGCGGATCGCTCGCGGGGAAGCTCTCCTTCGAGGCTTCGTCGACGTCGTTGTGCGGAGGCGTAGTCGGGGTCTGCATGGGCGGCTCGCTTAGGGTCCGCGGCTGCCGCGCGGCAGCCGTCACAGCCGCTACTCATAGCAGTGCGAATGCTAAGGCGCCGAGAAGCCGGAGGCCGCCATGACGACCGGGTCCACGCGCGACGCGCCCGATGCCACGCCGTCATCTGAGCTGCGTATCCGCGTGATGCTGTTCGAGCGCGATCGCGCCGCGCGCGAGGTCGAGCCCGACACGCTCGCACGCCATGCGCAGCCGTCCGAGCAGCAGTTGCTGTGGGTCGACGTCGTCGCACCGGACGGCCCGCCGGACGGGCTGTCGGTGCTCGGCGTGGAGCTGCCGGCGCTCGAGCCCGAGAGCGGTGCGGACGCCGGCCTGCTCGTCGCCGACCGCTGGAAGTTCCTCTATGTGCGGGCGCTCAACTGGCACGAGGGCGAGCGACCGACCGGCATCCCGGTCACGGTCGCGCTCGGCGACAACATCGTGATCACCCAGCGGCGCGGCCCCGCGGAGTTCATCGACACGGTGCTCGACAACGCGCGCGACCACCTGCGCGTCGGCCATCTCGAATCGGCCGTGTTCGCCATGGCGCTGCTCGACCGCATGCTCACCGACTACCTCGACGCGCGCGACGCCTTCGAGAACGCGCTCGACCGCCTCGAGCTGACGATCCTGCGGCGCCCGCGGTCGGCGCATCTGGCTGAACTGCAGCGCATGCGGCACCTCGCCTCGCGCCTGCGTCGACAGCTCGCGGCGCAACGCGATGTCTTCGAGGCCCTCGGCAGGCCCGATTTCGACCCGGGGCAGTCGCGCGATGCCGAGCGCGCCTGCCGGCTCATCAGTCGACGCTACACGGCGGCGATGGGCGCGATGGAAGCGGCGCGCGAGCTCGTCGCGGGCAGCTTCGAGCTCTATACCTCGCGCGCCGCGGAGAGCACGAGCCAGGCGATGCATACCCTCACGGTGGTGACGGTCGCGATGGGCCTGGCGGCCACCATCGCCGCGGTGCTCGGCATGAACTTCAATGTTCCCATCTTCGAAACGGGCACGCGCGGCTTCGTGGTCGCGCTCGCGGTGATCGGCGCGGTGATTGCAGGCTCGACCGGCTGGGCGGTCCTGCGCCTCCTCCGCAGCGGGCGCCAACCGACATCCTCTTCATGAACGTGTGAGACGATCCTGTTCATGAAAGGAAAGTCTCCCAAGCGCGGCGGTTCCGCCGCAGGTACCGGCCGCGGTCGCGGTCCGGGCAAGTCCCCCGGCAACAACACGAGTGGCGCGGCGAAGAAGGGCCCGCGTGGCGGCCGCGATGTCGCCGGCGGCGGTGCGCGTCCCCCCTGGATGCCCGCGCCGCCCCCGCCGCTGCGCGCTGCATCCGGCAAGGCCGAGCGGCCCCTGAAGGATCCGAAGGCCGACCGCGAGGCCGCGCGCTACGAGAAGCCCATCGCCTCGCGCGAGATGATCCTGCAGCTGCTCGCGAGCGCCGAGGGCCCGCTGCCGGCCGACGCGATCGCCGAACAGCTCGGCATCGCCGACGACGAACGCATGGAGGCCCTCGGCTTCCGCCTGCGCGCCATGCTGCGCGACGGCCAGCTACTGCAGAACCGCAAGGGCGGCTTCGTGCCGGCGCAGGTCGTCGACCTGATCCCCGGCGTGGTGATCGCCAATCCCGACGGCTACGGCTTCCTCAAGGCCGATCCCGGCCACGGCACCGACCTGTTCCTCGCGCCGTCGGAAATGCGCAAGGTGATGCACGGTGATCGCGTCCTCGGCAGCGTGACCGGCGTCGACCGTCGCGGCCGCCGCGAGGGCGGCATCGTCGAGGTGCTCGAGCGTCGCCTCACGCGCCTGATCGGGCGTTTCGAAACGCGTGCGGGCATCGGCTTCGTGATTCCGGACGACCGCCGCATCCAGCAGGACATCCTGATCCCGCCGGATGCACGCGGCGAGGCGAAGGACGGCCAGCTCGTCGTGGCCGAGATCACCGAGATGCCCGACGGCAAGCATTCGCCGATCGGGCGGATCCTGACGGTGCTTGGCGATCGCCTCACGGCCTCGCTCGCGGTGCAGGCGGCGATCCACGGCCATGACATCCCGCACGAGTTCCCCCAGCAGGTGCTGGAGCAGGCCGCGGCGATCCCGATCGAGGTGGACGAGACGACCGCGCTCGGCCGCGTCGACCTGCGCAAGGTCCCGCTGGTCACGATCGACGGCGAGGATGCGAAGGACTTCGACGACGCCGTCTGGTGCGAGCCGAACCGCGACGGCTTCCGGCTGATCGTGGCGATCGCCGACGTCTCGCACTACGTGAAGGTCGGCACGCCGCTCGACGACGAGGCTTCGAGGCGCGCGACGTCCGTGTATTTCCCGGGTTTCGTCGTGCCGATGCTGCCGGAGACGCTGTCGAACGGCATCTGCTCGCTCAAGCCCAAGGTCGATCGCCTGTGCTTCGTCTGCGACATGCAGGTGGACCGCAAGGGCTTGGTCATCGGCTCGCGCTTCTACGAAGCGGTGATGCATTCGCATGCGCGCCTGACCTATACGCAGGTCTGGAACGCGATCGGTGATGACGTGACCGACGAGGCGCAGGCCGAGGCGCGCGGTATGGTCGGCGCGCTGATGCCGCAGATCCAGGACCTGCACGACCTGTTCAAGTGCCTGGCGCGCGCGCGCGAGAAGCGCGGCGCGATCGAGTTCGAATCGGGCGAGGTCCGCTTCGTGCTCGGTCCGCAGGGCGACGTGCTGCAGGCCGGCATGCTCCAGCGCAACGATGCACACAAGCTGATCGAGGAGTGCATGATCGCCGCGAACGTCGAGGCGGCGAAGTACCTCATCGAAAAGGACGTGCCGGCGCCGTACCGCATCCACGAGCGGCCGCCGGAGCAGAAATACGAGGACCTGCTCGAATTCCTGAAGGAATTCGGGCTGCGCATGCCGCCGTGGGCGAAGGTGGAGCCGAAGGATTTCACACAGCTGCTCAAGAAGATCCGCGATCGCCCCGACGCCGCGCTGCTGGAGTCGGTGCTGCTGCGGAGCCAGTCGCTCGCGGTCTATTCGCCGGGCAACGTCGGCCACTTCGGCCTCGCGCTCGAGGCGTATGCGCACTTCACCTCGCCGATCCGCCGCTATCCGGACCTGCTCGTGCACCGCGCGATCAAGCACGCGCTCAGCGGCGCCAAGCCCGAGAAGTTCCGCTATTCGCCGAGTGCGATGGCCCAGCTGTCGCTGGAATGCTCGGAGCGCTCGCGCCGAGCGGACGAGGCGCAGCGCGAGGTCGACGAACGCTATCGTGCCGCGTGGATGGAGCAGCATGTCGGCGGCGAGTTCGAGGGCGTGATCAGCGGCGTGACGAGCTTCGGGCTGTTCATCGAGCTCGACGGCTCGAAGGTCAACGGGCTCGTGCACGTCACGCAGCTGCCGAACGACTTCTACCACTTCGACCCGATCCGCAAGACCCTCACCGGAGACCGCCGCGGTAAGGAATACCGGCTCGGCGACCGCGTCACGATCGTCGTGCTCAAGGCGAGCGTCGAGGACCGGCGCATCGATTTCCGGCTGGTGGAGGAGGGTGGTGGACTCAAGCCGCCACCGCCGCGCGGGCAGCCGGCCAAGCGGGTCAAGAAGGCGTACGGCTAGTCGCGGCAGGGCGATGGGGGCGGCGACCTGCGAGGCCCGCCGCTCCGTCCGACGACGGTGGCGGTGCGCCGCCACGGGACGCGCCGGCCGCGTGGCAGCCCGCGTGATCGCGATGATTTCGAGCGACCGCGGCAGCGAGGCAGTCCGGGCGTGTCTTGTCCGATGGGCTCGCCCTCGTAGGGCACCGCGTTCGCGACGGCCAGGGTTCCGACTCGCGGTTCCGCGTCCGTATGCCACGGCGGGCGGCCGCGCGCCGCGCGCCGCGACCCGCCGGCGCGTGGCCCATTTCGTTGCCTGCGCGCACAATAGGCCCATGAGCAAGCAGAACCAGTGGATCGCCGGCATCAACGCCGTGGGCGCCGCGTTGCAGAACGATGCGGAAAACGTGCGCGAGGTGCTGGTCGAGGCCGGCGCGAAGAATCCGCGCCTGCAGGAGATCGAATCGCAGGCACGGCGCATGGACATCCCGGTGCGCCGCGTGGCCACGCAGGCGCTCGACGGCACGACCGGCGGGCTGCGCCACCAGGGCGTGGTCGCGCGCTACGTCGCCGCACGCACGTGGTCGGAGAGCGAGCTGACCGAGCTCGTCGAGTCGGCGCAGGGCCGCGCGCTCGTGCTCGTGCTCGACGGCGTGCAGGACCCGCACAACCTCGGCGCCTGCCTGCGCAGCGCCGCGGCGGCCGGCGTGACGGCCGTGGTGATCCCGAAGGACAAGTCGGTGCAGGTGAATGCGACGGTACGCAAGACGTCGGCCGGTGCGGCCGACGCGGTGCCCGTCGTGCCGGTCACCAATCTCGCGCGCGCGATGCGCGACCTGCAGCAGCAGGGTGTCTGGCTCTACGGGCTGGCGGGCGAGACGGACGCCTCGCTGTACTCGGTCGACCTGCGAGGTAACGTCGCGCTCGTGCTCGGCGGCGAGGCCGACGGGCTGCGCCGGCTCACGCGCGAGAACTGCGACGGCCTCGTTTCCATCCCGATGCCCGGTGCGGCCGGTACGGGCGTCGAGAGCCTCAACGTCTCCGTCGCCACGGGGATCACGTTGTTCGAGGCCGTGCGGCAGCGGAGCCTCGCATGACGACTGATCCGGTCATCGCGCTCGCGTGGTACGACATCGTCGGCCTCGGCGGCACCGTGGCGATCCTGCTCGCCTATTTCCTGCTGCAGGCCGGACGGCTGCGCGGCGACGGGCTCGTCTACCAGCTCCTCAACCTGTTCGGCGCCGCAGGCGTGCTGGTTTCGCTGCTCGGCACGTTCAACCTTTCGGTATTCCTGCTCGAACTCGCATGGGTGGCCGTGAGCGCCTACGGGATCGTGCGCGGGCTGCGGGCGCGCCGGGTGCGCCGCGCGCAGTCGCGTGGCGAGGTGCCGCCAGGCGGGCCCTGACCGGCTCGCAACCTTCGCCTGCATCCGGTAGGAGGCCGTCGACGTAGAGACCAGGGAACGCGCCGTATCGCGCGTGCGCTTGCCGGGGTGGAGCGGTGCGTGGCATAACCGTTCAGCCTTTGGCGTCGTCAGTCGGGGGCCCGATGTATCTCCAGTCCAGTCACTGCTTCACCGGGGCCTTCATGCTCACCACTGCGCCGCCTTCGGGCGAGACGGACGCCGACGCGTTCGCCGGATTGCTTGCTGACGTCGCCCAGGGCGACCGCAGCGCCTTCGAGCGGCTGTACCGTCTGGCGTCGCCGCGCCTGTTCGCCATCTGCCTGCGCCTTCTGCCGGATCGCGCGGAGGCGGAGGACGTGCTGCAGGAGGTGTTTACCTCGCTCTGGCACAAGGCCGACCAGTTCGATCCCGGTCGCGCCAGCGCGATGGCCTGGATGTCGATGATCGCGCGTAACCGGGCGATCGACCGGCTGCGCTCCCCGGGCCACGCGGTCCGCACGACGGCGCTCGAACTCGGCGACGAATTGCCCGATGGCGGCGACACACCCATCGACGCGGCGGAGGCGTCCACCGAGCGCGAGCGCCTGCAGCGGTGCCTGCAGCGTCTTGACGACCGTCGTCGGGGACTCATCCGCACCGCGTTCTTCGAAGGTGCGACCTACGAGGAGCTGGCGACGCGCAGCGGCGCGCCGCTCGGCTCGGTGAAGAGCTGGATCCGACGCGGCCTGCTCCAGCTGCGTGCGTGCCTGGAGGCATGACGATGCGCGAACACGACATTGATCGCGATCCGCCCTCCGCGGACCTCTTCGCCGCCGAATATGCGCTCGGCGTGCTCGATGCCGCCCGGCTTCGCGAGGCACGCGAGCGTGCGCGTCGCGAGCCTGCGTTCGCGCGGCTCGTCGATGACTGGACGCAGCGGCTCGACGCCGTCAACGACGAGCTCGCACCCGTCGAGCCGCCGGTGCACGTCTGGCCGCGCGTGCGTAGCCGGCTGGGCTGGTCGCCGGTGGCGGGCGGTGCCGACCGCGGCCGCCTGCGGTTGTGGCAGGGCGCCACCGCGGCGGGCTTCGCGACCGCCGCCGCGCTCGCTGCCGTGGTGCTGATGCGTCCGCAGGTGGCGCCGCAGCCGCAGCCTGCCCCGCCCATCGTGCAGGCGCCGACGCCGGAACCCGCGCGCGTGGCGCAGGGCCTCGCCGACATGCCGCTGCTGCCGGTCACCAAGCTCGTGCACGACGACGGCTCGCCGGCGTTCCTCGCCAGCATCGACCGCGACAGCGGCGGCATGTGGCTCGTGCCGATGCCGGGCGGGACCAAGACGGGCGACCGCCTGCCGGTGCTCTGGCTGATTCCGCAGGGCGGCACGCCGCGCGTGCTCGGCTTCGTCAACGTGCAGCATTCGCACTGGGTCGAGGTGCCTAAGGAGATGCGCGGCGAGCTTGCCGGCGGTTCGGTGCTCGCCGTCACGCTCGAGCCGGCCGGGAAGACGCCGCCGCAGGCGCCGTCGTCGGCTCCGGTGGCGACGGGCGGGATCACGCTCTGATCGGATGAGGATCGGCGCGGCATCATGCCGCGCCGGATGCGTCGCCGCATCGGGGCGGCGCGGCTCATGGCGGTCGCAGCGCCCATCCTGGCGCGCCGGCGGCGACCGAGGCCCGCGCCCGCGCCACGGCGTTGCCGGTCGTCGATCGGGAATGCGTGCCGGCATCGCGCAGTGACGTCGCGAAGGCGCGACGCAGACTTCGTCGCTACATCCTGCCTCCATCACACGCGCGCCTGCATGCCGCCGACGCTCCGCGGCTTCAAGGAAGCTGCGGATCCCCGGCAGACGCTGCAGCCCGGTGCTCGATCGCCGCAGCCGGCTCCGCCGCCGCGCGCCTGCCGAGCATCGGCCACGCGTTCACGATCCCGCAGAAGAGCTCGGCGGTGCGCTCGGCGTCGTACACGGCCGAATGGGCCTCGGCGGCGTCCCACGGAATCGCCGCGGCCTGAAGCGCGCGGCCGAGCACCGTCTGCCCGTACGCCACGCCCGCGAGCGTGACCGTGTCGAAAACACTGAACGGGTGGAACGGATTGCGCGGATGCCTGGAGCGCGCGACCGCCGCGTTAAGGAAGTTGAGGTCGAAGTGCGCGTTGTGGCCGACCAGAATCGCGCGCTGGCAGCCGTGCTTCTTCATCGCTGCGCGGATCGGCGTGAACACGACCTCGAGCGCTTGGCGCTCCGGCTTCGCGTCGCGGAAGGGGTGGTCGATGATGATCCCGGTCACTTCGAGCGACTTCGGATCGATCTCGGTACCCGCCGCCGGAACGACATGCGCGCTGGTGGTCGGGCCGGGCACGATGCGCCCGTCCGCATCGAGGTCGAGCGGTACCGCCGCGATCTCGAGCAGGGCGTGCCGGTTCCAGTCGAAGCCGCCCGTCTCGACGTCGACGACGACGGGCAGGAAACCGCGGAAGCGCGAAGCGAGCGTGGGCGGGGCGGACACGGGGAGGCGGGGCGGTCCGGACGGCGGGCGCAAAGCCTAGCAGACGCCTCCGCGGTGCCGTCAGCGACGGGTGCCGAGCAGGGTGCCGTCGGCGCGCAGGGTCTCCAGCATCGTGGCGCCCTGCCGCACGAACGCGGAGGTGTCGGGTGCCGCGGCTTCGGCGGCGAGTGCTTCCAGGAGCGCCTGGCCCGTCGCCTCCGGCGCCTCGTCGACGAGTTGCAGCAGCCGGTACGTGAGCGGGCTCAGCGCGCTGAAGGCGATGCCCCCGTCGGGCATGCGCCGCACCAGCAGGAGCGTGAGCTCCGGCGCGACCGGCACCTGCCCCGGGGCGATGCGATGCACGGGCCAAGCGTAGGCGAGGGGCTTCGCGAGGGGCGACAGCGCAGGCCGGCCGGCGAGGAGATCGCCCTGCAAATCGTGCGGCACATCGTCGATCGAGGCCTCGCTGATCTGAAGCGCCATCTCGATCCATTCGTAGTGCGCGAGCTCGGGCAGCCATGGCGGATCGCCGCGGTCGGATTCCGCACGCGATTCGAGATACCGCAGCAGCTCGCGCGCGAGCTCGGTGAACAGCGGCGTGCGCGCCGGATGCTCGCGCATGAAGTCGCGTACGAGGGCATGCCAGGCGGCATCGCCAAGCGTCGCGCGGATCACGGGAAAGGCCTGCGCGAGCATGCCCTCGATGCCGTTGTAGAAGAGCTCGGCGTAGATCTTCAGGCGGCGCGGTTCGATGCCCGCCGGCGGGGGTGCATTCTCGGGGTCGCGGATCCACGCGCCGAGTGCATCGCGCGCGGCGAGCCCACGAACGCCGGGCTCAGGCGGCACGACGGCGCATCGCGCTTGCTGCGGCCTGGCGACAGCGCACTTCCCCCAGTTCCGCGACGAGCTCGTCGAACGGCGGCAGGTTGAAGTCGCGCTCGAGCAGCGTCGGGCGCGGACCGAGCAGCGCATAGGCCTCGTCGAGCAGCGCCCAGACCGGATCGCTCACCGCGGCGCCGTGCGTGTCGATCTTGAGGTCGTCGGCCTCGTCGTAATGGCCCGCGACGTGGATGCACGCGACGCGCTCGCCGGGCAGCGCGCGCAGGAACCCGAGCGCGTCGTAGCGGTGGTTGGTCGCGTTGACGACGATGTTGTTGACGTCGAGCAGCAGGTCGCAGTCGGCGCGGTCGAGCACGGCGTTGACGAAATCGATTTCGGTCATCGCGCCCGGTGCGTCGGCGTCGAGCGTGGCGTAGTAGGAGATATTCTCGATGGCGATGCGCCGGCACAGCACGTCCTGCGTTCGCCGGATGCGCTCCGCAACGTGCTCGACGGCGGCGTCGTTGAAGGGCAGGGGCATCAGGTCGTAGAGCTGGCCCTGGGGGTCGCTGCAGGCGCTGAGGTGCTCGCTGTAGAGCGGTACGCGATGGCGGTCGAGGAAGCGGCGGAGCTTGAGCAGGAACGTCTCGTCGAGCTCGCCGGCGCCGCCGAGCGACAGCGAGAGACCATGGCAGATGATCGGATGGCGCGCCGCGAGGTCCTCGAAGGCCTCGCCGAGCGCGCCGCCGACGCCCATCCAGTTCTCGGGGGCGACCTCGAGGAAGTCGAAGTCGCCCGGTGCAGCCGCCCGCAGCGGACCCAGCAGGGCCCGCCGCAGGCCGAGGCCGACGGCGTCAGGCGCGAGCGTGGCGACGGCGGCCGTCATCGGCGATCAGGCGGCGCCGCACTTGCCTTCGGCGGCCTTCGTGTCGCCAGCCTTCTTGTCGCCTGTTGACGCGCCGCACTTGCCCTCACCGCACTTGCCTTCGCCACACTTGCCCTCCGCCGCCTTGGCGTCGGCCGCCTTGGCGCTGGCGCCGCACTTGCCCTCACCGCACTTGCCTTCGCCGCACTTGCCCTCGGCGGCTTTGTGGTCGGCGCCGCACTTGTGCTCGGCGGTCTTGGCATCGTCCTTCTTGGCGGCGGCCTGGGCATCGGCGCCGAGCATGTAGCCCTGCGCGAGCGGGGTGGCGGCGAACGCCGAGCCGGCGAGGAGCAGGCTGCCGGCAACGGCGGCGGCGAGGGCGGGGGACTTCGTCGATCGGGACATGGGAACCTCGGGGTGGGTGGCGGCAGGGCCGCAAGGGTGTGGCGATGCTAGCGCGACGCAGGGCGCCGGACGGCCGGCACGGCCGCCGGGCGATGGATGCGCTCCACCGTCCCCTACCATTACGTGGACCCCGTGCCCCGGGATGCAGTTCCCCAACGACGACGGGCGGCCCCGAGGCCGCCCGTCCGGTCCCGCCTCGCTCGATCAGAGCGTGGCGGTATTGCTGCCGTCGGCCTTCTCGCGCGGCGGCAGCGGCTCCTCGCCGCGCACGAGGAACCAGACGTTCTCCGCGATGTTGGTCGCGTGGTCGCCGATGCGCTCGATGTTCTTCGCCATGAAGAGCAGGTGCGTGCAGGGCGTGATCGCGCGCGGGTCTTCCATCATGTAGGTGAGCAGCGCGCGGAACAGGCCGGTGTAGGCCGCATCGAGCTCGGCATCGGCGGCGCGGACACGTTGGGCGGCTTCGACGTCGCTGTCGCGGTAGGCGGCCATCACGTCCCGCAGCTGGCGCACGGCGAGTTGCCCGATGAGCTGCAGCGTCGCGATCTGCGGCAGCGCGGGCGCCGTGTTCAGCGCCATGGAGCGCTTGGCGACGTTCGCGGCGTAGTCGCCGATGCGCTCGATGTCGGACGCGATGCGGATGGCCGCGAGGATCTCGCGCAGGTCGCGCGCCATCGGGCCGCGCAGCGCGAGTTTCATGACATCGTGGCTGACCTCGTGCTCGAGCGCGTCGATCGCCTCGTCGTTGGCGATCACGCGCTCGGCGGCGCGGTCGTCGCGGCGCTGGACGACGTCGAGCGCGGCCTCGAGCTGCGATGCCGCCATCTCGCCCATGCGCAGGGTCTCCTCCAGGAGGCGCTGCTGCTCGGCGTCGAAGCTCTTGAGGATGTGGTCTGCCATGGCGTGTCGTCCTGCGTGGATCCGGGGATCAGCCGAAGCGGCCGGTGATGTAGTCCTCGGTCTGCTGCTTCGAGGGGTTCGAGAAGATCATCTCGGTGGTGCCGTGTTCGACCAGCTCACCGAGGTACATGAACGCGGTGAAGTCGGAGATGCGCGCCGCCTGCTGCATGTTGTGCGTCACGATGACGATCGTGAAGTCGCGCTTGAGTTCCTCGATCAGCTGCTCGATGCGGCTGGTCGAGATCGGATCGAGGGCGGAGGTCGGTTCGTCGAGCAGCAGCACGTCGGGGCGCAGCGCGATCGCGCGGGCGATGCACAGGCGCTGCTGCTGGCCGCCCGACAGGCCGAGGGCACTGGAATTGAGCTTGTCCTTGGCCTCGTCCCAGATCGCCGCCTGGCGCAGCGCCTGCTCCACGCGGTCGCTCATGTCCGCCTTGGAGAGCCGCTCGTGGTGGCGGATGCCGTAGGCGACGTTCTCGTAGATCGTCATCGGGAACGGCACGGGCTTCTGGAACACCATGCCCACCTTCGTGCGCAGGCGGTTGAGCGGGTACTTCGGGTCGAGCACGTTCTGCCCGTCGAGCAGCACTTCGCCGCTGGCGCGCTGCTTCGGGTACAGCGAATAGATGCGGTTGAAGACGCGCAGCAGGGTCGACTTGCCGCAGCCCGAGGGCCCGATCAGCGCGGTGACGCGCTTTTCGGGAATCTCGAGGTCGATGCCCTTCAGCGCACGTGCGTCGCCGTAGTGGAAGTCGAGTCCGCGCGCGGCGAGCTTGACCGGCGCGGCGGCGGTCGCCTCGCGTCCGGACACGTTGATACGGGGGGCGTCGTTCATGGCCGGCGTCCGGATAGTCAGGTCAGTCATGGGAGATGCGGCCGCGAAGCACGATCGTGCGGGCGAGCAGGCTCACCAGCAGCACGAAGACGGTGAGCATAAAGGCGCCGGCCCAGGCGAGCGTGTGCCACGTCTCGAAGGGGCTCATCGCGTACTGGAAGATCACCACCGGCACGTTCGCCATCGGCGAGAGCAGGTCGCTGGTCCAGTACTGGTTGTTGAGCGCGGTGAACAGCAGCGGTGCGGTCTCGCCCGAGATGCGGGCCAGCGCCAGCAGGATGCCGGTGACGATGCCCGGCAGCGAGGAGCGGTAGAGCACCTGCAGCGTGACCTTCCACTGCGGCACGCCGAGGCTGAGCGCGGCCTCGCGCATCTGCGTGGGGACCAGCCGCAGCATCTCGTCGGTGGTGCGCACCACCACGGGCAGCACGATGAAGGCGAGCGCGATCGAGCCGGCCAGCCCCGAGAAGTGCTCCATCTGCGCTACCACGAGCGTGTAGACGAACAGGCCGAGCACGATCGAGGGCGCGGACAGCAGGATGTCGTTGAGGAAGCGCACCGTCTCGCCGAGCCAGCTGCCCTTCGCGTACTCGGCGAGGTAGGTGCCGGCGAGCACGCCGATCGGCGCCCCGATGACGATTCCCAGCAGGCTCATCACCGCGCTACCGAAGAAGGCATTGAGCATGCCGCCTTCCTCGCCCGGCGGCGGGGTCATCTGGGTGAACAGCGCCACGTTGATCGACGCGATGCCCTTGCTCAGCGTGGTCCACAGGATCCACGCGAGGAAGAACAGGCCGAACAGCGTCGCGAGGACGGCGAGGATCTGCGCGAGGACGTTCTTGAAGCCACGCCAGCCGTAGAGCGGGACCATCACGCGCCCTCCCTGCGGGCGAGGCTGCGCAGCATCAGGCGGGCGATGCTGAGCACGACGAAGGTGACGATGAACAGCACGAAGCCGAGGGCGATCAGCGCGGAGCGGTATTCGTCCGAATCGGCCTCGGCGAATTCGTTCGCGATCGTCGCGGCGATGGAGTTGCCCGGCATCAGCAGGGACGCGGTGAGTTCGTGCGCATTGCCCAGCACGAACGTCACGGCCATCGTCTCGCCGAGCGCGCGGCCCAGGCCGAGGAAGATGCCGCCGATCACCGCCGAGCGCGTGTAGGGCAGCACGACGTCCCAGACGACTTCGAAGCGCGTCGAGCCGAGGGCGTAGGCCGATTCCTTCAGGCGCCCGGGCACCGTGAGGAACACTTCGCGCATCACCGAGGCGATGAAGGGAATGATCATGATCGCGAGCACGAGGCCGGCGGTGAGCATGCCGAGGCCGATCGGCGGGCCGGCGAACAGCGGACCGACCAGCGGCCACGTGCCCATGTTCTCGTCCACCCACGGATAGACGTGCTCGGACAGGTAGGGCACGAGGATGAAGAGGCCCCACATGCCGTAGATGATCGACGGGATGCCCGCGAGCAGCTCGATCGCGGTGCCGACCGGGCCGCGCAGCCACTTCGGCGCGATCTCGGTCAGGAACATCGCGATGCCGAAGCTCACCGGCACCGCGATGATCAACGCGATGAGCGCGGTGACGAGCGTGCCGTAGATCGGAACGAGCGCGCCGAACGCGAGGCCCACGGGGTCCCAGGCCTTCGAGGTGAAGAAGCCCAGACCGAACTTCTCGAAGGTCTGGCGGCCGCCCCAGAGCATCGAGAACATCGCGGCGGCGAGCGACACGAGGACGACGAGCCCCGCGCCGGTGACGAGCGCGCGGAAGGCACGGTCGGCGCGCAGGTCGCGGCTGGAGCCGGCGTCGGTGGCAGTCGGATTCATGCGGGGCGTCGGCTCTCGAGCGCGGCGGAGGGCGGATGCGGCACCGGGCCGCCCCGATGGGCGACCCGGCGCGATGCGGCAATGGCCGAAGGGATCACTTGAACTCGGTGGACCAGTACGTCTGGACCTGCTGCACGAGGGCCGGCGGCAGCGGCACGTAGTGCAGTGCCTTCGCCTGGTCGGCGCCCTCGGCGAGCGACCACCGGAAGAAGTCGAGCGCGGCCTTCTGCCGCGCCGGATCCTTCGGCTGCTTGTACATGAGGATGAAATTCGTCGCGGCGATCGGCCAGGCCTGCGGGCCGGGTGCGTCGGTGATCACGAGGTGGAAGTCCTTCGCGTTCGCCCAGTCGGCCGTCGCGGCGGCGGCCTGGAACGATTCGATGCTCGGCTGCACGAAGTTGCCGGCCGCGTTCTGCAGCTGCGTATGCGCCATGCCGTTCTCGGTGGCGTAGGCGAGCTCGACGTAGCCGATCGAGCCGCGGATCTGCTTGACGTAGGCGGCGACGCCCTCGTTGCCCTTGCCGCCGATGCCCGTGGGCCACTTCACCGAGGTGCCTTCGCCGACCGCGCCCTTCCAGCCCGGGCTGACCTTCGACAGGTAGTTGACGAAGTTGAAGGTGGTGCCCGAGCCGTCGGAGCGGTGCACGACGTTGATCTTCAGGTCCGGCAGCGGCACGCCCGGGTTGAGCGTCGCGATGCTCGGGTCGTTCCACTTCGTGACCTTGCCCATGAAGATGTCGGCGAGCAGCGCGCCGGACAGGCGTAGCTGGCCCGCGGTCACGCCCGGTACGTTCACCACCGGCACCACGCCGCCGATGGCCGAAGGGAACTGGCCCAGGCCCGCCGCGGCGAGCTCCTCGGACGGCAGCGGCTTGTCGGACGAGCCGAAGTCGACCGTGGCGGCCTTGATCTGGGCGATGCCGCCGCCGGAGCCGATCGACTGGTAGTTGATCTTGTTGCCGGTCGCCTTGTTGTAGGCGTCGGACCACTTGGAAATGAGCGGGTAGATGAAGGTCGCGCCGGCGCCCGTGATCTCCGTGCCCTTGCGGTCACCCGCGTCGGTGGCCGTGGTGCCGGCCGTACCCGGCGCGGTCGCGGCGGCGCCGTTCTCGGCGTCGTTCGAACCGCCACAGGCCGACAGGGCGAGGGCGATGGTCGCGGCGAGGATCGCGCGGCGTGCGGTCTTCATGGAGGCGGCTCCGAAAGGGTCGGCCGGGCGAGTGGCCGGGTCGGGCCTATTGAATGATGGTTTTGTTACAGCGCCATGACATGGGCGCAGCCGCTGTCACCACGACGGACGGGCCCCCGGAGGGCCCGCCCGCCGAATCGCCATCGCGGTGGTTACTTCGCGTTGACCGCGAGGTAGGCCTCGACCTGCTGCACCAGCCCCTGTGGCAGCGGCACGTAGTCGAGCGCGCGCGCCTGCGCATCGCCGTTGGCATACGCCCAGCGGAAGAAGTCGATCGCGGCCTTGGCGCGCGCGCGGTCCTTCGGCTTCTTCTGCATCAGGATGAAGTTGGTCGCGGTGATCGGCCACGCGTTGGCGCCGGGCGCGTTGGTCATGACGAGGAAGAAGTCCTTCGCCTTCGCCCACTCCGCCGAGGCGGCCGCGGCCTGGAAGGTCTCGTCCGACGGCAGCACCCAGTTGCCCGCCGCGTTCTTCATGCGGGCATAGGCGATCTTGTTCTGCAGCGCGTACGACAGCTCGACGTAGCCGATGCCGCCCTTGATCTGCTTCACGTAGGCCGCCACGCCCTCGTTGCCCTTGCCGCCGACGCCGGCCGGCCAGGTCACCGCCGTGCCTTCGCCGACCTTCGTCTTCCACTCGGGGCTGACCTTGGAGAGGTAGTTCGTGAAGTTGAACGTCGTGCCCGAGCTGTCGGAGCGGTGCACCACCGTGATGCGCTGCGCGGGGAGCGCCACGCCCGGGTTGATCGCCGCGATGCGCGCGTCGTTCCAGGTCTTGATGTCACCGAGGAAGATGTCGGCGAGCGTGGCCGCGTCGAGGCGCAGCTGGCCGGCCTTCAGGCCCGTCACGTTGTAGACCGGCACTACGCCGCCGATCGCCGACGGAAACTGGTAGAGGCCGCCCTGCGTGAGTTCCTGCGGCGACAGCGGCTTGTCGGTCGAGCCGAAGTCCACCGTGCGCGCCTTGATCTGCGCGATGCCGCCGCCCGAGCCGATCGACTGGTAATTGACCTTGTGGCCGGTGGCCTTCGAATAGTCGGACGACCACTTCGAGATGAGCGGATAGATGAAGGTGGCACCCGCGCCGGTGATCTCGGCGGCCGGGGCGGGGAGGGCCACGGCCCCGGCGAGGGCGAGCGCGGCGAGGCGGATCTTGAACGAGGCGAACATGTCTGCGGCTCCTGGCGAGTCGGTCCCGGCAGGGCCGGGCGTCGAGCGGCATTGGACGACCGTCGTATGACAGGCCGATGTGCGTCGCATGACAACCGGGTGACAATGCGCGCCCCGCGCGACGTCAGGTGCTCGGCATCGGGCCGTTTCCCGCGGCCGCTGCACGCGCGAGGCCTGTCACTTCACTGTCAGATTCGCCGTGCACTCTGGCGCCGCTTCACCGGGCCTTAACGCGCCGGCGAACCCCGGTCGAACATCCATCCAGGAGCTCATTCCATGCGTCTTTCGGTCCTCGCGTCCGCCGTCGCGGCCGCCCTCATCCTCACCAGTTTCGACGCGAGCGCGCAGAGCCGCGACGACGAGCTCGCCGCGCTCAAGGCGCAGCTCGAAGCACTGCAGGCGAAGGTCGCCGAGCTCGAGGAGCGCAGCGACGCGCAGTCGGACGTCAACGTCGACACCGCGCAGGCCATCGAGAAGGCCACCGTCGGCTCGCCGAAGGTCGACACCAAGGGCGGCATCAAGATCACGTCGGCCGACGGCAAGTTCGAGGCGCAGCTCGGCGGCCGTATCCAGTTCGACGCGTATGCCTTCGATCGCGACGTCGCCTCGACCACGGGCACCACCGAATTCCGCCGCGCGCGCCTCACGCTCCAGGGCAAGGCCTACGGCTGGGACTACAAGGTCGAGCAGGACTTCGCCGCGGGCACGAATCTGGAAGGCCTGCGCGACCTCTACATCAGCAAGGCCTTCGGCAAGAACCGCGTCACCATCGGCCACTTCAAGCCGTACCGCGCGATGGACGAGCTCACCAGCTCGAACGAGATCCTGATGATGGAGCGTCCGTTCGCCTCGGCGACGGGCCTGTTCAATGGCCGTCAGTTCCAGCAGGGCATCGGCTACCTGTACTCCGGGGACAACTTCACCGCCGGGTTCACGGGCTTCAACCTGCGCGGCGCGTCGACGGTGCGCAACGAAGGCGTCGGCGCCTCCGGCCGCGTTACCTTCGCGCCGATCAACACCGAGCAGAGCACGTTGCACCTCGGCGCGTGGGCGAGCACGGAGAACCTCAATCTCGGCTCGCCGGACCTGACCGCCGTCGCCAACTACGCCGGCCGCCGCGGCCCCTCGCAGACCATCGCGACCGTCAGCGGCACGAGCGGCGACAGCATGACGGCGATGGGCGTCGAAGCCGCCGCCTCGTTCGGGCCGCTGTTCGTGCAGGGCGAGTACGTCATGGCGGATTTCGAGCGCCCGATCGGCGCCGACCACGAAGTCGAGACCTGGTACGTGCAGGGCGCCTACATCATCGGCGGCCACCGCGCCTACAAGCCGGCGACCGGCGTCTTCGGCGCGCCGAAGTACGTCGACAAGGGCATCTGGGAACTGACCGCGCGCTACGACCACATCGAGAACAAGGACATCTTCCGCCGCGAGGCGAATTCGATGATCCTCGGCGTCAATTACTACCTCAATCCCGCCATGCGCCTCATGTTCAACTACACGCGCGGCGAGAACGAGGTCAACGGCGACGAGACCGGCCAGTACGCGGTGCGTACGCAGTTCGCCTGGTAACGCGTCGCCGCGGCACCCTCTCTCTCCAGCTCTCTCTTCAGCCCCCGGACTTCCGGGGGCTTTTTTTCTTCGTGACGCGCGCCGGCGCGACTTCGAGCGGGGGCGGCGCGCCGGGTGTCTTGGCGGTGTACTGGCACAGGTCGCGCACGATGCAGCGCGGGCATTCCGGCAGCCGCGCCTTGCAGGTATAGCGCCCGTGCAGGATCAGCCAGTGGTGCGCATCGCGCAGGAACTCGTCCGGGATCGCGCGCAGCAGGCTGTCCTCGACTTCGCGCACGTTCGCGCCGGGCGCGAGTCCGGTGCGGTTGGAGACGCGGAAGATATGCGTGTCCACCGCCATGGTGGACTCGCCGAAGGCGGTATTGAGCACCACGTTCGCCGTCTTGCGGCCGACACCGGGGAGCGCCTCCAGTGCGGCCCGGTCGCGCGGCACTTGGCCGCCATGCAGGTCGATCAGCTGGCGCGCCATCGCCGCGACGTTGGCGGCCTTCGTGCGGTGGAAATTGACGTTCGCGATGAAGGGCATCAGGCCTTCGGCACCCAGCGTCGCGATCGCGTCCGGTGTGTTGGCGACCGGGAACAGGCGCCGCGTAGCCTTGTTCACGCCGACGTCCGTCATTTGCGCGGACAGCGTGACCGCCACCAGCAGCTCGTACGGCGTCGTGTACTCCAGCTCGGTGGTCGGTACCGGATTGGCGTCGCGCAGCCGCACGAAGAGCTCGCGGATTTCCTTCGCGCGCATGCGTCGTGCGGGACCTGCAGGTGCCGTCGCGGCAGACTTTCGTGCGGGCGACGTGCGCACGGTGCGTGTCGTCGCGCCAGGCGACGTCGGCCCGGTGCGCCGGCTGCGTGTCTCTGCCGCGCCGATCGGCTTGCGCGCTCCGGTACGCCCTGCGCGCAGTTCGGTCGTTACCCGGTCAGCGGCCTTCGCCCGGTCAGCGGCCGTCGTGCCGGTCTGGACTGATCGCGTCCGCGGCCCGGCTCCACGATGCGGGCGAGGCGCCGCGGCGACCGGCACTTCGTCGGCGATGGGCGGTCCGGTCATCGCCGACTGCGAAGGCGCGCCACGCGCAGCGCTGCGCGATACGCGCGCGGCCCGCACCGTGGGCGTGTCGCCTCGAGGCGGCGTCACGCGCGCCCTTTTGCGCGTGCCATCGCCCGGGCGAGGGCATCGGCAGCGGCGGACGGCAACGCCGGTCGGCTCGCCGGCGTTGATGCAGCGGGCGCCTGCGCCGCCGCGTGCCGCTCGGCGGCGCGGCGTGCACGTCGGGCCTCGCGGGCGCGGAAGCGTGCGCGCGCGGCGAGCGCGGCACGGCGCTCGTCGCGAACGGCCGTGACCCGCGACGCACATTCGGGCTCACAGTCGGGGCAGGGCGATGCATCCAGCAGGCCCAGGTCGATCGCGCGGTCGACGTCATCGTCGAGCAACGCGCCGACCAGCGCATGCGCACCGGTCCCGTGCATGCAGCCGCAGCCCGGGCAGGTGGCTGCGGTCACTCGCCCGCGAACGTCGGCTTGCGGCGCTCGAGGAAGGCGGACGTGCCTTCGCGCATGTCCTGCGTCGAGAACATCAGGCCGAATTGCGCGGCCTCGTATTCCAGGCCTTCCTCGATGCCGCACTCGCCGCCGTGGTTCACGCAGTCGAGCATGCCGCGCAGCGCGAGCGGTGCGGACGCCGCGAGCTGCCGCGCGACCGCGAGTGTCTGCGCCTGGAGCTCCGCCGCCGGCACGACGCGGTTGACGATGCCGAGCGAATACGCGCGTGACGCATCGATCGGCGTGCCGAGCAGGCACAGCTCGAGCGTCGCCGCACGGCCGGCGAGGCGCAGCAGGCGCTGCGTGCCGCCGAAGCCGGGGATGAGCCCGAGGTTGATCTCCGGCTGGCCGACACGCGCGGTGTCGGCCGCGATCCGCAGGTGGCAGCACATCGCGAGCTCGAGCCCGCCGCCGAGCGCGAAGCCGTTCACCATCGCGATCACCGGCTTGGGCGAGCGCTCCACGCGGCGCATCATCCGCTGGCCGCGCAGGGCGAAGTCGCGGCCCTGCACCGGCGTGAGGGTGTTCATCTCGGCGATGTCGGCACCGGCGACGAACGCCTTGGGGCCCGCGCCCGTCAGCACGATCGCGCGGACAGACGCGTCGCTGATCGCGGCGGTAAACGCGGCATCGAGCGCGTCGATGGTGGCCGCGTTCAGGGCATTGAGCTTGTCGGGACGGTTGACCGTGATGATGCGGACGCCGTCCTGGTCCTGCGTGGCGACCGGCTGTGCGGATGTATCGGACATGGGGGTTCCCAACAAAGGAAAACGGGGGCTGAAACGCCACGGAACTCGACGCGCGGCCCGCTGTCATACGGTCGGCGTCAGTGGCGGTTAAGGCCGGGCGCCAGTATCCTAGCGCGCCACTCGGGGCTGTAGTCGGGTGCGCATCGCAGGGGTTCCAGGCCGATGCGCATGTGGCGCACCGAGCATCTCTTCCGGAGGTTCCACCCAATGAAGTTGCGTCTGATGGCCGTCGCCGCGGCGGCTCTCGTCTTGTCCGCGGGCGTCGCTGCCGCGCAGGACACCTCGTCCGAGAAGGGCAAGCTCAGCTATGCGCTGGGTTACGACTACGGCCTCAGTGCCGCGCAGCTCGCCGCGAATGGTGAGCAGATCGACATCGCCACCGTGATCAAGGCGATGCAGGATGCCTACGCCAAGAAGCAGCCGACGGTGCCCGTCGAGCAGCTCCGCACCGCGGTGCAGAGCATGCAGACGCGCCAGGCGGCGAAGGCCAAGGCCGAGTGGGACAAGGCGTCCGCCGAGAACAAGACCAAGAGCGATGCCTACCTGGCGGCCAACAAGGGCAAGCCGGGCGTGAAGCTGCTCCCGAGCGGCGTGCAGTACCGCGTGATCGAGAACGGCGCCGGTGCCAAGCCGACGCAGGCGAGCACGGTGCAGCTCGAGGTGGCCGGTCCGTTCGGCTGGGGCGAGCGCCCGCAGCAGGCGCGTCCGCCGCAGAAGATGGAAGCCATCAAAGTCAGCCAGATCGAGATGCCGGCCATGCGCGAGGCGATCCTGCAGATGCAGCAGGGCGCCAAGTGGGAAATCACCCTGCCGCCGGACAAGGCCTTCGGCGCGGACCCGCGCACCGGCCTGCCGCCGAACGTGGCGGTGCAGTTCGAAGTGAAGCTGGTCAGCGTCAAGTAAGCGCGCGGCGCTTGCCGCCGTCGCCTTCGACGTGTTGAATCCTCGCGCCGGCCCCGAGCCGGCGCGAGTCTTTTGGGGAGTCCGATGTCCCAGTTCCGTGCCGTGCTGAGCCCGTGCATCGGCGTCTGCGAGGTCGATGCGCAGGGCTACTGCGCCGGCTGCCTGCGCACGCTGGCGGAGATCGCGCAGTGGTCGCAGCTGGGCGATGCGCAGCGCCTGCACATCATGGACGTCGTGCTGCCCGAGCGGGAGACGCGCCTGCGTGGCGCCTGAGGCGCTCGCGGACCTTGTCCGCGCGCTGTATCCGCTCGCCACGCCACCGACGGGCGCGGGCTGGAACCTCGCCGAGCTCGAGGGCCTCGTCGCGGCCACCACGACCGCCGAGGCCGCGGTCCTCGTCGGCCTCGTCCCGCGCAACGACGGGCCCAAGGTACTGCTCACCCGCCGCAATGACGACCTGCGCAACCATGCGGGGCAGGTGAGCTTTCCTGGCGGGCGCCTCGACGCCGCCGATGTCGACGCGGTCGCGGGCGCGCTGCGTGAGACGCACGAGGAAGTCGGCATCGCGCCCGCGCTCATCACGCCGCTGGGCTACCTCGACCCGTTGGCGACGATCACCGGCTTCCGCGTGATGCCTGTCGTCGCATGCATCGACCCGTGTTACGTCGCGCGACCGGATCCCGCGGAGGTCGCGGAAGTCTTCGAGGTACCGCTCGCCTACCTGCTCGACCCCGCGAACGTCGAGGCGCGCCGCTTCGCCGTGGGCGGCCGCGAGCGGACGGTCTGGGAGTACCGTTACCCGGGCCAGCGGATCTGGGGGGCCACCGCCTCGATCCTGCTCAACCTCCGCCACCGCCTGGACGCGCTGCGATGACCGACTACTGGACCACCCTCGTCGACGCGACCACGCTCGCCGCGCACATGGACGCACAACGCGTCGGCACACGGCCGCTTGCGATCGTCGATGCGCGCGTCGTGCTCGCCGAGCGGTCGGCCGCGGAGGGCGCCTACCGCGCCGCGCACCTGCCGTCCGCGCGCTTCGCCGATCTGGAGACGGACCTCTCCGGCCCCCACCGGCCGGGCGCCGGTCGCCATCCGTGGCCCGCGGCCGACGATTTCGGCCGCACATTGGGGCGGCTGGGCATCGCCCCGGACACCCAGGTCGTGGTGTACGACGACGCGTCCGGTGCACTCGCCGCCGCGCGCCTCTGGTACCTGCTGCGCGCCTGGGGGCATCGCTGTGTCGCCGTGCTCGACGGCGGGCTCACGGCCTGGCGCGGCGCGGGACTGCCGCTCACCGACGTGGTGCCACCGTCGGGCACGTCGCCCTACCCGGGCGCGTTCGACGCGGAACGCCTGATCGACACCGACGCACTCGCAACCAAGCCCGCCGCGGGCGTGCTCGTCGTCGATGCGCGCGCCGCGGAGCGCTATCGGGGCGACGTCGAGCCGCTGGACCGCAAGGCCGGGCACATCCCGGGCGCGGTCAACCGACCGTTCGCCGATAACCTCATCGACGGCCGCTTCAAGTCGCCGGAGGCGCTTCGCCGTGAATACACGGCGCTGCTCGGCGGGCAGCCGCCGTCGACCGTGGTCGCGAGCTGCGGCTCGGGCGTGACGGCCTGCCACCTGCTGCTCGCGATGGTGCATGCCGGGCTCGACGGGGCCCGGCTCTACACCGGCTCGTGGAGCGGCTGGATCGAGGACGACGCGCGACCGATCGAACGCGCCTGACGGCTCAGGCCGGCTTTCCGAGGCGCGCGAGCACGGCGCGGAGCGCGGCCTGCGTGGCATCGGAGTACCAGGCCTCGATGAAGCGCTCGAGTTCGACGTTCCTCGGATGCAATGCCTCGATGGCGTCCGCACGTGCGATCGCGCGCGTCTCGAGCATCGGTGCGCGGGGGAGGGCAGCGAGGCCCTCGAGCCAGCGGATCGCCGCGGCCGGAACGTCGTCGACGGCGACCAGCTCGTCCACGAGGCCGACCGCGAGTGCGTCCTCCGCCGTCGGCATCGCGCCCGCCACCAGCATCCGCTCGGCACGGTGCGGGCCGACGACGCGGCGCAGCAGCCGCTGGATCCCCTCCGGCGCGACGAGGCCGACCTGGGTCTCGTTGAGGCCGATGCGGAACGGCTTGGCGGGATCCACCGATCGCGCCATGACGCGGTAGTCGCAGCACAGCGCGAGCACGCAGCCGCCCGCGGGCGCATGGCCGGCCATCCCGGCCACGACCGGTACCGGCGACGCGACGAGGGCGCGTGCAAGGCCGAAGAAGGCTTCCCAGGCATGCATGAGGGCCTCGCGGTCGCGGCCGAGCCCCATCAGGTGGGGCACGTCGAGGCCCGCGCTGAACACCGACGGCCCGCCCGTGAGCGCCACGCCGCCGGCCCCGGCGGCGATCGCATCGGCGAGCGCCTGGCGAACCGCGCCGCAGAGCGCGGGGTCGAGCGCATTGACCGGCGCACGCGCCATCCGGATCTCGACGAAGCGACCGTGTTCTGTGAGCTGCACGAGACTCATCGCGGACCTCCCGGGGGAGCCGGGAGGTTAACCGGCGAGGACAGGCGGCGCGAGAGCGGTCACCCGTGCGGGGCTACAATCGCGCCATGCACCTCCGGCACCTGGTCGTCGCGTTCGTCCTGCTCGCCTCCGCGTCCGGCGCGGCCGCGCGCACGCGGCCCTGCGCACCGGTCGTCACGGCGCCGTGGGTGCGGATGGCGCCGGCCTCGATGCCCATGGGCGCAGCGTTCGCGGTGATCGAGAACCGGTGCGTGGACGGGATTGAGCTGGTCGGCGTCTCGAGCCCGGACTTCGGCAGCGTGTCCATGCACGAGACACGCGTCGATGCCGGCGTGAGCCGCATGCGGCCCGTCGCGCGGCTCGCCGTGCCGACGCGCGAGCGCGTCACGTTCCGACCCGGAGGCCTGCACGTGATGCTGTCGCGACCCCAGCGCGCGCTGGGGCCCGGCAAGGTCGTGCGCCTCGTCTTCCTCTTCAGCGACGGCAGCAGCGTCCGCGTCGACGCGCCGGTCCGCGACAGCGCGCCGTAGGCCTCAGGCGCAGGCGGTTCGGACGCTCTGCGGCAGCGGCGCCGCGCGGCCGCTCTCGCGATCGATCCAGACCATCACCACGTTGCCGTCGCAGTAGACCGCGCCACCGTCGTTCGCGTCGACGATGCGATGGCCGATCGTCAGGCTGCTGCCGCCGATCCGCTCCACGAAGAGTTCGACATGCACGTCGCCCGGCCAGCCGATCGGGCGGCGGTAGTTCAGGTTCGATGCCGCAACCACCGGCGCGACGTGCTCGTCGAGCCCCATGCCGGGGATCGCGAGCATCCAGCGCAGGCGTGCCTCCTCGAGGTAGCTGAGGTACTTCGAGTTGTTGACGTGGTTGAAGGCGTCGAGATCGCGCCAGCGCACCGAGAGCGGCACGCGCACGAGGCGTCGCTGGCCGGCAGGCGTGGTCTCGCGGGGCGCTGCCTGGAGCGCGGGTGCCGCCGACGGTCGCGAGGCGGGGTCGATGTGCGGTTTGCCCGGCATCGGCCCCTTCGCGTTCGGAGAGATATCGCCGCCCGGCGGCGTGTCGGCGGGCGGGACATCGGCGGACGCGAGCCGCCCCTCGTCCGCGGCACCCGGCCCGGCCGGTTCCACCTGCTTATCCGGCGCAGGTGCGGCCGGCGCGCCGGGATGCTTCGATGCTCGCGGCGATACAGCATCACTCGACGATGCATCGCCGACAGTTGCCTCGGCGGCAGCACGGGGCCCGCGTCCACGCCCACCCCGATCCGCACGTGGAACGGCAGGCGTAGTGCCGTGTGCCATGACGGCCGGAACCTCGGCCACAGATGATGCGGCCTCGGACACCGCTTCCGCCATCCCCGCTGCTGCACGCAGTGGTGCCGGGTGAGCCACGTCGTCCGAGTGCGAATGCGTCGTCGGCAGATCGGCCGTCGCGGCATCCGCCGCGCGCGCTGCAGGCGCCACCGGCTTCACGTCGGCGCGCAGGCTGTCAGCCCCGGTCGCGGTCGATGCGAGCGCCTGGCTCATCGCCTCGCCTTCGGACGCCGCCTGCACGGCCGGCGCTGCCGCCTTCTTCGGCGCGCGCTTGCGCGGCGGGCCGCGGCGGCGGGGCTTCTTCTCGGTCGGCGGTGCAGGCGTGTCGGTCATCGTTTCGCGGTCTTGCGTCGGCGGCCGGGGCTCGGCGCGGGCGCGACAGCTTGATCGCGTCGGAGCAGGGGCGCAAGGAAGCGGCCGGTGTACGACTGCGGCATCGCCGCGATGTCCTCGGGCGTGCCGCAGCCCAGAATCATGCCGCCGCGGTGCCCGCCCTCGGGGCCGAGGTCGACGAGCCAGTCGGCGGTCTTGATCACGTCGAGGTTGTGCTCGATGACGACGACGGTATTGCCGTCGTCGCGCAGGCGGTGCAGCACGCCGAGCAGCTGCTCGATATCGGCGAAGTGCAGGCCGGTCGTCGGCTCGTCGAGGATGTAGAGCGTGCGGCCGGTGTCCCGACGCGAAAGCTCCTTCGACAGCTTGACGCGCTGCGCCTCGCCGCCCGACAACGTCGTCGCGCTCTGTCCCAGCTTGATGTAGCTCAGGCCGACGTCCATCAGCGTCTCGAGCTTGCGGCTGATCGACGGGATCGCGTCGAACAGCTCGAGCGCGTTCTCGACGGTCATCTCGAGCACGTCGTTGATGTTGTAGCCCTTGTAGAGGATCTCCAGCGTCTCGCGGTTGTAGCGCTTGCCGTGGCAGACGTCGCAAGGCACGTAGACGTCGGGCAGGAAATGCATCTCGACCTTGATCAGGCCGTCGCCCTGGCAGGCTTCACAGCGGCCGCCGCGCACGTTGAAGCTGAAGCGGCCCGGCGCGTAGCCACGGGCGCGCGATTCCGGGACCTGCGCGAACAGCTCGCGAAGAGGCGTGAACAGGCCGGTGTAGGTCGCAGGGTTGCTGCGAGGGGTGCGGCCGATCGGCGACTGGTCGATGTCGACGACCTTGTCCCACAGTTCGATGTTCTCGTAGCCGTCGTGCGGCGCCGGCGACATCGATGCGCCGTTGAGCTCGTTCGCGGTGATCGCGTACAGCGTGTCGTTGATCAGCGTCGACTTGCCCGAGCCTGACACGCCGGTGATGCACGTGAGCAGGCCCGCCGGGATCTCCAGGTCGACGTTGCGCAGGTTGTTGCCCTTCGCGCCCTTCAGGCGGAACGTCATCGACGGATCCGGCTTGCGGCGCGTAGCCGGCACCTCGATCTTCCGCGCGCCACTGAGGAACTGGCCGGTGACGGACGCCGGGCTGGCCATCACGTCGGCGGGCGTGCCCTGCGCGACGATCGCGCCGCCGTGCACGCCCGCGCCGGGGCCGATGTCGACCACGTAGTCCGCCAAACGGATCGCGTCCTCGTCATGCTCGACCACGATCACGGTGTTGCCCAGCTCGCGCAGGCGCGTGAGCGTGCCCAGCAGGCGCTCGTTGTCGCGCTGGTGCAGGCCGATCGACGGCTCGTCGAGCACGTACATCACGCCGACAAGGCCCGCGCCGATCTGCGAGGCCAGCCGGATGCGCTGCGCCTCGCCGCCCGACAGCGTATCGGCCTTGCGCTCGAGCGTGAGGTAGTCGAGGCCGACGTCCACGAGGAACTTCAGGCGCTCGGCGATCTCCTTGACGATCTTCGCGGCGATCTCGCCGCGCCAGCCGGGCAGGGCCAGCTCCTCGAAGAAGCGCAGCGCCGCGTCGATCGGCAGCATCACGATGTGCGCGACCGCATGCTCGCCGACGAAGACGTTCCGCGCCGAGCGGTTCAGCCGCGCGCCGCCGCATTCGGTGCAGGGCCGGTCGCTGATGTACTTCGACAGCTCCTCGCGCACCGCGTCCGACTCGGTCTCGCGATAGCGGCGCTCGAGGTTCGGGATCACGCCCTCGAAGCGGTGGCGGCGCTGGTAGCGGCCGCCCGAATCATTGACGTAGGTGAATGTGACCGCGTCCTTGCCGCTGCCGTACAACACTGCCTGCCGCGCCTTGTCCGCGAGCGCGTTCCACGGGGTGTCGACGTCGAACCCGAAATGGCGGGCGAGCGACTGCACCAGCTGGAAATAGTAGGTGTTGCGGCGGTCCCAGCCGCGCACCGCGCCGGCCGAGAGGGAGAGGTCCGGGTGCACGACCACGCGCGACGGATCGAAGAACTGGCTCACGCCGAGGCCGTCGCAGGTCGGACAGGCGCCGACCGGCGAGTTGAACGAGAACAGGCGCGGCTCGAGCTCCGGCAGCGAGTAGTCGCAGACCGGGCAGCTGTACTTCGACGACAGCAGCAGCGGCGCGGCCCTCTCGTCGTCGAGCGACTGCACGATCGCCATGCCGTCGCCGAGCTTGATCGCCGTCTCGAACGATTCCGCGAGGCGCTGCTTCAGGTCGTCGCGCGGACGGAAGCGGTCGACCACGGCCTCGATCGTGTGCTTGGTACGCAGCGCGAGCTTCGGGACGTCGTCGATCTCGTAGAGGGCGCCGTCGACGCGCACGCGCACGAAGCCCTGCGCGCGCAGCTGGTCGAAGACCTGCGAATGCTCGCCCTTGCGCTCGCGGATCACGGGCGCGAGCAGCATCCATCGCTGCTCGGGGTCGAGCGCGAGTGCCTGGTCCACCATCTGCGAAATCGTCTGCGCCTCGAGCGGGAAGTGGTGCTCGGGGCAGCGCGGGATGCCCACGCGCGCGAACAGCAGGCGCAGGTAGTCGTAGATCTCGGTGATCGTGCCGACGGTCGAGCGGGGGTTGTGCGAGGTCGACTTCTGCTCGATCGAAATCGCGGGCGACAGGCCCTCGATGTGGTCGACATCGGGCTTTTCCATGACCGACAGGAACTGCCGGGCATACGCGGAAAGCGATTCGACGTAGCGGCGCTGGCCTTCGGCGTAGATCGTGTCGAACGCGAGCGACGACTTGCCCGAGCCGGACAGGCCGGTGATGCAGATCAGCTTGTCGCGGGGGAGGTCGAGGTCGACGTTCTTCAGGTTGTGCGTCCGCGCGCCGCGGATGCGGATGAATTCCATCGCCATCGGTAAATCCTGGGGTGGGGGATCGCCGTCGCGCGGCGAACAGGAGAGCGTATCGGGCGCGGGCAGCGGGGACAATTTGTCCGTCCGGCGGGCAGCAAGGCGTGAGCGGAGCGCGCGACGGCCGCTTCCTGAACAGGCGTCAGGGTGGGGCCGGGGCGTCTCGCGCGATGAGACGCCCGCCACGGAAGCCCGGCGGCCGGGACCGTTGCGGCAAGCCTTTGAATCCCCTAGAATTCCGCTTCTGTCTGCGCTCGATCGCGGACAGCGACCACAATAACTACAGAGGAAGTCTGGTCATGTACGCAGTACTGGTCACCGGTGGCAAGCAGTACCGGGTGATGGAAGGCGAGACGCTGCGCGTCGAGCTGCTCGAGGCCGACGCCGGCAGCGAGATCACCTTCGACAACGTTCTCATGCTCGGCGGCAGCGATGGCGTGAAGGTCGGCGACGCGCTGAAGGGCGCGACCGTCAAGGCCACCGTCGTCGGCCACGGCCGCGCCGACAAGGTCAAGATCGTGAAGTTCCGTCGCCGCAAGCACCATCGCAAGCAGATGGGCCACCGGCAGCACTACACCGAAATCCAGATCACCGGCATCGCCGGTGGCAACAAGTAAGAGGGAGACGCCGCCATGGCACACAAAAAGGGCGTAGGTTCCACCCGCAACGGCCGCGACTCCAACCCGAAGTACCTGGGCGTGAAGATCTACGGCGGCCAGGCCATCGAGGCCGGCAACATCATCGTTCGTCAGCGCGGCACCCAGTTCCATCCGGGTCCGGGCGTCGGCCTCGGTCGCGACCACACGCTGTTCGCGCTGGTCGACGGCAAGGTCGAGTTCTCGGTGAAGGGCGCGGCGAAGCGTCGCACCGTCAGCGTCGTCAACGCCGAGTAAGCGGCGCCGCGATGCGTTGAGGAGCCCCGCTTCGGCGGGGCTTTTCGTTTCTGCGCACCGCTCATGATGGCGGCGCGCACGCGGCGAAGCCGCTAAAGTCTGCCGCCTCGAACGCGGCATCCGCCGGACAGCTCCGGCGTTCCAGGAAGAATCCATGAAACTCGTCGACGAAGCCGAAATCCAGGTCATCGCAGGCAACGGCGGCAACGGCTGCGTCGGCTTCCGCCGCGAGAAGTTCATCCCGCTCGGCGGCCCGGACGGTGGCGACGGCGGCGATGGCGGCAGCGTCTGGCTCGTCGCCGACGAGAACCTCAACACGCTCGTCGACTTCCGCCACCAGCGCATGTTCAAGGCGCAGCGCGGCGAGAACGGCATGGGCAGCCAGCGCTACGGCAAGGGTGGCGAGGACCTCGTCGTGACCGTGCCGGTCGGCACCGTGATCACCAACGTCGAGACCGACGAGGTCATCGGCGACCTCACGCGGCACGGGCAGCGCCTGCTCGTCGCGCAGGGCGGCAAGGGCGGCCTCGGCAACATGCACTTCAAGAGCTCGGTGAACCGCGCGCCGCGCAAGGCGCTGCCGGGCCTGCCGGGCGAGCAGCGCATGCTGAAGCTCGAGCTCAAGCTGCTGGCGGACGTCGGCCTGCTGGGCTTCCCGAATGCAGGCAAGAGCACGTTCATCCGCGCGGTGTCGGCGGCGACGCCGAAGGTGGCGGACTATCCGTTCACCACGCTCTACCCGAACCTCGGCGTGGTGAGCGTGGAGCCGCACCGCAGCTTCGTCATCGCCGACATCCCGGGCCTGATCGAGGGCGCGGCGGAAGGCGCCGGGCTCGGCGCGCAGTTCCTGCGCCACCTGCAGCGCACGCGCCTGCTGCTGCACCTCGTGGACATCGCGCCGATGGAAGGCGGGGTGGAGGGCGTGAGCCCCGCCGAGCAGGTGCGCGCGATCGAGCACGAGCTGGGCAAGCACGATCCGGAACTGCTGGAGAAGCCGCGCTGGCTGATTCTCAACAAGGCCGACCTGCTGCTCGACGAGGAGCGCGACGCGCTCGTCGGCTCGATCGTCGACGAGCTGGGCTGGCAGGGGCCGCGCTACGTCGTCTCGGCGATCGGGCGCGACGGCACCTGGCCGATCATGAAGGACGTGATGGCCTTCTTCGACCGGCAGCGCGAGGACGCAGAGGAGGCGAAGGCCGAGGCGGACGCGCGTGCAGGCGCTGCGGGCGACGGCGGGACACCGGCGGGCGAAGCCTGAGCCGTGCCGGCGCGCTGGGCATCACCGTGAACCCTGACCTGGCGCGGTCGGCGCCGCATGGGCCGGGCGCGTCGACGCGTCGCACGTGCAACCGTGCAGCGTCGATGCCATGCCGGGATGCATGCGGCGTCGCGCATTCAATGCCTGCCGCACCTGCACAGCCATCATTGCGCGCGGCCCGTTCCTCAGCGACGCTGCGCCCATGTCGCGCGTCGCGGGTGCACGCGCCAGCCGCCGGGGACGACTACCACTCGCCTTTCGCAGGCAACAAAAAAGCCCGGCCGGAGCCGGGCTTTCTCGCGGTGCGAGGCTCGCCTCAGGCGGCGGTCTTGAGCGCCTTGATGCGGGCGTTCAGACGGCTCTTGTGGCGGGCGGCCTTGTTCTTGTGGATCAGGCCGCGCGAGCTGAAGCGGTCGAGCAGCGGCTGGGCCTGCGCGAACGCGGCCTCGGCGCCGGCGGCGTCGTTGGCGTGCAGCGCCTTGAGCACCTTCTTGACGGAGGTGCGGAGCATCGAGCGCTGGCTGGCGTTGCGCAGGTTGCGCACGACCGTCTGCTTGGCGCGCTTCTTGGCGGACTTGATGTTTGCCACGGCGGTTTCCTGGAAGTCTTAATGGAGCGGCTGTCCGGGAGACAGCGCGGAAAGGAGATGAAGGTTGGGTAAAAACAGACCCGAAAGTATGGCGGGATCAATGGCTTGCGTCAACAACGCCCGCCCGGAGGCGCGCTGATGGCCGCGCCGGCCAAGCCGCGGGGCGGCGGAATGCTGCGCTCCACCGCCGTCTTCAGCGCGATGACCTTCCTCTCGCGCATCGCCGGCTATCTGCGGGATTACCTGCAGGCGACGATCTTCGGCGCGAGCCCGGCCGTGAGCGCGTTCGTGGTGGCATATCGGATCCCGAACTACCTGCGGCGCATCTTCGCGGAGGGCTCGTTCTCGTCCGCCTTCGTCCCGGTCCTCGCGGAGCTCAAGCAGAAGGGCGACGACCGCGCCGTCCAGGACTTCCTCGACCACGTCGCGGGCGCGCTGCTCGCCGTGGTCGTCGCGGCGACGGGCCTCGGGATGCTGCTCGCCCCCTGGATCGCCCGCCTGTTCCTGCTGTTCGCCGACGAGTCGAAGGCGGACATGGTGGACCTGACCGCCGACATGCTGCGGATCACGTTCCCGTACCTGACGTTCATCTCGATGACCGCGCTCGCGGGCTCGGTGTTGAACACCTACCGGCAGTTCGGCCTGCCGGCGCTGACGCCGGTGCTCCACAACCTCGGCGTGATCGCCGCGATGCTGCTGCTGGCCCAATGGCTCGACGTGCCGGCCAAGGCGCTCGCCTGGGGCGTGCTGGCGGCGGGGATCCTGCAGTTCCTCGTGCTCTGGATCGCCATGGGGCGCCGGGCCCTGCGGCCGCGCCTGCGCTTCGGATTCCGGCACGAGGGCGTCCGGAAGGTCGGGCGGCTCATGCTGCCGACGATCTTCTCGTCCTCCGTCTCGCAGGTGAACCTGCTGGTCGGCACGATCTTCGCGTCGTTGCTGGTCGCCGAAGCGCAGTCGTGGCTGTACTACTCCGACCGCCTGACGGAGCTCCCGCTGGGCCTGTTCGGCGTCGCGATCGGTACCGTGATCCTGCCCCAGTTGTCGCGGCATCACGCCGATGCGGACGCCGAGGGCTACTCGCGGGCGCTCGACTGGGGGCTGCGGACGGTAATGCTGGTCGGGATGCCGGCCGCCCTGGGCCTCGCGCTGCTGTCCAATGCGCTGACCGCCTCGCTCTTTCGCTATGGCGCGTTCACCGCCGACGACACGCGGATGGTGGGCTGGGCGCTGATGGCGATGTCGATCGGCATCCCGGCCTTCATGCTCAGCAAGGTGCTGCTGCCGGCCTTCTACGCCCGCCAGGACACGCGCACGCCCATGCGCGCCGCCGTCTACACCGTCGTGGCCAACGTCGTGCTGACCATCGTTCTGGTCACCCCGATGTGGAAGGCCGGGCTGCGGGGCGCGCACGTCGGCATCGCCGCGGCGACGGCGATCGCCGGCATCTTCAACTGCCTGCTGCTGTGGCGCTGGCTGCGGCGTGAGGGCGTGTACCGCCCGGAAGCCGGCTGGCTGCGCTGGATGCTCCGCATCGTCGCCGCCCTCGTCGTGATGGGCGGGACGGTGCTGTTCGTCGAGGCGCTGCTGCTGCGGCAGCTCGGCGACTGGTCGACGATGCCGGGGCCGTGGCGTTGGGGGGCGCTGCTGACCACGGTGGCCGCCGGCGGCGGCGCTTACGGCGCGACGTTGCTGGTGCTCGGCCTGCGGCCGCGGCACCTGCGGCATTGAAGCCCGACCCGGCGGCTATACTTCGATCGGATGAGCAGGCTGTTTCGTGACGTCGACGGCGGGGAAGTGACTCCGCGCGGGAGCGTGGTCTGCATCGGCGCATTCGACGGCCTGCACCTGGGGCATCAGGCGCTGGTGCGCCACGCCGTCGCGCGTGCGCACCTGCTGGGCGTGCCCGTCGTCGCGCTGTCGTTCGAGCCGCTGCCGCGCGAGTTCTTCGGGAAGTCCGCACCGCCGCCCCGCCTGCTGTCGATGCGTGCGAAGGCACGGGGACTGCGCGACCTCGGGGCCGACCACGTCGGCCTGCTGCGTTTCGACGGGCGCCTGAGCGCCATGACCGCCTCGGAATTCGTCGAGCGCGTCCTCGTGCAGCGCCTCGCCGCGCGCGAGGTCTGGGTGGGCCCGGATTTCCGCTTCGGCCATGCCCGTGCCGGTGACCTCGCACTGCTCCGGCATGCCGGCAATGCGCACGGCTTCGCCGCAGGCAGCATCGAGCCGGTCGAGCTCGACGGCGAGCGCGTGTCGAGCACGCGCGTACGCCGGGCGCTGGTCGCGGGTGACCTGGCGACTTCCGCACGCCTGCTGGGGCGCCCCTATGCGATCGGCAACCGCGTCGTGCGTGGCCGCCAGCTCGGCCGCACGCTCGGCTATCCCACCGCCAACCTGCGACTGCCGCGCGGCGTGCCGCCGCTGTCGGGCATCTTCGCCACGTGGGTGCATGGCCTCGGGCCGCGTCCGCTCGCGTCGGTCTCCAGCCTCGGCACGCGCCCCACGGTCGGCGGCGTCGAGCCGCTCCTCGAGACCCACATCTTCGATTTCGACGCGGACATCTACTCGCGCCGCATCGAGGTCGAGTTCGCCGCGCGGCTGCGCGACGAGCTGAAGTTCGACGGCCTCGACGCGCTCGTTGCGCAGATGGACCGCGATGCCGCACTCGCGCGCGAGGTCCTCGCGTCCCCCCATTCCCTACGACAGACCGCCTGAGCCGTGAGCGAGCGCGAAACCCCCGAGACGAATCCGTACAAGGCCACGCTGCACCTGCCGGCGACGGACTTCCCCATGCGCGGCGACCTGCCCAAGCGCGAGCCGCAGACGCTCGCGCGCTGGGAAGGCGAGGGCCTGTACGCGCGCATCCGCGAGCAGGTGGGCACGCGCGAGAAGTCGTTCGTGTTGCACGACGGCCCGCCGTATGCGAACGGCACGATCCACATCGGCCATGCGGTCAACAAGGTGCTGAAGGACATCGTCGTGAAGTCGCGGCTGCTGGCCGGGTACGACGCACCGTACGTTCCGGGCTGGGACTGCCACGGCCTGCCGATCGAGGTCGCGGTCGAGAAGAAACACGGCAAGGTCGGCGAGAAGCTCGATGCCGCGGCCTTCCGCCAGAAGTGCCGCGAGTACGCCGCCGAGCAGATCGACCTGCAGCGCCGCGACTTCAAGCGCCTGGGCATCCTGGGGGACTGGGAAAACCCGTACCGCACGATGGATTTCCGCTTCGAGGCGGACATGCTCCGCTCGCTCGCGAAGATCGTCGAGCGCGGGCACCTGGTGCGCGGCGCGAAGCCGGTTCACTGGTGCTTCGACTGCGGCTCGGCGCTCGCCGAGGCCGAGATCGAGTATGCCGACAAGAAGTCGCCGGCGATCGACGTCGCTTACCTCGCGCGCGATCCGCAGGCGCTCGCGCGCGTGTTCGGCGTGGACGTCGATGCAGGCGTCGAGGTGGCCGTGCCGATCTGGACCACCACGCCGTGGACGCTTCCGGCGAGCCTCGCGGTGTCGGTCGGACCGGAGCTCGAGTATTCGCTCGTCGAAGGCCCGGGGGGACCGAACGGCCGCCGACTGCTCGTGCTCGCCAGTGCGCTCGTCGAGCGTGCGCTCAAGCGCTACGGCGTGGACGACGTGCAGGTGCTCGGCACGTCGCCCGGCGCGCCGATGGAAGGCCTGCTGCTCGCGCATCCGTTCTACGAGCGCGAAATCCCGCTGCTGCTCGGCGACCACGTTTCCGCGGAAGAGGGCACCGGTGCCGTGCACACCGCGCCGGGCCACGGCCAGGAAGACTTCGCGGTCAGCCAGAAGTACGGCCTCGTCGACCGATACGCGGCCGGCGTGATGAACCCTGTCGACGCGCGCGGCCGCTACCTGCCCGGCACGCCGCCCGCGAACGGCGTCGAGATCGCCGGCGTACACCTCTGGAAAGCCAACGACCTGCTGGTCGAGGCCGTGCGTGCGCGCGACCTGCTGCTCGCCTCGTTCACCCTCGAGCACAGCTATCCGCACTGCTGGCGCCACAAGACGCCGGTCGTGTTCCGCGCCACGCCGCAGTGGTTCATCTCGATGGAGCAGGGTGGCCTGCGCCGCGACGCGCTCGCAGCCATCAAGGAGGTCGGCTGGTTCCCCGAATGGGGCGAGGCGCGCATCGCCGGCATGGTCGAGGGGCGCCCGGACTGGTGCATCAGCCGCCAGCGCACGTGGGGCGTGCCGATCGCACTCTTCGTCAATCGCCAGACGCACGAGCCGCATCCGCGCTCGGCCGAGCTGATGCGCGAGGTCGCCAAGCGCGTGGAGCAGGGCGGCGTCGACCTCTGGTACGCGCTCGACGCGGGGGAACTGCTCGGCGCCGAGGCGGCCGATTACGACAAGGTCACCGACATCCTGGACGTCTGGTTCGACTCCGGCGTCACCCACGAGTGCGTGCTCGGTGCGCGGCCGCAGGACGGCCTGCGCAAGCCGGCCGACCTCTACCTCGAAGGCTCGGACCAGCATCGCGGCTGGTTCCAGTCGTCGCTGCTCACCGGCGTGGCGATGGACGGCGTCGCGCCGTACCGGCAGGTGCTGACGCACGGCTTCACCGTCGACGCGTCCGGCCGGAAGATGTCGAAGTCGATCGGCAACGTCGTCGAGCCGCAGAAGGTGATCGACCAGATGGGCGCGGACGTGCTGCGCCTGTGGATCGCGTCGACCGACTACCGGGGCGAGATGTCGGTCTCCGACGAGATCCTCAAGCGCAGCGGCGACGTCTACCGGCGCCTGCGCAACACGGCGCGATTCCTGCTGGCGAACCTCGACGGCTTCGAGCCGGCGTCGCACCTTCAGCCTTCGGACTCGATGGTCGCGATCGACCGCTGGATCGTGCATCGCGCCTTCGAGTTGCAGCAGAAGCTCGCCGCCGCGTACGAGCGCTACGACTTCGCGGAGATCGTGCAGTCGCTCGCGAACTTCTGCAGCGTCGACCTCGGATCGCTCTATCTCGACGTGACCAAGGACCGGCTCTACACGATGCCGGAAGACTCGCAGGGCCGCCGCTCGGCGCAGACCGCGATGTACCACGTGGCCGAGGCCTTCGTGCGCTGGATCGCGCCGATCCTCACGTTCACCGCCGACGAGATGTGGCGGTTCCTGCCGACGACCGCCGCGGACGGCGAACGCACTGGGAACGTGCTCTTCGCGACGTGGTACGAGGGCCTCGTGCCACTCGGCGACGGCGCGACCCTCGGCACCGGCCGGTTCGAGCAGCTGCTCGCGCTGCGCGAGCGCGTGAGCCGCACGCTCGAGCCGATGCGCGCCGCCGGCGAGATCGGCGCCGCACTGGAGGCGGAGATGGTGCTCACGGTCGATCCCGACACCCGTGCATGGCTCGCCGACCTGCAGGAGGAACTGCGTTTCCTCTTCATCAGCGGTGATGTGGAGCTGGCGGAGGGCGATGCGGTCGACGTGCGCGCCCGTCGCACGGAGAAGGCCAAATGTGTGCGCTGCTGGCACTACCGGGCCGATGTCGGCTCCGTCGCCGCGCATCCGGCGCTCTGCGGCCGCTGCGTCGTCAACCTCGAGGGCGCCGGCGAAGCCCGGCGCTGGTTCTGATCGACGGCCGCCTGCGGCTGTCCGGAGTAGCGATGAAGTCCACCGTCCCGTCCAATGCGCTTTCCTGGCTGCTGCTTTCGGCCGTGATCATCGCGCTCGACCAGCTGAGCAAGGCCTGGGTGCTGTCGTCGCTGCCCGAATACACGGCCGTGCCGGTGATCGAGGGCTTCTGGAACTGGTACCGCACCTACAACACCGGCGCGGCGTTCAGCTTCCTCGCCAATGCCGGCGGCTGGCAGAAGTACTTCTTCGTGATCGGCGGCGCGCTCGTGAGTGCGCTGCTCGCGTGGTGGCTCGCGCGCACGCCGCGCAGCGACTGGAAGACGGCGCTGCCCTACGCGCTGGTCATCGGCGGTGCGATCGGAAACGTGATCGACCGGCTGCTGCACGGCCACGTGGTCGACTTCATCCAGTGGCATGTGGGCGACTTCTACTGGCCGGCGTTCAACATCGCCGATTCCGCGATCGTGGCGGGCGCGGCCGGGCTGATCCTGCTTGGCCTGTTGCCCGCGCGTAAGCCTTCCGCGGCAGCCCGGGGCTAACATCCGCCAATGGACATCCTCCTCGCCAATCCCCGTGGCTTCTGCGCGGGCGTCGACCGTGCGATCGAGATCGTCAAGCGGGCCATCGAGATCCTCGGCGCGCCGATCTACGTCCGCCACGAGGTGGTCCACAACCGCTTCGTCGTCGACGACCTCAAGCAGCGCGGCGCGGTCTTCGTCGAGGAACTCGACGAGGTGCCGGACGGCGCGACGGTGATCTTCAGCGCGCACGGCGTCTCGCAGGCGGTGCGCACCGAGGCGGCGCGCCGCGGCCTGCGGGTCTTCGATGCGACCTGTCCGCTCGTCACCAAGGTGCACCTCGAGGTCTCGCGCCACTGCCGCGCGGGCCGCGATGTAGTGCTGATCGGGCATGAGGGGCATCCCGAGGTGGAGGGCACGATGGGCCAGTGGCTGCGCGAAGGCGCGACCGGCCGCATCTACCTCGTCGAAGACGTCGACGACGTCGCCGCGCTGGAGGTGTCGCAGCCGGAGAACCTCGCCTACACGACCCAGACCACGCTCTCGGTCGACGACACGCGCGTGGTGATCGACGCGCTCCGCGGGAAGTTCCCGGCGATCCAGGGGCCCCGCAACGACGACATCTGCTACGCGACGCAGAACCGGCAGGACGCGGTCCGCGAACTCTCCGCGCGCTGCGACCTCGTTCTGGTCGTCGGCTCCGTCAACAGCTCCAATTCCAACCGCCTGCGCGAGCTGGCCGAACGCGAGGGCGTGGAGTCGTACCTGATCGACGGCGCGAACGAGATCAATCCGGCCTGGGTGGACGGCAAGCGGCGCATCGGCGTGACGGCCGGGGCCTCGGCGCCCGACATCCTCGTCCGCGGCGTGATCGACCGGCTGCGTGCCCTCGGGGCGACGGGCGTCACGGAGCTGGAGGGCGAGCCGGAGAACATGGTCTTCGCGCTGCCGAAGGAGCTCCGGCTGCAACTCGTGGACTGAGTCGTTGACCCGGCCGCCGGCGGTGCCTAGAATTCCGCCTCCCGTCGCGGTTCCGCGGCGGAGCAGCACACGCCGGAATAGCTCAGTTGGTAGAGCGGCGCATTCGTAATGCGTAGGTCGTAGGTTCGATTCCTATTTCCGGCACCAACAAAAACAAGGGCTTGCGCTGGTTAGTAGCCTCGCAGGCCCTTGTTCTTTTCAGGGTGGGTAACAACGGGGTAACGCATGTGTAATGTCGATTGGTCGGCGTTGGGCACGTGGGTAACCGGTATCGCTGCGGCGCTCATCGCGCTATTCGCATTTCAGTACAGCCGCAGACTTGGAACAGTGCAGGACAGGGCAGCGAGCCGGCGTGCGCGTGCCTATGCACTTGCCACAGTCGAAGAATTTAAGTCGATGCGTAGCCGTGCGACGATGTGCCTCGAAATGCTTCGTGACGTACTGCTCAGTGCCTCTGACGCGCCGAACCCCTCTGCTTTCGCTGGCATGTTCAGTGCGCTGCCGTCATTCGCGCCCAGCGATTGGCTCTCAGAGTCGCCGGCGATTGGGGATCTGCAGGACGAGGCGATCCCTGCCGTTGCGCGTGCAATCGCTGCCGGCTCTGAGGCGGAGCGGTTTCGCAAGATGATCGAGCGCGTCCTTAAGGATGTTGGTCCTGAGCATTTTGAGCCTGGCGCGCGTCCGATGTTGACCTCGTGCGCCAAGGCGCTGGAAGTACTTGTACTCCGTATCGACGATGCGGTACCGCTGCTCGAGCAAACGGCAGCACCTCACGGGCGATGAAAGCGGTGCGTCCTGTGAGACGCCATGGGTGAATCCTCTTGGCATGCCTTTCTGGGTGCCTTCCAACGCCGGCGCGACGCTCCGCCATAACTGCGGATGGTGGGCCTCGGTGCGCGCCGAGGGCGAGCAATACGTGATCGAGCTCTGCGGCGTGAAGCGCCGCGGTTACGCAAGGTCACTGCCGAGGGCGATGTATTACGCCGAGCGGATGCTGCACGCGCCTAAGTACCGTATGACCCGGCGCTCGTGGCCGGATATGGCGGCCGCGGAATGCTGGGAGATCCGCGAGTGGTGGGTCAGAGTTTTCCGAGGTGAACTGCCCCTATTTCCCGATATCCACACCACGGACCGACACCGCATCCTGCGCATGCCCCGGACGTGACCGGCCTACTGAATCGGGAAGGCATGTCCCGAGGAGTCCATGCCGGCTCATCCGCCCGTACGGGGCCACGACGCCGCCCGCGACCTCACGGGCCGCCTAGCGGTGGACGTGGCGGAACATCGGGCTCGTCTGTAATGCGGCGCTTCGACGGTCGCCCAGCTCGATGAGCCCGTCGAGGATGCGAAGGAACGACTGGGCAAGCGAGAATTGCAGCCGCGGGGCGCGCTCCGCGTAACGTTGAATGAGCCCGGCGATTCGTGCGGGCACGCTCGTTCCTTGCCACGCTGCCGGGAACTCACCGGCGTCGGCTAGGCCTAGGATCTGGTCGGCAAAGGCGTCCGCGGGGTAGCTACCGCCGGCACGTTTGCATAGCTCTACGTACCTGCCGATGACGAACCCGTTCGTCCCGGCGGCGCGAACCAACTGATCGACCACGGGCACGACTTGGGCGACATCTTGCCAATCACCGTTGGCAAACCGAGTGGAGCCGGACGCGTCGGCGGGCTCGAGGAATAGGAGCGCGTCGATGAGGTATGGGGCATCAAGGCCGTATAGCCGGTCGCGTCCTCTCGTATGCCGGAGATCACTGGCGACTACGACTCGAGCCACCACATTCTGGAGAAGCTGCACCGTGGCGGGCGCGATCGCTGTTGCGTCCATTACCGATCGGCACACGAAGGCGCGCGTAAACCACCGCAGCAGGCGAAGTGCCGTTGCGTCGTCAAACGCGCACATAGGTGCGACGACGTTTGAATACGCCGCCTCGTAGTCTAAGCTGGGCACGACGCGAGCCATTGCAACGCCAAGTGCGGCCTCCCACTCGTAGAGCTCCGCACTTGCGATCTGGCGGGTCGCTGCGGTCCGCCACGGCGGATCAACCGTGTCACGCGTCCACGCCAAGAGGCGCTGCAGACCGTCGACCAGATGCTGGCGCGCATCGCTCGACATGATCTGCTCGATCGGCAGCCGCGCGACGACCTCACCCCCGAAATGGCTGTCCCAGCGAGCCTCAGTGCGATACCACGGGCCACCGGCGCCCTGGGCAGGACGATGCCCTCGCCGGAAAGCTTGGGTCCAGAATGCTGTGGGGGTGTAAAGCGGTGCATAGTCGGTCGATGACTCGTACTCCGCGAATGCACCATCCACGGCCGGATGTACGTTCAGCCTCGAGGCCGTTCGGGCAATACTGGTCAGGTCAGCGTGATCGGGCGTGTACTGCGCGATGCGAAAAGCGAGGTTGAACCCGTGCCATACAAGCCGGGGGTCGGCCGACCAGCACTCGGCCAGCGCCTCAAGCGCTGGCACGCGCACGCTATCCAAGGAGTGTCCGATCAGACTAAGTAGATTGCGGCGGTCCTCGGCCGTCGCGGTGCCGTGTCGAAGGCGGCCTGCCAGTGCAAACGCGATGAACTTCTTTGGATGCCATGGAATGGCGACCCGCGCAGGGCGACGGCCCGGCTGGTCCGCAGCACCAAGGTAGCGGCGCAATACCGCATCGACCCACGCCCCATGCGGCGAATCGGGTGCGAAGCGCGCAACGACGGCTGCAGCGGCCGCAATAGCGCCGTGGCCGACGCCGGTCTCGACGTCGTACAGGTCGAGGGATTGGATGCGGCCTGAGATCTCGATCGCTTCTTGAACCGCCGTATTTAGTGGAAGCGAGGGGTCGACTTGCTGTCGGGTGAAACTGTTGTCCGCCCACTTCAGCAGGCGGTGGGGGGCGTAAACCTGCTGAAGGCGTTCATGCGCCTCGTGCGCCATCGGGTCGCCTTGCTCCAGGGGGCGCGTTTCGATAAGAACTTGACCGGGGACCTCACTTTGGTGGACGACGTAGCGCTCAGGTTGCCCGAGTAACGCCCATCGGGCTGCGTCCTCTTCGAGCTGCGCTCTTGCGGTGGCGTCGTCACGCTGTTCCTCATATTCGAACGGGAGACTATGAGAAAACTGGGCGAGCGCCGCCTGAATTGCCTCGCGTCGCGTGGCGTTGCCAGAGAGGAGGATCAGCGGCAGCAGGGCGCGGATGTCGTACTGGCGCAAGGAGGCGTCCGAACTCGCCCGCGAAGCCGACGCAGCCGTCGGGTACGTCGCCAAAGCCGGCTCCACTACTAGACGACGGATGTCCAGCGGCCAAAGTCGCTGGCAGCTCGCAAGAGCGACCGCCACGTCCGACCCTTCTCCCGCGCGAAGGGCGAGATGCACCGCAATCCCCAACGCCGCAACGTGCGACTGGCCTTCCAGTACATCTTGGATGACATCAGCGGCTGGCCGCCTGCCGTCCATCTCCCGCAACCCCCACGCTTCCAGGGCCATCCATGCCGCACCGAGCGCCGAAGGTCCGTAATGCCCGCGGAACCCGCTGTACTGCTCATATCCGCCCCAGAAAACCTGCTCGCCCCACGGCAGCAGGACCCGAATGGGCACGGGCGTACCGAAGAGCTGACCATGCGCATGGAGCTGTCGCCACGCCTCGATCGCGTGGTTGCCGATCGATCGCACCAGCGCGCGTGCCTCGGACGGCGCATGCTCGAACAAGGAGGCAAACGGCAATTGTCCAGCCCAGGGTGAAGAAAACATCGCATGTGGGTCGTCGACTGCCAATGAGTCCCAATCGCCGTCCCAAGGCGACTCGAGAAACGTCGGTTGACTCATAACCGCGCGTTGCCCGTTCGTGCGCTCCTCCTCGGGCGTCTCCCGAGCCCGCCGTAGTGCATCGAGGTGGATCTCGGACTCCGCGCGCAGGCGCGCGACGGCCGCATCCGGAAGCTCTGCCAACAACGCTGCCCGCGTGATAGCAGCGAGCTCCGCCGGGTGAGTACGGGCCAGTGTCGGGGAGAATGCGATGACCTCGCCGAAAATCTCGCACGGGCGCGGCAAGGCGGCGACGCGCTGGAGGTAGCCGCGCACAAGGTCGGGATAGGCAACGGCAGCGCGTAATACGATCGCCCGCAGCGCCTCCTGCTTCGACGTGGGCACGCGGGGCGCTGACATCGGCTCGCGGATGATGGCGATCTGTCGGTCGATTGGCGCGCGTGCTTCGACCTCGATCGTCTCGAGCCAAGATAAGGCCTGAGGCACAATCCGATCGGAAATCGCATCGGGCTCATTGCCGACCATGTTCCGCCACGTTTCGAAGATCGTCACCATCTCTTCGAGTCTGGCGACAGGCAGCGTCTCAATCTGGGGAAGCAACCAAAGGATCAGGCGTGCCCACGCATTGACATCCGACGGCCAGCCGAGGCGATCCGCCATTTGCAGCCGCTCATCGTCACTGACATTGGGGACGAACGACGGGAGCGTCAGGACTAGCGGATTTGGTCGTGTCTTTTCCGCTTGCATCCAGACGAGCAGCCGGCCGAGGAGGGCAAAGTTGTCTGCCTGCAGCAGCGTCGCCAGTTCGCTGCTGTGGCTGCCGAACCGGGCGGACCCCAGGGGCCCGAGCAGCCAAGCGCGCAACCATTGACTTCGCGCATTGGACTGCTGGAGCGCAGCCAGGATCTCGCGCCACGCGGAGAAGTCGTTGTAAGCCCGCTGGGACAGCAACTCGACAGGACGACCAAGGGCCGGAAGCTCGCCTGCATCGGTAAGCGTCTGAAGCCACCGATCGTCAGCCCGAACAAGCTGCTGCAAATACGACCATTCGAAGAAGATGTCGTGCGCGAACTGCACGACGTGGCCTGCGCTGCTTTCTCGCACGATGCCATCAGCAAGAAGATGCTCAAGTACGTTGAGCGTCGCCGGATTCAAGGCGTCGAGCCTAACCTTTTGACCGAGTGTTGGCGCGCCCTTTTGTGCGAGATCAACGAGCGCTTGCTGGCGAAGAAGCACCTCCGATGCGTTGGCGTCATAGCTGCCGCCATGCCGCCACCACACCTGGATCAGATCGAGTTCGGTGTGGGGCAAGGGGCCCGCACTTACGGACGTGCGAACTGACCGGCAGAGAATCGACGCGAAAAACGGGCGCCGGGTAATCGCCGTGACCGAACTTTCGGCGAATAGCAGCGGACGCAATGCCGGAACGCGCGCAGCCAACCAACTGCATTCCGTGTCGTCGAGGTTTCCGACGTCCACGGCATCCCAGCGGCCGGCTGTAGCGAACGCGCTCGGAAGCCAATTGAAAAGGCTCTCGAGTGCGGTATCGCGCGCGGTGGCGAGGACCGTCCAATGCGCCAGATCCGAATCCACGGCCAGCAGCGCAAGCACGTCCGAGACGACGCCTCGCTCGTCGGACCCGAGGCGATCGAGCCCATCGATAAATAGCGTCGACGTGCCAGATGCGTCGATCTCGACGAGCAGGTCCTTCAGACTTGGTGTCGCAATCTGAAGCGCAGTCGCGTGCGACAGCCAGTCCCTGCCGTTGATGCGGCTTGCAGCAAGCAACAGAGCAGGGCTATCCCCGGCACGGCGGACCATGTAGTCGCGGAAGACGACGCTCTTACCCGTACCGGGCTCGCCCCGAAGGAGCGTGAGGCGATGGGAGGCGCGCGAGCGGTCGATATCGTCCAGTAACCCCCGACGATCGACGTGGATGCCACCGATCTCGCTACGCAGATCCCGTTGCCAGGCGGCGTTCGCCGCGCGAAGGCGTGCGAGGTCTGCAGCGGCCGCAGGCGATCCATAGAAGCGATAGCCCGCCAGCGCGCGAATCAGGGACGCCCGCGTATGTTGCCTAGCCGCTCCTGCGCCCAGACGAGCGAGGAGTCTCAACTCGTTCCAAAGCGATGCGGCCCGGTCGGCTGCCCCCGGGGCAAGTGCCTGCTGGAGGTGTGCGATCGCTTGGGCGTCGTCGGACGCGCCCGGCAACAAAAAGTCAAACCTAAGCAGCACGAAGTGCGAAAGCAACGTATGCAGGTCTTCGTCCGGCGTCGTGCTCGCCGACTGATCCCGGAGCACGCGGTCGAACGCGGCCCAGATCGCACGCTGTGTGATCGACGCCGCGTCTCGTCGGGCGTGGAAGTCTTCCGGCGTCGCGGACGCTCTCGCCCATTCCAACAGGGTCCTCGCGTCGCGATAATCCTGTGCGTTCATCTCCGCGAACGCGGCGCCAACGCGGTCGAGGCCGGGCCGGAAGCCGTCGGCCTTGATCGTCTCCCAGCCGCGGCGAACGATCGCGCGAAAGTCCGCGTTGGACTGGTTCGCGTTGATCCGCAAGGTGCGTTTGACCTGCAACGAGAGCGTCCGCGTGGAGTGTGTGGGAAGCTCCACTCCGTCCACGATCACATCATCGAGAGGCTGCCCGAACGGCTCACGCTGTTGGGCGACCTGCACGACCACGGCACCGTCCAGCGCGCGGGAAGTTGTACCGGCCGCCAGGTGCGACAGGTAATAGGCGGCGACGGAATCTTCGAACGAGAAGCCGGCGCCGCCGGTGAGTTCGGGGGAGGACATGCGCAGTGCCACAAGGCCGGAGAGCCGACAACCTGCGGAATGCGCGAGCCCTTTGCAAGTGCGGTCTCTACTCCGCATCTCGGTAGCCCGATCCAGGCGGTCGCGACCGATGGTGACTGTGCCGCCGGGATCGATGCTCTGCTGGGCCATCGCCAGTGCCGCGTACGGCGCGGCCGCCGTGGCAAAGAGCGTATGGGTGAGGCGCGTGGGATGTCCGCGTCGTGCAGCAAGCGCGGACCGCGGCCACGCAAGGCTGCGCCTGCTCACCGGCGTCCGCGGTAGGGACGCCTCCGCGGTGCTTGTAGGAGTCCTAAGGTACCGACAACCCGTGGCTCAGCGGTCCGGTAGCCTCCGTACCCGCAGCGCGTACGCCTCTGCGCATGAGCGGACGTTCGGTCTCGCCCGGCCCGCTCCTGCTCGATTCGCTCGACCGCCCCTAGATCCAAGACTTGCTATGGCCGGCTCTGGAAGCTTACGCGGTCGTCGGGCTAGTGACCTCCCACATCGCTTCTAAACTGCGTCTGCTATCGATCCAAAGCGGACATCGGCTCCCGACGCCTAAGTTAAGCCGCGCCGCTAAGCGGCGTCGGCTTGGACGAATTGCTAGCTTGCGTGTAGGTCACGGTAAGCGCTTAGCAGCTTTGGCGGGAGGAACACGTACTGATCGATAACATCTAGAAGTTCCGGGTGCAGGAAGAGCGGTGAGTTCTTAGCCTCGCCGTGTGTGCGCATGGATATAACTTTCTTCGAACGAGCACCGTAGAAGAAGTTCTTCCAGACGAGGAACGACCGCGCCGGGTGATCCTTCTTAGCCAAAATCTTTTCCAAGTGTCCACCCGGAACGCTGAACTTATGGCATGGGAGTGACTCTGACTTCGCAATTCGTTCAAGCTCCATGGACAGCATGGCAACTTTAGTGCCATCGGCCTTTACTTGGAGCTGATAGTCGAGCACTCGGCAGTAGCGGCGAATTTCCCAGACGGCCTTGTCGAATTCGATCAGCTTTGGGCCATAAATGTGGTGAGAAATCTCCAGATATCGAGACTGTCCGTAACGGTCCAAGTGCTCAATCAGGCTTAGGCTTGATTTAGAGAGGGCCAAGGCAAAGGGAAGCTGCTTGGTCTTCTCGAGGGCTTTGCTGAGAGAGTGGCCCACCTTCGGAGCCTTGATCTTGTTGTAGAGAAGTATGGCCTTGAGGTACTTCTCGATCGCCTGTAGCCCCATCCAATGGAACTGTTCGATTTGCTTCGCGCGGTATGCGGTACGCGCACAAATGTAGTCGCCGTCAGCAAGGTCGCGGAAGCAGCGAGTAGCAAAGTCGTTTAAGAGGATATTGATGTCGGGCATGCAAGCTAACACCTGAGTTAAGCCGCGCCGCGAAGCGGCGTCGGCTTGGACGAATTGTTAGGCCGAATATTGCGCAATAACGCCTTCCAGCCTTTGGCGCGTAAAGTAGTTGAGCTCATCTTTCCACTTCATCCTGCTCCCCTGCGTGTTGCATTCCGGGATCTCCCCGAACTTCTCCCGAAACACGAGGAGTAAGGCGCGTTCGAGTTTTGCCCAGCTCTTAACGTTTTGGCGAGATTTACACGTCACGGTGTAGAACGCGAGCTCCTTGATGCCATGCAGCTCTAGCATTTCAAGTGCCTTAGCGGCCGCGCTTGCTGCCATTCGGTGTGCGCCGTTCTTGGTAGTTCCGATGTATGCAATGCGGGATCGGCCGTACTCGTACGTGAGAGGCTTATTTGCTACTGCAACGTAGACGAGCTTCTCCGACTTGACCGCCGCGCGCGTGATCGTGACGGCGGCAGCGCTCGAAGATCGAATGGTTAACTTGGCCATGCACTCCCCATTTCGGCCTAACACCGATTTGGCCTCTATAGAGAGGCGGAAACGGCTCATGGTCCGCTTAGCGGGGCGAAGGGTCAACGCGCGGGCTGGTTATCGCAGAACCTGCTGGCGGGAACGCGTACCGCCACACATCAAGGTAAGCATGTCCGCTTTTGGCCGATAGAGGACCTCCGCGTGAAGGTGCCCCAACCACAGCCGCTAGACTGACGGTATCGACTACCGGTGCCGTCAATGCCCAATTTGAGTTCCATCCTGAAAAGCGAGATCACCCGCCTGGCGCGAAAGGAAATTAAGGGCGCTGTCGATCCGCTCCGGAAGGCCAACGCTTCGTACCGTCGTGAGATTGCGGAGCTGAAGCGACAGATCTCAACGCTGCAGCGAGAACTGAAGGCGAGTAGTCGCGCTGCGACGTCGAAACCCGACGTTGAAGCAGAGCCGCGAAAAACACGCTTTGTCGCTAGCGGCTTGAAGTCGCTGCGCTCGCGCCTCGGCTTGTCGGCGTCAGACTTCGGGCGCCTGATCGGTGCCAGCGGCCAGTCGGTCTACAACTGGGAGGCTGGCAAGGCTGTGCCACGTAGCAGCCAGCAAGCCGCGCTCGCCTCGGTCCGTGGACTTGGCAAGCGTGAGGCCGCCCGCCGCCTGGAAGCGATGGCCTGACCCACTGAGCCTCGGTCACCGTGAAGCCTTCACTTAGGAGGCTTCGATGCGTACAAGGCAGATACCGTGGAACAAGGGAAAGCTCGTCGGCCAGAAGGCGCCGTTGCGCCTAAGCGAAATCTGGTCGGTCCGCATTCGGCTCCAGATTGAGCAGAAGACGCGGAATCTCGCGCTCTTCAACCTGGCCATTGACTCGAAGCTGCGCGGGTGCGACTTGGTCAGCCTGCGTGTCCGCGACCTCTCGACCGGGGGATCCGTTGCGCGAAGGGCGATCGTCCTGCAGCGCAAGACCGGACGACCTGTCCAGTTCGAGATCTCCGATCTCACCCGGACGGCGGTGGCGGATTGGATCCGCGTGGGAGCGTTGGGGCATGCCGCCTACCTATTCCCGGGCCGAGGCGGCGCTGCAATACACCTCTCAACCCGGCAGTACGCCCGGATCGTCGGGTCATGGATCCAGGCCCTGGGGCTCGATCGACACACCTACGGCACCCACAGCATGCGACGCACCAAAGCGTCCTTGATCTACCGGCGGACAAAGAATCTCCGCGCCGTGCAGATCCTGCTGGGCCACACCAAGCTGGAGAGCACCGTGCGATACCTGGGCATCGAGGTGGAAGACGCTCTGGAGATGGCCGAGCAGACGGAAGCGTGACGAGGTAGGACGACCCTGCAATGCGGAGAAGCCCTACAGACCGACACGACACGCGTCGGTTTGAGAGCCTAGGGGTGCCCCGGATGGGCGGCCTGCGGAATCGGGAACGGAAGCCCCGATGAGCCCGCCGCTTTCGCCATCCGGGGCTTCTCTTCCCTGGACTCCGTCATGCGACCGCGCCGTCTCACTCCCGCTATTGCCCTGTTCGGGCTGCTGAGCCTCCTCGGGGCGTTTGCCTTGGCCGTCCGATAAGACGGGGATCGGGCTAGCATCGAGGCCTGCCCATCGGGAGGCTGCTCCATGTGCTACTCCGCCATGGTCCGGGCCGAGCACCGGGACTACGAGCGCAAGTTCGGCGCCAAGATCTCCATTGACGACTATGTCCGCCTGTTCTGGGAGCGCAGCCAAGGCGCGCCTCACAAGACCCCGAAGGCGATGGACGACGCGTTCATGTCGCCGCGTAGCGAGGCCGAACGCCAGATTCGCGACCTGATCAGCGCATACCGGGCGCAGGAGGCGCACCGGCTGCAGCAGGAGCTGTTCGCCCAGATCAAGCGCCTGACGGATGCGCAGCGCAAGCTGCAGGGGAAGACCACGAAAGCGGCGACCGAAAGCGCCCGGATCGCGACCGACAAGATCACCCGCGCCAAGGCCCGACTGGCCGACCTTGAGCGGACCACGCCCAAGGAGGGCGATGCGCGCATCTATCCCGGTGTCTATGCGCCGGTGCTTGTGATCGAAGGTGGGGAACGGGTCATCAAGCCGATGCGCTACCAGTGCCGGCCGTGCGGAAAACCGGCCACGTATGACCGCAAGTACCCGGGCACCTACAACGCGCGCCGCGACAATCTTGAAGGCTTCTGGCGCGGTCAGTTCGGCATGACGCATGGGATCGTGCTCGCCACGTCGTTCTACGAGCACGTTGCACGGCACGCGGCCGAGGGTCGTGAGCTGCGAGAGGGCGAAGTCGAGGAGAGCGTCATCCTTGAATTCCGGCCCCGGCCCCGGCACGACATGCTGGTGGCCTGCCTCTGGTCGAGATGGTCGGCGCCCGGCGAGCCGGACCTGCTGTCCTTCGCCGCGATCACCGACGAGCCCGCGCCAGAAGTGGCGGCAGCGGGCCATGATCGCTGCATCATCCCGATTCGGCCCGAGAACCTCGACGCGTGGCTCCAGCCGTCAACACGGCTGGAGGACCTGTACGCGATCCTCGACGATCGCGACCGCCCTTATTACGAGCATCGCCTGGCCGCCTGAGGTGCGACGTGCCGCCCGAGCCGGCCCTTGCGGGCCGGCCCAAGGCCCGCCTCAGCGACTGGAGCGCTGACGCTCAGGCCACACCGGTCCCGGTAGACGGCGCTTCATCACCGGCTCACCGGGCTTGACCCGACCGGGCCCCGTGTTCCACTGCGGCGGGCTGCATTTCCACGACTTGGTTGTCTTCGTGGTGACGAAGACCTTATGGCTCGGGCGAGCCAAGGTTTCCGTCATCACCGTGACCTGGTCAGGCGAGAACGAGAGCTGGGACGCGGGGCACAGCGTGTAGCTCATCGGATTGCGGCGATTGACCGAGTTGTCGATGCCCGTCAGCGGCCCGATGGAGACATTGCTGACCGCTTCGCATGAACCCTTGGACAGGTACGGGGCGAGCCCAAGCCCGAGATCGATACCCGTGTCTTTGACGCCGCGCGCGAGCACTTCGCCGCTGACCTCGTCCACGACATCGAACTGGTCCTGATCGAAGCTGTAGGGCCACTTGTTGTAGTACTCGTCAACGAGCTTTTTGGTCGCAGCGCTGGGCGTGTGCGGACCGTAGTCCGCCGCTGCCGGAACCGGGCCCCAGGTAGGTACGACGCCTCCGTCGGCCACCGCGCTCAGCCCCGTGAGCGTGCGGCCCTGGGCGAGCTGTTCGAAGATGTCGCGCGGCCCATCGGCAAACGTATGCCGAAGACCCAGGTGGTGCCCCAGTTCGTGGGCCATCATGTACCAGCCGGGTACAGGCTCGCCCTGGATCTGCGTCCCGCCGTCGACCTTGGCGGGCATGAGCACATATGAGGCGCGAATGTCTGATGCGCCGCCACCGGATGGCTGGTCACCCGTCCCCCACGCGAACAGCATGATGAGCCGCTTGGCATAGGGATTGGACGCCGTAGTGTCCGCGCGCTTGCCCTTGAAGAATGCATTGATCGCGTCGCCGTCGGTCGCCGCATTGAGGGTCGAATTCTTCTCTTCGACAAACACGATATTGCTGTCGAGGCGGAATCCCGCGCCCGAGCCCGCTAGCACACTGTTCGTAATTGCGACCCACTGGCGGATGTAATCGCCCTTGTAGTCCTCCGTGACCAAGTTCGGGCCGCCGTTACCGGCGCGGAGGAAAGGCGCCTTCGGCACGAGCTTTCCATCGATCCACTCACCGGTCGCTTTGGTGCCGTCGGAATTGGCGGCGAGCACGGAGAGACCGGAAGGATCGTGAGCGTCTGAGATTGCTGGCGGCAGTTGCCGCCGAGCTGGATATCGGTGATCGGGAGCCGTGTTGGCTGCAACTTACCGACAGGGCCTTTCGGGACTGCAACACCGCCCGGTCCAGCAAAGGCAGTGAAGGCAAGGGCGAGGGCAGCCGCGCCGCACGTCGCCACCGACAAACGGGCCAAGGAGAATGGAGGGTACATGGCTGAGTCCTTTCACGTGACAGGTGGTCAAAAGCCGCGAACGCGTGATCGGGCTCCCCACGCACCTACGATCCGGTGAAGCCATCCCTGTGTCTGTCGGATCACGTGTATGTGGATGTCAGACTTTTTCCTGTCCCGCTGTAGGCAAGTCTGCTAAGCGGCCTAGTGCCGAGGCTTTGGGTCGAGCCGACGGCTCAGGCGGTGAGACGGCGCTGTCGAGAATGGCGGGATGTATCGCACTCGTCCCAATGAAGGGCTGGTCCTCGTCACCCGCACACGCTGGGCGGAATTTGAGCGTGCGCTCGGAAGTGAGAGGGGCCAGCGGGAGCTGCAGGTCGGCGGATTGCTCGCCGGCTGTCGTCGCGGCAGTGCGCACTTCGTAGACCCGCATATCTACCGCGGCACCTTGGGAACTTAGCCAGACGGTTACTGGCCCGAGTGAAGCCGCATCGGAATCAGCGCTATCAGAAGGGCGACGGTTGGGTCGAAGCCTGGCTAGGGGACGCACGGGGCGCTAGCGCAGAAGCCTTGCGGGAGGGTGACTGGTTGGTCCAACGGTGCCAGTCACTCGTAGCCGAGGCGTCGAACTCGATCCATCGCGACCGTGAGAATGTACGTGGCGTCTTGGCCTACTTCGCAGGTCGGCACGCGTGAAAGGTCCAGCGGTGTGCATATGGGGTTACGCCCATCGCAAAGCCTCTGCGGGGGCGGCCGGACTAGTCGGCAGCCTTTTTGACTAAGGGCAATGCAACGCTCAGTCAGTGAATCCGCTGCCCATGGAATTCGCCGCGAGGCGATCCGGCGTAGATCGCGCATTTCGTTGCGCGGCTTTGCTTCACCATGCACTGGACTCGGTAGGCATTGCGCGGCGCATACCCAGTGCTGCGCTCCCAAAAGAGCTCGCGGCTGACACCGTCGATCTGCGCATGGAGCCACAGCTCGTAATCCGGTATGCGGACGGTCGTGAACGGAATGATGTAGACGGCCTCTTGGATCTCAAACGAGCCATCGGCTTTCGTAAGGACCACGACTTTCGCAGACCCGTTTCTTGCCACGACGCGTACGCCCGCAAGGGGACCTGATGCGGAAATGAGCGATCCTTCGATCCGGGGGATCAGAGGCTCACGGTGCGGGAGCGGCAGGCAGCCGGTGAGCAGCGCCAAGACCAGAGTCACTGCAGCTGCTCTCAATCTCAGCATTGATCGCCCCCCGATGCGCCTACAGCTCAGAAAAATCCGACCCACCAGCAGGGCTACGCCGGACAGCTACGGCTGCTCAGGCGCGGCATTCTATCTCCGTCCCGGGCGTGACCAGGCCGGCCAAGCCCCGAAGGAAGCGGGGTGGAGTCAGGCGGTAAGGGCAGGAGCCCGATCTTCCGCTCGCCCGAGACCACGACACCCCCGCAGCCTTTGACGAGGTCCTCGCGGGTGGTGTCGGCATTTCCTATCCACGACGTCTCCTGCTGGCCGATAGCGGACATGGCTGATCCAGGAAGGCTCCACGGCACGATGTATCTTCACGACGATCCGATCGGAGCCCGACCGTGAAGCGACTGCTGACCTGCCTAGTTCTGGCTATGCCCTGCGCGACGTCGGCCGCCGACCCGCGCACCGCGTCCGTCGACCGGATCTTTGCCGACATGACCGGCACCGTGTCCGGCTGCGCAGTCGCCATCGCCGATAACGGGCGGCCGGCCTTCAGCGCAGGCTATGGGCTGGCCGACGTGGAATGGTCGCGGCCCATAACAACGAGTTTCGATACGAGTACGGGGTGCGTTGATGGCGACTGCCGTGAAGCACGCGTTCTTCGCGTCAGCGGTCGTGGTCATGTTCGCCGCCTGCTCGCCCGAGGCCGACAACTCGGCTTCGACCAACACGACCACAACGAGCTCTGCGGTCAAGGGAGTCGACCGCGTCTTGAGAACCATGCCGGCGTCGAAGGTCGCTGCACGCCCGGTCACGCGTCAGGAGGTCATGAGCGTGCTCGCAGAGCTCGGGTTTGACGATGCGGAGATTCGCAGGCGGGCCGAGCAACTCGTGCCGGCGGCCGCGCGCTTGCATCAGGCTCAGGCGACCCACGAGGACCTGGCCGTCTTGGCGGACACCGTCGTCATGGGCACGGCTGGCCCGTGGGATCGAGCGGACCCACGCGCCGATGGGTTCGCCTCGACGGTTCCGCTGCGCGTGCACCGCGTTTGGCGCTCCGACGCGCCGCTCGAGGTCGTCGCGATCCGTCAGGCGTCCGGGAGGCAACCGGATGGCACCGAGTTGGACGTGAGCGGGAACTTTGCGCCTATTGAAGGCCAGCGTTATGTCATCTTCGCTTCGAACGGCAAGTCGCGTCACGAGGCCCAGGCCCATGGCCCGGCGAAAAGCCGCGACACCGTGGTCCTGCTTGCTCCCCCTTGGCCGGTCCAGGGCGAGACGGTGGCGACCCGTCCACCCGGTGACGGGCCGACGGCGATCGCTGATATCGATGCGCTGTTTCGTTGAATGCAACTCAGGCCGCAATGGGAAGCGCGAGCGACCACTCGAACCACAACTCTTCGGGTGACCGTGAGATCCCCACCCAGTTCACGCGAACACCCTTTGACGCGAGGCGGGCGCTCTTGCGGGCTGTTTCGACGCTGAAAATCGATTCGTCGAGCTCCCCTGGCGTCAGAACCGACAACGTGCCGAAGGTGTAGTGGGCGCGCGTCAGCGACGGGGGCAGCTGCGTCTGGTACACGAGCTCCCAGGTCCTGCCGGACTCGCGCAGCTGGAACTTTCCGTCGATATCGCTCGCGAAGTGATCCAGGCTCAGCTTGCCGAGCGCAATGCCCAAACCCGGTATGGGAAACCCCGTCTTGGGGGAGGTGGCGGTCAGTGCCAGGGCCACCGACTCGACGACGCCGGCACCATCCATCTCGAACTGCGCCAAGGCGTCCTTGAACACGTAACCCCAGTGTCGCTCGAGCTGCCGATGAGGTGCCCCCAAAAGCTCACGGACCCGCTCCTGCGGCACGCCCGGGCCGAAGTGCTCGAAAAAGTCGCGTGGTGCAGCCGGCCTGTCGAGCCTGCGGGGTTTAAAGCGTGCGCGAAGGTAGCTGCCTACGGCCGACAGGGCGGTGCTGCCCAACCTCGCAATGATCGACTCCAGTAGCCCGGCCATTCCGTCAGCCTCGCTTATGGCGCTTTGCCATGCGTCTCGTGGACGGCCGCACGGTCGGGTCCATTGGGGTGGACGATCGTGACTGTCTTGTCCGGCCCGACGAAAAGCCAATGAAGCGCAAGCGCTGAGACAACCATAGAAGGCACCTTATCGACCTGCGTGCGGAAAGCCGGGGTATCCGGGACAGCAAGCCCGTAGTGCACATTCGGCTCGTGCATGCCTTGCACGAGTTGCCCGAGCCCGGTGCGGAAGTCCAGACCCACCTGGGTCGTAACCCCCTTGGCCTCGACGTGCCACGTTTCCCCAGACACTGCATGGACGCAACGTAGGTCCACGCGCTGGGCCACGTCGACGACATAGCCCTTCGACTCGAAGAACGCCTCGATCGCCAGCTGCACGAAGCCTTCGTGCGGGAATTCAACGCCGCGCTTGAAGGATCGGGTCATGGGCCGTTTGCGATGACAGTGGAGCCGATTATGCCTAAAGGACGCGGGCGGCCCAGCAACGATGACTCGGTCGCTCGGACACCGAGCCAGAGTACCTAGTCAGCGACGGAGAGCACAGCCTGCGTGGATGACCTCTCACTACTGGCTGGACATGGCACTGCTGCGGACGGGGGGCGGGCGGCGCACCTGCACGCGCGATATGCTGATGAACTTGCAGAGGAAAATGCCGTGGGGACGGCTGCCTATGGCATGGAACTCAACGCGGCTCTGTCAGGAGCTGCAGCGCCTGGCCACGCCGGGGATCCTAGGACGCTATACGAGCTTCGAAGTTACCGAGCTCGTGCTGCTGAAGGACAAGAGCGGCGAGCTGAGCCCGCCCGCCAATGTCCTTACAGTAATCGTTGGCGACAGACGCGACCCGGGCCCGCCCCCGGGGCCCGCGCGCTACGCCTGCACGCCGCCTCCGCAGCTCGGCTCACACTGGAAGTTCGGGGTCAGCCGCTACCGCATCCCGCTGCATGAGCTGTCGGCTGCCCTGGCTACCTTGAGCTCACGCGGCGTCTGGAAGCCTGGACAGTTCGAGATCGGCGTTGGCGCATTGGATCCGCTGGCACCGATATTCGTCGCTCCGGACGGGGCGACATCCAGCCCGTGGAACTCGATCCTCAAGAATAATTTCTGGAACGGCTCTTACGTGCTGGAGCTGTTCGACGCGGACAAACACGTGCTCGAGTTTTTGGTGGCAGACACGCAGCGACAGATCGACCTCTCCAAGTTGATCAGCAGGGCAGTGCCATGGGGCCTTGATGCCATGCCCGACCGACTGGGGAGCATTGTGATCCAACTGCCTGTGACTGAACTTGTGACCAAAGTTCGAGGAACGGTCGACGGCGATTGCGTACTTCGTTCCGCTTGGAGACACGCGATCCAAGCGCGCCCAATACGTGCAACTGCGGAAGTCGCGGATGCAGACGGAATCAGCGGGTACAGCTCAATGCTCCTCGCCACGCCGGAATGCACCCTGGAACTGAACGCGCCTTCAGGTAGCGTGCGATACACCCTGTGGGACGACGCCAACCAGGTCATCCTGGGTGCATCGCCACCGACCACGTTCATTCGAAGCATTGTCGGCCGGTTTTCCCTAAGTGGGCCGAATAACGTGCGCACCTTCCAGCGGAATTCCGGTGGCCCGACGCATACCGTGCAGCTCAGCGAGCAGGTATCGGAGAACGTTCTTGCGCGCGCCAGTGGCGATCCCCAACATGCGTGGCGCACCAAGAGGCGACTCACGGCGACCCACGCGAAGCTGACCGCTACACGGGAGTTCGTTCAGTATGGAGCGGGAGCGGCAGCTGACACGGAGCGCGCGCTTAGTGACATCCGAGCGTTGATCACCCTGCACGGGGAAGGCGGCGCCTGGTTGTGGGATCCATACCTTCGGGGTCAGGACCTGCTCGACACTCTCTTCTATTGCCCGTATAGCGACGTCGAGCTCCGCGCGCTAACGGCAGCCGCCGAGCCAGTGTGCGTCGACTGCAAGAACAGGCGGAAGCTTCTGGGCAAGCCCGGCTGGACGCCTTGCAGTCGTCCCGAATGCCAAGAGCTCGCCGGTCCTTACGAGGCCGACGACGAGAAGGCGGCAAGGACGCGCCGGGATGCCTACCGCACGCGGCAGATCGACGATCTCGACGGCTGCAAGGGAAACCTGTGCGGCTTGAACCTCGAGTACCGCATGAGTACAGGGCCAGGGACGTGGGCGTTTCACGACCGGTTTCTAATATTCCCAGATGCAGGCGGAGCGCCCCTGGCCTGGTCATTGGGGACGTCGGTCAACAGCGTCGGCAAGCAGCACCACATCCTGCAGAAGGCGGCGAATGCCGAACTTATCCGCCGATCTTTCGATGACCTCTGGAGCAAGCTAACAGGGAGCGAGCACCTGATCTGGAAGTCGCCATGAAGGCCAGGATCGATCGTGTGCGCGAAGCGTTCGCCGCAGCTCTGCAGCCGGGCCCAGTAGCGTTGCCGGCCAGCGTCGCTACCGCCCTCCGGGCATGCAGTGCGTGGACCGACGAGCAGCTTGCTGTCGAGCTGGACGCCTACACCGAGGAAATCTACTCAGAGTTCCAGTTTCTTCGCGGCGTTGCGCACGGCAGCCGCCTCACGCCGACCCAAAAGGACAATTGGATTGCTGCCATTCGTGCCCTTCATGTCGAGCTAGGTAATCTCAAGCGTCCAGGGGCAAGGAGCGAGCGCCAGCTTCGCGTGCTGCTGCGATTCCTGGGTGCGCTGGGGACTGAACCGCGCGCGCTTCGAGAGGCAGCGGCCTTGTCTGCTGAGCGCTTCGAGCGCAGTGCACTCGAGCAATTGATCGCCGGCACAAACGTGGAACTGATGCGAACGGCCGATTCTCGCAGTCACTTGGCAGCAATCGAGCACGCGCTCGAGACGGGTAATCTCGAAACGGTTATGCAGTACGAGTCTTTGCTGCAGCCCGAGTGGGATCTGGACGTCGCCGTGGCGCTGATGGCGCTTTACTCGATCGATCCGGCGGCCTGCGCACGGGCGATCGACCGGGCACCTACCGTTGTCACCGGGCTGGTCGCGCTCGAGGTCCTACGCCATGATGCGACGGCATTGGCTCTCGAAGTGTCTTCACCGGTCATCAAGCTGCTCGCTTTTCGGCGATGGGCCGCCGCAGACGAGTCTGATACTTCAGCGGATGACACTGCAGAGGGGCGGGTGCGTTTGATGACTCAAGCGTGGTCGTCGGGCCGCGGGCCCGAGTGGGCCAGGCTCATGCGTTTCCCTACAGGGCAGTCGATCTACGACTTACCGTTCGCGCGTGCGCTCGCAGACCTCGGGGAGACGGCTTGGCGCATGCTGCTGAATGAGGTTGAGCTGAGCGACTCGGATCCGCGTGCGTACTCGATGGCGCGCCTGCTTCAGGAGCTCGCGAGCCATATCCCTGCGGACCAGCAGGCTGTGCTGTGGTCTGCCGCCTTCGAACGCTGGAACGAATGGGACTACGCTGCGATCGACCCATCGCGCCACTACTCCTGGGTGCCACATACTGCGCTCGACTATCCCGTCGCCCTGTTTTACGCGACGCAAGGTGCTGCCTTCTGCGACGCCGAGGAAAGGCGACTGACCCAGAGCCTCGAAGAGGCTGAAGATGCGTGGCATCGGGACGTGCTGACGCTCCTTACCGCGCGCAACCGGACCCTTGCGCGGCTGCGCTTGGTGCGGCTGGGTAGCGAGATCGCAACCGGGAACAGTCCTGCGTTCCCGCCACCCGATCCGACTGAGCCCGACGACTACTTCCAACTACGCTATAGCCGATTGGGGCGACCGGGTCGAAGCGCGCACACGTCTTGATCAGGTCGAGCAGAACCCCGGCGCCCGCGGCACAGGCGACCTGAGAAAACGCTAAGGGATTGACGCGTGTCGCGCGGTGCCCGGGCACCACCCATCGGGCCCGGCTGGCGGCGAGTACACACCCAAACTGGTGGGCGTGAGCGCGGGCAGATAGGAGAACTCGGCGACGCCGCGAGAACTATCGCGCAGCACTTGGATCGAATGACTCACACGATCAAGAGGGAAGGGGACCAGCGGCTTGGAAAGTGAACGCGTGAAGTCGTCCCAGTGGATGGGGTGTACGCGGCGGGTCACGCCAGGGTGCACGGCGGCATCCCAATAGGATTTGATGTCATCAGCCGAATCGTGCCCGAGCATTCCGATTCCGAGCAGAACGACGTCCGCCGGCGGGTACCTCGGAGGTATGTCGGGTGGCCGTACCGCGCTTGGAATCACCAAGACGCGGCCTCTGGGGTGCTCGAGCAGGAATGCAAAGCTCGATCCAGCCTTGAATCGACGCATGCGCGCTGGAGTCGACACCGGGTTGAGAATGTCGCCTTCGGGCGCGATCCACGAGGACTTGTGCGGCGACCCGATGGCGCGCACACGGAACTGCCCGACACACGTCGCGCTTGTATCGCGCACTTCCGTGAACGGCACCGACGGATGACTTCCCTCGACGACGCGCGCCGCCGAGAGCGAGCCGAACACCCGCGCCCGGGATCCGGCGGCGATCCATCCGGCATCGAGCGCATGGTCATGATGCGCGTGTGAAAGGAAAATGGCGTCGACATCTTCGAAGTGCGCTGCATGCGCGATTACATCGAGCGCATTGGGCGTCGGTCGAAGCGTTGGCAAACCGATCGCTCCGAAAAAAGAGCGCAGCTTACGGGGGCGCGAAATGAATGCATCGATCAGCACCGTCGACGTGCCATCGCTTACGGTGACGGTCGAGGTACCGAGCCACGTGACTGACAGGGCAGGCTGCGGACCCGGGTTTTCCACCCCCGCGGTGGTCGGCAATGGTGGGACATGCTGGCACGCCGACAGCCCGGCCGCGAGGACTGCAATGGCGCATTTAAAAAGACGCATGGCGCGACTCCGACGGGCTGGGTCCAAGTTCCCGCCGGCGAGATTACCGGCCCCTGCCTCGCGTTGCAGGCAGGGCTCGACGCGCGAAGAACGTGACGCTATATAGGCCAAGGCGGCCACATGCGGCCACCGCGGGGCCGGCCAGGGGTGGCCGAGCCGAGGAGATCGCGGATGAGGCGCGGGGAGCGCCTGACTCACTCACATGCAATGCAGGAGGCGTTGATGCGTCGTGCTATCCCGATTTTCGCGCTGCCGTTCATGGCAATGACCACCGTTGGTTGCTTGCCACAGGTCAAGGACTCGGTGGCCCCACCGGTGGCGACGCAAGGCAAGCCTGAGCTTACCCAGGAGGAAGCAGAACTCTTGCGGTCCAGGCTGCAAGGGGCGCGCCAGCCCAACCTGAGCCTGTCGATGTCAGGCGGCGGACTGCGCTCTGCGCTGGTCAATATCGGAGCACTGAAGGCGCTGTACGACGACGGCGTCTTGGACAAGGTCGATCTCGTCTCCTCCGTATCGGGGGGCAGCTACGCCAGCTATTGGATGTATGGCCTGCAGTACGACGATCCATCCCGCAACTTTGGCGCTGCCGCATTCGACAATGAACGCTTTCTGGAACGCGTGTGCGAAGTCGTCGCCGAAGCGAACTTCGTTCCATACTCGAGAATGCTGGGCCAGGTGATCTATGGCCCGCGCATGTTCTCTGCGAGTCGCGAGATGTACGTTCGCAGCCTCGAGCGAACGTTTGATCAGGAACGGCCGGACGGCAGCCACGGCGCCCATGGGGATCTGCCGATCCACGCGTTGGCGCCCCTGATTCGCGAGCACCGCGTGCCCTATCTGATCGTGAACGCGACCACCCGGTACCCATGGGTCGAGCCGAACGACCCCGAGGGCCGACGACCGACGTGGAACCAGCACCTGTTTGAGTTCACGCCGCTGCATTACGGTGCGTTCGAACCGTATCCGGGACGCACGCTCTGGACGCAGGCGAATCGCGAGTATCCATGGGTTCGGGCTGTGGGGGCCTCAGGGGCAGCGCTGCCGGTCCTCAAGGTCGCGTTCGACCAGCCGTTCGCCGACGCCGAACCCGGCGACATGACCTTCCTCGGGGACGGGGGTTGGTCCGAGAATCTGGGCGCCATCGCAGCCTTCCGCCGAGGGACCCGTGCGCACATCGTCATTGACGGCGAATTCGACGACGAGGGAAAGCTCGGCGCATGGAACACGTTGGCGGCGAGACTGAAGAAGGCTGAAGACGGGAAGCTGGAGCTGAAGCGGGACGACGGCAACCCACAGGGGATCTACCGTGCGTCCCTGACCCGAGGCCCCGACGTCGCGCCCGTCTATTACGTCAAGATGGAGATCCCTCAGTGGCTCCGTGCGCAGGTGTACGACGCCGACCCCGATCGAGCCCGGCTGGAGCGGATCCGTAAGGAGGTTGTCAGCCCGCTCGCGACGCGCCTGGGGCTACCGCAAGCGACGGGCCCGGGGGGCACGAGGCAGTGGCAATGCGAGAACCTTCGCGCGGCGCCGGTCCACGTGCCAGACCTCATGTATTTCCACCTCGCATCTCACCTTCGCTTCAGGAACACGCCGTCGCTGCGTGAGCTCGTCTGGCAGTTCAATCCACCGTGGCTTGGCAGCTGGGTCACGCACCGGTTTCCTGAAACCACCACCACGGACCAATCGATGGCGCTGGATGAGGCGCTCGCCTACATCGCATTGGGCTACACGCTCACGAAGGGAAATGTGCGGGAACTGATGGCCCAGGATGGACTCAACGCGACGCCACGCAGCACCTATGGGCCCGGACTGGCTCCATCGAGGACGAACTGACTCCTATGGATACCTCACAAGCAAGCACGCCGAACGAGCCGGATGACGGGGGCAAGGGGCGTCAGCCTGATTCAAGCGTTGGGCTGACCTCGATTCCTGCGAACGTCCTGGCTGCAAAAACGGCGTTCTGGACGTCGCTCCTCACGGCGAACGCACTGGTCACCGCCGGCGTGGTCGCTTGGGCCTTCGCCCCTCAGAATCCACCCGGCCTCGCCGGGTTCCTGATGGCAGCGGCATCGCTCATTGGCATTTTCCTGCCTCTCGCGCTGCTTGCAGGGGTCGCGGACGTCGAACTTCAGATCGCAGGCATCAAGGCGAAGAGAGCGCGGTGGCTGCCGTCCTGGAAGCTCTGGCACGTCTCGGAAATCCTTGCGACGATCTGCGTAATCGTCAACTTGCTAGCGGTATTCGTCCACTTTGCCATCGCCTATGCCAACTAAGCGGCAGCCGTAGAAGTATGGCCAAGCGTTCCACGGGCTTGCTATCGCGGAACCGCTGCTCTAGCGGACGCAGGCCGAGCTCCACGCGCGATCGGGGGTTCGGCGGCGGGCAGCCAAGCAGCGAACGCTGCTTCGCATCGCATCAGTCCCCGTCGTTTGTCCGGCGTCAAAGCCTACATGACCACCTGTCTGGACCTTGTTCTCGGTTAATCCGCTTGGTATGGCTCTCGTCGCTCTCTCGCGTCCGCTTTCGACCCAAAGCAGACATCAGCGGGCGGCACAGCCTGCCGTACTCCTCCGGGCCCGTGGGATCGGTCGGGCGTCGTGTCTTCAGCAGGACGGTGCAGCGATGCTAACTGTCAGTCGATCGCGGGCGAGAGATGCGCGCCGTCACCGTAGACGGCGTTGCTAGGTCAAGGCCGATTCATGTTTTCCACCGCTTACCGGTCCGCTCGACCCAAAGCCGCCGTTTCAATTCAGTGCGCTTGCGGGCGGGGACCCCTGCGCCCCCAATCTGGACACATGCAAGCCCGGTGCTGCTGATGCCGACACCGATCCATGGGTAGCGGAGCAATGCGGGTAGACGCTAGAACCGTACCCCTTCGGTCAGGTGCGCCACGGGCCCAATGCACCAGCCTAGCCTTGGTGCGCCTCATGCAACGGTAAGTCGGCTTAGGCTATAACGAGCCGAAAGCGCTTCCGGCCGAACGATGCCCGACACGACGCCCATCGACCTGATCACCCTAAGAAAAGGCTGCGCGAGCTGCAGCCTGCAGCAGCTGTGCCTGCCGGCGGGGATCGGCCTCGCCGAACTCCAGCAACTGGAGGACATCGTCAAGCGCAAGCGGCCGGTGGAAGCCGGCGAGCGGCTGTTCCGGCAGGGCGAGGCGATGGGCGCGGTCTTCGTCGCGCGCGACGGCGCCTTCAAGACCGTGGTGGTGACCGAGTCCGGCGAGGAGCAAGTGATCGGCTTCCACCTGCCGGGCGAGTTGGTCGGACTCGACGCGCTCGGCACCGGTGAGCACCGCTGCGAGGCCGTCGCGCTCACGCGCGCGAACGTCTGCGAGGTGCCGTTCAGCGAACTCGCGTCGGTCGCCTCGCGCATCCCCGGCCTGCAGCGCCAGCTGATGCGCGTCATCGGGCAGAGCGTCGGGCGCGACCAGGACCACCGCGAGATCCTCGTGCGCCGGCAGGCGAGCGAGCGCATCGCGCTGTTCCTGCACGGCCTATCCGAGCGGCTGCGCACGATCGGCGAACCGCACGAGGTGATCCGCCTGCCGATGAGTCGCGAGGACATCGCGCGCTTCCTCGGCCTCGCGCTGGAGACGGTGAGCCGCGGCTTCACGCGCCTGCAGGAGGATGGTGTGATCGCCGTGCACGGGCGCAAGGTCGAGATCGTCGACATGGCGGAGCTGGAGCGGCTCGCGCACGGCGACGGTGACGGCGACGGCGGGCATGGTGCGAGGGTGAGGGCGCGGGCCTAGGACGTCGATTGCGGGCGACAGGCTCGTGGCCCGTCGACCATGGCGGCACGCACTTCTCGGCGAAAGAATCTTCGCGATCCAGACGGTTTCGAAACCGCGCGAGGCCGCGTCAGTGCGTCGGCAGGCACCCGAGTGCGACGAGGGCATCGTGCAGTCCCGGCACTTGGGCGAGCCACGGCGCGGCGAGGGTGATCGCGCCGGCGAGCATGACGATCCCGCCGAGCGCCCGGCGCGCACCGCCGCGCAGCAGCCGGCGTCCGACATGCTGGCCCGACCACGTCAGCGGCAGCATGACCGGCAGCGTGCCGAGGCCGAAGGCTGCCATGGTCAGCGCCCCGTCGCCGGCATCGGCCTGCAGCCAGGCCGCGGTGAGCAGCGCGGTGCTCATGCCGCACGGCATCCAACCCCACAGGGCGCCGAGCGCGAGGCGGCGGGTGCACGTATTCGCCGGCAGCAGGCGGCGCTGAATCGGGCGCAGTAGCGACCAGACGCCGCCCTGCAGGCTCGTCGCGCGTGTCGCCGTCTGGGACAGGCACAGGCGCAGGCCGATGAGCAGCACCACCAGCCCGGTCGCGACGCGCAACGCCGTCGGCAGCCAGGGCAACGACGCGACGTCGACGATCGCATGGCCGACGCCGCCGGCGATCGCGCCGGCCGCCGCGTAGCCCAGCACACGTCCGAGGTTCGGCTCGATCACGTAGCGCCAGCCCGCCGTTGGGGACATCGCCGAGAAGCCGGTCGCGATGCCGCCGCACATCACCGCGCAGTGCCCGCTGCCGACGAGACCCGTGAGCAGCGCGCCCGCCAGCGTGACGACGTCAACCGGCATCGTCGCCCTCGCGAGGCGCGCGCGGCGGATCGTCGCGCAGGACGTCAATCGCCGGCGTGTCGAGGTCGTCGAACTGGCCGCCCTTCACGGCGCGCCAGAACGCCCAGATCGCGACGACCAGCAGCACGAGGCTCAGCGGGATGAGCAGCAGCAGGATGTTCATCCGGAGCGCCTCGCCGACAGGCTGCGACGGCTGACGGATGTCGAATGGAGCGCGCGAAGCGGGGGTCGCGAGACACCGCGGCGCGCCGAAACGAGGCGCGTGCACGATGCCGATCGCTGCGCGCCGCCGATACGCATGCGCGTGCACGGGACACGGGGCAGCCCGTCGCGCGTGATGATCGCGATGCATAGGGCCGTCCTCATGCTGCCTTCTCCGCGCTGCGGTACGCCGCATGCGGCAGGGCGCTTTCGCGGGGCCGGCGGCCGAGCCGCAGCGCATTGAGCGTGACCACCAGCGACGACGCCGCCATGCCGAGCGCGGCGATCCACGGCGGCACGTGGCCCAGTACGGCCGCGGGCAGGGCGAGCACGTTGTAGCCGAGCGCCCAGGCGAGGTTCTGGCGGATGATCCGGCGCGTGCGGCGCGCGAGGTCGACCGCCTGTGCGAGGCGCGAGAGGGAGCCCGCGGCGAGCACGTAGTCGGCGGCGCGCTGCGCGAGCGCGGCGCCGCTGCCGATGGCGATCGAGACGTCGGCGCCGGCCAGCACCGGCGCATCGTTGAGCCCGTCGCCCACCATCGCGACGACGCGGCCCTCGGCCTGCAGGGCGCGCGCGAGAGCGAGCTTGTCCTCGGGCGTCTGCCGTGCACGCGGCGCTGCGATGCCGAGCTCGGCGGCGACGCGTTCGACACGCGCCTGCGCATCACCGCTGGCGAGGTGCAGGCGCAGGCCCAGCGCGCGCAGCGCATCCAGTGCCGATGCGGCTTCGGGCCGCAGCGCCTCGCGCACCGTGAAGCGCGCGGCCGGCCCGCGGCCGTCGCCGAGCCAGAGCGCTTCGTCGTCCACGCGCGACGCGGCGAACCCCGCGCGGCCGAGGCGCCATGCGCGCCCCTCGACGTGGCCCTCGAGCCCCTGCGCCGCGACCAGCCGCACCGCGTGGGCCGACGGCGCGTCGGCAACGTCCGCGAACGCCGCCGCGAGCGGATGCGTGCTGCCGCGCTCGAGCGCCGCGGCGATCCGCAGCGTGGTGCCCGCATCGAGGTCGCAGTAGGTCTCGACCTCGCCGAGTGCGGGCTGGCTATTGGTCAGCGTGCCGGTCTTGTCGAAGACGACGTCGGTGGCACGCGCGAGGCGATCGAGCGCATCGGGTCCGGTCGCGAGCAGGCCGATCCGCGCGAGGGCGCCGTGCACCGCCGCGAGTGCGGCCGGGATCGCCAACGACAGCGCGCACGGGCAAGAGATCGCGAGGACCGCGAGCGTGACTTCGAGCGCACGCGACGGCTCGTACGCGCGCCAGACGAGGTAGGTGGCGACCGCCACCGCGAGCATCGCGATCACGAACACGCCGGCGATGCGGTCGGCGATCTGCGCGAGGCGAGGGCGGTGGGCCTGCGCCTGCTCAACCAGCCGCGCGAGTTCCGACAGGCGCGTGTCCGCGCCGATCCGCGTGACGCGCAGCCGCGCTGGGCGATCGCGGCAGAGCGTGCCCGCGTAGACGGTCTCCCCGGGGGCGCGCTCGACCGCATGCGGCTCGCCGGTCAGCAGCGCCTCCTCGAAGCGGGCCGACGTGTCGAGCAGCTGGCCGTCGGCCGGCACCGGCTCGCCGGCGGCCACGTGTGCGATGTCGCCGACACGCAGCGCGACCGCGGGTACCGTCTCGCGCGCGCCGTCGTCGCGCTCGCGCGTCGCCAGCACGGGACGCGCACGCGCGAGCGCGTCGACCTGCGCGCTTGCGACGCGGCGCGCGCGCTCCTCGAGCGTACGCGCCGCGAGCAGCAGGAAGACGAACATCACCGCGGCGTCGTACCAGACGTGCACGCCGCCGCGCACCGTCTCGGCCACGCTGGCGAAGTAGGCGAGCAGCGTCGACGTGGCGACGAGCACGTCCATGCCGAGCCGGCGCTCGCGCAGCTCGCGCCAAGCGCCCTCGAGGAACGGCCAGCCGGCGTAGAACACGACCGGCGTGGAGACGAGGAAGGTGATCCAGCGCAGGAAGTCGCGCGTGGCGACCGGCATGCTGCCGTCGGTGTCGAGGTAGAGCGCCTCGCCGAACATCATCGCCTGCATCGCACCGAGGCTCGCGATCCCGAGGCGCAGCAGCGCGCGGCCGCGCTCGCGACGACGGGCCTGCTCGCCCGCCTCGCCCCCCGCGAGGTAGGGCGCGTAGCCCAGCGAGGCCAGGCGGCCGAGGACGCGCGACAGCGGCGTGCGCGACGGATCCCAGGTCAGCCGGATGCGGCCGGTGACGGCGTTCGCGCCGACGTCGAGCACGCCGGCCTCGCGCGAGAGCGCGCGATCGATCAGCCAGGCGCAGGCCGCGCAGCGCATGCCGTCGCTGAGGACGGTGATCTCGCGCCCGCCGTCGACGTCGCGCGCGTGGCCGGCGACGACGTCCTCGCGATCCCAGGCCGAGAAGTCGACGGGCGCGGTGCCGACGCGCGACGCGGTGTCGCTGCGCAGCCGGTAGTAGTCGGCGAGGTCCGCCTCGCGGATCCAGCGCGCCGCCGCCGCGCAGCCGTCGCAGCAGAAGGCGCGCGGCGCGCCGTCGAGCTCGACCTGTGCGGGCCGCGCGGGCAGTGGCTCGCCGCAGTGGAAGCAGCCGGTGGGGGCGATGACGGGGTCCATGGAAGGCGGGCGCGACGCTTCGCGCTCAGTCGGTGCGCCCGGATTGGAGCGCCGGCTGCAGGGCGACCGCGTGCTGACCCTTCGGCAGCCGGCCGAGCAGGCGCCAGCGACCGTCGGCCGGCGCGAGCTCCACGAGCCAGTCGTGCGAGGCGTCGACCGCGGCCTGCGCGCGCCAGCCGAGCGCGGTCGGCGCGAGCTCGACGCGGCGGTCCTCCGCGGCCCGTGCGGGATGGCGCAGGCTGAGCACGAGCGGCCGCCCGCGATCGAAAGCGCCGGCGATCGGCAGCGCCTCGACGACGCCGTACTCCACGCGCAGCAGCGCACGCAGGCCCGTGCGCCGAGCCTGCTCGTCGGCGCCGAGGTCGGCGACCTGGATCTGCGCGGTGCGCTGCACGCGGTCGCCGATCGCGTCGTTCGGCTGGCGCATCGCGACGATCACCAGCCCGACGCCGGCGACGATCGCGGCGACGGGGATGCCGGCGACGAGCCAGACGGCGGGGACGCGCCAGGCAGAGCGGTGCTCGGGGGTCATGGCGGTCCGAAGAAGCTGCTGTCGATGGATTCGCGCGCGTTGCCGTCGGTGGCCTCGACGGTGAAGCGCACCGGCACGCGGCCGCGCACGGCCGCCGGGGCGCGCACGGTCGCCGGCAGGGCGAACACCTGCTGCGCCTCAACCGCGACACTCGCGTCGACGCCGAGCAGCGCGAGCCCGGCCGCGTCGGAGGCGACGCGCACGCGGTAGCGCTGTGGCGTGTCGGTCTTGTTGACGATCTTGAGGGTGTAGGTGTTCTCCGTGCCGTCGCCGACGACGCGGTAGAGCGCGTTGCGGTCGCGCAGGACCTCCACGATCAGTGGCGCGCGCGAGGCCACGCCGAGGCCCCAGGCCGCGCACAGGACGAGCAGCGCGGCGCCGTAGACCAGCACGCGGGGGCGCACCACGCGAGTCGGGCGGCCATCGACCGCGTTCTGCGTGGTGTAGCGGATCAGGCCCTTCGGGTAGCCGAGCTTGCCCATCACGTCGTCGCAGGCGTCGATGCACGCGCCGCAGGCGATGCACTCGTACTGCAGGCCGTTGCGGATGTCGATGCCGGTCGGGCAGACCTGCACGCAGATCGTGCAGTCCACGCAGTCGCCGAGGTCGTCCGGCGCGAACTTCGGCAGCGGCTCGCGTTCGGCCTCGAGCACGGACGGCTCGACGCCCATGGCGAGCGCGCGGTTGTCGGCCGCGGTGGTGTGGCCGCCGGCGCGGAACACGAGGTCGTAGGCGGCGACCTGCCCGATCAGCCCGCGGCCGCGCTCGAGCACGCTGCGCAGCGACCGCCGGCGCGGGCCGCGGGGCTCGCCGCGCATCGGGTCGTAGGCGATGATCAAGGTGTCGCGATCGAACATCGAGCTCTGGAAGCGCGCATAGGGGCACATGTACTTGCAGACCTGCTCACGCAAGAAGCCTGCATTGCCCCACGTGGCGAGCGCGTAGAACAGCACCCAGAACGTCTCCCAGCCGCCCCAGCCGAACGGGACGAGGCGCGCGCCGAGATCGGCGATCGGCGTGAAGAAGCCGACGAAGGTGAAGCCCGTCCACAGCGCGAACGCGCCCCACAGGGCGTGCTTCGCGCCCTTGCGCAGCAGCTTCTCGCGCGTCCACGGGCCGGCATCGAGCTTCATCCGCCTGCCGCGGTCGCCCTCGGCCCAGGCTTCCATCCACAGGAACACTTCCGTCCACACCGTCTGCGGGCAGGCATAGCCGCACCACAGGCGGCCGGCCAGCGCGGTGAAGAAGAACAGCGCGAGCGCGGCGATGATCAGCAGCAGCGCGAGGAAGAGGAAGTCCTGCGGCCAGAACGTCAGGCCGAGGATGTGGAACTTGCGTGCGGGCAGGTCGAACAGCACCGCCTGGCGGCCGTCCCAGCGCAGCCACGGGCCGACGTAGAACATGCCGAGCAGCCACACCACCGCCGCCACGCGCAGCGACGCGAGCCGGCCGGCGATGCTGCGCGGGTAGATCTTCGTCTCGCTGACGTACAGCGAGGTCGGGGCCTCGACGACCTCGAGCGGGATTCGACGGCTCATGGCTCAGCGGCCCGCCGGGAGCGGGCGGTTGGAGCGGCGCGCGGGGCGCAGCAGGATCCAGGTGAACAGGCTCGACGACGCGGTCGCGAGCCAGAAGACGAAGAAGCCGACCGTGTAGCCGAGCTCGCGGGTGAGCGCGAGCCGCGGGAAGGTGAGGTCGCGCAGCGCCAGCGGGTCGACGTAGGCGAAGAACACCATCGTGCAGACGCCGGCCGCGAAGAAGCTCGGCCACAGGATCGCGCCCAGCCGCTGCGCCATCGGGCGGGGCGGGTGGTCGAACACGGGCAGCGGCGTCGTCATGCGGCTCAGCGCGCGGCCGGCGCGGTCGACGCGCTGCCGCCGGCCTTCGGTGCGTTCGACAGCGACCAAACATAGGCCGCGACCAGGCGCGAGCGGGTCTCGCCGAGCAGTTCGCGGTGCGCCGGCATGACGCCGTGGCGGCCCTTCGCGATGGACTGCACGATCGCCTGCTTGCTGTCGCCGTAGAGCCAGTAGTCATCGACGAGGCTCGGCGCGCCCATCGCGGCATTTCCGGTGCCGTCGGCGCCGTGGCAGGCGATGCAGACGCCCTCGTAGAGCTTCTTGCCCTGCGAGGCCATGTAGTTGTTGTCCATCGCCTTCGCATCGCCGAGCGCCATGACGTAGCTCGCAACAAAGTCGACCGCGTGCTCGCCGCCCATGCCGGTCAGCACCTTGCCCCATTCGGGCATCAGGCCTTCGCGGCCGTCGAGCACGGTGGCGAGCACCTGCTCGGGCTCGCCGCCCCAGTGCCAGATGTCGTCGGTGAGGTCGGGATAGCCGACCGCGCCCTGCGCGGCCGAGCCATGGCAGGTGGCGCAGGTGTTGTTGAAGATCGAACGGCCGAGCGCGACCGCACGCGTGTCGCCGGCGAGCGCGGAGATCGGCTGCCCGTCGTACTGCGCGAACGTCTCCTTCAAGCGCGCGTCCTGCTTCGACTTCTCGAGCGCATGTTCCTTCGCCGACGACCAGCCCGCCGTTCCGTCGTAGTGCCCGAGCCCGCCGTACCAGACGATGTAGCCGACCGAGAACGCGATGGTCAGGTAGAAGAGGTTGATCCACCACCTAGGCAACGGCTTGTTGTACTCGGTGAGGTCCTCGTCCCAGATGTGCGAGGTGTCCGTCGGCGCGGGATCGCCCGGCCGGCGCTTCGCCGTCCACCACAGCAGCCACACGCAGCCGGCGATGTTGAGCACCACTAGCGCGATCACGAACCACGACCATCCGGCGCTCATCGCGCGTCCTCCCCGTCCTCATCCAGCGGCAGGCGCGCCGCCGCGTCGAGCTCCGGCCTGCGCGCCGGTCGCCACAACCAGATCCAGCCGCCGACGAACAGCACCAGCAGCAACCCCGTCACGATCCCCGACACCATCTCAGCCTCCTCGCGGCGCGTGCTTGCCGAGCGCCTGCAGATAGGCGACCACGGCGTCGAGCTCGGTCTTGCCCTCGACCGCCTTGGCGGCGCCGTCGAGATCGGCCTGCGTGTAGGGATCGCCGAGCGTCTTCAGCGCCTGCATGCGGCGCTTGACCTGCGTGCCGTCGAGCTCGGCGGTATCCAGGTAGGGAAAGCCTGGCATGTTCGACTCCGGCACCACCGCGCGCGGATCGAGCAGGTGCACGCGGTGCCAGTCGTCCGAATAGCGGCCGCCGACGCGCGCGAGGTCCGGACCGGTGCGCTTGGAGCCCCACTGGAAGGGGCGGTCGTAGACCGACTCGCCGGCGAGCGAGTAGTGGCCGTAGCGCTCGGTCTCGAAGCGCAGTGTGCGCACCATCTGCGAGTGGCAGTTGTAGCAACCTTCCCGCACGTAGACGTCGCGGCCCGCCAGCTCGAGCGCGGGATACGGCTCGACGCCCGGCAGGGGCTGGATCGCCTCGGCCTGGTTCATCAGCGGCACGATCTCGGCGAGGCCGCCGAAGCTCACCACCACCGCGATCAGCACGGCCATCAGGCCGACGTTCTTCTCGACTTTCTCGTGCGACTTGCTCATCTCGGAATCCTCAGGCGCGCGCGGCGGCCGGCAGCGGCGCCGCCGCGGGCTCGCGCTGCGGCGCGATCGTCTTCAGCACGTTCCAGCCCATGAGCACCATGCCGGCGACCACCAGCAGGCCCCCGCCGAGGCGGATCAGGTAGTAGGGATACGTGGCATTGAGCGCTTCGACGAAGCTGTAGGTCAGCGTGCCGTCGTCGTTGGTGGCACGCCACATCAGGCCCTGCATCACGCCGGCGATCCACATCGCGACGATGTAGAGCACCACGCCCATCGTATGCAGCCAGAAGTGCGTGTCGATCGCCTTGACCGAATGCATAGAGGTGTGGCCGACCAGCTTCGGGATCAGCGCGTAGATCGCGCCGATCGAGATCATCGCCACCCAGCCCAGCGCACCGACGTGCACGTGGCCGACCGTCCAGTCGGTGTAGTGGCTCAGCGAGTTGACCGTCTTGATCGACATCATCGGCCCCTCGAACGTCGCCATCATGTAGAACGACAGCGAGACGACGAGGAACTTCAGGATCGGATCGGTGCGCAGCTTGTGCCAGACGCCCGACAGCGTCAGCACGCCGTTGATCGCGCCGCCCCACGAGGGCGCCAGCAGGATCAGCGAGAACACCATGCCCAGCGACTGCGCCCAGTCCGGCAGCGCGGTGTACTGCAGGTGGTGTGGGCCGGCCCACATGTAGACGGCGATCAGCGCCCAGAAGTGCACGATCGATAGGCGGTACGAATACACCGGGCGGCCGGCCTGCTTCGGCACGAAGTAGTACATCATCCCGAGGAAGCCGGCGGTGAGGAAGAAGCCGACCGCATTGTGGCCGTACCACCACTGCACCATCGCGTCGACCGCGCCGGAGTACACCGGATACGACTTGAACGGGCCGACGGGGATCGCAATGTTGTTGACGATGTGCAGCAGCGCTACGGCGATGATGAAGCTGCCGTAGAACCAGTTGGCCACGTAGATGTGCTTGACCGTGCGCTTCATGATCGTGCCGAAGAACAGCACCGCATACGCGACCCAGACGACGGTGATCAGGATGTCGATCGGCCACTCGAGCTCGGCGTATTCCTTACCCTGCGTCAGGCCCAGCGGCAGCGTGATCGCGGCGGACAGGATCACCGCCTGCCAGCCCCAGAACACGAACGAGGCGAGCCGGTCGGAGATCAGCCGCACGCCGCAGGTGCGCTGCACCACGTGCAGGCTGGTCGCCATCAAGGCGCAGCCGCCGAAGGCGAAGATCACCGCATTGGTGTGCAGCGGCCGGATGCGGCCGTAGCTCAGCCACGGCAGGTCGAAGCTCAGCGCCGGCCAGTAAAGCTGCGCCGCGATGAACGCGCCCACCGCCATGCCGACGATGCCCCAGAGAACCGTCGCGAGCGAGAACTGCAGGACCACGCGGTCGTTGTAGGTCGCCGGCACAGCTTTTTTGGCCGGCGCGGCGCGCGCGGCATCGGCCGCCGGAACGACGGCAGGATCGAGAACGGTCATGGAGGAGACCTGGAGAGAAGGATTCGGAGCCACGCGCCCATTCTCGACATCGCCTTCACCGTGGACTTGATCCAGATCAAGTGCTGTCGGAGGGCGTGGCGGATTCAGGCAATAGCGTGGAAGTTCGACGCGCTGCGGCCGGGCGCGGATGCCCGGCAACGCTCGGGCCGTGGCCGGGCCGCGCATCCTAGACAGGGCGGCCGCGCGCCACCGCCGGACCGTGGACGGCCGGTTCCCGTGCCTTCAAGCGCGCTCCACCGCATCGTCGTCGGGAGTCTGGCGCCGGTCGCGCGTACGGGCCGCGGGCGACATTTGCAGTGCGAGCGTGACGCGCGCCACGACATCGCGATCCGTGCCGCCGGATTGATCCGCATCAAGGCGCGGTGAGCAGGGATGCGGAAACTGGCGCCATGACGATGTCCCGCCGCCGCCGCCGCGCCGCACTGCTCGCCCTCCTGGCGATGCTGCTGCTCGTCGTGCTTCCGGCGGCAGGACGCATCGCGCAGGCGTCCGCGACCAATGCGATGGCCTCGCATGCGCTGCACGACGTCGACGACGGCATGCCGGCCTCGCACGACGGGGCGGACTGCGACTACTGCCTCGTGCTAGGGGGCGCGGACCTGCCGGCGTCGGTCGCGTCGATCCACCACGTCGCCGCCCCACGCGCCGGTGCTGTCCGCAGCGCGGCGATGCCGCGCCTGGCCGCGCGCCATCGCGCGGCGGGATCGCGGGGGCCGCCGGCCGCCGGCCGCGCCTAGACCCCACCGCGGCCCGCGCCGCATCCGTTTTCCGACGACACCGATCCGGCGCATCGCGCCCGGCGGGCCCGCTCGTCCCCGCGAATCGCGACCATGAACCCCAAGACCTCCGCTCTTCCCCGCCGCGCCCCGCTCGCCGTGCTCGTCGGTGCGCTCCTCGCCAGCCCAGCCACGTTCGCCGCGACCGCCGCCGACGCCACCGCCGTCCCGCCGCCGGCCACCGCCGACGCGCCGCTCGCCGCGTCCCCGGCCGATGGGGCCGCTCCCGATCCGGCCGCCGCCCCGGAGCGGCTGCTCGACCGCGTGCTGGTGCGCGGCGTCAAGCTCACCTCGCTGCCCACGCGCATCCCGACCACGTTCGAAGGCATCACCCGGCAGGAGATCGCCGATAAGGTGAACTGCACCGATGCGCAGGACGCGCTCAAGTACCTGCCGAGCCTGCTGGTGCGCAAGCGCTACATCGGCGACTACGACCATGCCGTGCTCGCCACGCGCGCGTCCGGCACCGGCAACAGCGCGCGCTCGCTGGTCTATGCCGACGGCATCTTGCTGTCGAACCTGCTCGGCAACGGCGCCACCTTCGCACCGCGCTGGGGCCTGGTGAATCCGGAGGAGATCGAGCGCGTCGACGTGCTCTACGGGCCATTCTCCGCCGCTTACTCGGGCAATTCCGTCGGCGCGGTGGTCGACTACGTCACGCGCATGCCGGACCGCTTCGAGGCGCATGCCAAGCTCGGCTACTCGGTCGAGGAGTTCGACCTGCACGGCCGCAGCGACCGCTTCGACGCCACGCATGCGAGCGTCTCGCTCGGCCAGCGCTGGGGCCGGTTCGCGGCGCGCATCGCGCTCGGCCGGCTCGACAGCGAATCCCATCCGATCACCTTCGCCACGCTGCCCGTCGCGTCCGGCACCGCCGGCACCGGCACGCCCGTCACCGGCGCGATCCTCGAGGCCAATCCACGCGGCCAGCCGTGGTACCTCGTCGGCAGCGGCGGCAGGGTCGACACGCAGCAGACGCAGGGCACGCTGAAGCTCGCCTTTGATGTCGTCGATGACCTGCGCCTGTCGTACGTCTTCGGCGGCTGGGACAACGACGCCTCGCGCGATGCCGAGAGCTACCTGCGCGACGCCGCCGGCAATGCGGTCTACAGCGGCCCCGTGGTGATCGACGGCCGCCGCTACGCGCTGCCGGCGACCGCGATCTCGCTGCAGGAGGCCGAGTTCGCCCACCGCATGCAAGGCCTCACGCTGAAGAAGCACGGCCGCGGCAAATGGACCTGGACGCTCGCCGCCAGCCGCTTCGACTACGCACGCGACCGCGTGCGCTCGCCGCTGGTCGCGCTGCCGGCCGCGCGCGAGGGCGGCGCGGGCCGCATCGCCGACGGCGAAGGCACCGGCTGGACCACGGCCACCGCGCACGTCACCTGGAAGCCCGACGCCGTGCACGTAGTGGAGTTCGGCGCCCAGGCCGACCGCTTCGACCTCGAGACCGAGGTGTCCAACACGTCCGACTGGCGCCACGGTGCGCCGGAGTCGCGTGCATCCTCGTTCGGCGGGACCACCGAACTGCGCAGCCTCTATGCGCAGGACACCTGGACGATCGACCCGACCTGGACGCTGAGCCTCGGTGCGCGCCTGGAGCGGTGGGAGGCCCGCGACGGCCGCATCGGCAACGCGACCGGCACGCTCGCGTTCCCGACGCGCTCGCAGGACGCCGTCTCGCCGAAGGCCGCGCTCAAGTACAGCTCCGAAGGCGACTGGTCGATCAAGGCCTCGGTCGGGCGCGCCGTGCGCTTTCCCACCGTGAGCGAGCTCTACCAGGGTTCGATCGCCACCAATGCGATCGTGAACAACGACCCGGGCCTGCGCCCCGAGCGCTCGGTGACGTCGGAGCTGTCGTGGATCCAGTCGGTCCCGCTCGGCCGCGTGCGCGCCACGCTGTTCCACGAGACCACGCGTGACGCCCTCTATTCGCAGACCCTGCAGGGTACCGGCGGCACGGTGAGCACGATTCAGAACGTCGACCGCATCGAGACGAACGGCCTCGAGCTCGCAACCGAGCTCACCGGCGTGGGCCTCGACGACCTCGACGTGACCGCGAGCGCGACCTTCACCGATTCGGAGATCGCCTCGAATCCGGCGTTCCCGCAGAGCGAGGGCCGGCACCAGCCGCGCGTGCCGCGCTGGCGCGCGAACGTGGTCGCGACCTGGCACCCGGGCGAGCGCTGGAGCGTCACCGGCGCGGTGCGCTACAGCGGCGAGCAGTTCAACACGCTCGACAACAGCGACACCCATGCCGATGCCTACACCGGCACCAGCACGTTCCTCGTGGTCGACGCGCGGGTGCGCTACCGCCATGACGCGAACTGGAGCGGGGCGGTCGGCGTGGACAACCTCGGAGACCGCACCTACTGGAACTTCCATCCGTACAACCAACGCACGTGGACCGCGGAGGTGCGTTATGACTATTGACCGCATGCGTGCACGCCGGATCGCCACGGCGATGCTGCCCGTCGCGCTGCTGCTCGCGCTCGGCGCGCAGTCCGCGCCGCCCGCATCGCGACCGGAAGGCGGCGACTGGTCGCTGCCGGTGCGCGAGGGCGCACTCGTCGACCTCGCGCCGGCGCCCGACGGCTCGCTGCTGCTCTCCTGGGTGGACGGCGAGGGCGCCTCGCGCCGGCTCCGCTTCGCGCGGCAGCGCGGCACGGGCTGGAGCGCGCCGCGCACCGTCGCGCAGGGCGACTGGTTCGGAAATGCGATGGACACGCCGCACGTGCGCCAGACCGTCGACGGCGCACTGTGGGCGACCTGGATGCGCAAGGGGGCGTCCGGCGGCCATGCACGCGACGTCGTGATCGCGCGTTCGGCCGACGGCGGCGCCACGTGGTCGCGTCCCGCGCCGGTGCATCGCGATGCGACCGCGACCGAGCACGGCTTCGTCTCGATGTGGCCGGTGGGCCGCGACCGCCTCGGCGTCGCATGGCTGGATGGGCGCGCGAAGGCCGGCCATGCCCATAGCGACGGCGCGCAGATGCTGCGCAGCGCGATCTTCGATGGGGCGCTTCGCGCGCACGGCGAGTCGGCGGTCGATGCGAAGGTCTGCGACTGCTGCCACACCGACGTCGCGATGACGGCGAGTGGCCCGCTGCTCGTCTACCGCGACCGCAGCGACGCCGAGGTGCGCGACATCCGCGTGGTGCATCTCGCGGCGCCGAGGACGGCCGCGCCGCGCGACGTGCATCGCGACGGCTGGACGATGCCGGGCTGCCCGGTGAACGGCCCCGCCGTGGCGGCCGACGGCGGGCGCGTCGCGGTCGCCTGGTACACGGCGGCGAACGGCGTGCCCGAAGTGCGCGTCGCCCTGAGCGACGACGCCGGGCGTCGCTTCGCTGCACCCGTCACGCTGGAGCGCGATGCCGCGGTGCTTGGGCGCGTCGACGTTTCAACGCACCGGGGCCGGACGCGCGCGGTCTGGCTGCGCGAAGACGCGGCCGGGCAGTCGCTGTGGTTGGCCCGTGTCGACGCCGCGGAGGCCGCTTCGGCACCGGTGCGCCTGGCCACGCTCGCCGGGCGCGGCCGTGCGGCCGGCATGCCGCGGCTCGCCGCGACGGCGGACGCGCTGTACGCCATCTGGACGGACGTCGAACGCGGCCGCCCGGTCGTGCGCGGCCGCCGGATCAGCGATCGATGACGGGGCGCTCGCCGCCCGCGGGCGGCGGGTCGTCGAACATGCGCGCATAGTCCGCGAGCGCACGCTCCATCGCGGCCACCGGCGTTAAGTCGGCCGGTGTCGCGCGCATCGCGCGGCTGCCCTCGCGAAGCAGGCGCAGGACCGCATGCAGCGATGCGTCGTCCGCGGGCGGCAGCCGGCATTCGGCGAGCACGCGGGCGACCTGCGCGTCGAGATGGTCGGCGAGCGCACGCACCTGCGCCGGCCCCAAGTGCCCGTGGCGCGCATGCTCGAAGGCGTCGACCGCCGCGCGCACGCGAGCCATGGCCTCGCGGAGCGCGGCGTCCGCGCGTGCCGGTCGCGCAGCGGCCCCGTATGCGAGGGGTGTCGCCTGCGCGCCGGGGGGCGCTGCTAGGGCCGTCAGAAAAACGAGGGCGAGGATCGGGCGCTGCATGGCGGTTCTCGACGGGAGGACGCTCGAAGCCTCGTCCGCAGCGCCCTCCGGGGCCCTGACGTGGATCACGGCCGGTGCGCGACGGGGGTGTGGGCGCGTTGCGAAGCCCTTTCGCGGGCACAAATGAGAACGCCCGCAGGCTGCGGGCGTTCGGGGTGGTCCGGGCGCCGCCCGCGGGGCATTCCGCCGCCTGCGGCGCCGGACCGGTGACCCCTTACTTCACGGTTAGCGTGCCGCGCATGATCGAGGAGTGCCCGGGGAACGTGCAGGCGTAGGTGTAGGACTCGCCGGCCTTCAGCTTGGCGACCGGGATCGTGACGGTGGTGGACTGCCCGCCGCCGATCACCTTGCTCGACGCGACGACCCGGGCGTCGCCCGCCTTCACGTAGTTCGCCGCGACACCGGCCTTCATGCCGTCGGTCGCGATCGCGGCGATGTCCGCGGTCTTGCCGAGCACGAAGTTGTGGCCCATGACCGTGGCCGGCAGCTTGCCGACATGGCGCAGGGTGACGGTGAACGTCTTGCAGCTCTTCGGCACCGTGATCGCCTTGGTGGTGAACTGCATGGCGTCGTTGGAGTCGAGGGTCGCCTTGCACTCGGCGGCGGTGGCGGTGTTCGTGAAGCCGGCAAGGGCGCCCAGGACGAGCAGGCCGGCGACGTGTTTGATGCGGATCATGTGTGCAGCTCCAGTTCGATGTATGTCGTGTCTCGGTGATATGTAGTTTCCGGGTCTACGCGCGGCACGCCTTGATCTGGATCAGTTCGCGAACGCCGGCAGGCATCCATTTGCATCGGTTCAGAAACGACGACGGCCACGCCCGGGGGCGTGGCCGTCGGCGAGAGCGCGGACCTCAGTGGCCCGAGTTCGGGTCGTGCCCCTGTTCGGTCTTGAAGACCGCGTCGTCCTTCGTGCCGTTCACGTGCAGGAAGCCCACCAGACCCTTCTCGAGCCGCGATAGCGCGTGGTCGACGAGGATGTACTTGCCCGGATAGTCGACCTTGAACTCGACCATCGTCGCGCCGCCGGGCGGCACCAGCGTGGTCTGCACGTCCCGCAGCGGCGGCGTCTCCAGCGAGGCGAGGTCGTAGACGCGGTCGAAGATCTCGCCGATCACGTGGAAGCTCGAGGTCAGGTTCGGGCCGCCGACGCCGAAGAAGATGCGCACCGTCTCGCCGACGTCGGCCTCCATCTTGTAGGTCTTGGTGAGCGCGTCCATCGAGCCGTTGAACGTGATGTGCTCGGGGTTCTCGTCCAGCAGCTTGTCGAGCGAGAACTCCTGCAGGCCGCTCGAGCCGTGCTTCTGCGCGGTGTAGAGCTCGCCCTGCATCACGTAGAACTCCTTGTCGACCTTGGGCAGGCCGCCCTCGGGTTCGACAAGGATCAGGCCGTACATGCCGTTGGAGATGTGGTGCGCGACCATCGGCGTGGCGCAGTGATAGACGTACAGGCCCGGGTTGAGCGCCTTGAAGGTGAAGCTCTTGGTCTGGCCGGGCGCCACCTGCGTGACCGCCGCGCCGCCACCGGGGCCGGTGACCGCGTGGAAGTCGATGGAGTGGATGTTCACGCTGTCCGGTGCGTTGGTCAGGTTGATCTTGACGGTGTCGCCCTCGCGGATGCGCATGAGCGGCCCGGGCACGCGGTCGTCGAAGGTCCAGTAGCGGTAGGTGCTGCCGTCGGAGAGCTTGCCCTCGATCTCGCGGGTGGTCATCGAGTACTCGAGGTTGCGCGCCGCGCGATCGCCAACCGGCGTGCCGACCTTGTTCGGGTCCATCGCGATCTCGCGCGCGGTGCTCGTCGCGGCGACGGCATTGCCGACGATCAGCTTGCCGACCATTCCGGCGGCCTTGTGGCCCGGGATCGTGCAGAAGTACTCGAACGTGCCGGACTTGGTCGGGCGGAAGACGATCGTGGTGGACGCGCCCTTGTCCGACAGCGGGTCGGACTTGGCGCCGAACTCCGGCACCGCGATGTCGTGGAGCGCACCGTCGCCGTTCACGAGGTTGATCTGCACGACCTTGCCTTCCGGCACGCGCAGGTCGGGATTGACCTGGCCCTTGATCGCGCCGGTCTCGCCGATGAAGACGAGCTTCCCGTCGGCGATCTCGGTGCGCAGGGTGAAGACGATGTCGGCCACGGGGGCGACGTTGCTGGACTTGTGCGCATCGTGCTGCGCGAGCACCGCGGTCGGCGCGAGGCCGCCGAGCGCGAGGCCGATGGCGAGAAGGAGGGTAGACTTTTTCACAGCAGGCTCCGATTTGAGTGTCGTTCGGTTCGGTGTCCAAGTTACGGAGCCGTCACGGCGTGCACCCTGATCTGGATCAAGTTGGACGACGACCGCGCGAATCCGTGACGCGGTCCGGGATTCGCGCATCGCGATCACGCCGTTGATCTGCATCAAGGCGTGGCAACGATCCCCGGCGGAGCCTATGCCGAACCCGAAGGACATCCGACATGCCTACGTTCCCCGTCCGCCTGCTCGCTGCCTGCCTCGCGGCGGCTCCCCTCGCCGCCGTGGCCGCCGACGCCGCGCCTGTTTCGTTCGAATGGAATGCGCGACTGCGCCATGAGCACGTCGACGATGCCGCGTTCGCACGCGATGCCGACGCCACCACGCTGCGCATTCGCGCCGGCCTGCGCTGGCGCATCGCGCCGGGCTGGGAAGCGCTCGTCGAAGGCGAGGGCGTCGCCGCTGCCGACGACGACTACAACTCCACGGCGAACCGCCGGACCGCGTATCCCGCGGTGGTCGATCCCGAAGGCGTCGAGCTCAACCAGGCCTGGCTGCGCTGGAAGAGCGATCGTGCAGACGCGACGGTTGGTCGGCAGCGCATCCTGTTCGACAACCAGCGCTGGGTCGGCAACGTCGGCTGGCGGCAGAACGAGCAGACGTTCGACGCGGTCGCGGTCGGCGTGCGACCCATGAAGGAAATCGCGGTCACCTATGCCTTCGTCGACCGCGTGCACCGCGTCAATGGCGACGACGCGGTCGACCCGCTGGCGCGCGAGCGCGACCTGGCCGGGCACCTGCTCAATGCCGCCTGGGCGCGTGGCGAGCATCGCGTGGCCGCCTATGCCTATGCCGTGGAGGACGAGGAGGTGCGCACCGCATCCACGCGCACGCTCGGCCTGCGCTACGTGCTCGCCACCAAGCCCGGCACGCGCCTGGTCGGGCTGACCGCCGAGGCCGCGCGGCAGGTCGACCACGCCGACAACCTGCTCGGCTTCTCGCATGCCTACTGGCTGGTCGAGCCCGCGCTCGCCCTCGCGCAGGTCACGCTGCGCGCAGGCTGGGAACACCTCGGCGGCGACGGCCGCCATGCGCTGCAGACGCCCTTCGCGACACTGCATGCGTTCAACGGCTGGGCGGACAAGTTCCTGGTGACGCCGGCCGCGGGCCTCGACGACCGCTACCTCGCCGCGAACGGCGCGCTGCTGCGCGGCCGCGGCGCAGGCGCGCTCGAATGGTCGGTCGCCTGGCACGACTACCGGGCCGACGCCGGCGGCGCGCGCTACGGCACCGAGGCGAACGCCGCGCTGTCGATGCCGGTGCGCGCGGGCTGGCGCGCCACGGCGAAGGTCGCGGACTACCGGGCCGACGCATTCGCGCGCGACACGCGCAAGTGGTGGCTGATGCTGGAGTGGGTGTCGCCGGCGAAGTGATTCAGGCCGGCAGCCCCGCGACCGCGTCGTCGGCGACGACGCGGTCGCGCCCGCCGGCCTTCGCGCGATACAGCGCCGCATCCGCACGGCCGATCGCCGCCTCGATGGCCTCGTCGCCGTGCAGCGTCGCCAGGCCGATGCTCACGGTGACCTGCAGCATCGCCTCGCCGACATCGATCTCGAGCGCGGCGATGCGCCGACGGATGCGCTCGGCCACGCGCGCCGCGTCGTCGCCCGCGGTATCCGGCAGCAGCACGAGGAACTCCTCGCCGCCGAAGCGCGCGCCGAGGTCGCAGGCCCGCAGCTCGGCGGCGATCGCCGATGCGGTGGTGCGCAGCACGACGTCGCCGGCCGGGTGCCCCCAGCGGTCGTTGACGGCCTTGAAGCGGTCGAGGTCCAGCATCAGCAGCGACAGCGGGCTGTCGTGGCGACGCGCGCGCTCGCGCTCGGTGCCGAGTCGCGCGAGCGTCATGCGCCGGTTGGCGAGGCCGGTCAGCGGATCGCGGCCCGCGTCCTCGCGCGCGCCGACGAGCGCGACGAGAAGCCGGCGCTGCGCATCCGACGTCCATGCGGCGACGCCGAGCAGCAGCACGAGCAACCAGGCGTCGCTCCACATGCCCGCGTCGATCTCCGGCAGGTGCACGCGATGCACCAGGCCGAGCGCCACCAGCGGCGCCAGCCCGAGCCGCAGCACTTCCGTCCAGCGCAGCGGGAACAGCGCGAGCTGCGCGGCGATGACGAACGGCGCGAGGCCGTAGCCGATCGCGAGCACACTGTCGGCATCGGGCAGGAACAACGCCTGCAGCAGGCCGTAGCCGAGCGCCTGCACCCACAGGAATGCCCGCAGCAGCAGGCCGGTCGGCAGTTGGCGCGAGCGCGCGATGAGCAGCAGCGCGGCCGCGATCGCCAGGCGCGTGCCCAGGACCGGAAGCATCCCGCCGCGCGGCAGCACGAGGATGTCGAGGACGGCCCAGGCGACGGTGAGTGCGGCGAGCACGGGCGCGAGTGCGAGCACGCGCGCGCGCACCACGTTCGGGATGTCGAGCCTGCCGCGCGCGGCAGCGTCGCCTGCGATGTCCATCGGTGCCCCGTTCGCGCGGAGGCGGTCAGCCTAGCAGCCGCGCGATGCGCTCGCCGAGATCGTCGAAGTAGAGCTGCAGATAGCTGATGCCGTTCTCCTCGTCGATGAGGTAGGGGTTCATCAGCGTGTGGCGGAGGATCATCAGGCGGTCATCGTCGCCGGCGCTGCCGAAGGTGGTGCCGTCCAAGCCGAGCCGCGCGAGGATCGGTGCCAGCGCGGCCTCGCCGAGCACGTCCGGGCGCAGCGTTGTGGCCGAGCCGAAGAACCGTCGCGTCTGCAGCGGCTGGCGCGGATCGCAGCGCAGCTCGTCGTGGAGGCGGCGCACGAAGGCGTTCGCGACGGCGACGTCGGTATTGCCCGCGGGATTGAGCGCGAGGCAGACCAGGTTGCTGTCCGGCGCGAACGGCACGGTCACCGCGACGCGCCCGGCCCACCTCGCGGCGAAATGCATGGCGCACGCCTCGAACGCTTCCGCCGCACGGATCGTCTGCCGGGGCAACGCCCCGAAGTGCGCATGGTCGAGCGGCAGCACGCGATGGGTGACATACACCGCCGCGGCCGCGGCGCACGACTTCGAGCCCTCAGGGATCACCTGCCCGAGGCGGCGAGGCAGTGCGAAGTAGTCGGCCGGCGCGTCACCGTGGAAAACGTAGTCGGCCTGCTCGGCCAGCAGCGCGACGGCGCGGTGGTCGCGGCAGACGAAGGCCCCCGCGCCGTAGGGCAGGTAGCCGAGCTTGTGCGGGTCGACGGTGATCGAGTCGGCGTCGGCGAGCGCGGCGAAGGCGGCGTGCACGTGCGGCTGCGGGAAGCGCGCGTACTCGGTGGCGACCTCCTCGCGCGGGCGCAGGCGGCCGTCGGGCTCGCGGAACAGCGTGGCGAGATAGCCCCCCCAGGCGGCGTCGACGTGCACGCTGAAACCGAAGCCTGCCGCCGTGTACGTGTCGCGCAGCGCGACGATGCGGTCGATCGGGTCGACGGTGCCGTATTCCGTGGTGCCGAGCACCCCGACGCAGGCCAGCACGGGAAGGTGGGCGCGTGCGCAGTCGTCGAGCATCGCCTCGAGCGCGCCGGCGTCCAGCCGCATGCCCGCCTCGGACACGGCGAGCAGCTGCGCGCGCCCGAGGCCGAGCAGCTTCATCCCCTTGCTCCACGAGTAGTGCGCGGTGATCGGCGCGAGTACGACCGGCACGTCCAGCTGCGGGTGCCGCGCGATGAATTCGACGAGCCCGAGGTGTTCGCAGCGCTCGCCCTCGACGCGGCCTCGCCAGCGTGACTGGTCCGCGGCCGGGAGCGTCGCGAGCCACGCACGCCAGCGCGTCAGCAGCGCGACCGACGCCTGCGGCGCGCAGTTGAACGCGGCCCAGTCGTCATCGGGCAGGTCGATGTCCGGCACGCCGGCGGCGCGCAGCGCGACCGGAAAGGCCTTGAGCGCGAGCGCCAGGCGCAGCGCCTGGTAGTTCGCGACCGTGCCGCCCGAAGTGAGGTGGCCGAAGGCGCAGTCCTCGCGCGCGGGATCGTCCGGATAGCCGAACATGCGCGCGAGCTGCAGGCCCACGCGTACTTCGAGGTCGACGGTGACCGGCGCGGCGTCCTCGCTGACGTTGTTGGGGTTGTAGGGCAGCGTGAGCATCTGCGCCGCGAGGCCCGGCAGCAGCAGGTCGGAGGCCATGTGCCCGATGTAGCGCGGGCTGTGGAAGGGCACCGACTGCTTGAGCGCCGCCGACAGCGCGTGCAGCTCGCGGCGCATCCGCGCCTCGAAGGCCTGGTACGCCCGATGCTGCGCGGCGCGGGTCGGGATCGCGGGCGGATCCTCGGGATGGAAGTTGCGGCGCCAGTAGACGTGGTCGCGCAGGAACTCGACGACGAGCTTCTCCAGCAGCGTGTCGTTCTCGCCATAGGGGCCGAGGAAGCAGGCGTCGAGCGTGCGGCGCTCGTGCTCGGCGCGCGTGGCGTCGAGACCGGGCAGGTCATCGATGAGTGCGCTCACGGCTCAGTCCGCCAGCACGAGGAAGGCACCGAGCGGATGGTGCGCCCGCGCGATGGAAATCATGAAGGCGAAAGTAGCCAGCGCCGCGACGTAGTACGCCGCGCGCGGCCCGCCCCGGCGGGCGCGCTTGAGTGCCATCGTACCGAGGCCGATGTAGGCGACCAACAGAAGCACCTTCGCCAGCAGCCAGCCATTGCTGAACATCGCCTTGGGCAGCAGGGTGAACAGCATCAGCGCCGCCGTCAGCAGCGTGGTGTCGACCGTCCAGGTGGCGATCCGCACCGGTAGCGCGGCGGGCCAGCGGTGGCCGGCGAGCACGCCCCCACCGCGCACCGCGAACAGCGCGCCGCTCGCGAGCACGGCGAGCACGTGGACGGCCTTGATCTGCGGATAGAACTCGATCATCGGGAACTCCTGGGGCGCTGCGTCAGCCGGCCTTGCCGTCGACGCGGGGCGCGAGATAGATGCGACCGATGCGCGCGATCCACGGCGCCAGCGCGACGAGCCACAGCGCCGCCGCGGCGACGTGGCCGAGCATCGGGTCGGCGAGCACTTCGGCGGCGATCCGAACGAATGCGGTCAGGTTGATCGCGACGAAGGCATAGCTCGCCACCTTCGGCATCACGAGCGCGCGACCGGAATGGCCCTGCGTCACGCGGGTGACCATCGCCACCAACAGGCTGCCGAAGAAGCCGACGGTCATCGCATGCGCCGGCGCGCGGCCGAGCACGAAGGCGCCGTCAAGGGCGTAGATGAGACTCTGACCCGCATACAGGGCGAAGGTGACCGGCAGCCACGCGAAGCCCGCGAACAGGGCGGTCAGCAGGAACGGCGCACGGCCGCGTGGCCACCAGCGCGCGAGCATGACCGCGGTGAGCGCGAGCAGTGGCATGTCGACAACCCACAGCCATGCGTACGCATGCATCAGCTCCAAGCCGAGGTGCGCGAGCATCAGCGGCCAGGCGACGCCGAGCAGCCACAGCGGGCGCCAGGCGCGGTAGCCCGCCACGGCATTGCCGGCGAAGAACGGGAACATCCGGTGCGCGACGGTGAGGTAGATCGGCAACAGCAGGCCGAAGCCGCCGAGCTTGATGCTCGCGAAGGCCCACGTGGGCGAGGCGAGACCGAGAACGAACGCCAGCCAGCCGAGCAGGCCGAGGTAGCCGAGCATAAGCGCCGCGAAGCACGAGCGCGCATGCCACGTGGCGCCTTCCTCGCGCCACAGCAGCGGCGCGAGCGTGCAGAGGCCGGCCGTCCAGCCGGCGACCGTCATCCACAGCCCGACGGTGAGGCCGACGTCGCAGCCGAGCGCGCCGGCGAGCGTCGCGAGCTGCCCGCCGAACAGGCCGAGGCCGACCGGTGCATAGCGCCACCGGTCGATCTCGGGCAGCCCCATCCAGCGCGGGAACGTGGTGAGCAGGAAGCCAAAGATGAAGCTCGGCAGCATCTGGTACTGCATCACGAACGCATGCAGCCAACCGGCGGGCGCGGATGGCTGCGGCACCGGCAGCCCGAAGCGCGCGCCGCCGAGCCAGGCCGTCCACGACGCCATCGCCAGCAGCACGTTGGTCGCGCCGACGAAGAACAGCAGGCGGTGCGGCGCGACCAGCAGACGTGCAGGCGAAGCGCGTTCCAGGGGCTGGGCGGGGAGGGCGGGACCGTGCATGGCGGCAGTCTGCGCGGGAGGCGCCGTCGGCGCCTTGATCTGGATCAGACCGCGCCGCCCGCTCAGCCGCCGCAGCCGCCGCAGCATTCGGACGGCACGCGCCGTACGTCGCCCGGCGTGATCGCCAAGCCGGCGCGACCCAGCGCCTCGGCGACCTGCAGCGGCTCGAGCAGGGTGGACAGGCGCAGGCTGGAGTCGAGCGCATCGAAGTCGACGACCGCGGCCGGGTCGAGGTCGATGAGCGCGGCTTCGACGCGGCGCAGGTCGGGGGCGTTGGGCAGGTGGGGCACTGTGAATCGCATGGCGGTGTCTCCGGTCGTCGCACGCGGCGATCCGCGGCGTTACGAGAGCTTCGTCGCCTGCGTCGCGTCCGGCCCTGACCTGCGTCAATCCGCGCAAAGAAAACGGGGCGGCCGAAGCCGCCCCGTCGGGATACGCGCTGCGTGGTTCAGGCCTCGCGGCGCGCGGGCGCCATCGCCGGCACCACCTCGCGACGCGGGGCGACCCACAGCCGGAGGACGAACCAGGCGAGTGCGAGGGCGCCGATGCTGAAGATCGTGTCGCCCGGCACGCGCATCCACACCAGCAGGTCGATGATCGGGCGGTTCATGAACTCCGCCGAGCGCGAGTACCAGTAGCCGTGCTCGATGCTCGCGAACAGCTGCAGCAGGCCCATCGGCAGAAGCGTGAGCAGCGACATCAGCGCGAGCCCGCCATTGAGGGACCAGAACGCGATCTTCAGCGGCCGGCTGTCCCACGTCATCTGCCCGCGCAGGCCGCGGATGCAGAAGAGCAGCAGGCCGAGGCCGAGCATGCCGTAGACCCCGAACAGCGCGGTGTGCCCGTGCAGCGCCGTCAGGTTCAAGCCCTGCATGTAGTACAGCGACAGCGGCGGATTGATGAGGAAGCCGAACAGGCCCGCGCCCACCAGGTTCCAGAAGCTCACCGCGACGAAGAACAGGATCGGCCACTTGTAGCGCGCCATCCACGGCGTGGCCTTGCCCATCGAGTAGGTGTGCCAGGCCTCGAAGCCGATGAAGGCGAGCGGAACCACCTCGAGCGCGGAGAAGCTCGCGCCGAGCGCCACCACCGCCGTCGGCGTGCCGATGAAGTATAGGTGGTGCAGGGTGCCGAGCACGCCACCGGACAGGAAGATCACCGTGGCGAACAGCACCGCGGTGGCCGCAGGCTTGGCACGCAGCAGGCCGAGCTTGACGAAGATCAGGCTCATCACCGCCGCCGCGAAGACCTCGAAGAACCCTTCCACCCACAGGTGCACCAGCCACCAGCGCCAGTACTCGACCTCGCTGATGTGCGTGTGCTCGCCCCACATCAGCGCCGAGGCGAAGAACAGGCCGATGCAGACGGTGGACAGGAACAGCAGGCCCACGATCGGACGGGTCTCGTCCTTCGTGGAGCGCAGCACCGGCCACAGCGCGCGGCCGACCAGCGTGAGCCACAGCAGCAGGCCGATGAACAGGTAGACCTGCCAGAACCGGCCCATGTCGGCGTATTCCCAGCCCTGGTGGCCGAACCAGAAGTTGTTCTCCAGCCCGAGCTTCTGCATCACCGCGAGCCACTGGCCGGCGAACGAGCCGATCACGATGACCAGCAGCGAGACGAACAGGAAGTTCACCCCGAGCCGCTGGAACTTCGGCTCATGCCCGGACAGCGCCGGCGCGATGTACAGGCCCGTGCCCAGCCACGCGACCGCGATCCACAGCACCGCGAGCTGCGTATGCCAGGTGCGCGCGAGCGAGTAGGGCAGGATGTTCGCGAGCGTGAAGCCGTAGGCCTCCTGGCCCTCGACCTGGTAGTGCGCGGTGGTTGCGCCGAGCAGGATCTGCACCAGGAACAGCGCGAGCACGACCCAGAAGTACTTCGCCGTGGCGCGCATTGACGGGGTGATGCGCAGCATGGCGAGCGGGTCTGACGCCGGGAACGTCGTCGGATGCTCTTCCTTGCTGCGCGCATACCACCAGCCGAGCAGGCCGATGCCGGCGATGAGGAACAGCACCGAGAACACCGACCAGCCCCACAGCGCGGGCGCCGGCACGTTGCCGACCAGCGGCTCGTGCGGCCAGTTGTTGGTGTAGGTGACCACCTGGTCGACCGGGCCCCCGGCGACCGCCGGTGCATCGGGCGCCACCGCGCGTTCCGTCGTCGCCGCCCAGGCCGACCACCAGAAGAACGCGGCCAGCGCGCGCCGGTGCGCGGCATCCGGCACGGTGTCGTCCTTCATCGCGTACGCCTCGCGCAGCGGATGCGTTTCCGGCGACGCGCCGAACAGGCTCTGGTAGTGCGCGGCCACCTGCTTCACCGCGGCGATGCGGTCGGCACCGAGGGTGATCGTGCCGCTGTCGGCATCGAAGGTGTTCCTGCGCATCATCGGCTGCAGGCGCGCACGCAGCGCGGCCTGCCGCTCGGCGTCGAGCGCCGCGTAGTCGGTGGCACCTTCGGCACGCGCCCAGCTATCGAGCACGGCGACGGCCTCGCGGTGCAGCCAGTCGGCCGACCAGTCGGGCGCGACGTAGGCGCCGTGGCCCCAGATCGAGCCGAGTTGCATGCCGCCCATCGACTGCCACACCTGGCGGCCCTTCTGGATGTCGGCCTTCGTGTAGACCACCTCGCCCGACTCGGCCACCACGCGCTCCGGTATCGGCGGGGCGGCGCGGAAGATCTCCCCGCCGGCCCACAACAGCACCGAGAACGACGCGATGAGCAAGGCGGCGAGCCCCCACCACAGCTTGCGTGTACTGCTCATGTCGCTTCTCCTCAACGTTGGGCGACATGCTCCGCTCGCGGGCAAGAGCGCACCTTGACCCAGATCAATCCACGCTGGAGTTCAGCCGTGGACGTGACGGGATCGACAGCGCGCGCGTATGTGGGTCGACAGACGCCAAACGCGGCGCATCGGAGGCCCGGCTGCGATGCCGCTCGCCGCCGAGGCGGGGTGGGCACGGCCGGCACGCGTCCGACGCGTGGCGCCGAGGCCGCGCGACGGGCAGAGCCGGCGTGGAGCGCCCGGAAGCGGGAGCGCGGGGCCGCGGTGCCTAATCGCGCAGAACGGGCGCGGCGAGCGCCTCGATCTCGTCCGGCTGCAGCAGTTGCAGGTCGCGACGGTCAACGGCAATCAGGCCGTCGGTCTGGAAGCGCTTGAGCACGCGGCTCACCGTCTCCGGCGCGAGCCGCAGGTAGTTCGCGATGTCGGTGCGTGCCATCGTCAGCTGGAAGCGGTTCGGCGAGAAACCGCGCGCGGCGAGCCGGCGCGACAGGCCGACGAGGAAGGCGGCCATGCGCTGGTCGGCGGTGAAGTCGCCAGCGAGGAGTGCGGCACGGCCGATGTCGCGGCTCATCAGCCGGAATAGCTGGCGCTGCAGGCCGGGCACGCGCGTGGCGAGCAGCTCGATCTGCGGGAACGAGAAGCGGCAGAGCATCACCGTGTCGATCGCCACTGCATTGCACGGATAACGGTCGGTGTCGATCGCATTGAGCCCGATCACCTCGCCCGGCAGGTGGAAGCCGAGCACGTGCTCGCGGCCGTCCCGGTCGATCACGTACGTCTTCACGGTGCCCGCGCGCACCGCGGCGATCGCCTCGAAGCGGTCGCCCTCGCGGAAGACATGCTCGCCGGCATGCACGGGCCCGACGTGCTCGACCAGCACGTGCAGGTCCATCAGCGCGGATTTGTCCATGCCCTGCGACAGGCAGGCCTGCGAGAACGCGCAGGTCGAGCAGAAATGCAGGGCGTCGCCGTCGTCGGCGAGCGTGCGCGGATCCTGCCGCGGGAACGCGGTCGGGCTCAGCGTCGCCTCCAGGGCCGCGTCAGATCGCACGCGAGAAGCGCGGGCGGGCCACGTCGGCGGGGCGGTCGAGGTAGGCGTCGAAGCACATGGCGATGTTACGCAGCAGCAGGCGGCCCTGCGAGGTCGCGCAGATGCGCCCGGTCTCGCGACGCACCAGGCCGTCGACCTCCAGTGGCTCGAGCTTGGCCAGCGCGGGCGCGAAGTAATCGGCGAAGTCGATCGCATAGCGGCGCTCGAGCGCCGCGACGGGGATCTCGCCCTGGCACATCAGCGCCTGGATGAGGTCGGCGCGCAGCTGGTCGTCCTCGGACAGGTGCAGCCCGCGGAACACCGGCAGCCGGCCCTCGTCGAGCGCGTGCTCCCATGCAGGCAGGTCGCGCGGGTTCTGGCTGAACGTGTCGCCGATGTGGCTGATCGCGCTCACCCCGAACCCGATGAGGTCGCTGTCGGCATGCGTGGTGTAGCCCATAAAGTTGCGGTGCAGGCCGCCGCGCGCCTGGGCGGTGGCGAGCTCGTCGTCGGGCAGGGCGAAGTGGTCCATGCCGACGTAGACGTAGCCCGCCTGGGTCAGGCGCGTGATCGCCATGCCGAGCAGCCCGAGCTTGACCTCCGGCGTGGGCAGGTCGGCCTCCTGGATCTGCCGCTGCGGCTTGAACAGCGTCGGCATGTGCGCGTAGCTGTAGACCGCGAGGCGGTCCGGGCGCATGGCGAGCACCTGCTCGAGCGTGCGCGAAAAGCCTTCGAGCGTCTGCTTGGGCAGGCCGTAGATCAGGTCAAGGTTGACCGAGCCGAACCCGGCGGCGCGGCAGGCGTCCACCACCGCGCGCGTGTCCTCGACGCTCTGGATGCGGTTGACGGCGCGCTGCACCTCGGGGTCGAAATCCTGGACCCCCAGGCTCGCGCGGTTGAAGCCGATTCGGCCGAGCTCGGCGACGTCGGCTGGGCTCACGAAGCGCGGATCGAGCTCGATCGAAATGTCGCGCGCGCGGTCGTCGGAAAAGTGGAAATGGCTACGCAGCGTCTGCACGCACTCAGCGAGCTGCGCGGGCGATAGGAAGTTCGGGGTGCCGCCGCCGAAATGCAGTTGGATCACCTCGCGGTCGCGGTCGAACAACTGGGAGACGAGCGCGATCTCGCGGTAGAGGCGCGCGAGGTAGACCTCGCCGCGCGACGCGTCGCGGGTGATCACCCGGTTGCAGCCGCAGTAGAAGCACGGGCTCGCGCAAAAGGGCACGTGCACGTAAAGCGACAGGCGCCGCGGGATCGGGTCGCCATTGCTGGCGGCGATCGCCGCGCGCAGTGCCGCCTCGCCGAAGGCCTCGCGGAACTGGGGCGCGGTGGGATACGAGGTGTAGCGCGGCCCGGGGCGGTTGTAGCGCTCGAGCAGCGACCGGTCGACGAGGGCGGTAGAGTGCGGCATGGATGCCACGATAGGGGCAGGGCATCGGTCGTCGCTTGATCGAGATCAAGGTGACTCTAATCCTTGACTGCCGTTCAGCGAACATCGACTAGCCCCGGCTGTCCCCCACGTCGGCGCCGCTCCACGGAGCTGGAGTGGTACGTGGGCGGTGTCGAGTGCGGTGAAGTGGCGATCGGAGCGACACGCGTTTTATTGACTTGTCACGGCCGCTTTTGGCCGGAAGCGGACATCGGGCCGCTTGAAGCGACCGGTGCGCCCGATACGGAATCTCAAGGAATGGTGTTAACCGCACGGGTCGGCGCGGTCTCGCTAAGTGCCCCGTCCGTCGAGGTGGCCTCGCGTTCGAGTAGTTCGACCACCCCCATGCGGGGAGTTGCGTCAGGTCGCTCTATCGAGACCCCCGCGGAATTTTTTTCGGAATCGGTGGCCATCGTTTCGAGCACCCTGGAGGCACGCCCGGCGCAGTCCAAAGCCCACCACTCGACGGCCGCAAGGCGCATCAGCACGCCGGCAATGAGGAGTCCAATGACTTCAACGCCTAGCCCCCACAGTGCTCCGGCAGCGGTTGCGGTCTCGAACAGCCTGAAGACCAAGCTCGCGGTCATATAGAGCGTCAAACCGAAGCCGACCAGGTATGCACCCATGAGGACTTTGGGGGTGGCCCCCGGTGAGATCCGGACGCCTTGATCGTCATCGACGATGTATGCGGCCGCGGCCCGAAGGCGCGGGAGGGAGAACTCCCCACTGTTTAAAAGCGCGAACATGAGCTTGGCCGCTCGCAAACTTCCGGGCCTCTTAAAGGTCTGGCGGTACACCTCGAGGTGTGTCGCCGACTTCACGCCCTGGACTATGAGCTCGTCGCCCTGGGCTGCCTCCTGAAGCGCCTTGAGGTGCTCAAGGGGAAATTTACGCATCTGCTCGTGGTGGAACTTGTATGCAGCTACGAGGAGCGCGACCAGTCCTGCCGCCAAGGCAACGCTGGCTTGGAAGGATCCGACGAACTCATTGAACGCGGCGGGGACGCTACTCATGGGGCGCCTAGGTAGGGAAGGGGAGGGCTACGTCACTGCCACGATAAAGGCGCCGACCAGATTGGAGATGCCCCACAGGATGCCGAGTGCAATGAGCGCGGCTCTGGCGTTCTTCAGATGACGTTGTTGCTGTCGCATCGGGACAGCATCGGGGGCTGAGGCCGCGGCGTCTGTCGGCGACGCAAGGCGCGGGGTGTAGGACTTTTCCTACCGCCCCCGGCTCCGAACGGGGAGACGGTCCGGTGGTACCGAGGGCGAGTTTTTGGATGTGCGCCGGGCGGCCCTAGTCGAGCCCGGTAGCGTATCCGGCCGAGGAGTTCGACTGCTCCGATCCAGTAGCAGGGCGGGGTACGAGCCTGGCGTACGCCGACATCTGTCTGCAAAGCAGTTGTCACAACCGCTGGCCGATAGGCGAGCTGACAGGGCGGAGACTACCGCTTTAATTAGCCGGCGGCTCTGTAGGCGGCGCTGTGTCCTTTCGACGATTCTGCTTCAAGTTCGCCAACGCAATCGCGCGACCTTCAGGAGTTTGCGGTCCGGTCGAGCACCCGCCGTGCCATCGGCACCGCCGGCGTCCTGGTTCCGGGTGAGCAGCGCAGCGTCGACCGTCCCGTCGTCGTTTAGCCCCACATCGCTTCCGAATGGGTTCGGTCGTGGGAGCGCCGTTGTACCGGCCGATGTCATCCTTGGCACCGAAGTTATGCGAGACCCCCTTCCGGGATGACACGTTTCCGGAAATGGTTGCTCGACCGGGCGCCACCTCATCTGCGGCGTCTCGATGCCGCGACCACTCCAGCACAATCGTGTCCAGCGTGGCTTTCATAGTGTGAAAGCCGAACCCCTTTCGATGCCATGCCTCAAGGACGGACTGCGCTTCTGGCGACGGACGATAGTCAACTCGTAAGAGCGTTCCCATGTCTTTCTCCTTACTCGACCTGCGCTGCTTTGGTGCGCCGTAGGCCGGACAGCATGTAGATCTAAGAAGGCGTACGAATACGGACTAATTGGCGCCCGAGGTGTGGTCTCACAAGTACGAACCTGGACTATTCACGGCGCGGAGTCTGGTAAAGCAGGCGGACTAGTACGTATGAGGACTAAATAGATACGAACCTGGACTACAGGAATCACGGAGTACGAGCCTGCCTTTTCCACAAATGGAGGGGCACAACACCTGGTGGCTCCGCGTGCTTCCCATTACACGCGTCCACCGGCCAAAACGTCAGTGCATATAAGGAGCATCGGTTCTTGCCACCCTGACGAGTGACAATTGCGAAGCCGCTCTCGACTAGCTCCTTTTTGGCTCGGTCGAGAGTGCCGGGGCTCCGCCAGCCGCGCGTCCTCATCAGCTTCCAAGCAGCTTGAAGATCGCCATTGTTCTTGCCTCGGTACTGCCGAGCGAGCTCCATGAATAGCTTTACTGCCGCCGCAGATAACGAGCCGAACTCGTCGGAGTCTAAGAGTTCGGCATAGAGCCGGATGAAGCGGCCTTCCGAGCGCCCCTTGTGTTTTACACGCCGCCGCCGGGGCAGCCGAACGGCCTGAAGTTGCGCATCCACGACTCACCCTTAGCGGGCGTTCGCTGGCGATCGGGGCTGTGAACCGCTGCGAACAACTTCCTCGATCTCGGAAGATTTCCAGAATCGATAACGGCCGATATAGACCGGTGGTGGAAGAACCCCGGTCGCCACCCACCGGCCAAGAGTCATGTGCGAGATGCCGCCAAATAGCTTTCGCACAGCAGTCGCGTTCAATAGAGCGTGTGTAGAATTGTTCATCTCGATGCCTCCTGTGGTCCAATGAACCACCAAGCTATGAACATCCACAGACGCGGTCACCCTAAATCTTTGGCATATTTTTAGGTGGTCCCTCCCTTGGGATCGTCGGGTTCGCTACGCGGTGGGGTACGGATCGCGATCAACTTCGACTCGAGTGCCCGGTCGCGATATTTATCGTAGGCGGCCTCAGTCGCCTTAACCGATACGTGAAATTCATCTGCGACATCCTCGATCGCAGCGTTTCGTCGATGCCTAAAGAGGAAGCGCTTCCGGGACACTAGTTCGCTTATCAAGCGGTCCCGCATTTCGCGTTCGGACTGGGGGAGGCGTCTCGGATCCGTGTCTCTTTCAGGTAAGCGAATTGCGAGCTCCCATGGCCATCCTGCTAGTACCTGGCCGAGTGGAAGCGATAGGTAACGCAGAATTGACTTCGGGGGCGTGCGCCCTGAGTTAACGGCGTCAACAAAGACCTTCAGAATGCTCGCCCAAAATAGACGTTTGTCTTCTTCCATCAGTGCGATGCACTCCGGGTTTTCCCACGGGTCCTCGCCAAACAGGTGTAAATACTCTTCATAGGTCTCCTGGCGCTCAATTCGCGCGGCAGCATCCCCAATGCGGCCATCCAAAAGGTTGGGGTAAGGATCATATTTATGTGGACGCTTGCGACGGCCTGCTGATTCTGTGTCGGTCATACGAGGACTCAGCGGTTTCCCGGAATGGTCGATGTCACAGCGAGGCGAGGCGCGGTGCGCTTCTACTAGGCGCGCGACTCGCATTCGATGCTCGAGCAAGTTTCATCTGTCCTTGGTTTTTGCGAGGACAGTCGTGTCAAGCCGGCTAATACTCAGAATGTCTTACCTGCTCGGCAAAGGCTCAAGCCTGCCTTTTGGCTGTGTTATCCTCCTCAGCTCGGCGTCCCAGCGCGCCAACGCGTCGGCGACATGCGGACGATAGTCCGCGTGGTCATAGACTTCACGGAGTCCCGTGAGCGCGTGATTGAGCACTCGTTCGGCCGCGTCGGGCGAAACGCCACACCACCCCGTAAGCGCAGTGCGCACTGTTCGCCTAAGGTCGTGGGGCGTCCATGGGTGCGTGATTGGGTCTAGTTGAAGTGAGAGCGCGGCTTGCTCGATTCGTGGCGTGATATGTCTGCGAATAGCGTTGTTCCAGCCATCAGAGCGGAGTGGACGTGGACGTCCATGCACATCGATGCTCGCGCTGAAGAACGGTGCAGTCCTTCCTAAGTCGGGGCATTCGTCGAGCACCGAGCGAGCAAGGTCAGCCAGGTATATATCGATGCGCCGCCCCGACTTATTGGTCTCCTGTTTCCAATAGTGGCCGGTCGAGTCGATGTCAGAACGCTTGACGGCACTCACTTCGCCAATTCGCTGACCAGTACAGAGTGCGAAACGTAGTGCGTGGCCGTAAGGGTACCCAGCGAGCTCGCACGCGTGCCACAGCACGCATATTTCGGTGCGGTCGAGAGTGCGTTTCCGTTTCACCTGCTTTGCCGGGTTTTTGATGTCCGCGGCGGCATTGACTTCGAGATCGAGGTGATCGCGGGCAAATGCGAAGACCAGGCGGATGACGACGGCAGTGCGATTCGCCGCGGTCGGGGATCGAGCGCGCACTCTGTCCAAGAATCGGACGAGTTGGCCCCGACGAACTCGCCCGATGTCTTCGAGCCCGAATTCGGCGACAAATTCGGCTAAGCACCGTCGATAGTCCGCAACCGTCGAGGGTGCAAGACCAGGCAGGTGCGTCCGACTCCACAACGAAGCAACGTTCTCCACGATGCGGGCGCGATCGAGGGTGCGCGCTTCGGCCGTCGCAGCTCTCTCCCTTGCCTGCTCGGCGATCGGGTGAACTCCGCGAGCCTTTTGCGTTTCAACGGTGGCTGCCAGTCGCCTGGCCTCTGCGATTCCAGTAGCGCCCCATTCTCCGAGTTTGATTCGGTGCTGCTTTCCGTCGACGCGTGTGAAGTAGTACCAGCACGACGCTCTCGGCCCGAGTCGCAGGCATAGGCCGGGATACGTCGCGTCGAAGTAGTCGACTCGACGAGCCCGCCGCTTGAGGACCTCGGCCTCGATCCACCTTTGCGTGAACTTCTGCACCGGCATGGGCGGGGACCTGGGTAACGAACGGGGTAACGCTGGGGACGTTATCCCGTGTTACCCAGTGGACGCAACTGTTACACATAGACTGCCTGAACCGCGCTCCAGTTTTGCGTTTGCGCGCCTATCGTGATTGCTCGCGCTGGCCCGAAGCGGCGCATTCGTAATGCGTAGGTCGTAGGTTCGATTCCTATTTCCGGCACCACGTAGGCCCATGGCGACTGAACCGCCCTGATGCCATGACCGAAGGCCCGCAAGCCCTTCCGGTCGACGGAAAGCCCCGGCACTGCCGGGGCTTTTTGTTTCCGCGTCGCGCCCGGTCTAGTGCAGCGGAGCCTGTCGGATGTAGCGCCCGAGCGCGTCCTCCAGCGACGGCATCGGGAAGGCCCGGCGGCTGGTCATCGCGCTGTAGCGTGGGCGCTTCGCCGCGAGGTGCCGGCGGTGATCGGTGCAGACCTGTAGGCGGCTCACGTCGACGCTCGCGAGCTCCGCCGCGCGACGCGCGAGGTCGGCCCAGGTCACCTCGCCACCGTTCGTGAGGTGCCAGATTCCGGCTTCGCGATCGATCAGCAGGTCGAGGCAGGCGTTGACGAGGTCGGGCACGTAGGTGGGCGAGACCGTCATGTCGCGCGCGGCGAGGAAGGGCTCGCCGTTGCGGAGCGTCCGTAGTGCCAGGGTGATGAAGTTGTGCTCGTCCCACGGCCCGAAGAACGAGCTGGTGCGCACCACGAGCGCCTGCGGATGGCGATCGAGCACCAGTTTCTCGGCGCGCGCCTTGCTCTCGCCGTAGACGTTGAGCGGGCGGGTCGAGTCGGTCTCGACATACGGCGCATCGTTCTCGCCGTCGAAGACGAGGTCGGTCGAGAACGTCACGAGCGGCAGCGCATGGCGCGCGCAGACGGCGGCGAGCGTGGCCGGGCCGGTGGTGTTCTCGCGGAAGCACCGCTCGGCGTCGGTCTCGGCGTCGTCGACGCGCACGTAGCCGGCCGTGTTGATCACCGCCCATGGGCGGTGCGCCTCGAGGGCGCGCTCGATCGAATCGGCATCCGCGATGTCCATCTCCGCGCGGGTCAGCACGCGGCAGTTGAGCTGGCGGTCGGCGCAGATGCGTGCGAAGGCGCGGCCCAGCGTGCCGGTCGCCCCGGTAATGAGGATGGGCGCGTCGTTCATGCCGGTGATCGGGCGGGTGGGAAAGTCGAGGCCGGGCACGGTGACCGGCTCGGAGAAGAAGCGGTCGGGCCGCTTCCACCAGCCGGCGCCGGACAGGACGGGGTGGTCGGGCACGCCGCCGTCCGCGAGGTCGCGCATGAAGTGCGCGACGGCGGTGGGGCGGGGCTCGCCACCGCGGATGTCGAAGGCACCGGACTCGTAGTAGTCGCGGACCTCGGTGAGCAGGCAGTTCCAGTCGTACAGCCCGAGCATGCCCCAGATCGTGACCGCGCGGACATCGGCACCCGCGGCGACGGCTTCCTCGGCGCCGCGCCAGATCTCGGCGAGCCAGCGCAACTGGTCCTCGCGGCGGGCATCGATGTGTGCCTCGGTGACGGCGATCGGGATGCGGTAGCGCGCCCAGGCTTCCAGCAGCAGCGGGCGGATGCCCCCGGTCGGCTGGCTGAGCACTCGCGCCGCCTCGACGTCGGCATACCGGTGCCGGCCGTTGCCTCCGCGATGGTGCTCCGGATAACGCCCGGGCTCGTCGTCGAGGAAGCGCTCGCTGGTGATGTAGTGGTTGACGCCGATCAGGTCGGGTGGACAGGGATTGTCCTGGAACCACAGGATCTCGGCGGGCGTGGCGCGGCAGTGCACCGTGAGCCATTCCCACAGGAAGTGGTCGGGCCCGACGCGGCCGGCCACGAGGTCCCAGGCGAGCCAGCGCAGCTCGTTGTTGAACTCGGCCTGGTAGGCCAGCCGTGGCGTGCTGTATGTCTTACCGAGGTCGTCCGTCTGCACGAGACGCGCGGCCGGGTTGACCGCACGGATGGCGCGCATCGCCAGCACGACGCCGCGGCATTCGTTGAAGAGGCAATCCTTGAACGTAGGCGCATCGCGGCCGTGCGGATACCAGAGGCCGTACAGGCCGCTGAAACGTGCAGTCGTGAGCGGCTCGTTGATCGGCGTGTAATCCTCGACCCACGGGTACCGCTCGGCGACCGCGCCCGCATAGGCCGCGAGCTTCTCCGGGAAGGCGGGGTCGACGAGGCTCGTATCGATCGGGCCGCTGCCGTGGTGCACCAGCCCGACGATGGGGCGGATCGCGAGTTCGCGAAGCCGCGCCAGGCGCTCGTCGGGCCAGCTCCAGTCGGCGGACTCGAGGCCGTCGGGCGCGACCTGTTCCCAGAGCACCGGGTAGCGCATCGCGCGCAGGCCCAGCGCCGCGAAGCGGTCGAGATCCTCGATCCGCGTCGCGTGCGCATTGCGCTCGAGCTGCCGGATGTACTGGTCACCGACACGGTTGACCGTGCATTCGATCCCGCCCCAGAGCTCGAGCTTTCCGTTGCCTGACATCATTCCGCCGCCCGTCACGCCGCTCAGTGCTTCGCGATCAACGGCGCGCGTGCGTCGCCCATCACCTGTGCGCCGACGAGCTCGGCCGGCGCCGTTTCCGCATCGGCGCCCATCTTCTCGAGGATGTACTCGACCGACTTCAGCGCCGCGCCCACGCACTGGTCCATGTTGTAGTAGCGGTACTGCGCGAGGCGGCCGACGAACGTGACGCCCTGCTCCTGCTCCGCGAGGCGCTCGTAGCGCTTGAACAGCGCTTCGTTCTCGGGCCGCGGCACGGGGTAGTAGGGGTCGCCTTCTGCCGTGGGGAATTCGCGCACCAGCGACGTGCCGCGGTGCCGCTGGCCCGTGAGGTGCTTGAACTCGGTGGTGCGGGTGTAGTCGTAGTCGTTCGGGAAGTTGACGGTGCCGACCGACTGGTACCACTCGGTGTCCGCCAGGTGCTGGTGCTCGAAGCGCAGCGAGCGGTAGGGCAGCTTGCCGTAGCAGTGCGCGTAGAACGTGTCGATCGGGCCCGTGTAGACCACGTGCTTGGCGTCGATGCGGTCGCGCATCTCGAAGAAGTCGACGCCCAGGTCCACCTTGATGTTCGGATGGTCGAGCATGCGCTCGAACATCTTGGTGTAGCCCTCGGCGGGCATCTTCTGGAACTTGTCGGTGAAGTAGCGGTCGTCGCGGTTCGTGCGGGTCGGCACGCGCGCGGCGACGGACGCATTGAGCTCGGACGGATCCAGGCCCCACTGCTTGCGGGTATAGCCGCGGAAGAACTTCTCGTAGAGGTCCTGGCCCACGGCGTTGACGACCACGTCCTCGCTGGTGCGGATGCGCTCGCGCGGCTCGCGCACGGAGTCGTAGAAGCCCTGGATGGTGTCCTCGTCGAGGTCCATGCCGTAGAGCGCGTTCACGGTGTCGATGTTGATGGGGATCGGCACCAGCTTCTCGCCGACCTTCGCGAGCACGCGGTGCTCGTACGGGCGCCACTCGGTGAACTGCGAGAGGTAGTCCGCGATCCGCTCGCTGTTGGTGTGGAAGATGTGCGGGCCGTAGGGGTGGATCAGCACGCCGTGGGCGTCGGTGCGGTCGAAGGCATTGCCGCCGATGTGCTCGCGCTTGTCGATCACCAGCACCTCGTAACCGCGATCGGCGAGCTGCTGGGCGACGACCGCGCCGGAGAAGCCGGCACCTACGATCAATACGTCAGTCTTCATGGGGAGTCCTTTCAGGCGTTGGCGGCGGAGCGGGCGAGCGAGCGGGACCAGACGGCCTGCTGGATGTCACGGCGCATCGAGGCGACCGTGGCGTCCCACGAGGAGCCTTCGGCGCGCTCGATACCTTCGGCGATCAGTGCGGCATCGGGGCTCCGCCAGGCGCGTTCGACCGCGTCGACGAATTCCTGCGGCGAGTTCGCGACCTGCACGATCGGGGTGAAGTTGCGCACCACGTCGGCGATCGCCGTCGACACCACCGGCTTGCCGCCGGCCATGTATTCGAGCGTCTTCGTCGGGTTGATGTACTTGGTCGCCTCGTTGAGCGCGAAGGGCATCAGGCAGACGTCGAAGCCCTTCACCAGCGATGGCAGGTCCTCGTACTTCTGCTGGCCGAGCCAGTGGATGTTCATATGCTTCGGCAGGTCGTTCGGGTCGATCTTCGCGAACGGGCCGGCCATGGCGACCGACGCTTCGGGAAAGCGCTCGGCGAGCGCGGCGATCAGCTCGTAGTCCAGGCGCTCGTCGATCACGCCGAAGTAGCCGAACACCGGGCGCGGCAGCGAGGCGAGGGGCTCGGGCACGACGGTGGCCTCGGCGCGCGCCTTGCCGTAGTGCTCGACATCGACGCCGCAGCCGTAGAAGTGCACGTTCGCGTGGTGCTTCGACTTCGACTCGAACAGCTGGTAGCCGCCGGTGAAGACGACGTCCGCCTTCGACATCACGAAACGCTCGCGGTCGGCGATGTCGGGCGGCGCGAAGCGGAAGTTCGCGAGCTCGTCCATGCAGTCGTAGACCACGCCCGGCCCGCCGAACTGGCCCATGTAGCCCGGCCCCGGCATGGGCGAGTAGAACCACTGGATCGCATCCTCGAACTGGCCGGCGAGCAGCGGGTGCTCGCGCAGCGCCTGGCGGATCTGCGGCAGGAAGATCTCGGCGTCCTTGTCCGCGTTGACCGCGAGGTGCTGCGGGATCTGCGGAATGATGCGGACGATGTTCGGGTACGGCTCGCTGATGTCGAGGCGCGGCTCGCCCTCGGCGATGATCGGGTCCTCGATGAAGAGGATGCGGTGCTGCTGCGCCAGGCGCGAAAAGATCTGCTGCGGCCGCTGCCAGACGAAGTCCCAGCGCAGGTGGCAGTGGACGATGATGGGGAAGTCGTCGCGTCCATCGCCGGCCGTGGCGACCCGGGTCGGCTCGAGCGTCTCCACGCCCATCAGCGCGGCGGCGTCGAACGCAGGCTCGACCGCGGCGGCTGCAGCCGCATTGGAGGCACTCGGTGCATCGGTTTCCTTTGACATGGCGCTCTCACTGAATTGGTTAAACATGAGTCTTGAATGAACGACATCCCGATCGGGTGAAATCCGGACATGATTCGATGACGAAAAACGCTGTCACCTTCCAGCCGCATCCCGCGGACGCGTTCTATCCCCGACCGCAGCTGCGCCGTGCGCACTGGGTTTCACTCGACGGGGATTGGCGCTTCGTCTTCGACGACGAGAAGCAGTACACGCATCCGCAGCAGATCGATCAGTGGACGCATCGCATCGTCGTCCCGTATCCGATCGAATCGCAGGCCAGTGGCATCGGCGACCGCGGCTTTCACAAAGCTTGCTGGTACCAACGTGATTTCGATGTGGACGCGGACGGCGGCCGCGTCATCCTCCACTTCGGCGCCGTCGACTACAGCGCGCGCGTCTGGGTCAACGGAGCATTCGTTGTCGCGCACGAAGGCGGCCACACGCCGTTTTCCGCGGACATCACCGATGCCCTGAACCCTTCAGGCCCACAGACCGTCACCGTCTATGTCGAGGACGATCCGCACGAGCTGAACAAACCGCGCGGCAAGCAGGACTGGCAACTCGAACCGCATTCGATCTGGTACCCGCGTACCACCGGCATCTGGCAAACCGTCTGGCTCGAGCGCGTGCCGCGGACCTACATCCAGAAGATCCGCTGGACGCCGCACGTGGAAGGCTTCGCCTTCACGTTCGAGGCGCGCGTCGTCGGCGACGTCCGCCCGGGCCTGTCGATGGAGGTGCGCATCAGCCACGGCGAGCGCCTGCTTGCAGACGACCGCTACCTCGTCATCGACAACGAGGTCGACCGCCGGATCATCCTGTCGGACCCCGGGATCGACGACTTCCGCAATGAATTGCTCTGGAGCCCGGAGAAGCCGCAACTGCTCGACGTGCGCGTGCGGCTCATGGACGGCGACCGCGTGGTCGACGAGTTCGACTCGTACACCGCGCTGCGGTCGGTCGGCGTGCTGCGTGATCGCTTCATGCTCAACGGGCGCCCATACCTGCTCAAGCTCGTGCTCGACCAGGGCTACTGGCCGGACACGTTGCTGGCGGCGCCCAACGACGAGGCATTGCGCCGCGACGTCGAGCTCGCGAAGGCCATGGGCTTCAACGGCGTGCGCAAGCACCAGAAGGTCGAGAGCCCGCGGTACCTCTACTGGGCCGATCGGCTCGGCCTGCTCGTCTGGGAGGAGATGCCGTCGGCCTACCGCTTCACCCGCACCGCGATCAAGCGGCTCGTGAAGGAATGGGGCGAGGCGATCGAGCGCGACTACTCGCACCCCTGCATCATCACGTGGGTGCCGTTCAACGAATCCTGGGGCGTACCGGAGCTCACCTCGGTGGGTGCGCACCAGCATGCCGTCGCCGCGCTCTACCATCTCACCAAGACGCTCGACCCCACGCGCCCCGTCATCGGCAACGACGGCTGGGAGAGCAGCGACACCGACATCATCGGCATCCACGACTACGACGCGAACATCGAGCACATCCGGCAGCGCTACGGGCCGGAGGTCACCACCGAGCAGCTGTTCGACCGGCGACGTCCGGGCGGGCGCGTGCTTACGCTCGACGGCTATCCGCACCGCGGGCAGCCCGTCATGCTCACCGAATTCGGCGGCATCGCGTTCGATACACGGCCGCGCAAGCCGAGCGACGTCGATGGCGATACCGCCGAGATCTGGGGCTATTCGATCGCCGAGGCCGGCGACGAGTTCGCACGCAAGTTCCACGACCTTATCGAGGCGGTGACGTTCACCGCGCTCTTCAGCGGCTACTGCTACACGCAGTTCGCGGACACCTTCCAGGAAGCCAACGGCCTGCTGACGGAGGACCGCCAGCCCAAGATCCCCATCGAGGCCATCCGCAAGGCGGTCAGCATGTCCCGCACGCACATCCAGGGAGCGGCCTGATGCACCGGCTCGAGCTCACCAAGCCCGACGGCCGCGCACTCACGCTGTATGCGCGCGAGCCGATGTCGGGCATCGGCGAGGCCCCGAGCCCCTTCCGCGAGCCGCTCGGCCGCACTCCGCACCTGCGCCGTCACCCGCTGCGCGACGAATGGATCACCTACGCCGCGCACCGGCAGGACCGCACCTTCCTGCCGCCGCCGGAATACAACCCGCTCGCGGTGACGATCGACCCCGCGGCGCCGACCGAGTTGCCAGTCGGCAACTGGGACGTCGCGGTCTTCGATAACCGCTTTCCTTCGCTCAGCCTGCAATCCGGCGAGGTGCCGATGTCGATCGTCGATACCGCGCCGGGCACAGGGAAATGCGAGGTCGTGGTGTTCACGCAGGATCGCGAGTCCGCGCTCGGCCGGCTGCCGCTGTCGCACATCGAACTGCTGCTGCAGGTCTGGGCCGATCGCACGGCTGCGCTCACCGCTGTCGACGGGATCGACTACGTGCTGCCGTTCGAGAATCGCGGTGCGGAGGTCGGCGTGACGCTGCACCATCCGCACGGCCAGATCTATGCCTACCCCGAGGTGCCGCCGGTGCCCGCGCGGATGCAGCGCGTCGCCGAGACGTATTACCAGGCGCACGGGCGTGGCGTCCTGCAGGACCACATCCGCGCCGAACTCGAGGCCGGGGAGCGCGTGATCTACCGGGGCGAGCATGCGGCGGCCTTCGTACCCGCCTGCGCGCGCTACCCGTACGAAGTGTGGCTTGCCCCGATCGAGCCCGTCGCGACCTTCTGCGACCTGTCCGACGCGCAGCGTGCGGACCTCGCGCGTGCATTGAAGACCGTGCTGATGAAGTACGACGCGCTCTGGGAGCGCCCGTTCCCGTACCTCATGGCCTGGTACCAGGCCCCGACCGACGGGCGCCCGCATCCCGAATCGCACCTGCATGCCGAGTTCTATCCCCCGTACCGCACCCGCGACCGCCTGAAGTACCTCGCGGGCACGGAGCTGGCCGCAGGCTGGTTCGCCATGGACGCGCTGCCGGAGGACAAGGCGCGCGAGCTTCAGCACATCGACGTGGACATCGACGCCCCATGAGCTTTCGCGAAATCTTCGGCCACGAGCCGGCCGTCACCGCCTCCGCGCCCGGGCGCGTGAACCTGCTCGGCGAGCACACCGACTACAACGACGGCTTCGTGCTGCCGACCGCCATTCCGCAGCGCACGACCGTCGCCATGCGGCCCAGCCGGGGCGGTGAGTTCATCGTGCATGCCGAGAAGCTCGCGAGCGAGGCGCGATTCCACCGCGACGAGGTGCCCGGCGATCATTTCGCGAGCTACGTCTACGGCTGCGTCCGGGGCGTCGAGGCATTGGGCGTCGAAGTGCCGGTGCTCGATATCCACGTGGTGTCGGACGTGCCCATGGGCGTCGGCCTGTCGTCGAGCGCGGCGCTCGAGGTCGCCACGCTGCGTGCGCTGCGCGAGCTGCTGGGCCTCGATATCGACGACGTGCGCATCGCGCAGATGGCGCAGCGCGCGGAGATCGACTTTGCCGGCGTGAACTGCGGGATCATGGACCAGATGGCCTCGAGCCTGGCCGACGAGAGCCGCATGCTTTTCCTCGACACGCGCACGCTGGAGCGGCGGATCGTGCCGATGCCCGCGTCGACCGAACTGCTCGTGATCGACTCCGGCCTGAGCCGCTCGCTCGCGGCGAGCGCCTACAACGTGCGACGGTCCGAATGCGAGGCCGCGGCCCGTGCGCTCGGGGTGCCGGCATTGCGCGACGTCACGGCGGTCGGCGACGTGGAGGGCCTGCCGGAGCCGCAGCGACGCCGCGCGCGACACGTCGTCAGCGAGAACGCGCGCGTGCTGGAGGCGATCGACGGCGCGGATGCCGCGCGGTTCGGCGAGCTGATGAATGCCTCGCACGCGAGCCTGCGCGACGACTACGAAGTCTCGGTGCCCGCGCTCGATGCGCTGGTCGCGCTGTTGCAGGCGCATGCGGACGTGCACGGCGCGCGGCTCACGGGAGCGGGCTTCGGCGGCGCCTGCGTGGCGCTGTGCCGTGCGGGCACGGCGCGCCGCGTCGGTCGGGACGTCGTGGCGAAGTACGGTTCCTCCGGCCACGCCGGCCGCGTGCTGGTGCCGGCGGAGCACCACGCATGAGTGCGCCCCACGGCTCACCGGCGACGCATGCCGGCGCCGACCGAAGCGCATCGCGGGTGCGCACGCACACGATGGCCGCGGGTGATCTCGTCGCGGTCTTCCGCCCCGAGCAGGGCATGCTCGGCACGTCGCTCAAGCATCGCGGCGAGGAGATCCTGCGGCGTCTCGACGAGATGGACGAGGCGCTCGCCACCGGCATGTCGATCGGCATCCCGATCAACTACCCGTGGGCCAACCGCCTGCGCAGCGACCAGTACGACTTCGATGGCAAGGAGGTCACGCTCGATCCGGCCTCGCCGTGGATCATGAAGGACTGGAACGACATCATCATCCACGGCGTGCCGTGGCCGAAGCTCGAATGGCGCGTGCTCGAGGCGAGCGAGCGCCGGTTGCGCAGCCGCCTCGCCTGGAACCGCGAGGACCTGCTGCGGGTATTCCCGTTCGAGCACGAGGTCGAGATGACCGCATCGCTCGACGGCCTCGGCCTCACCATCGAGACGGCCGTTCTGGCGAGCGCCGGCGCGCGGGTGCCCGTGTGCTTCGGCTTCCATCCCTACATCGGGCTACCGGGCGTACGCCGCCGCGATTGGCGCCTGTCGCTGCCCGCGATGCATGGCATCGTGCTCGACGAACGCCTGCTGCCGGTCGGCGAGCTCACCGACCTGCCGCCCTACGACGATCTGCTCGCCGATCTCGATTTCGATCATGGCTTCGCATTCACTGCGCCGTCGCCCACGATGTCGATCGAGGGCGGCGGGCGGCGCGTGAGCATCGACTTCCTCGACGGATTCCCGTTCGCACAGATCTACGGCCCGCCGACGCACGACTACATTTCGCTGGAGCCCATGACCGCGCCGGCGGATGCACTGCGCAGCCACCAGCACCTGCGCTCGGTCGAGCCCGGCGGCCGTTTCTCGGCAACATTCCGGATCCGCGTCGAGGCCACCGAGAACGCACTGCACTGAGGCGAGCCCGGGTAATCGACCCCGTCAGGGCGTACCGGACTCCGGCGCGCGGCTGATGTCGTCCTTGGCGAGTCCGGATTCGTCGGTGCGCTCGGATGCGGACTCGGCGCGCTGCGGTTCCTGCGTGCTCTGGCTACCGCCACGCGAGTCGCGACGCTCGGCGTCGCCCGCGCGCGGGGCGTGCGGGGCGGGTTCGGTGCCGCGGTCGTTCCGGTTGGGATCGGTCATGGCGCGTTCTCGGGCGGGAGGTGTCGAGGCTAGGGCGGTGCGTGTTATGCGTTGGTGGGGACAGGGCGGCGTGTCATCGCAAAGCGGCGGGTCATGTCCGCCCTTCGGTCGTAGCGGCGCAGCGCTTGCTTTGGGCGCGGGTCTACGTGGTCTTACCCCCTGCGACCTCCCGCCGCTACCCTGTCCGGCCCAGGGAGGCCTCGATGATCGGAAAGCCGGGCAAAGCCAGCACCCGCCGCAACACCGCCTACGTCTGCGGCGAATGCGGCTCGGAGCATTCCAAGTGGCAGGGCCAGTGCACGGACTGCGGGCAGTGGAACACGCTGAGCGAGATCGTCCTCGAGGCCGCGCCGGAACGCGCGGCCACGCCGAGCATCGCCTCGACGCGCCGCAGCGGCTGGGCGGGCAAGGTCGACACGCCGTCGATCACCGCGCTCAAGGACGTCACCCACTCCGAGGAATCGCGCGAGACGACCGGCATCGGCGAGTTCGACCGGGTGCTCGGCGGCGGCCTGGTGCACGGCTCGGTCGTGCTGGTCGGCGGCGACCCGGGCATCGGCAAGTCGACGCTGCTGCTGCAGTCCACGGCGCTCATGGCCGCGCGCATGCCGGGGCTGTACGTCACCGGCGAGGAATCGCTGTCACAGGTCGCGGGGCGCGCCTCGCGGCTCGGGCTACCGCTCGAGGGCGTGCATGCGCTGGCCGAAACCTGCATCGAGCGCATCCTCGAGCAGGCTGCGCCGATGGGTCCGCGCCTGATCGTGGCCGACTCGATCCAGACACTGTGGACCGAGACGCTCAGTGCCGCGCCGGGCTCGGTGAGCCAAGTGCGCGAGAGCGCGGCGCGGCTGGTGCGCTACGCCAAGGAGACCGGGACCGCCGTGTTCCTCGTCGGCCATGTGACGAAGGAAGGTGGCATCGCGGGCCCGCGCGTGCTCGAGCACATGGTCGATGCGGTGCTCTATTTCGAAGGCGAGTCCGGCAGCCGCTTCCGCGTGCTGCGCGCCTTCAAGAACCGCTTCGGCGCGGTCAACGAGCTCGGCGTCTTCGCGATGGGCGACAAGGGCCTGCGCGAGGTCCCGAACCCGTCGGCGATCTTCCTGTCCGGCAGCCGCGAACCGCAGCCCGGCAGCTGCGTGATGGTCACCCGCGAAGGCACGCGGCCGCTGATGGTCGAGGTGCAGGCCCTCGTCGACGCATCGCCGCTGTCGAACCCGCGCCGTGTCGCGGTCGGCATGGAAGGCAATCGCCTCGCGATGCTGCTCGCCGTGCTGCACCGGCACGGCGGCGTCTCGGTCGGCGACCAGGACGTCTTCGTCAACGTGGTCGGCGGCATCCGTGTGCAGGAGACGGCGGTCGACCTGCCGCTGCTGCTGGCGGTGCTGTCGTCGCTCCGCGACCGGCCGCTCGCGGACCAGACGGTCGCCTTCGGCGAGGTCGGCCTGTCGGGGGAGATCCGTCCGGTGCCGAACGGCGAGGAGCGCCTGAAGGAGGCGGCCCACCACGGCTTCAAGCGCGCGATCGTGCCGAAGGGCAATGCGCCGAAGGGCGGGCGCATTCAGGGGCTGGAGGTGATCGCGGTGGAACGGCTGGCCGAGGCGCTGGAGTACGCCTGAGGCGTCGCGGCGGCGCGCCGTTAGCGCGGCGTGGGATCCCACGACTGCGATCGTCCGGGCAGCGCACGTGCGGGCGCGACCCGCAGGCGACTCAGCGCTTGAACACCAGCTCGATCGCGAACTTGCTGCCGAAGTAGGCGAGCACGAGCAGCGTCATCGCCACGAGGGTCCAGCGCACCGCCGTCGAACCGCGCCATCCGTGGCGGCGGCGTCCGTAGAGCAGCGCGCCGAAGACGATCCACGACAGCAGGCTCAGCACCGTCTTGTGCACGAGGTGCTGCTCGAGCAGGTCCTGCACGAACAGCAACCCGGTCAGCAGGGCGGCCGTGAGCAGAGCGAAGCCGACGGTGATGGTGCGGAACAGGAGCGCTTCGAGCTGCACCAGCGGGGGCAGTGCGCGCGTCCACCCGTGGAACTCACGGCGGCGGAGCGTGCGTTCCTGCAGCGCCAGCACCACGGCGAGCAGGGCGGCGAGCGCGAGCGTCGCATAGGCGAGCAGGGCGAGTGCGGCATGCAGTTTGAGGCGCCAGTCGAGTTCGGGCGCGGCGACCGGCCCCCGCATCCCGTACGCGACGAGCAGGCCGCCGGCGACGGGCAGCGCGAACATGCCGAGGGCCGACATCCGCTCGCGCCCCGCCACGGCGGTGGTGAGCGTGGCCATGCCCAGCCCGACCAGCGACAGCGCGGAGAAGAAGTGCAGGTCCGGACCGCCGACCGCGCGCCACGTCGAGAGATGCGCGGCCGCGTGCAACAGGAGTGCACCCGCGGCCGGCCACCGCCACTGGCCGCCGGGGTGCGCCGGGTTCTCGCGCAGCGCCGCGGCGAGCAGGCCGGCCGCGACCACGTAGAGCGCGGCGGAGATGAGAACGAGTGTCATCACCGCAGTGTCGCATAGGCTGCACGGCCGTCGCACGGGCCCGGGCCGGTATACTTCGCGGCCCTGTTTTTCGCGGTCCTCGCGCCATGTTCGAGTCCCTCTCCCAGCGCCTTTCCGGCACCATCGAGCGCCTGCGCGGCCGCGGCCGGCTGACCGAGGAGAACATCCGCGAGTCGCTGCGCGAGGTCCGCATCGCGCTGCTCGAGGCCGATGTCGCGCTGCCGGTGGTGCAGGCCCTGATCGAGCGCATCAAGGTGCGCGCGGTCGGCCAGGAGGTGCTCAAGTCGCTGACGCCGGGCCAGGCGCTGATCAAGGTCGTGCGCGACGAGATGACCGCGGTCATGGGCGCGCAGGCCATCGACCTGAACCTCAACGTGCCGGCCCCGGCGGTGATCCTGATGGCCGGCCTGCAGGGCGCGGGCAAGACGACCACGGTCGGCAAGCTCGCCAAGCACCTGAAGGAACGCCGCAAGAAGAAGGTGATGGTGGTTTCGGCCGACGTCTACCGTCCGGCCGCGATCGAGCAGCTGCGCCAGCTCGCGCAGCAGATCGACGTGATCTTCTTCCCGTCGGATGCCTCGCAGAAGCCCGAGGCGATCGTCCGCGCCGCCATCGACGATGCGCGCCGCTCGTACGTTGACGTGCTGATCGTCGACACCGCCGGCCGCCTCGCGATCGACGAGGCGATGATGGCGGAGATCAAGGTCCTGCACGGCGCGGTGTCGCCGACGGAGACCCTGTTCGTCGTCGACTCGATGACCGGCCAGGACGCGGCCGTCACGGCCAAGGCCTTTGCCGAGGCTCTGCCGCTGACCGGTGTCGTGCTGACCAAGACCGACGGTGATGCGCGCGGTGGTGCTGCGCTCTCGGTGCGTTACATCACCGGCAAGCCGATCAAGTTCATCGGCACAAGCGAGAAGCCCGACGGGCTCGACGTCTTTCACCCGGACCGCATCGCCAGCCGCATCCTCGACATGGGCGACGTGCTGTCGCTCGTCGAGCAGGTCGAGCAGCAGGTCGACAAGGACAAGGCGGCCAAGCTCGCCGAGAAGGTCGTCAAGGGCAAGAAGTTCGACCTCAACGACATGAAGGACCAGCTCGAGCAGATGCAGAACATGGGCGGCCTGAGCGGGCTCATGGACAAGCTGCCGGGCATCGGGAAGCTGCCGGACGAAGTCAAGAACCAGGTCACCGGCAAGGAAGTGCCGCGGATGATCGCCATCATCAATTCGATGACGAAAAAGGAGCGCCGCAACCCCGCGCTGCTCAACGGCTCGCGCCGTGCCCGCATCGCCAAGGGCGCGGGCCTGGCGCCGAGCGACGTCAACAAGCTGATGAAGCAGTACCAGCAGATGGAAAAGATGATGTCCAAGCTGGCCGGCGGCGGCATGAAGGGGCTCATGCGCGGGATGAAGGGGATGATGGGCGGCCGCGGCGGGATGCCGTTCCGCTGAGTTGCGCGGGCTGCGCGCGGGAACCGGCAGGCGTCGCATGCAGCCGCGGCAGACTTCCGGTCATTGATGGGCCGGACGCGGCCAAGCCCGGCCCTACGGCAGGGTCATCCGCCCCGCCGGGTTCCCGGGGAGAGAAAATCCCGTTAAAATCGCCGGCTTACCCTGCCATTCCGGCAGCTGGGCAACACCGAGAAGACCATGGTCAAGATCCGCCTTACGCGTGGCGGCGCCAAGAAGCGCCCCTTCTACCACATCATCGTCACCGACAGCCGCAGCGCCCGCGACGGCCGCAACATCGAGCGCGTCGGCTTCTACAACCCGGTGGCTGCGGGTAACGAGAAGCGCGTCGAACTCAACGTCGAGCGCGTGCAGCACTGGATCGGCAATGGCGCGCAGATGACCGACAAGGTCGCCGACCTGTACAAGCAGGCGCAGAAGGCGCAGGCCGCGGCCTGATGGCCTCGCCCGTGCAAGGCGCGGGCGGTGGCGATTCCAGCGAAAACCCGGGGCGCCGCATCCTCGTAGGCAGGGTGGTCGGCGCCTTTGGCGTTCGTGGGGAAGTGAAACTCGAGAGCTGGACCGAGCCCCGCTCGGCCATCTTCGGCTACCGGCCCTGGATCCTCCGCGACGCGCGCGGCAACGAGCGCGAGCTGATGGGCGTGCGCGGACGGCAGGTCGGGAAGGGCCTGTCGGCCGAGATCCCGGGGGTGGAGGACCGCGACGCCGCCGAGGCGATGCGCGGGACCGAGGTCTGGGTGCCGCGGTCGGCGCTGCCGAAGCCCGCCGAGGGCGAGTTCTACTGGATCGACCTCGAGGGCCTCGCGGTCGTGAACGTCGACGGCCGCCCGATGGGGCGCGTCTCCCACCTGTTCGCCACCGGGGCGAACGACGTCCTTGTGGCGCGCGAGGGTGACCGCGAGTGGATGATCCCCTTCGTCCGGCCCCAGTACGTCACCGATATCGATTTGGTCGCCGGCCGCATCACGGTCGACTGGGATCCCGACTTCTAAGGATCGGCCAGTCGCCTGCGCCCCGGCCCCGCGCTGGCGTGCCCGCGCGTCGCCGCGCGGACGGCGCGGGCGGCCCTCCGTCCACCGCATCCGCGCCAGAGGCCACATCACCCATGCGCATCGACGTCGTCAGCCTGTTCCCCGAGTTCGTCGCGCAGTGCGCGGGCTTCGGCGTGGTCGGCCGTGCCATCGAGCGCCGGCTGCTGGCGGTCGGGGGCGTGAACCCGCGCGACTTCGCGGAGGGCAACTACCGCCGGGTGGACGATCGCCCGTTCGGGGGCGGCCCCGGGATGGTCATGCTGATCGATCCGCTTCGGCGTGCGATCGAAGCGGCACGCGCCGCGGGCGAGGGCCCGGCGCGGGTCGTCTACATGAGCCCGCAGGGGCGTCGGCTGGACCAGGCGGCCGTTCGCCGGCTGGCCGCGGAGCCGCGCCTGATCCTGCTTTGCGGGCGCTACGAGGGGGTCGACGAGCGCCTGATCCGCGCGGAGGTCGACGAGGAGCTGTCGATCGGCGACTACGTGCTGTCCGGTGGCGAGCTGGCCGCCGCGGTGGTCATCGACGCGATCGCGCGGCTGCAGGACGGCGCCCTGAACGACGCCGAGTCCGCCGCACAGGACAGCTTCGAGGACGGGCTGCTCGACTGCCCGCACTACACCCGCCCGGTCGAGCATGCACTCGGGACGGTGCCGGACGTGCTGCTCTCGGGCGACCACGCCCGCATTGCCCGCTGGCGGCGGATGCAGTCGCTCGGACGGACCGAGGACCGGCGGCCGGACCTTTTGGCGGGGCGTGTTCTGTCCAAGCAGGATGCCCGGCTGCTCGAGGCTTACCGGCAGGAGACGGCGCTGGCGGGAGGCCTCGCGGGTGGGGCGGCCGGAGGCGCTGACCCCCATGAGGCCCCCTCTGGGAATCCAGCTGCCGTCACGGAACCCGGCGGCGACTCGGCGCGACCGCCTAACTCCTAGCCCCGCAAGGGAATTTCCCGTTACAATGCGCGGCTTCCTTGCTCCACCGATGCCGGCACGCGGGTCCACGCGCACTCGCGGCTCTACAACGACACCTACAGGCCAACACCCATGAACAAGCCGTCGCTCAATACGCTGCTCCAGAACTTCGAAGCCGAGCAGATCACCCGCAAGCTTCCCGACTTCAACCAGGGCGACACCGTCGTCGTGAACGTGAAGGTCAAGGAAGGCAATCGCGAGCGCGTCCAGGCCTACGAGGGCGTGGTCATCGGCACCAAGAACGCCGGCCTGAACTCGTCGTTCACTGTGCGCAAGATCTCGCACGGCTTCGGCGTCGAGCGCGTCTTCCAGACGCACTCCGCCACGATCGATTCGGTTGAAGTGAAGCGTCGCGGCAAGGTCCGCGCGGGCAAGCTGTACTACCTGCGTGGCCTCGAGGGCAAGAAGGCACGCATCAAGGAAGATCTGGCGGCGTACGCGAAGGCGAAGGCTGCAGCCGCCGCTGCTGCCGCGGCCGAGTAATCCGCCGCGTGGTACCGCCGACGGCCGCCTTCGGGCGGCCGTTTGCATTTGGGACGTAACGCCATAGTGGATGGATGGCGTATCGGGCGCAGCGCGAACTGAATGCATGCCATGACGATGCATAAGCCTCCAATTGCTGCCCACACGCCCCGGCCGGCGTAACCGTTGCGGGTCTCGTCGATGAGGTTGTACGGCTACGGACGAAACGGCCGAGGCGGCAAACACTTTGGTCGCGGCTCCACGGCTCGCGCACGGTGTGTAGCGGCCTTAGAGCGGCACCGGTAGTTCTCTCCAGTCGCGCTTGCATCGCAACCGAGGCGCGACGCCATCGAGGGAATCTGCGACGGCCGGTCGTGCAGTGCCTTTGCGGGGCGTCGGCCACCGCCGCGTACGCAACGTAGGGCCGCTTCGAACGCCTCCCGCGAACCTCGGTCCGCGGTGCATCACGCGTTGTGACTACGCTTCAGTCGATGTTGCCGCTGCGCGTGTAAATACCGAATGTGGCCTCGAATGGGCGACGCTCCGACCCTCGCCAACGGCGTTGGACCTCCAGTCGCGATCGTGACGTTCCTGCTTCCGGACCTACCGAATGACCGATGAGCTCGGCTCCGTCCGCCTCGACCAATGGCTCTGGGCGGCACGCTTCTTCAGGACGCGCTCGCTTGCGCGGCAGGCGATCGAGACCGGCAAGGTCGACGTCGGCGGTCAGCGGCCGAAGCCGTCCCGCAGCGTCAGAATCGGCGACGTGCTCGACGTCGTGCGTGGCGAGGAGCGCTTCGAGGTCGCCGTGCTGGCACTGAGCGTCGAGAGGGGCCCCGCACCCGTCGCACAGGCGCTCTATGCCGAGAGCGAGGCGTCGAAGACGCGTCGCGAGGCTGCACGCGCGGAGCGACAGGCGATGCGTGACGGCTTCCGCGCGCCGGAGCAGCGCCCCGACAAGCGGGCGAGGCGCCTCATCCGCGCGCTGGGTGACCTCGACGCGTTGTAGCGATCACAGCCGCGAGCGCGGGCTGCGCATCTCCGGCGTCACCGTGCCGAGCTGCGGCTGGCCGGTGAAGTCGGCGAGGTCGACGTCGCCGTCGGCATCACGGTCGAGCATCGACAGCAGGCCACTGCCGAAGCCTTCGCGCTGCGTCATCGCGCGCTCTTCGTCCTCGAGCGCGACGGCGAGGCCTTCGGGGCTCGCCTGGGGCGTGCCGGCGCCGTCGGTGTCGCGAGGCGTAAACACGCGCCGCGCGAGGTAGGCCATCACTACGGGCGCGAGGACGCGCATCAGCATCTGCGCCCGCTCCTGACCGATCCCGGCGACCGCGCCGACCGTCTCGGCCGCGACCGGCTCGCGCCCGCCGAGCACATGACGCAGGATCCCCGCGCCCTGGGTGCCGCCGGCGAGGGCCGTGCCGAGTACGTTGCCCGGATCGGCGCCGCGATGGTCGACGTCGAGCGCCTCGTAGAGCGCGGACGCGCCGCCCGGAGTCCGCGCGTTGCGGTTGAGCGCCCCGAGGAGCAGGGGCAGTGCGGTCTGCGTCGCGGCATAGGCATCGTCGGGACCGAGGCCGAGGCGCTCGCCGAGCTGCCGCAGCGGCGCACCGCGGAGCTGGTCGAGGAGGTCGTCGATCAGGGGCGCGTTCATGGCGTTCTCCGGGAGTCGCCCCGATCCTAGCCGTCGCCCATCGACGCCCCGTGAGGGCTCAGCCGGATACCTGGCCGAGGTGCAGGCGCACGTTCTCGACCTCGACGCCGACGGCGCTCACCGCCTCCCGCAGCGTGTCGGGCGCGGCGCCCAGCTCGCGCGACCAGTAGGCGAGCTCCGCCTCGTCGTTGACGTTGACGCGTTGCGTGTCGTTGGGAATGCGATGGCCGGACATGTCATCTCCTCGTTGCCGGCGATTCCAGCACCCGGGTCGTCAACGGCGGATGCCGATCGCGCCCGGATCGAGGTGTCGATTACCGCAATTGATCTTCGATCCTGCGCACGGCTTCGACGCGGGGCGTAGTGGCGTCGCGATGCCGTCTGCCGTGGCCGGCCGGATTCCGGCGATCAGGCCAATGACTTGAGCCGGTACAGCGCCTCGAGTGCCTGGCGTGGCGTGAGTTCGTCGGGCTCGATGCCCGCGAGTGCGTCCAATGCGGCGGAGGTCGCAGGGAACAGGCCGAACTGCTGCGGAGCGTCGAGCGTCGCGGGCGTGAGCGGGGCGCGCGCATCGGCAGGGCGCTGCGCCTCGAGCTCGCCCAGTCGCGCACGTGCCTGCTGGACGACGCTCCGCGGCAGGCCGGCGAGCGCCGCCACCTGCAGGCCGAAGCTGCGGTCGGCGGGGCCGTCCTTGACCGCATGCATGAAGACCAGCCGGTCGCCGTGCTCGACCGCGTCGAGATGCACGTTGGCGATGCCGCTACCCGGGTCGGCGAGCCGCGTGAGCTCGAAGTAGTGCGTCGCGAACAGCGTGTAGGCGCGGTTGACCTGCGCGAGGTGCCGGGCGCACGCCTCCGCCAGCGCGAGGCCGTCGTAGGTCGACGTGCCGCGGCCGATCTCGTCCATCAGCACGAGCGAGCGATCGGTGGCGTGGTGGAGGATGTAGCTCGTTTCCGCCATCTCGACCATGAAGGTCGACTGGCCGCGCGCGAGGTCGTCGCCGGCGCCGATACGCGTGAGGATGCGGTCGATCGGCCCGATCACCGCCGTCGACGCCGGAACGAAACTGCCGATGTGCGCAAGCAGCACGATCAGCGCGTTCTGCCGCATGTAGGTCGACTTGCCGCCCATGTTCGGGCCGGTGATGACGAGCATGCGGCGCCCCGTATGGTCGGGCGCGCAGTCGAGGATGAGGTCGTTCGGCTCGAACGGTGTATCGCGCACCGCCTCGACGACGGGATGGCGGCCACGCTCGATCCGGATGCCGGGATGCTCGGCGAGTTCCGGGCGTGCCCAGTCGAGGGCCTGCGCCCGCTCCGCGAAGGCGGCGAGCACGTCGATCTCCGCGAGCGCGGCTGCGCAGTGCTTGAGCGGTTCCAGCCGGGCGTTGAGCGCGTCGAGCAGCTGTTCGTAGAGCAGTCGCTCGCGCGACAGTGCGCGCTCGCGTGCCGACAGCACCTTGTCCTCGAACTGCTTGAGCTCGTCGGTGATGTAGCGCTCGGCGCCCGTCAGCGTCTGCCGGCGCGCGTAATGCGCCGGCGCACGCGCGGACTGCCCCTTGCTGATCTCGATGAAGTAGCCGTGCACGCGGTTGTAGCCGACCTTGAGCGTCGCGATGCCGGTGGCCTCGCGCTCGCGCGCCTCGAGATCGATCAGGAACTGGTCGGCATGCGTCGAGAGCCGCCGCAGCTCGTCGAGCTCGTGGTCGTAGCCGTCCGCGAAAACGCCGCCGTCGCGCGCGAGCACGGGCGGCTGCTCGACGATCGCCTCGGCGAGATGCGCCGCGGTGGCGTCGTGCTCGCCGAGCGCGTCACGAAGCGCCTGCAGGCGCGGAGCATCGAGCGGTGCCAGCCGGCTCCGCAGCGCGGGAAGACGGGCGAGGGTGTCACGCAGCGTGGAGAGGTCGCGCGGTCGCGCACTGCGCAACGCGATACGCGCGAGGATGCGCTCGACATCGCCGACGGCACGCAGGTCGTCGCGCAGGTCCTCGTCGGCGCGGGCATCGAGGAGCGTTGCCACGGCCTGGTGCCGGTGGCGCAGGACGCCGCGATCGCGCAGCGGGCGGTGCAGCCAGCGGCGCAGCAGGCGGCCGCCCATCGGCGTGACGGTCGAATCGAGCACGCCGAGGAGGGTGTGGCGGTGGTCGCCGTCGATGCGTGCATCGAGTTCAAGGTGCCGGCGCGTGGCCGCATTCATGGCGATCGCGCCGTCGCCCGACTCGAGTGCGATCGACGTCAGGTGGGGCAACCGCTGCTTCTGGGTCTCCTCGACATAGCCGAGCAGCGCCGCCGCCGACGCGACCGCGAGCGGGCGGTCGTCGATGCCGAAGGCCGTCAGGTCGTGGACGTCGAAGAAGCGCAGCAGCTGGCGGCGACCGCTGTCGACGTCGAACAGCCAGGGGGCGCGCCGGCGCAGGCCCACGCGGCTTGCGAGGCAGGCGGGCAGGGGATCCTCGTCGGGGCAGAGCACCTCCGCCGGGTCCAGGCGCGCAACCTCGGCTTCGAGGGCGTCCTCGCTGGCGACCTCGTTGCAGAGGAAGCGGCCCGCCGCGAGGTCGGCCCAGGCCAGGCCGTAGCCGCCGCGCCCGCGCGCGATGGCGAGCAGCAGCGTGTCGCGGCGCTGGTCGAGCAGGGCTTCGTCGGTGACGGTACCCGGCGTCACCAGGCGGACGACCTTGCGCTCGACGATGCCCTTCGTCGTCGCCGGGTCGCCGATCTGCTCGCAGATGGCGACGGACTCGCCGAGGGCGACCAGCCGGGCGAGATAGCTCTCGGCGGCATGATGCGGCACGCCCGCCATCGGGATCGGCTGTCCCGCGGAGTTCCCGCGCTGGGTCAGGGTGATGTCGAGGAGCTTCGCGGCCTTGCGGGCGTCGTCGTAGAACAGCTCGTAGAAGTCGCCCATCCGGAAGAACAGCAGCACGTCGGGATGCTCCGCCTTGCAGGCGAAGAACTGGCGCATGAGCGGGGTGTGCGCGTCGGCGCTGGCGGCGCTCGGGTTCGGACTCACGAGGGCGATCGGGCTCGGCGGTGCGGCCACCGGGCCGCGGAGTATGCCAGCGGCAGGGCGCCCACGGCCGGCGTCTATAGTGCGCGCATGGACCTGCCCACCGACGCCCAGCTCACGACGATGGCCCACCGCCTGGCCGACGCCGCGCGCGCGCACCACCTCTCGGTCGTGACGGCCGAGAGCTGCACCGGCGGCTGGATCGCCAAGGTACTGACCGACCTTCCGGGCTCGTCGGGCTGGTTCGACTGCGGCATGGTGGTCTACAGCTACGAGGCCAAGCAGGGGCTGCTGGGCGTGAACCCGCACACGCTCGAAGAGCACGGGGCGGTGAGCCGCGAGACGGTGGTCGAGATGGTTTCCGGTGCATTGGTGCATTCGGCGGCCAGCCTGGCCGTCGCCGTGACGGGAATCGCCGGGCCAGGCGGCGGCACCGTCGAGAAGCCGGTCGGCACGGTCTGGATCGCCTGGAAGCGCCGCGGCGGCTATCCGCATGCGGCCGTCCATCATTTCGAGGGTGACCGCGAGGCGGTCCGGCGCCAGACTGTGGCCGCGGCGCTCGAGGGGCTTCTGGCGCACGCCGTCTGACGGACGGTCTTCCGCGCGGGGTGGTGGGTTAGTAGCATTGCTACTAATGAACCTTACCGACACCCAGCAGGCGATCCTCGAAATGATCGCCGAGCGCATCGAGGCCGACGGCGTACCGCCGTCGCAGACGGAGATCGCCCAGGTCTTCGGTTTCAGCAGCGTTCGGGCGGCGCAGTACCACCTGCAGGCCCTGGAGCAGGCCGGCGCGATCCGGCGTGTGCCCGGGCAGGCCCGCGGCATCCGACTGGTCGCCAACCCCGCCCGCCCGGCAGCGAATGCCGGCGACATGCTCCACCTGCCGGTCCTCGGCCAGGTCGCGGCCGGCCTGCCGATCGGGGCGGACATCGGCTCCGACGACATGGTCCTTCTCGACAAGAACCTGTTCGCGCCGGCCCCCGATTACCTGCTCCGCGTGAAGGGAGACTCGATGCGCGACGAGGGCATCTTCGACGGCGACCTGATCGGCGTGCATCGCACGAACGAGGCGCGCTCGGGGCAGATCGTCGTTGCGCGCATCGATGACGCGATCACCGTCAAGCTGCTGAAGATCGCGAAGGACCGCATCCGCCTCCTCCCGCGCAATCCCGACTTCGAGCCGATCGAGGTCACGCCCGATCACGAGTTCGCGATCGAGGGCCTGTACTGCGGGCTCGTGCGGCCCAATCGCTGACGCTCCGCGCGGGGCTTTCCGACGGTTGTTTCCCGTCGCTTCCGATGCCGCGAACGCGCCGCTCAGGCCACAGTTCAGCCACGGATGCCATCGTCTCAGTGCATGCGATGCCCCGTCATTAAAGTCTCCGCTCACAACGAACCAACAGGAAGAACCGACGATGGATGAGAACAAGAAGCGAGCGCTCTCGGCGGCCCTTGGCCAGATCGAGAAGCAGTTCGGCAAGGGCTCGGTCATGCGCATGGGTGACCGTGCGGTCGAGGCCGTGGAGATCGTCGGCACCGGTTCGCTGATGCTCGACATCGCACTCGGTATCGGCGGCCTGCCGCGTGGCCGCGTGGTCGAGATCTACGGTCCCGAGTCGTCGGGCAAGACCACGCTGACGCTGCAGGCGATCGCCGAGTGCCAGAAGAAGGGCGGCACCGCGGCCTTCATCGACGCCGAGCACGCGCTCGACCCGATCTACGCCGCCAAGCTGGGCGTCAACGTCGAGGACCTGCTGCTCTCGCAGCCGGACACCGGCGAGCAGGCGCTCGAGATCGCCGACATGCTGGTGCGCTCGAACGCGGTCGACATGGTCGTCATCGACTCGGTCGCCGCGCTCACGCCGAAGGCCGAGATCGAGGGCGAGATGGGTGACCAGCTCCCGGGCCTGCAGGCCCGCCTGATGTCGCAGGCCCTGCGCAAGCTCACCGGCAACATCAAGCGCAGCAACACGCTGGTCATCTTCATCAACCAGCTGCGCATGAAGATCGGCATCATGATGCCGGGCCAGAGCCCCGAGACCACCACCGGCGGCAACGCGCTCAAGTTCTATGCATCGGTGCGCCTCGACATCCGTCGCATCGGCTCGATCAAGAAGGGCGACGAGATCATTGGCAACCAGACCCGCATCAAGGTCGTCAAGAACAAGCTGGCGCCCCCGTTCAAGCAGGTCGTCACCGAGATCCTGTACGGCGAAGGCATCTCCCGCGAGGGCGAGCTGATCGATATGGGCGTGGATGCCAAGCTCGTCGAGAAGTCGGGCGCCTGGTACAGCTGCGACGGTGAGCGTATCGGGCAGGGCAAGGAGAACGCCCGCCAGTTCCTCAAGGAGAACCCGGCGATGGCGGCCAAGCTCGAGGCGGCCCTGCGCGAGAAGTTCGTCCCGCAGGAGATCAGCCCGGCGGAAGCCGAAACCGAGGCGTGATGGGCACCGATGGCTGGAGACCGCTCCAGGCGTGATCGTGGACCGGCCCCGGGCGATGAGCCCGGGGCCGCGTCGTTTGCATCCGGCGGCGGGCCGCGGCAGCGGGCGCATGCGGGGTCGAGCGCCGGCCCCGAGCCGACCGGCATCGTGCGACTGGCGGACCTGGTTAGCCCGGGCAGCGCGCGCCTGCCTCCGCCGGCGGCACCGAGCGGCGGCTCGACGTCGTCGGCCGATGTCGCCAGTCGTTCGACTCGCGATCAGCGGGGCGCGACGCGGCCGCACGAGGCAAGGGCAGACGCGCCCGTCGCGGATGCGGCCGCAACAGGCCTGCCGTCCGATCCAGATGCCGACCTCGCACCGGCGTCCGGGCCGGCGCACGAAAGTCTTTTCGGCGAGGACGGGGACACACGGACCCGCAAGCGCCGCGCTCGCCCGCCGTTGACGCCCGTGCAGCGTGCGATCGGGTTGCTCAGCCGTCGTGAGCATTCGCGCAAGGAGCTCACGCGCAAGCTCTCGGCCAAGGGCATCGAGACGGACGAGGTGATGGCGGCCGTAGGCAAGCTCGCTGACGCCGGCTGGCAGGACGAGCGGCGCTTCGCGGAAAGCCTGGTGCGCGCGCGGGCTTCGAGCGGGTATGGCCCCCTCCACATCCGGGCCGAGCTCGCCACGCACGATCTCCCGGCGGAAATCCGCCAGGACGTGCTCGAAAGCTTCGACGGCGACTGGCTCGAGATCGCGCGCGATCAGGTCGCCCGCCGCTTCGCACGGATCGAGGATGCCCGCCTGCGTGCCCGCAAGGCCGGCGATTACCTCGTTCGCCGTGGTTTCCCCGGGGACATCGTCCGCGCGGCGAGTCGCCCCGACGCCGACGACTGAGGCGCGGCCCCGCTCGGGGCAGCCTGCCTGCTACTCTTCACGGTCCGCCCGCGACGCCCGGCCGCCCTCCTGGCGGCCGTCGCGCTGCCTGCCATCTCCTGAGACCGCGTCCCGGCATGAAAACCACGTCCGAAATCCGCAGCGATTTCCTCGAATTCTTCCGCAGCAAGGGGCACACCATCGTCCCGTCGGCCCCGCTCGTGCCGGCGAACGATCCGACGCTGCTGTTCACCAATTCGGGCATGGTGCAGTTCAAGAACGTCTTCCTCGGCAGCGAGAAGCCGGGCTACGTGCGCGCGGCCGACGTGCAGCGCTGCCTGCGCGCGGGCGGCAAGCACAACGACCTCGACCAGGTCGGCTACACGGCGCGCCACCACACGTTCTTCGAGATGCTCGGCAACTGGTCGTTCGGCGACTACTTCAAGAAGGAGGCGATCGCCTGGGCCTGGGAGCTGCTCACGCAGGTCTGGAAGCTGCCGCCCGAGCGCCTGCTCGTCACGATTTACCATACCGACGACGAAGCCTTCGACATCTGGCATCGCGAGATCGGCCTGCCTGTCGACCGCATCATCCGGATCGGCGACAACAAGGGCGCACCGTTCGCCTCCGACAACTTCTGGCAGATGGCCGACACCGGCCCGTGCGGCCCGTGCACCGAGATCTTCTACGACCACGGCGCGCACATCGCCGGCGGCCCCCCGGGCTCGCCCGATGAGGACGGTGACCGTTACATCGAGATCTGGAACAACGTCTTCATGCAGTTCGACCGCCAGCCGGACGGCACGCTGGTGCCGCTCCCGGCGCCGTGCGTCGACACGGGCATGGGGCTGGAGCGCATGGCCGCCGTGCTGCAGGGCGTGCACGGCAACTACGAGATCGACATCTTCGCGCACCTGGTGCGCGCCGCCGCGCGCTTGACCCAGCGCGAGGATCTCGACAACAAGTCGCTGCGCGTCATCGCCGACCACATCCGCGCCTGCTCGTTCCTCATCGTCGACGGCGTGCTGCCGTCCAACGAGGGCCGCGGCTACGTCCTGCGCCGCATCATCCGCCGCGCGATCCGCCACATCTGGAAGCTCAACGGCCTCGCGGCCGACGGCACGTTCTGGAAGATGGTCGCGCCGCTCGTCGAGGTGATGGGCGACGCGTACCCGGAGCTCGCGGCGAAGCGCGACTTCGTCGAGCGCTCGCTCAAGGCCGAAGAGGCGGCGTTCGCGCAGACGCTCGACGCCGGCATGCAGCGCCTCGAAAGCTACCTGCAGCGCAGCGCGGGCCGCATCGACGGTGAGCAGCTCTTCCAGCTGCACGACACCTACGGCTGCCCGCCGGACCTGATCGCCGACATCGTTCGCGAGCGCGAAGGCGCGGAGCTCGCGCCGTCGGCGATGGAAGACTACGAGCGCCTGATGGCCGAGCAGCGCGACCGTGCACGCGCCGCAGGCAAGTTCGGCAATGCCACGAGCATGCCCGCCGAGCTGGCCGCGCAGCTGCCCGCGACGGAGTTCCTCGGCTACGAGAAGCTGGTCGATGGCGGCCTGCAGGTCGTCGCGCTGCTGAAGGACGGCCGCCCGGTCGACGCGCTCGAAACCGGCGACGAGGGCGTGGTCATCCTCGACCGCACGCCGTTCTACGCCGAGAGCGGCGGCCAGGTGGGCGATGCGGGTGAGCTCGACCTGCAGGGCTCACGCTTCGTCGTGCGCGACACGCTGAAGTTCGCCGGCCAGTTCCATGGACACGTCGGCCGACTCGAGAGCGGCCGCATCACGCGCGGCGACAACGTGCTGGGCGCGGTCGACGCACAGCGTCGCGGCGCGACGGTGCTCAACCATTCGGCGACGCACCTGCTGCATGCCGCGCTTCGCCGCGTGCTCGGCGAACACGTGACCCAGAAGGGCTCGCTCGTCGCGCCCGATCGCCTCCGCTTCGACTTCGCGCACTTCCAGCCGGTTTCCGCGGCGGAGCTCGCGGAGATCGAGCGCCAGGTCAATGCGGAGATCCGCGCCAACCACGGCGTGGACATCCACCAGATGGAGATGCAGGAAGCGCTCGACTTCGGCGCGCTGGCGCTGTTCGGCGAGAAGTACGGCGACCGCGTGCGCGTGCTGCGCATGGGCGAGGCCTCGACCGAGCTGTGCGGCGGCACGCACGTCGCCCGCACGGGCGACATCGGCGTGTTCAAGATCCTCTCCGAAGGCGGCGTGTCGGCCGGCGTGCGGCGCATCGAGGCCGTCACCGGCCAGGGCGCGCTGGACCACATCGCGGCCGAGCTGCAGCGGCTCGACGAGGCGGCGCGGCTGGTGGGCGCGCCGCGCGCGGAAGTCGCCGACAAGCTGCGTGGCCTCATGGACCGCCAGCGTCGCCTCGAGCGCGAGCTCGAATCGCTCAAGTCGAAGGCCGCTTCGGGCGCCACGGCCGACCTGGCGTCATCCGCGGTCGACGTCGGCGGGATCAAAGTGGTCGCCGCCCGGCTGGAAGGATTCGACGCCAAGGCGCTGCGCGATGCGGTCGACCGGCTAAAGCAACAGCTGGTCGATGCCGTTGTTGTCCTTGCGGGCGTGCAGGACGGAAAGGCGGCGCTCGTGGCCGGCGTCAGCGGCACGGCGCTCGGCCCGGTCAAGGCGGGCGATCTCCTTGGGCACGTCGCCCGGCAGATCGGCGGCAAGGGCGGTGGCCGGCCGGACATGGCGCAGGGCGGTGGCGACGACGTCCCCGCATTGCGCGAGGCCCTCGCGGGTGTGGCGCAGGTCGTGATGGAACGTACTAATGCCGCTGGAGTGTGACTGCATTCCTTGCGGCATGAAATGGCCGCTCGCTACTATGGCGGGCGTTTGTGTCCATATTCCGGTGCGATCGACGCATGATCGCACCCGCCCGGCGGAGTGCCGGCCTAGGAGGTCGTAATGCTTATCCTGACGCGTCGCGTCGGCGAAACCCTGATGATCGGCGATTCGGTCTCCGTGACCGTGCTCGGCGTGAAGGGCAACCAGGTGCGGATCGGTATCACCGCACCGAAGGACGTCGCAGTCCATCGCGAAGAGATCTACCAGCGCATCCAGCGTGGCGGCGAAGGTCGCGACGAGGCCGCGCAAGGAGCCGAGGGCTGACGATTGCCGCGGCCGGCGCGGGGCGTTAACATCTCCGGCTCGCGTTATCCCGGAGACGTGCCCGAGAGGCCGAAGGGGCTCCCCTGCTAAGGGAGTATGGGGTCAAAAGCTCCATCGAGGGTTCGAATCCCTCCGTCTCCGCCAGTTGTACCGCCGCGTTGCGGCACATCGGAAACCTGCGATAAAGGCTTCCGAAAACAGAAAAATGTTTGACGACCGATTCATCTGACGTCATAATTTTTCGACTACGCGCCCGTAGCTCAGTTGGATAGAGCACCAGGCTACGAACTTGGGGGTCGGAGGTTCGAATCCTTCCGGGCGCGCCAAATACCGACAGGCCGATGGGAAACCATCGGCCTGTTTGTATTTGCGCGTCTGTGTCCCGACGGTGCGTCCGGTGTGGGCATCTCGCGACGCTCCTGGTCGCATGCAACGCCGACGGGACGTGCGTCGAATTGCACGACGAGCTACATGCTCGGCGTCACCCGCGTGTCGGGCAGTCCCGTCAGGAAGGCCGCGATCGGCGCTGGCGAGCGCATCCATGCGAAATGATCGGCCGCGACGCCGAGGCGCGCGGTGTCGAACGTCTCGACGCGCACGTCGTGGCTCGCCGTCTTGCCGACGAGGTAGCGCAGCGACGACGCCGGCGCGAGCCAGTCCGCGTCGAGTACCGCCGCGCGCACGGGAAGGTCAAGGGTCGCGAGGCGCGGCTCGAGATCACCGACGCCCGGTGCCGCGTAGCGCCCCGTGAGCGCGGTCCCGCTCCAGTCATGGATCACGCTTCGGGCCTCGTTCCCGCCGAAGCCCAGTCGTCGACCGGGCAGCGAGCCGTTGAGCCGCGCGAGCGATCGCAGCGTCTGGTAAGCCACCGGCAGCCACCACGCCGTGCGGCGCGGAAAGGCGCCGGGCCACGGCGAGCCGCTGGCAACGAGCCAGAGCGCCTCGACGCCCTGCGGGTCCAGCGCCGCGGCGCACGCCGCCAGCTGTCCACCCAGACTGTGCCCGCCGATGCGGGGCGGTGCCGGGTAATCGCGCGCCGCGAGCCCGCGTGTCGCCGGAATGTCGTCCAGCAGGAGCTCCCGGTAGCCCCAGTCCTCGCGACGCGACGCGCGCAGGTTGCTGCTGCCGAGCCCGCGCCACTCGTGCACCGTCACGGCGACGCCGTGCGCCGCGAGCGCCTGGGCGAAGGGTTCGTAATGCCGGGCCGCGACACCCAGCGCCGGCAGCCAGACGACATGCGCGCGCGGCTCGGCCGGGCGCGCGCAGAGCACCGCCCAGCGATGCCCGTCGCGCGCGGCGACGTCGCACCAGCCGACCTCGCTCACGGCGCGGCGCCGAAATGGTCGAGCACGACCACGCGCCCACGCCCCGGTCGATAGCCGGTCAGGAGCGCGCGATGCACGTAGTCCGTCGCGCGTGCGCACGCCGCGGCGAGCGAGTGGCCGAGCGCCAGGTTCGCGGCGATCGCGGAGGCGAGGGTGCAGCCCGTGCCGTGGCCTTCGACCGGGAGGCGCGGGTGCACGAACTGCTCGACGCGCCCGCCCGGCAGCGCGAGCAGGTCGACCACCTGCGTCGGCTCGGGTCCGTGACCGCCCTTGACGAGCGCGCTGCGCGCGCCGAGGGCGAGGAGGTCGAACGCGGCAGGCCCCGCGTCCCGCGCATCACGCACGTCGCGCCCGAGCAGAAGCGACGCTTCGGGCAGGTTCGGCGTAACCACCGCCGCCATCGGGAAGAGGCGATCACGCATCGCGAACAGCGCATCGGGTTCGAGCAGGCGCGCGCCCGATGTCGCGACCATCACCGGATCGAGCACGAGCGGCACCGGATGGTGGCGTTCGAGCGCATCGGCCACCGCCATGATCACCGCCGCATTCGCGAGCATGCCGAGCTTGACCGCGCGGATGTCGAAGTCGTCGAAGCAGGCGTCGATCTGCTCGGCCAGGAAGCCCGTGTCGGGCACGTGCACCGCAGTGACGCCGCGCGTGTTCTGCGCCGTCAGTGCCGCGATCGCGCTGAGCCCGTGCACGCGATGCGCGGCGAACGTGCGCAGGTCCGCCTGGATGCCGGCGCCGCCGCCGGAATCGGAGCCGGCGATGGTGAGGACCGAGCAGCGCATCGGCTCAGAGCACCTCGGACGCGAAGTCGGCCAGGCGCGAGCGCTCACCGCGGCGCAGCGTGATGTGCGCGCTGTGGGGCCACGACTTGAAGCGGTCGACGACGTAGGTGAGGCCCGACGTGGTCTCGGTGAGGTAGGGCGTGTCGATCTGCTCGAGGTTGCCGAGGCAGACGATCTTCGTACCCGGCCCCGCACGCGTGATCAGCGTCTTCATCTGCTTGGGCGTGAGGTTCTGCGCCTCGTCCAGGATCAGGTAGCGCGACAGGAACGTGCGGCCGCGCATGAAGTTCATCGAGCGGATCTTGATGCGGCTCGCGAGCAGGTCGTTCGTCGCCGCGCGGCCCCAGCTGCCGCCCTCCTGGTTGCTGGTGAGCACCTCGAGGTTGTCGGTGAGCGCGCCCATCCAGGGCGTCATCTTTTCCTCTTCGGTGCCGGGCAGGAAGCCGATGTCCTCGCCGACACTCACCGTGGCGCGGGTCATGATGATCTCGCGGTAGATCTGCTGGTCCATCGTCTGCGCGAGGCCCGCGGCGAGCGCGAGCAGCGTCTTGCCCGTGCCGGCGGTGCCCAGCAGCGAGACGAAGTCGACCTCCGGGTTCATCAGCGCATTGAGCGCGAAGTTCTGCTCGCGGTTGCGCGCGGTGATGCCCCAGACCGCGTGCTGCTGGGGCCGGAAGTCATCGACGATCTGCAGGCGCACGCGCTGCTCGTCGGCCTCCACCACGCGCAGTTCGGCTTCCTCGTCGCCGGGCAGGTGCAGGAACTGGTTGGCGTACCAGTCGTCGCCGTCCTGTCGTGCGATCTCGTAGTACGTGCGGCCGCGCTCGGTCCACGAGCGCAGGCCCTTGCCGTGCCGTGCCCAGAAGTCCTCGGGCAGCTCGGTGACGCCCGTATAGAGCAGGTCGAGGTCGGTGAGCGCGCGGTCGTTCTCGTAGTCCTCCGAGTCGAGGCCGGCAATCGCGGCCTTGATGCGCAGGTTGATGTCCTTCGAGACGAGCACGACGTCGGCGTCCGGCTCGCGGTTGCGCAGCGACTCGACCGCGCCGAGGATCGCGTTGTCGGGCACGACCGCGCCGAACTTGCGCTGGACGTCGTCAGGTTCGGTCTGGAAGCGCAGGCGCCCGATGCTCTCGGGGCCGCGCAGGTTCAGCCCATCGGGCTGGACGAGCGGAACGCCGGTCGACAGCGCCTCGTGGCCGCGCGACTGGATCAGCTCGTTGAGGTAGCGGCTCGCCTGGCGCGCATTGCGGCTCGCCTCCGACGTGCCCTTCTTGCCGCGGTCGAGTTCCTCGATCACCTGCATCGGCAGGTAGACGTCGTGCTCCTCGAACCGGAAAAGCGCGGTCGGGTCGTGCATCAGGACGTTGGTGTCCAGCACGTAGATCCGCTTGCCTGCCATCAGCCGCTCCATGACCGCGCCGTCTGCGCGTCGACAGCCCACCATAGCGCCCGGTCGCCGGGGGGTGAAGGCCCGTTGTAGATCAGCTCGCGTCGCCCGCCACGTGCCGGCGCAGGGCGTCGAGGACGGCCGCGGCATGGCCCGGCACGCGGACCTTGCGCCAGCTCTCGACGATGTCACCACCCGGCGCGATCAGGAACGTGCTGCGCTCGATGCCGACGACCTTGCGGCCGTACATCGTCTTCTCGCGGATGACGTCGAAGGCCTCGCAGGCGCGCCCGTCGGCATCGCTCGCGACAGGAAAGCCATAGCCCTGCCGGTTACAGAAGCCCTGCTGGACGCGCAGCGAGTCGCGCGAGACGCCCACGACATCGCAGCCGAGCGCGTTGAACCGGGCGAGGAGGGCATCGAAATCGTGCCCCTCGGTCGTGCAGCCCGGCGTGTTGCTCTTGGGATAGAAGTAGAGCGCGAGCCAGCGCTCGCGCGGCGGCAGCTCGAGCGATGCGTCGTTCGACAGCGGGAGCGACAGGGCAGGGGCGCGGTCGATCATCGTCGCAGCCGCCTCAGAACTTCATCGGATCCATGATCGCGTCGAGGTTCAGGTGATCGCAGAACTCGAGGAAGTCATCGCGAAGCGCGGCGATGTGCATGCTCGACGGCACGCCGATGGTGAGCTGCGCGCTGAACATGTCCGCGCCCGTCTGCATGGCGCGGTAGCGCGAGCAGTGCAGGGTCTCGATGGTGATGCCCTGGCGGTCGAAGAAATCGGCGAGCTGGAACAGGATCCCTGGCTTGTCGGCGGCGACGACCTCCACAACGTAGGGCAGCAGGTTGGACTGCACCGGCTTGGGGCCCGTGCGGTACCAGACGAGCTTCAGGCCTTCTTCGCGCTCCAGACGCGTGAGCATCGCCTCGAGCTTGGCCACGGCGTCCCACGAGCCGATGGCGAGCGCGGTCACCGACACATCACGGCCCACCGTCGACAGGCGCGCATCGACCATGTTGCACCCGCTGTCGGCGATCCGGCGCGTCACCATCAGCAGCGGGGATTCCGGATGCGTGGTGTAGGCGTTGATCAGCAGGTAGTTTTCGTTCGGCGACGGCCGGGCAGCGGTGTCGGACAAGGCGGCGCCTGCAGGGATTCGAAGGGAGTTTCCGGCGGAAACGCCGGGAGAGGCCGCTTCCGCGGTCGATCAGGATACTTGCCGGTGCTTTTGCGCCGCAAGTAACATCCCCGCGCGCATACTGGCGCCCTCTCCCCCGATCCGCGTTCGCGGAGGCCTTCCTTGCGACTCACCGGCAGCATCACCGCGCTCGCGACGCCGTTCGACGCGTCGGGCGAACTCGACCTCGACGCCTGGACCCGGCTGCTCAACGCGCAGCTCGACGCGGGCACGCAGGGCGTGGTCGTGGCCGGCTCGACGGGGGAGGCCGCTGCGCTCCTCGATCCCGAATACGACCTGCTGCTGCGTACCGCCGTGCAGATCGTCGGCGGCCGCATCCCGGTCATCGCCGGGACGGGCCTGTCGAACACGCTCAAGACGGTGGAGTCGACCCGCCGCGCGAAGGCGCTCGGCGCGGACGCGGCGCTCGTGGTGACCCCGCCCTACGTGCGCCCGACGCAGGCCGGCCTCATCGCCCACTACCGCGCAGTGGCGAGCGATGCGGCATTGCCGGTGCTGCTCTACAACGTACCTGGACGCACCGGCTGCGACCTGATTCCGGAAACCGTGGCGGAGCTGTGCGGGCATCCGCGCATCGTCGGCATCAAGGAAGCGCGCAACGAGCCCGAGCGCATGACCGCGCTCCTCGCCCTGCGCGACGAGGGCTTCGCCGTGCTCAGCGGCGACGACCCGACCGCCTGTCGCGCGATGCTGCAGGGCGCCGACGGCGTGATCTCGGTCGCGTCGAACGTGGTGCCGGCCGCCTTCCGTCGCCTGTGCGACCTCGCGCGCGCGCGTGACGCTGCGGCGGAAGCGCACGACGCCCGCATGCACGAGCTCTACGACTTCCTCGGCGTCGAGCCGAATCCGATCCCGGTCAAGGCGCTGCTCACGCGACTGGGCATCGGCGAAGGCCTGCGCCTGCCACTCACCGCGCTCTCCGCGACGCATGCGGAGGCCGCGACCCGGTTCGCCGGCCTCGCGCAGCAGATCGAATCCACCTGCCGCGACCGCGTCGCGGCCTGAAACCGGAGTCTCCATGTCGAAGCTGTCCGTCGTCGCCCGTGCCTCGCTGCTCGTCCTCCTGACCGTCACCGTCGCTGCCGGCTGCAGCCGCTTTCGCAAGGGCGGCAAGCTCTACAGCTCGACCGGGCAGGCGCAGGCGCTGGAAGTCCCGCCCGACCTCGACACGACGCCCAGCGCCGCCGCTACGGCGAGCGCCGTGACGGCGTCCGGCACGCAGCAGGCGGCGGCACAGTCGCAGCTCGGCTTCGCCGCGACGGGTTCGCGCGACGAGGTCTTCGGCCGCGTCGGCGAGGCACTGTCGCGTATCGAGGGGCTCACCATCACCAGCCGCGCGCAGCTGCTGGGTGCCTTCGACGTGACCTACCAGGGCGCGAGCTTCCTCGTGCGCGTGACCACGGGTGAGAACGGCACGTTCGTCTCGGCGGTCGATCCGCGTGGTCTTCCCGTCACGGGCGACGCACCGCGCAAGGTCATCGAGAGCCTGCGCGCCAGCATCGTGCGCTGAGGTTCGCGCTGCAGATGAAAAAAGGGCGCCGAAAGGCGCCCTTTTTCTTGGAGCTGCGAGGCCGGCCTCAGCGTTCGAGCAGATCGAGCTTGCCCGGCTTGCCTTCCCAGTCCTTCGCATCGGGCAGACCGTCCTTGCGCGCGGTGATCGCCGGCCAGGCCTTCGAGAGCTCGGCATTGAGCGCGATGAACTGCTCCTGCCCGGCGGGTACGTCGTCCTCCGGATAGATCGCGTTGATCGGGCACTCCGGCTCGCAGAGCGTGCAGTCGATGCATTCGTCCGGATCGATCACGAGGAAGTTCGGGCCCTCACGGAAGCAGTCGACCGGACAGACCTCGACGCAGTCGGTGTACTTGCACTTGATGCAGTTCTCGGTGACGACGAAGGGCATGCGGGTCTTCCGGTGAGGGTCGCCCGGAGATCGTCCGGGGGCTGAAACGAAACAACCCGCGCATCGCTGCACGGGTTGCCGGTGTCGCCTGTCGCATCGATGCGCCGGGCCGTGTATGGCGCTCCCTACGGGATTCGAACCCGTGTTTTAGCCTTGAGAGGGCCACGTCCTAGGCCTCTAGACGAAGGGAGCAGGGGAGGTGCCGGAAGCTCCGTCCGGCACGCTGCTAGTATAGGCGGGCTCGGCGCCTGACGGCAATGGGCAATCCTCTCCAATTGCGGCGTAATGCCCGCTGATGCCAGCCGATCCCACTGCCGCCCTCCAGGTCATTCCCCGCGATTCGCACGTCGTCTCGCGCCGCGACATCAGCCCCAACGCGCTCCGCGTGCTCTACCGACTGCGGGAGGCCGGCTTCGGTGCCTACCTCGTCGGCGGCGCCGTGCGCGACCTCCTGATCGGGGGCCACCCGAAGGACTTCGACGTCGCCACCGACGCCACGCCGGAGCAGATCCGCGGCCTGTTCCGCAATTGCCGGCTCATCGGACGGCGCTTCCGGCTCGCACACGTCGTCTTCGGCCGCGAGATCGTCGAGGTCGCGACGTTCCGCGCGAATGTCGAGGAGTCGGACGTCGAGGCACACGAGGTCGAGGCTGTCGTGCGCGACAACGTCTTCGGTTCGATCGAGGACGATGCGGTGCGCCGCGACTTCACCGCGAACGCGCTGTACTACTCGATCGAGGACTTCTCGATCCGCGACTACGTCGGCGGCTTCCGGGACGTGCAGGATCGTGTGATGCGGCTCATCGGGGATCCCGAGCGCCGCTATCGCGAGGATCCGGTGCGCATGCTGCGCGCGGTGCGCCTGGCCGCCAAGCTCGGGTTCTCGATCGAAGCCGAGACCGCGGCACCGATCCCGAGGCTCGCTGCGCTGCTGCGCGATGCCGCGCCGGCGCGTCTGTTCGAGGAATGCCTCAAGCTGTTCCTGTCGGGGCATGCGGTCGACAGCTTCCTGGGCCTGGAGCGCCATGGGCTGCTCGAAGTGCTGTTCCCCGAATCGGCCGCCGCATTGCGCTCGAACCGCTCCGGTGCGCTGCGGAGCATGGTGCTGAAGGGTCTGGCCGAGACCGACGCCCGCATCGCGGCCGACGAGCCTGCGTCCCCTGCATTCCTGTTCGCGCTCCTGCTGTGGCCGGCGTACTGCCGCGCGCTCGCGCGGCTTCAGGCCGACGGCGTGCAGCTCGCCGATGCGCAGCAGCGCGCCGCGGACCGAGTCACGCTGCACCAGATGGACATGATCGCGCTGCCCCGTCGGTTCTCGCTGCCGATGCAGGAGATATGGCTGCTGCAGCCGCGCTTCTCGCAGCGCCAGCGTCGCCGCGTGTTCCGTTTGCTGTCGCATCCGCGCTTCCGCGCCGCGTTCGACTTCCTCGTGCTCCGGCTCGCCGCCTCGGACGAGCATCTGCCCGACGTCGAGTTCTGGCGCGAGGCCCAGCAGCATCCGGACGCCGCCGTCGCCCAGGTCGAGGGCCTCGAGGCGGTGGCGGAGGACGGACCAGCCGGCCCGCGTCGTCGCCGTCGCCGTCGTCGCGCGGGTGGCGGCCCGGAGTGATGCCCGACGCGGTGCAGGCCTGCATCGGCCTGGGCGCGAACCTGGGTGATGCGGCGCGGGCGGTGCGGGACGCCGCCGTGGCGCTGGGCGATGTCGATGGCATCGTCGACGTTCGCCTGTCGCCGCTGTACCGCACGCCGGCCTGGGGCGTGACCGACCAGCCCGACTTCGTCAATGCGGTGGCCCTGCTGCGCACGGTGTTCACGCCCCGCGCGCTGCTCGATGTGCTCCTGGACCTGGAGCGCGCGGCCGGCCGCGACCGCGCCTCGGCGATGCCCTGGGGTCCGCGGGTGCTGGACCTCGACCTGCTGCTGTACGGGGATTCGGTGGTCGACGAGCCCGGGCTGCACGTGCCCCATCCCCGCATGCACGAGCGCGCCTTCGTGCTGGTGCCGCTGCATGCCCTGGCACCGGAAACCGTCGTCCCCGGGCGCGGCCGGGTCGACGCGCTGCTCCGCGGCGTGGAAACCGCGCGCATCGAAGCGATACGCTAGCGGGATGTACTCCGACTCCTCCCGCGCGTCCCGCCCCGTGCCGGTCACGGTGCCGATGCTCGCGCAGGCCAAGCGCGACGGTCGTCCGCTGACGATGCTCACCTGCTACGACGCCGGCTTCGCGCGGGCGATCGACGCCTCGGGCGTCGACATGGTGCTCGTCGGCGATTCGCTCGGCATGGTGGTGCAGGGGCATTCGAGCACGCTGCCGGTCACGGTCGACGACATCGCGTACCACACGGCCTGCGTGGCCCGTGGGCTGCAGCGCGCGCTGCTCATCGCCGACCTGCCGTTCCAGGCCGATGCGGACGCCGCCCACGCGCTCGATGCGTCCACGCGCTTCCTCCGGGCGGGCGCGGCGATGGTCAAGCTCGAGGGCGCCGGCTTCAAGCTCGACGTCATCCGCCACCTGGTCGCACGCGAGATCCCCGTCTGCGCACACCTCGGGCTGACGCCCCAATCGGTGCATCGGCTCGGCGGCTACAAGGTGCAGGGCCGGGGTGACGAAGCCGGCGCCCGGCTGCTCGAGGACGCCCGCGCGGTCGCCGCGGCGGGCGCCACGCTGCTCGTGCTGGAATGCGTGCCGATGGAACTCGCGGCCCGCATCACCGCGGAAATCGGGATCCCGACGATCGGCATCGGCGCGGGTCCGGAGTGCGACGGCCAGGTGCTCGTGCTCCATGACATGCTCGGCCTGCGCCACGGCCGGCAGCCGCGCTTCGTCAAGGACTTCCTGGCGACCGGCGGGAGCGTGCAGGGCGCGTTCGAGGCGTTCGTCGCCGAAGTGCACGAGCGTCGGTTCCCCGCGCCCGAGCACGGCTACGCCTGAGCCCCGCATGATCGAGACCTCGCTCGACGCGCTGCGTGCGCGCATTGCCGGCTGGAAGCGCGAGGGCCAGCGCATCGCGTTCGTGCCCACGATGGGCAACCTGCATGCGGGGCATTTCGCACTCGTGGAGCTCGCGCGTCGCCACGCCGACCGCGTCGTCGCGAGCGTGTTCGTCAACCCGACGCAGTTCGGGCCGAGCGAGGACTTCTCGCGCTATCCGCGTACGCCCGAAGCCGATGCCGAAGGCCTGCATGCGGCCGGCTGCGACCTGCTGTGGATGCCCTCGGTGGAGACCATGTACCCCGAGGGCCTCGCCGGCGTCGTGCGCGTCCAGGTGCCGGGCGTCACCGGAGTTCTCGAAGGCGCGCACCGGCCCGGGCATTTCGATGGCGTGGCAACCGTCGTGGCCCGCCTGTTCCTGCAGGTGCAGCCGGACGTCGCCGTCTTCGGGCGCAAGGACTTCCAGCAGCTCGCGGTGATCCGTTACCTCGTGCGCGAGTTGTCGTTTCCTATCGGGATCGTCGCCGCCCCCACGGTGCGCGAGGCCGACGGGCTGGCGATGAGCTCGCGCAACCAGTACCTGTCGCCGGCGGAGCGCGACGTCGCGCCGGTGATCCACCGGACGCTGCAGCGCATGCGCGAGGCCTGGGAGGCTGGGGCGACGCCCGAAGCCGTCGAGCGGGACGCGTCGAGGGCCTTGGCCGCCGCCGGGTTCGAGGTGGACTACGCCGTCGTCCGGCGCCCGGACCTCGCGCTGCCCGCCGCCGGCGAACGACCGGCCGTGGCACTCGTCGCCGCCCGGCTCGGCCGTACCCGCCTGATCGACAACCTCGAGTTCGACGCAGGGCCCGCGGCCGGCTGAACGCCGCGATGTTGCACCGCGCCATGCGCTGCTAGACTTCGCGCGTCCATGCCCGCCGCCCGCGGGTCGAGTGCGCCGCCATGCTCCTGAACATGCTCAAGGCCAAGATCCACCGTGCCACGGTCACCCATGCCGAGCTGCATTACGAAGGCTCGTGCGCGATCGACGGGCGCCTGCTCGACATCTCGGGCATCCGCGAGTACGAGCAGATCCACATCTGGAACGTCAACCAGGGCACGCGTTTCGTGACGTACGCGATCCGCGCCGACGAAGGCAGCGGCGTCATCTCGGTCAACGGCGCCGCGGCGCACCTCGCGCAGCCCGGTGACCTCGTCATCATCGCCGCCTACGGACAATGCGACGAGGCGGAAGCCGCGAAGTTCAAGCCGACGTGCGTCTACGTCGACCGCGACAACCGCCTGACGCACACCAACCAGTCGATCCCCGCACAGGCCGCGTAACGGAATGCAGACCGCCGACCGCCTCAGCCGACTGCGCGCCGAGGCGGCGCGCAGCATGTCCCGCACCATCCGGCAGCTTCTGGCCGACGATCCCGGTCGTGCCACCGGGCTCAGCCTCCGCGTCGGCGCGATCCGCGCGAACTTCGCGCGCCAGCGCTACGACCGCGACGCCCTCGACGCCCTGTTCCGCATCGCGGACGCCTGTGATTTCGCGGGCCGCCTGCGTGCGCTCGTCGACGGCGAGCAGGTCAATCCCACCGAACGCCGCCCGGCGCTGCACACCGCGCTGCGCGGCGACGTCGGGCAGTCGCCGCTCGCCCGGGACGCGCACCGCGTCGCATGCGAAGCACGTATGCGCATGGAGGAGACGATCGGCCGGCTGCAGGCGCTAGGCGTCACGGATGTCGTCAGCGTCGGCATCGGCGGCTCGGATCTTGGCCCTCGGCTCGTGGTCGATGCGCTTGCCGCGCCCGGTGCCGGCGCGGTTCGCGTGCACTTCCTTTCGAACGTGGACGGGCATGCCGCCCAGCGCGTGCTTGCGGGCCTCGATCCCTCGAGCACCGCCGCGCTGCTGATCTCGAAGAGCTTCGGCACGCAGGAGACGCTGCTCAACGGCAGGATCCTCCGCGCCTGGCTCGGCGACGACGCGCGCCTGTTCGCGATCACGGCGAACGGCGCGCGCGCCGAAGCATTCGGCATCCCGGCCGAGCGCGTGCTGCCGATGTGGGACTGGGTGGGTGGGCGCTATTCGCTGTGGTCGGCCGTCGGCCTGCCGATCGCGATCGCCATCGGCATGCAGGGCTTCGACGCACTGCTCGAGGGCGCGGCGGAGATGGACGCGCATGTGGTCGGGACGCCGGCACGCGGCAACCTAGCGGCGTGGCATGCGCTCACCGCGGTGTGGAACCGGAACGCGCTGGGGCTCGCGGCGCATGCGGTGCTGCCGTATGACGAGCGTCTCCGCCTGCTGCCGAACTACCTGCAGCAACTGGTGATGGAGAGCCTCGGCAAGTCGGTACGCGCCGACGGAACACCGGTCGGGCTCGATACGGTGCCGGTCTGGTGGGGCGGCGCCGGCACCGACACGCAGCACAGCTTCTTCCAGGCCCTGCACCAGGGCACGACGGTCGTGCCGTGCGACTTCATCGGCGTGCTGCGTCCCGACGCGCCGCATCGCGAGAACCACGATGCCCTCCTGTCGAACCTCCTCGCGCAGAGCGAGGCCTTTGCGAACGGGCAGGACAGCGAGGATCCGCATCGCCGCTATCCCGGCGGTCGACCGAGCACGATGATCCTGCTCGACGCACTCACGCCGCAGGCGCTCGGCGGCCTGATCGCGATGTACGAGCACAGCGTCTACCTTCAGTCCGTGGTGTGGGGCATCAATGCCTTCGACCAGTTCGGCGTCGAGCTCGGCAAGCAGATCGCGGACCGGCTGCTGCCTGCGGTGCGTGGCGAGGTGGAGGCCGATGATCCGGTTACGCGGGCCCTGCTTGCGGACATCGCCCCGGCGCGTTGATCGCGGCACGAGCGGGCTCGACGCACGGGGCGGCACGGAGGCATCGACTTACTTCACGGGGGATGGCTTCCGACGTCCCGCGGGAGCGCTCGAGGGCTTCGCGACGATCGCCTCGTCGCCATTCCCGGCGCGCTTACGCGCTCTGGCCGCGGACGCCGGGCCGTCGCCCGTGCGCGTCTTGGGGGCCGCCTTCCGCGGCTTCGCCGGCGGTAGTGCAGCCGCGGTCGCTTCCAGCACACGCCGCAGTGCGTCCGCGTCGTCCCATGTGTCGGGCGGAAGGCGCAGGTGCGGCTTCGCGCCCGGATACGGCGGCCCGAACCCGAGCGTCGCGAAGCAGGCGATCTGCTCGCGACCCGGCATCGTGTCCTTGACGAAGAGCACGTCGTCGCAGACAAGCGCGATCGGCGATCCATCGCGGTAGAGGCAGTGCTCGCCGAACATGCGCTTGGTGCTGTAACGCGACCCGGCGCCGCCGAGTTGGTCGAGCAGGAAATCGATCGTGCCGGCGTCGGTGGCCATGGGTCGCTCAGGTCGGTGTAGGAATGCGGTGGCGCGCGAGCGCCCAGTCGATGCTTTCGCGAACCACGGCGTCGTCGATTCCCGCGCGCGATTCGAGCGCGGCCACGACCTCCGGCGTCGTCGGCGCATTGCCCAATGCGATCGCGATGTTGCGCAGCCAGCGCGCATGCCCGCTGCGCCGGATCGCACTGCCTTCCGTGCGCTGCAGGAACTCGTCTTCGCTCCAGGCGAAGAGCGCCGGCAGCGTCGCGGTGTCGAGCGCATTGCGTGCACGAAAATCGGGCTCGTCGGTGCGCCGCGCGAATTTGTTCCAGGGGCAGACGAGTTGGCAGTCGTCGCACCCGAAGATGCGGTTGCCGATCAGCGGGCGCAGCTCGGCGTCGATCGGGCCTTCGTGCTCGATGGTGAGGTAGGAGATGCAGCGGCGTGCGTCGAGCCGGTGCGGGGCCGTGATCGCGCCGGTCGGGCAGATGTCGATGCAGCGGGTGCAGCTGCCGCAATGCGCGGTTGCCGGCGCATCCACGGGTAGTGGGACGTCGACGTAGATCTCGCCGAGGAAGAACCACGAGCCGCCGTCGCGATCGATCAGGCAGGTGTGCTTGCCGATCCAGCCGAGCCCGGCATTACGCGCGAGTGCGCGCTCCAGCACCGGTGCGGAGTCGACGAAGACGCGGTAGCCGAAGGGGCCGATCGCTTCGCCGATGCGGTCGGCGAGCTTCTGCAGGCGACCGCGCATGAGCTTGTGGTAGTCGCGGCCGAGGGCATAGCGCGCCACGTAGGCGCGCGTGCCGTCGGCGAGCGTTTCCCAGGCCTCGTCGTCGTCGCGCCGGCCGTAGTCGAGCCCCACGCTGATCACGCGCACCGTGCCGGGCAGCAGCTCGCCCGGGCGTGCGCGCATCAGGCCGTGGCGCGACATCCAGTCCATCGAGCCGTACAGGCCCTGCGCGAGCCAGTCCGCGAGGTGCGCTTCGTCCTCCCGCAGGTCGATCCCGCTGATCCCGCAGCGCTGGAACCCGGCCTCGCGCGCGAGCGCCTTCACCCGCGCGGCGAGAGCGGCCGGGTCGACGGACGGGGCGAGGACGGTCGTCTGCATGATGCAAGTATAAAATCCGGCGATGCATGCCGATTCCGCGCTGTTCGATGCCGATTCAGTGCGACGCCTCGAGATCGAGGCCAGGCGCCGCCTCGGCGACGATGACGTGCTGATGGAGCGGGCCGGGCAGGCGGCCTGGCGGGCGCTGCTCGAGGGCTGGCCGGCGGCGCAGCGCATCGCGGTGGTCTGCGGCGCGGGCGGGAATGGCGGCGATGGCTATGTGCTCGCGCGCCATGCGCTCGCGGCGGGGCGCGACGTCGGCGTCTGGGCGATTCGTTCGCCGGCGCATGCTGCGTCGGTGCGCGCGGAGGCCCGCTACCGCGCCGCGGGCGGCCGGATCGACGCCGGCCTGCCGGGCGATGCCGATGTCGTCGTGGATGCCGTCCTCGGCATCGGGCTCGACGGACCGCTGCGCGACGGGGCGCGTGCCGCGATCGAGGCGATCGCGCGCCACCCCGCGCCCGTGCTCGCGCTCGACGTGCCCAGTGGCCTGCGCGAGGCCGGGCCGGTCGATGCCGTGGTGCATGCGGACCGCACGATCGAGTTCCTGCTGCCCAAGCACGGCCTGCGTACCGGGCGCGCACTCGAGGCCTGCGGCAGACTGGTTCTCGATACGCTCGACACGGCTGTCGATCGCGCTGCGCTCGATCCCGTGCCCAGGGCCTTCCGGCTCGTCGAGCGCGACCTCCTGCGCTGGCTGCGGCCGCGACGTGCCGACACGCACAAGGGCGAGTCAGGGCGCGTGCTCTGCGTCGGTGGCGATGCCGGCATCGGGGGCGCGCTGCTGCTCTGCGCCGAGGCGGCCGTCCGCGCGGGCGCCGGACTGGTTCGGGCGCATACCCGTGCCGCGCATGCCACCGCCCTGCTGGTTCGGCTGCCCGAGGCGCTTCATTCCGATCCGGACGCGACGCCGGACTGGCATTGGCCCGACGCGGTCGCGCTCGGGCCGGGCCTCGGCCGGGGCGCGTGGGGCCGTGCACTGCTCGCCGGCACGCTTGCGAGCGGCCGCCCGACGGTCCTCGACGCCGACGCGCTGAACCTTCTCGCCGAGGCGCCGCGCCCGGTTCCGCAGGCGATCCTCACTCCGCATCCCGCGGAAGCCGGCCGGCTGCTCGGCCGCTCCACTGCCGACGTGCAGGGCGACCGCTTCGGTGCGCTCGCGGCGCTGGTCGAGCGGTACGGTGCGCCGGTCGTGCTCAAGGGCGCCGGCACGCTGGTGGGTGCACCAGGCCGGGTGCCTCATGTCGTTTCCGCCGGCAATCCGGGGCTCGCAACCGGCGGGACGGGCGACGTCCTGACCGGTACGATCGCGTCGCTGCTCGCGCAGGGCCTCGCGCCGGCCGATGCCGCCGTCGCAGGGGCGCTGCTCCACGCCGCGGCCGGCGACGCCGCTGCCGTCGAGGGCGAGCGTGGCCTGCGCGCGGCGGACCTCCTTCCCGCGCTGCGGCGCATGGCGAACCCGCGATGAAACTCCATCTTTCCGATGTCGAAGCGACCGAAGCGCTCGGGCATGCCCTCGCCAGAACCCGGCCCGGTGTCGCCGTCGCGCACCTGCGCGGCGACCTCGGGGCCGGGAAGTCCACGCTCGCCCGCGCATTGCTGAGGACGCTCGGGGTGCAGGGCGCGATCCGCAGCCCCACCTACACGCTGGTGGAGCGCTATCCGCTGCCGGACGGCGAAGCCTGGCACCTCGACCTCTACCGCATCGGCGACGTCGGGGAGCTCGAGTACCTCGGCCTCGATCCCGCCGAGGCCACCCTCTGGCTGATCGAGTGGCCGGAGCGGGGCGCCTCGGCACTGCCGCCGCCCGACGTCGAAATCGCCCTTGCGCTCGACGGCGCGGGCCGTAGCGCATGCGTTACCGCCCGGTCAGCATCCGGAGAAGACTGGGTAAAGCGCTTCGCAGCCGCCTTCACGGCGCAAACCGACAGTACCGAATGAGAAAGCGGCCGCAGGTCACGGATTATCAAGGAAAAACTTGCTTGCATTAGTCCCTCGCCGATGGTTGACTAATGCCATGCGCGTGAAGGCCGACACCGTCCAGAAGCTCCTGATGGGCAGCGCCCTCGTCGCGGCGCTGATCTGGAATCTCGCGCAGGCCGCCGAGGTCCGCAGCGTCGGGCTCGCGCAGGGCGCCACCGGCACCCGTGCGGAAATCGAGCTCGACGCGGCCGCCGACTACCAGCTGATCTCCCTCGCCGGCCCCGACCGCCTGGTCATTGACCTCCCGGCCTCGTCCGTGCGTCGCGGTGCTGCGACCCCGGCCCCGTCGGGCATCGTGCGGGCCGTGCGCTACGGTCAACCGTCGCCGGGCGTTGCGCGTGTCGTCTTCGACCTCGCGCAGCCGGTCGCCGCGCTCCAGCCGCGGCTCGAGCCGACGGCGAACGGCCGTCGCCTGGTGATCGAGTGGCCGGGTGACGGCGAAGCCGCGGCCGGTACTGCCGCTGCGGTGCCCACGCTTCCCGTGTCGGCGGCCGCCGGGTCCGTGACCGCCGTCGTGGGCTCCGGTGCGACTGCGGAGGCTCCGGTCGCTACGCGTGCAGCGCCGCCTGCGACCGTGGTCCCGGCACCCGCATCAGCCGGCGCGTCGATGTCCAACCCTGCGACGATCCTTTTGGCGGGCACCGCACCGCCGCCCGTCGCCGTTTCGAGCGGCTCGGGCAACGCGATCCCCCAGCCGTCCGCGCCGTCGCCGGTCCGCGCCGCACCCCCGGCTGCCATTGTCGCGACGCCCTCCGCGCCGACCCGATCCGCTCCCGCGCCGTCGGCCGAACGGGCCGCACCGTTGCCGCCGCCGGTGAAGTCGTTCCGCGACGCATCCGGAAAGCCGCTGCGCCCGCTCGTGATTGCGATCGATGCCGGCCACGGCGGGCAGGACCCCGGCGCGCTCGGCCCCAGCGGCCGTCGCGAGAAGGACATCACCCTCGCCATCGCGCGCGAGCTCGCCCGCCAGCTCAACGCGACGCCCGGTTACCGCGCGGTGCTGACGCGCGATGCGGACTTCTTCCTCCCGCTCAACCAGCGCGCGCGCCTCGCGAAGCAGCACGGCGCCGACATGTTCGTCTCGATCCATGCCGACGCCGCCGAGAACCGGGCTGCGCGTGGCTCGTCGGTATACGTGCTCTCGCTCAAGGGCGCGTCGTCGCAGCGCGCGCGCTGGCTGGCCGACAAGGAGAACGCGGCCGACCTGATCGGCGGGGTGAAGGTCGAGCCGGGCAACACGCTCGCCTCGGTACTGCTGGACCTCACGCAGAGCGGCAACATGCGCGCGTCCGAGGACGCCGCAGGGCAGGTTCTCGCGGGCCTCGCGCGGCTGGGCCCGAATCACAAGCGCACCGTCGAGCGCGCGAACTTCGCGGTGCTGCGCACGTCGGACACGCCGGCCATGCTGGTCGAGACCGCGTTCATCTCGAATCCCGAGGAAGAGCAGCGTCTGGCCGATCCCGCGCAGCAGCGCGCGATTGCCCGCGCCGTGCTGGAGGGCGTGAGCGGCTACTTCACCCGGCAACCGCCGCCGGGCACGCTCGTCGCCGCGCAGGTGGAGGCGCAGGCGCGCCAGTACGCGGCGGCCGGCAGCGGAACCGGCGGCAGCCCGTAAGCGCGCCGCGCGGCCGTATCATCGGCGGCCGTCCGCGATCGCGACCGCCGTGACCAGCATCCGCCAGCTCCCCGATGTGCTCGTCAACCAGATCGCCGCGGGCGAGGTGGTGGAGCGGCCCGCGTCGGTGGTCAAGGAACTCGTCGAGAACGCGCTGGACGCCGGGGCGGGACGCGTCGACATCGACCTCGAGGAAGGCGGCATCCGCCTGATCCGCATTCGCGACGACGGCCTGGGCATGGCGCCGGAGGACGTGCCGCTCGCCGTGCGTCGCCATGCGACCAGCAAGATCGCCAGCCTCGACGATCTCGAGGGCGTCGAGACGCTCGGCTTCCGCGGCGAGGCGCTGCCGTCCATCGCGTCCGTGAGCCGGTTCTCGCTGGTGTCGCGCACGCGCGAGGCCGCGCATGCGACCGCGATCGACGTCGATGGCGGGCGCGTCGGCGAGACGACACCGCGCGCGCATCCACACGGCACCACCGTCGAGGTGCGCGACCTGTTCTACAACGTGCCCGCGCGCCGCAAGTTCCTGCGCGCGGAGCGCACCGAGCTCTCGCACATCGAGGACTGGTTGCGCCAGCTCGCGCTCGCACGGCCGGACGTGGAGCTGCGCGTCTCGCACAATGGCAAGCCCTCGCGGCGCTGGAAGGGCGAGCGCGACCTGCTCGCTGGCGGGCGCCTGCACGAGGCGCTCGGGCCGGACTTCGTGCGCCAGTCACTGCGCGTCGAGGAAGGCCGCGCGGACGATGAAGGGCGCGCCCTCCGGCTGCATGGCTGGATCGCCGAGCCGGCGTACAACCGCGCGAGCACCGACCAGCAGTTTGTTTTCGTCAACGGGCGCGCGGTGCGCGACCGCAGCATCGCGCATGCGGTGCGTCAGGCGTATTCCGACGTGCTGTTCCACGGCCGTCATCCGGCCTACGTGCTCTTCCTGCAGCTCGATCCGCGACGCGTCGACGTCAACGTGCACCCGGCCAAGCACGAGGTGCGCTTCCGCGACGGGCGGCTGATCCACGACTTCGTCTACCGCGCCCTGCAACGCGTGCTCGCCGAGACACGCGCCGGTGCGGTCCCGGTGCCCGCGACCGTCGGCGCAGCCAGCGGTGCCGCCGCGGCACATGCGCCTGCGCCGGCATGGCGCTATGACGGCGCGCCGCAGTCGCCGCTCGCACTGGAAATCGCAGAGACGCGCGCGGCTTACGGGATGCTCTACGGCGAGGGCAGCGCGACGGCGCCGACTGCGCGCCTGCCGGAGTCGTCCGCGCCGTCCATGCCGCCGCTGGGCTATGCGATCGCACAGCTGCACGGCATCTACATCCTCGCCGAGTGCGAGGACGGTCTCATCGTCGTCGACATGCATGCCGCGCACGAGCGCATCGGCTACGAGAAGCTCAAGAACGCGCATGACGGCGCGGGGCTCGCAACGCAGCCGTTGCTGGTGCCGCAGGTCGTCGCGGTGGCCGATCGCGAGGCCGACGTGGCCGAGCGCGAGCAGGACACGCTGCGCGCGCTCGGCTTCGAGGTGGATCGCGCCGGGCCGCAGTCGCTCGTTCTGCGCGGCGTGCCCGCGCTGCTCGCGAATGGCGACACCGAGCGCCTGCTGCGCGACGTGCTCGCCGACCTGCGCGAGCATGGCGCGTCGCGACGCATCGCCGAGGCGCGCGACGAGCTGCTCGCGACCATGGCCTGCCACGGCGCCGTGCGCGCCAACCGGCGCCTCAGCCTGCCCGAGATGAATGCCCTGCTGCGCGAAATGGAAGCCACCGAGCGCTCCGGGCAGTGCAACCACGGCCGCCCCACCTGGGCGCGCTTCGACCTGGCGGAGATCGATCGATGGTTCCTGCGCGGACGCTGATGCTGCTCGTATCGTCGCTGGTCCTCGTCGCGGCCTGCTCGCGTGAGCCCGCGCGCCCGGCGCCCGAGCGCGAGGATCCCGCGGTACGCGCGGCGTTCGAGCAGGGCGAGCGCGGCTGGCGCGAGGCGCGCGCCGCGGACCTCGTCGCGCCCGACGGCTGGACGACGCTCGTCGGCCTGCACTGGCTCGATCCCGGCCCGCATTACGCCGGCCGCGCGCGCGACAACGGCATCCGCCTCGCGGTCGGCCCCGACCAGTTCGGCATGTTCGACGTGCGCGGTGACGACGTGATGTTCCGCCCGCATCCCGGCAGCGCGCTGCGCATCGATGACGGCCCGGCCCGCGCCGGGCGGCTGCGCACCGACGAAGCGCCGGAAGGCCCGAGCCGCATCACGTTCGACGGCGGCAAGGGCGTCGTGAACGTCATCCGCCGCGGCGAGCGGTTCGCCCTGCGCGTGCGTCATGCCGATGCACCGACCCGCACCGGGTTCGGCGGGCTGACGTACTGGCGCGGCGGGCCGGACTGGGTCGTCGAGGGCCGCTGGCGACCGCATCCGCCCGGCCGCACGATCGAGATCGGCGACATCGTCGGCACGCTGTCGGCCAAGCCCAATCCCGGCCGCGTCGAGTTCGTGCGCGACGGCCGCACGTTCGCGCTCGAAGCGCTGGAGGGCGAGGCCGGCGGCCTGTTCCTCGTCTTCGCCGATCGCACCAGCGGGCACGGCAGCTACAGCGCCGGACGTTTCCTCGATGCACCGCCGCCGGCGGGCGGTCGCGTCCGCCTCGATTTCAACAGGGCCTACAATCCGCCCTGCGCGTTTACGTCGTTCGCGACGTGTCCGCTCCCGCCGGCCGCGAACCGCCTGGACCTCGCGATCGAGGCCGGCGAGAAGGCCTACACCGTAGCCCACTGAGATCTGTATGCGCCGCATCGTCCTCGCGCTCGCCGGCCTGCTCGCCGCGATTCCCATGGCGGGTTCCGCCCCGGTGAAGGCGGCGGGCAATGCCGCGCCCACGCCGCTGCTGTGGAAGGTCTCGGATCGCGACAACCACGTCTACCTGCTCGGCTCGTTCCACCTGCTGCGCAAGACGGACTATCCCCTGTCGCCCGACGTCGACGCGGCGCTCGCCGACGCCGAATCGGTGGCGTTCGAGATCACGCCGCGCGAGCTCAACGATCCGCAGCTCGGCGCACGCATGCTCGAGCGGGCGAGCGGACCGAAGGGCACGCTCGCCGAGGTCGCATCGCCCGCGCTGCGCAGGGCCTTCGACGCACGCCTGCAGCGGCTCGGCCTGCCGGCCGGCTCGCTCGACCGCTTCGAGCCCTGGTTCGCGAGCGTGACCGCGGTGAGCGTGCTGGGCATGCAGATGGGCTTCTCGCCCGAGGATGGCCTCGACCGCCACCTGATGGCGCGCGCCGAGACGCTCCGCAAGCCCGTCACCGGGCTCGAGACGATCGACGCGCAGCTCGACGCGATGGAGTCGACGCCCGTCGCGGAGCAGCTCGCCTCGCTCGAGGATTTCGTCGACGAGAAGGAGGACGCACGCGCGCAGCTCGAGCAGCTGCACGGCGCGTGGCGCCGTGGCGACGTCGCAATGCTCGAGCGCCTCGCGCAGCGCGAGATGCGCGACCGTACGCCGGTGAGCTACCAGCGCCTCAACGTCGCGCGCAATCGCGCCTGGCTGCCGAAGCTCGAATCGATGCTCGCCAAGGGACGTGGCCACGACGCGCTGGTCGTGGTCGGTGCGCTGCACCTGCTCGGCGACGATGGCGTGGTCGAACTGCTGCGCGCGCGCGGCTACCGGGTGGAGCGCATCTGCCGGGCGTGCGCGCCGGCGGCGCCGGGTAAGCGAACGCGCTGACGCCGGTGACCGGGCGCGGGTCGCCCGCGGGCGTCGCGACAGGGAAACGACGGCCGAGTACGCGCACCGCCTCAGGCAGCGACGAGCACGATGCAGTCCACCGGGCAGGCCGGCACGCACAGCTCGCAGCCGGTGCACAGCGGATCGACGACCGTGTGCATGTGCTTGCTGCCGCCGATGATGGCGTCCACCGGGCACGCCTGGATGCATTTGGTGCAGCCGATGCAGTCGGCCTCGACGATCAGCGCCACCTGCGGCGGCTTCTGCGCCCCGCGCCTACGGTCGTAGGGGCGCGCGGGGGCGCCGAGCAGGCGCGCCAGGCGCCGCGCGCCGTCATCCCCGCCTGGCGGGCAATGGTCGACATCGGCCTCGCCGCGGGCCATCGCCTCGGCATAGGGCCGGCAGCCGGCGAAGCCGCACTGGCCGCATTGCGTCTGGGGCAGGAGGCGGTCGAGGCGTTCGACGAGGTCGATCGGGTCCGACCGCATCGCGCCGGTGCCCTCCGCGGGCACCCGTTGCGAGGCCGTGTCGGTCGCAGTCGCGGGATCTCCCCGGAACGGCCGGATCATCGTCGTCTCGGCGCCGGCTGGGTGCTCAGCGGACCGGCATGCCCGGCGCGGCGCCGTCGTCGGCATCGAGCAGGAACAGGCCGCCGCCATCGAAGCCGGCCGACAGGATCATTCCCTCGCTGACGCCGAAGCGCATCTTGCGCGGCGCGAGGTTCGCGATGAAGACGACGCTGCGCCCGACGAGCGACTCGGGTTCGCCGTATGAGGCGCGGATGCCCGAAAAGATCTGGCGCTGGCCGAGGTCGCCGGCATCGAGCAGGAAGCGCAGCAGCTTGTCCGAGCCCTCGACGAAGCCGCACTCGAGCACGCGGCCGACGCGCAGATCGAGCCTGGCGAAATCGTCGATCGAGATCGTCGAGCCCGCGGCCGCCTCGGGCTTCGCTGCAGGTGTCGCGGGGCCGGCCGGCGGCGTCGCGGGTGTCGGCTTCGTCGCCACGGCGGTGGGCTGCAGGGTCTCCTTGCTGGCGTCGGTCATGGCGTCGATCTGCTTGGGGTCGATTCGGGTGAAGAGCGGGGTGTAGGGGGCGATCCCGCGGCCGAGCAACGGCTGCGCCAGGTCATCCCAGTGCGCGACGGGCGCCTGCAGGAACGCCTCGGCCTGCGCGGCGACGCGCGGCAGCACCGGCCGCAGCGCGGCAGCGAGCACGCGGAACAGGTTGAGCCCCTGCGTGCACACCGCCTGCAGCTCGGCGTCGGCGCCGTCCTGCTTGGCGAGCACCCAGGGCTTGGTCTCGTCGATGTAGCGGTTCGCCTCGTCGGCCAGGGCCATCGCCAGGCGCAGGGCGCCCGCGGCCTCGTTGCGCGCGTACGCGTCCCGGATCGGACCGAGCTGGTCGACGAACCGCGCGTACATCGCGGCGTCCGGCAACGTGTCGGCCAGGCGACCCGAAAAGCGCTTCTCGATGAAGCCCGCGCAGCGGCTTGCGAGGTTCACGAACTTGCCGACGATGTCGGCATTCACCCGCTGTACGAAGTCGGCGAGGTTCAGGTCGACGTCGTCGACGCCGCCCGACGTCTTCGTGGCGAAGTAGTAGCGCAGCGCTTCCGGCTCGAGCCCGCTGTCGAGGTAGGTGCGCGCCATGACGAACGTGCCGCGCGACTTCGACATCTTGTCGCCGTTCACCATCAGGTAGCCGTTGACGTGCAGGCGCGTCGGCGCGCGCAAGCCGGCGCCGTGCAGCACCGCCGGCCAGAACAGGCCATGGAAGTTGACGATGTCCTTGCCGATGAAGTGGTGCATCTCCGTCGCATCGGCGTCGCGCAGGAAGCGGTCGAAGTCGATGCCGCGCTCAGCGCATAGCGCCTTGAAGCTGGAGAGGTAGCCGATCGGCGCGTCGAGCCAGACGTAGAGGTACTTGCCCGGCTGGCCCGGGATCTCGAAGCCGAAGTAGGGCGCGTCGCGGGAGATGTCCCAGGCGCGCAGGCCGCCCTCGGCGTCGAGCCATTCCTGCAGCTTCGCCTTGACGCCGCCGATCGCGACGTCGCCTGCGAGCCAGTCGCGAAGGAACGCCTCGAAGCGGCCGACCTCGAAGAAGAAGTGCTCGGACTCGCGCACCACGGGCGCGGCGCCGCTCAGCACGGAGCGCGCGTCCTTCAGTTCGGTGGGCGCATAGGTGGCGCCGCAGTTCTCGCAGTTGTCGCCGTACTGGTCGGCCGTGCCGCAGTTGGGGCAGGTGCCCTTGACGTAGCGGTCGGGCAGGAACATGCCCTTCTCGGGATCGAACAGCTGCGCGACGGCACGGCGGCCGATGTGGCCGGCGGCGTCCAGCGCGGTGTAGATCGCGGTGGTGAGCTCGCGGTTGGTTTCGGAATTCGTCGAGTCGTAGTGGTCGAAGGCCACGCCGAAGTCCGCAAAGTCGCGCTCGTGGCTGCGCTGGATGCCCTGGATGTAGGCCTCCGGCGTCATCCCGGCCTTTTCCGCGGCGAGCATGATCGGCGTGCCGTGCGTGTCGTCGGCGCAGACGAAGTGCACGGTGCGGCCGGCCATGCGCTGCGCGCGCGTCCAGATATCGCCCTGGATGTAGCCGACGAGATGCCCGAGATGCAGCGGGCCGTTGGCATAGGGCAGGGCGCAGGTGACGAGGATGTCGCGTGGCATGGCAGGCGGATCGACGAGGGTCGGCAAGTATCGCATGCGGTCCGGCGCGCCCCGGGCGCACAAAAGGAAACGGCCCGGTCGCCCGGGCCGTCTCGGTCAGCGATGCGCGCGGATCAGTTCGCGCGCTGCCACTTGGCCGTCTTGCAGAACATGAACTTGCAGCCCGTGATCTCGAGCGTGTTGCCGACGAGCTTGACGCTCTTGACCTTGAAGCTGTCGCCGGTGGACGGCTTGAAGCCCTCGCCGCCGCCCCAGCCGCCATCCATGGGCTTGAGGTTCCACAGCACGTTCATGCCGATGGTGGACGCGTTCTTCTGCTTCCCGCTGCACTTGGTGCACTTGGCCGCGGCCGGGTTCACGGCCTCGACGATCTTCGCGGCATAGGTGCCGTTCTTCGCCTGGTAGACCTCGGTGATCGTCATCACCTTGCCGGTCTCGTCGTCGATGGTCTTCCAGCGGCCGGCGGGCGAGTTCTGCGCCGGCGCCGCGAGCGGCAGGGCGAGCATCAGCAGTGCGGTGATCTTCATGCGCATTTGGGTTCCCCTAAGAACGATTGGCCCCGTCGCCCCTTGCGCGGGTGACGATCTTTATACCGGATTCGCCCCCGTAGGGAGCGACGGGCCGGGGCCGTATTCAGCCACGAAAAGCAGATGTGACGGCGGCCGTGGCAACGCCGCTGGCGGCCCCGGGCGCCGCGCCCGACAATGCAGCCCCGTCGCACCGGAACCGCCATGTCCAGCCCGAACGTCGTCCCCAACTGGCTCGCCGCCGTCGTGGTTCCCGGTACGTCGATCGCCCTCGGCGCGACGGGGGCGCGGCTGCGCGCCGTCGAGTCCGGCGGGGGCTGGGCGGTCGAGGTGATCGCGGGCTTCCCCGTCGGCGGCGACCTCGGCCCGGGCCTGGAGGCCGCGATCCGCGAAGCCGGTCGCGGCGCCGGCGTCGAAATCCGCGCACTCGACCTGCGCTCGCGCATCGCGGTGCATGCCCCTCAGCCGGGCACGACGCCGCTGACGAACGTGCGCAATCTCATCGCGGTCGGCTCGGGCAAGGGCGGCGTGGGCAAGTCGACGGTCGCGGTCGGGCTGGCGCTGGCGCTCGCGCGCGACGGCGCGCGCGTCGGCGTGCTGGACGCCGACATCTACGGGCCGAGCGTGCCGATGATGCTCGGCCTGACCGGTCGGCCGGACAGTCCGGACGGCAAGTCGATCGAGCCCATGCATGCGCACGGCATCGAGGCGATGTCGATCGGCCTGCTGGTGGAGGCGGATACGCCGATGATCTGGCGGGGGCCGATGGCCACCTCGGCGCTCACGCAATTACTTGGCGAGACGCGCTGGGGCGATCTCGACTACCTGATCGTCGACCTGCCGCCGGGCACCGGTGACATCCAGCTGACCCTCGCCCAGAAGATCCCGGTGGCGGGCGCGGTCGTGGTGACCACTCCGCAGGACGTCGCGACGCTCGATGCCCGCAAGGCGGTCCGCATGTTCGAGAAGGTGCAGGTCCCGATCGTGGGGCTGGTCGAGAACATGGCGATGCACACCTGCGAGAACTGCGGGCATGTCGAGCACGTGTTCGGTCAGGGGGGCGCTGCGCGGCTCGAAACGGACTACGGCCTGCCGGTGCTCGGGAGCCTGCCGCTCGAGCGCCGGGTTCGCGAAGCCGGGGACGCCGGTGCCCCGGCCGTCGTGTCGGCGCCGGAAACGGCCACCGCTCGTGCGCTGATTTCGACCGCTCGTCATCTCGTGATCGAACTCGCGAAGCGGCCGAGTGTGGCGAAACCGCTTCACGTCACGCTTTCAGGCGACTGACGGGCTCGTGTGGGTGGTGCAACGCAGCATCGGACGTTTCAGTTCTGTGACATAGATGCGGACGCGCGTTCCCCCGCATCTCCACAGGATTCCCAGATGAAGCATTCGCTGCGCTCCGCCGGCCTCGCGACCGCCGTCCTCGTCGCCCTCGGTTTCGCTTCGACCGCCGTTGCCGGCGGGCGTCCGGACCTCGTCCTCGCCGGCCTGAAGGCCGGTCGTCCGCACCAGTCGGGCGAGCTGATCGTGAAGTTCAAGGACGGCACCACCGCGGCCCAGCAAGCCGCCGTGCGCAACGGCCTCGGCGCGGCCAAGGCCGACACCCTGCGCGGCGCGCGCGCCGGCCGTGCCGAGACCGCGCTGCTGCGCCTGCCGGCCGGCGTCGGCGTGGCCTCCGCCATCGAGGCGCTGCGCAACGATCCGTCGGTCGACTACGCCGAGCCGAACTGGGTCTACACCCATACCGCCACGTCGAACGACACCTACTACACCAATGGCTCGCTCTGGGGCATGTACGGGGATGCGACGTCGCCGGCGAACCAGTACGGCTCGCAGGCCGCCGAGGCGTGGGCCGCGGGCCACACCGACTGCAGCGGCGTGCTGGTCGGCGTGATCGACGAAGGCATCTACACCGCGCACGAAGACCTCGCGGCGAACATCTGGACCAATCCGTACGACCCGGTCGACGGCCGCGACAATGACGGCAACGGCTACATCGACGACAAGAACGGCTGGGACTTCGACGGCAACTCGAACAACGTCAATTCCGGCGGCGCGAACGACGACCACGGCACGCACGTCTCGGGCACGATCGCCGGCGTGGGCGGCAACGGCAAGGGCGTCGCGGGCATGTGCTGGTCCGGCGTCAAGCTGATCAGCGCGCGCTTCCTCGGCCGTCGCGGCGGCACCACGGCGAACGCGGTCAAGGCGGTCGACTACTTCAACGACCTCAAGACGCGCCATGGCCTGAACATCGTCGCCACGAACAACTCGTGGGGCGGCGGCGGGTTCTCGCAGGCGCTGAGCGATGCGATCGGCCGCGCCGACGCCGCGGGCATCCTCTTCATCGCCGCGGCCGGCAACGACGCCTACGACAACGACGCGACGGCGAGCTATCCGTCCAACTATCCGCAGGCCAACATCATCGCGGTCGCCTCGACCACGAACACCGGCGGCCTCTCGAGCTTCTCGCAGTGGGGCGCCACCACGGTCGACCTCGGCGCGCCGGGCTCGGCGATCTACTCGACGGTGCCGAAGTCGGTGAAGGGCGCACTCGCGTCCGGCTACGCGAGCTACAGCGGCACGTCGATGGCGACCCCGCACGTGACGGGCGCCGCGGCGCTGTACAAGTCGAAGTTCCCGTCGGCGACGGCGGCGCAGGTCAAGGCCGGCATCCTCGATGCCACGGTGCCCACGCCGTCGCTGCAGGGCAAGGTGGTCACCGGCGGTCGCCTGAACGCCAGCGGCTTCTGATCCACGCGCAGTTGCATCGAAAAGCCCGGCTCCGGCCGGGCTTTTTCGTTGGGGCCGCGGTGTCGCGCGGCTAGAATGGCCTCTTTCGCCCACAGGCCGTCCCATGAGCATCAAGTCCGACCGCTGGATCCGCCGCATGTCCGAGCAGCACGGCATGATCGAGCCGTTCGCGCCGGGGCAGGTCAAGACCGCCGCCGACGGCGGGCGCATCGTCAGCTACGGCACGTCGAGCTACGGCTACGACGTGCGCTGCTCGCGCGAGTTCAAGATCTTCACCAACATCAATTCGACGATCGTCGACCCGAAGCACTTCGACGAGGGCAGCTTCGTCGACGTGGAATCCGACGTCTGCATCATCCCGCCGAACTCGTTCGCGCTCGCGCGCACCGTGGAGTACTTCCGCATCCCGCGCGACGTGCTCGTGGTGTGCCTGGGCAAGAGCACGTATGCGCGCTGCGGGATCATCGTCAACGTGACGCCGCTCGAGCCGGAGTGGGAAGGCCACGTGACCCTCGAATTCAGCAATACCACGCCGCTGCCCGCGCGGATCTACGCGAACGAGGGCGTCGCGCAGATGCTGTTCTTCCAGTCGGACGAGGTCTGCGAGACGTCCTACCGCGACCGCGGCGGCAAGTACCAGGGCCAGACCGGCGTCACGCTGCCCAAGACCTGATCCGGAGGGACCCGATGGATAGCGCGAATCCGTATACCCGCCCCGCGGCTGACGTCGCCGGGATCCCCGCAACCGGCGACGAGGTGCTCGCTGGCCGCGGGGAACGCCTCGCCGCCGTGCTGCTCGACACGCTGCTGATGGGCATGGTGATGCTCCCGCTGATGTTCGCGACGGGGCTGTGGTCCGAGATGATGGCCAACGCGACGCAGGGCCCGCTGGCCGGACTGGGGACGAAGATGCTCGCCGGGGTGCTCGGCTTCGCGGTCTTCGTGGCGATCCAGGGCTATCCGCTGCACACGAGCGCGCAGACCTGGGGCAAGCGCGTGCTTCGCATCCGGATCGTCCGCCTCGACGGCGCGCAGCCGTCGCTGCCGTATCTGCTGCTCCGCCGGTACGTGCCGATGCAGGCCGTCGGCCTGATTCCGTTCCTGGGCACGCTCTTGAGCTTCGTCGACAGCCTGCTGATCTTCCGCGACGACCGCCGTTGCGGACACGACCTGATCGCCGGCACCCGGGTGGTCAACGTGCGGCCCGCGTACGCCTGAGCGAAGCGGCACGTGTCGACCGCGCGCGCGGGCTAGCCTGACGAAACGCCGGCGACGGCGTGGCGGGCGAACGCGGCCCGCAGGCGGTCCAGCCGCTCGCCGAGCCCTCGAGCGTCGTACGCACGCGCGGGCACCGCGCCCCAGACCGGACGCGGCCATGCCGCATCGCCCTCGAATCGCGCAACCACGTGGACGTGGAGTTGCGCGACCACGTTGCCGAGCGCGGCCACGTTGAGTTTGTCGGGCGTGACCAGCTCACGCAGCACCGCGCTCGCGAGCGTGATCTCGTCAAGCAGGCGATGCGCATCGGCGGGATCAAGGCCCACCCATTCCACGGCACCCGCGACGCGCGGCACGAGGATCAGCCACGGGTAGTTCGCATCGTCCATCAGCAGGACGTCCGCGAGCGCGAGCGATACGACGTGGTGCGTGTCGTCGCGCAGGCGCGGGTGGAGCGACCACGCGGTCATGCGCTCACCTCGTCGAGGAAGGCGAGCGTGCGCGCCCAGGCGATCGCGGCCGAATCGGCGTCGTAGTCGGCGCGGCGGTCGCAGTTGAAGCCGTGGCCCGCGGGGTAGACGTGGATTTCGGCGCCGGGAAGGCGCGCGCGATGCAGGGCGACGTGCTCGGGCGGGATGATCGGATCGCGCTCGCCGAAGTGAAGCAGCAGTGGTGCGCGCGGCGGCTCGTCGAGGTAGGGCACCGTGCGTCCGCCGTAGTAGCTCACCGCCGGCAGCCCGAGGCGTGCGTTCGCGAGATAGGCCACGCTGCCACCCCAGCAGAACCCCACGACCGCCACGCGCTGGCCCTCCGCGCCCAGTGCCCCCGCCGCCGCGCCCACGATATCGACCGCGCGGTCGAAGCCCAGCGCCGCGACCAGCTCGCGCCCCCGGGCCACGCCGGCGTCGTCGTAGTCGAGTTCCACGGCCGCTTCCACGGGATCGCAGACCGATGGCGCGAGGACGGCCCAGCCCGCGCCCGCGAAGCGCGCCGCGACGTCGCGGATGTGCGCGTTGACGCCGAAGATCTCCTGCACCAGCACGACCGCACCCCGTGGCGGCGCCACCGGATCGGCGCGCCAGGCGCGCACGGCGCCGTGCGGGGTCTCGAGCAGGGTCCAGTCGTGCATGGCGCGGCTCTGTGCAGGGCAGGGCAGTCTAGCGGCCGTGGCGATGCGCCGGCTCCAGCGGCCCGGCGGGCCGCCGTTATACTGGCCGCCCGCCGCGCGCTCGCGCCGCTCCCGGGCCGTCGATCGACCGCCCCCAGACGACCACGCCATGTCCCTCTCCAACCCCAAGGTGGGTTTCGTCAGCCTCGGCTGCCCGAAAGCCCTCGTCGATTCCGAGCGGATCCTCACCCAGCTGCGGGTGGAGGGCTACGACATCGTGCAGACCTACGACGATGCCGACGTCGTGGTGGTCAACACCTGCGGCTTCATCGACTCGGCGGTGGAGGAATCGCTCGACGCCATCGGTGAGGCGATGGCCGAGAACGGCAAGGTGATCGTCACCGGCTGCCTCGGCAAGCGCGCGGACGTGATTCGCGAGGCGCACCCCGACGTGCTCGCGATCAGCGGCCCGGCGGACTATTCGAGCGTGATGTCGGCGGTGCATGCCGCATTGCCGCCGCAGCACGATCCGTTCACCGACCTGCTGCCGCGCCGCGCCGCGGACGACGACGTCGGCATCAAGCTGACGCCGAAGCACTACGCCTACCTGAAGATCTCCGAAGGCTGCAACCACCGCTGCAGCTTCTGCATCATCCCGTCGATGCGCGGCGATCTCGTCTCGCGCCCGGTCGACCAGGTGCTGCGCGAGGCCGAGAAGCTCGTGATGGGTGGGGTGCGCGAGCTGCTCGTGGTCTCGCAGGACACCAGCGCCTACGGCGTCGACCTGCGCTATGCCGAGCGCGAATGGCGCGGCCGCAGCTACCAGACGCGGATGAAGTCGCTCTGCGAGGGACTTTCGCAACTGGGCGTCTGGGCGCGCATGCACTACGTCTATCCGTATCCGCACGTCGACGACGTCATCCCGCTGATGGCCGAGGGCAAGGTGCTGCCGTACCTCGACATTCCGTTCCAGCATGCGAGCCCGCGCGTGCTGCGGCTGATGAAGCGCCCCGGTGCGGTCGAGAAGACGCTGGAGCGCGTGCAGAACTGGCGCCGCATTTGCCCGGACCTCACGCTGCGCAGCACGTTCATCGTCGGCTTCCCCGGCGAGACCGAGGCAGAATTCCAGGAATTGCTCGATTTTCTCGACGAGGCGCAGCTCGACCGCGTCGGCGCGTTCGCGTACTCGCCGGTGGAAGGGGCCGCGGCGAACGCATTGCCGGATCCGGTGCCGGACGAAGTGAAGCAGGAGCGGCTCGCGCGCTTCATGGAGCGGCAGGCAGAGATTTCAGCGCTGCGCCTCGAGGCGAAGATCGGCAGCGTGCAGCGTTGCCTCGTCGACAGCATCGACGGCGACCTCGCCTACGCGCGCTCAAAGGCCGATGCGCCCGAGATCGACGGCCTCGTGCAGATCCAGAACGCCGTCGAGGCCGAGTTGCGCGTCGGCGAGTTCTGCGACGTCGAGATCATGGGCAGCGACGAGCACGACCTCTATGGGGAGGCGCTCCTTCCCGGTGAGGACGCGCAGCGCATCGGCGCGCTGCCGCTGCTCGATCAGGCGTAGTCGACGCCGATGATCGCGACCCGCCGCGGGCCGGCGGGCAGCTGCACTTCGACCTCGTCGTCGACGCGCTTCTTCAGCAGCGCGCGGGCGAGCGGCGAGTCGATCGAGATGTCGCCCGACGACGGATCGGCCTCGTCCGGGCCGACCAACCGGTAAGCGAGCGTCTCGCCCGTGCCGGTGTCCTCGACCTCGACGCGCGCGCCGAAGAACACGGCCTCCCGGTCGGCCGGCATGTCCTCGACCACGCGCAGCGCGGGCACGCGCTTGCTGAGGTATCGCACGCGGCGGTCGAGCTCGCCGAGCTGCTTCTTGCGGTACGTGTACTCGGCGTTCTCGGAGCGGTCGCCCTCGGCCGCGGCGGCGGCGAGGGCGCGCACGATCTCCGGGCGCTTCACGCGCCAGAGCTCGTCGAGTTCTGCCTTCAGGCGCTCGAAGCCGGCGCGCGTGACGAGCGCGGTGCTGCGCTCGGCCGGGGGACGCCAGCGACCCATCCGTCAGGACGTCGCCAGGCGCGCGAGCACCGGCAGCGGTGCCTGGCCCGGGTCGGACACCGGGGCGAGCGTGTCGTTGCCCTGGACGCGGAAGACGCGGTCGAGCGCGTCCTTGGTGCCCGGGTCGAGCCGGATCAGCCCGGTGGCGGCCTCGTGCGTCCAGGTGCCGCGGCCGGACTCGCCCTCGGCGTCCAGCAGGTACGTGCCGTCCGCGCTGAGCTCGAGCCGCGTGCGGCCGTTCGCGAACGTTCCGGAGAACGCGCCGATGTCGAACGGTGCCTGGCCGGCATCCGCGGGCGCTGCGCCGGGCGCCGGGACCGGGGTGGAAACGCCGGGCGACGGCGCGTCGGCCGGGCTGGCCGCGGCGCGCTCGGTGGGCGCGGACGCGTCTTCACGGCTGCAGCCGGGGGCGATCGCGAGGGCGAGCAGGGCGGGAACGAGGATCTGCTTCATCGGGTTCTCCTGTGAATTTCAGCGACGTCCGAACAGGCCGCCGAGCAGGCCGCGCACGATCTGGCGGCCGATCTGGCTGCCCACCGTGCGCGCGGCCTGCTTGGCCATGGTCTCGACGATGCCCTGCCGGTTGGAGGCGCGTCGCGCCGGTTCCGCGCGCGGAGCAGCGGGCGCCGGTGCGGGCGTCGGTACCGCTTCGATGGCGGCCGCGCGGCGCTCGAGCATCTCGGCGGCCGACTCGCGGTCGACCGCCATGTCGTAACGCGTGCCGACCGGGCTGGTCGCACGCAGTTGCTGCCGCTCCGCAGGCGTCACCGGGCCGATCCGGCAGCGCGGCGGGGCGATCAACACGCGCTCCACCGGGGTGGGCACGCCCTCGGTGGTGAGCGTGGACACGAGTGCCTCGCCGATCGCGAGGCGCGTCAGTGTCGCCTCGACATCGATCGCGGGATTCGGCACGAACGTCTCGGCCGCGACGCGCACCGCCTTCTGGTCGCGCGGCGTGAATGCGCGCAGCGCGTGCTGGATGCGGTTGCCGAGCTGGCCGAGGATCTCGCCCGGCACGTCATCGGGGAACTGCGAACAGAAATAGACGCCGACGCCCTTGGAGCGGATCAGCCGTACGACCTGCTCCACGCGCTGCAGCAGCAGCGGTGGGGCATCGTCGAACAGCAGGTGCGCCTCGTCGAAGACGAAGACGAGCTTCGGACGGTCGACGTCCCCGACTTCCGGCAGCTGTTCGAACAATTCGGACAGCAGCCAGAGCAGGAACGTCGAGTACAGGCGCGGCTTGAGGATCAGGCTGTCAGCGGCGAGCACGCCGATCACGCCGCGGCCGTCGGGCGTGACGCGCATCAGGTCGGCCAGGTCGAGTGCGGGCTCGCCGAAGAAATGCCGGCCGCCGTCCGATTCGAGCCGCAGCAGCGCGCGCTGGATCGCGGCGATCGACGGCGCGCTCACCAGCCCGTAGCGCGTCGAGATCTCCTTCCGGTTCTCCGCGACGTGCGCGAGCAGCGCGCGCAGGTCCTCGAGGTCGAGCAGCAGAAGCCCGTCGTCGTCGGCCAGGCGGAAGGCGATGTCGAGCACGCCGGCCTGCGTCTCGTTGAGCTGCAGCATGCGCGAAAGCAGCAGCGGGCCCACCTCGGACACCGTGGCGCGCACCGGATGGCCGTTCACGCCGAAGAGGTCCCAGAACACGACGGGGTTGGCGGCGGGTACATGGTCGGTGATACCGAGCGCGTCGAGGCGCGCCTGCAGCCGCTCGGAGTGCGTACCGGGCATCGCGAGGCCGGAGACATCGCCCTTCACGTCCGCCATGAACACCGGCACGCCGAGCTTCGAAAAGCCTTCGGCGAGCGTCATCAGGCTGACCGTCTTGCCGGTTCCCGTCGCGCCGGCGACGAGGCCATGGCGATTACCGGAGCGCGCCGGCAGCTCGCTCGGTCGGCTCGCGGGCGACGGTGTCTTGCCGAGCAGGATCGATGCGGTCATCAGGCGATGCGTCATGGAGATGACCGGATTCTAACCATGCGGCGTTGGCAGGCTCGAAACGCGGTGCGCGTCCTTGCGACATCTCGGAGGCGGGGGCTACGCTCACGTCCCCATCACGCTCCGGGCGCCTTCACATGACCGATGTCTTCGACCGCCGCCGGCTGCCGCTCGCGATCATGCTGCTGCTGGGCACGTGCACGACGGCCGTCGCCGCATCGAAGCGCGAGGCCGCGGCCGTCGATGCGCTCGCATCGCGCATGCAGGCGGCCGAGACGCGCTATTCGAACGCGATGGTCGCCGCAGGCAACGGCGATCCGGCGGCGCAGCGCGAGGGCGATGCCGCGCTCGAGGACATGGAGGACGCCGTCAACGCCTGCATGAAGCTGCGCGACTGCCCGGTCAATTCGATGCTCGCGACTTACAAGCGCCTGCTCAAGCGGGGCGTGGATGCGGGCGGTGAGATCGAGGTCGCCGGCGAGCCGGTCCATGCGCATGGCACGCTTACCGCCGCGGTGCCGGAGGCCGCGCGCGCGGCGGCCCTGCTTTCGGAGGAGCATCGCTTCGACCGCATGGTCGAGTTCAATCCGGCCGTGCAGCATGCGATCCGTCGCTGGCTCACCGACATGCGCGGCTCGCTCATCGCGAGCCACGAGAACTACCAGTACATGCGCCACCTGATGGCACCGCAGTTCGAGCGGGCGGGCCTGCCCGAGGCGCTGCTGTTCGGCATCATGGCGAAGGAGTCGAACGGCAAGGTCCATGCGACCTCGCGCGCCGGGGCCGCGGGCCCGCTGCAGTTCATGCCCGATACGGGCCGCCGCTTCGGCCTCGGCAACGACGGCTCGGGCTTCGACACGCGCTACGACCCGCGCGCCGCCGCGATGGCGAGCGCCGAGTACCTCAACGAGCGCATGGGCGAGCTCAACCGCAACATCGAGCTCGCACTCGCCGGCTACAACGGCGGCGAAGGCCGAGCGCGGCGCGTGCATCGCGAGAACGGCGGCCGCAGCTTCTGGGACGAATCCGTCTACAACGAGTTCCCGGCGGAGACGCGCGACTACGTGCCGATGGTGATCGCGGCCGCGTGGCTCTACCTGCACCCCGAGGAGTACGGCCTGACGTTCCCGAAGGTGGATGCGAAGCCCGCCTCGCTGCGCCTGGAGAAGCCGAGCTCGATCTACGAGCTGACGATCTGCCTCGGCAACCAGGGCACGCGCGAGGGCTACATGCGCACGCTGCGCAACCTCAATCCGCGCTACGAGGCCTCGACGTACCTGCCGGCCGGCACGAGCCTCGCGGCGACCACGAAGATCGTCGGCCTGTACGGGCGCTGGTGCACGAATGGCGCGCGCGCCGACCTCGCACGCACGCTGGTGGCGAGCCAGCCGGACCGCGCGATCGTGCGCGGCACGGCGCCGGTCCCGGCGCAGGTGCCGATGGCGCCGCCGGCCGCTAGCGAGGAGCCGACGGGCAGCGACACGACATCCGGCAGCGGCGTGCCCGTCTCGTCACGGACGCCGTCACGCGAGTACCGCGTGCAGAGTGGCGAGACGCTGTTCTCGATCTCGCGCAAGTTCGAATGCGGGATCGATGCGCTCGCGCGCGCGAATGCGATCGATGGCCCGGGCTACCGCATCCGTCCGGGGCAGGCGCTCCGGCTGGAAGGCTGCCGCGGCTGACGCGCTCGGCGCGATCCGCGCCAGAGGCGCCGCTGGAGTGTCGGCGGCCGCAGGGCGACGAGGACGGCCGTGGCGACGCGACCGGTCGGATGACCTTCGCGTTGCGACGGATCAGGCCCGCCGCAACGTCGCCAACCGCTCGCCGAGTCGTACGGCGGACTCCGCGGTGAGCGCCGGGTCGAGCTCGGCGACGCCCGCGGGGAGCAGCACGATGACCGTCGAGCCGTAGTTGAAGCGCGCCATCTCGGCGAAGCGCTCGAGCGTGATCCCCGGTTCGTAGGTCTTCTCGTTGACGCGGTCGCCGTACTGCGGGATCTCGACGCCGCTCCAGACCGTCTCCACGCCGGACACCAGCAGCGCGCCGACCATGACCACGGCCATCGGCCCGAAGTCGGTGTCGAAATGGCAGACCAGCCGCTCGTTGCGCGCGAACAGGCGCGGCACGAGCCTCACCGCATTGGGCCCGACGCTGAAGAGGCGCCCGGGCACGTGGACCGTGCGCCGGAGGGTGCCGGTCCAGGGCATGTGCACGCGGTGGTAGTCGCGCGGCGAGAGGTAGACCGTCGCGAACACGCCATCGCGGTAGGGCGCGGCATCGGCCTCGCTGGCGAGCAGCTCTGCCGCCGTGAACGATCGGCCCTTCGCCTGGAAGATCTCGCCGGCGCGGATCGGCCCGCACTGGCTGATGCGTCCGTCGGCCGGCATCAGCAGGGCGTTCGCATCCGCATGCGCCTGGCGCGCGCCGGGCTTCAGCGATCGGGTGAAGAACGCATTGAACGTGGGATACGACCGCGGGTCGGCCTGCGCGGCCTCCTGCAGGTCGACGCCGAACTTGCGCGTCACCGTGTCGATCAGCCACCGGCTGACACGCGGATTGCTCGAGTAGGCGAGCGCACGCGCCATCGACGAGAGCAGCCGATGGGGCAGGGCATAGGTCAGTCGGGTGACGAGGCTCATCGGCGGGCGGCGGTCAGTGCGGTGAAGTCGGCCGCGATCGCGAGGGGATCGAGCGGCGGCTGGATGATGCCGGCCATGCGGCCTTCGGGATCGAGTGCGACGAGTGTCGCGCTGTGGTCGATGCTGTAGGCGTCGGCAGGCGCGCCAGGCTCCGGCGGTGACTTCGCGAAGACGAGGCTGATCGAGCGCGTGAAGCGCTCGAGCGCCGGGACGTCGGCCGTCGCGGCGATCGTGTCGCGATGGAAGGCATGCGCGTACTCGCCGATGCGGTCCGGCGCATCGCGCTCGGGGTCGACCGAGAGGAAGAGCACACGGGGGCGCATCGCCTCCGGGATCGACTCCCAGCGCTTCTGCGCCTTCGACAGCTCGGCGAGCGTGGTCGGGCAGATGTCGGGGCAGTGCGTGAAGCCGAGGAAGACGAGCGTCCAGTGGCCCTTGAGCTCCCCGGGCACCAGCTGCGTGCCGTCGGACTGGCGCAGCGAGAACGCGGGGATCTCACGCGGCGGGTCGAGCAGGTGCACGGCCTTGGTCGCGGGCTTCGTCGACACGGCGGGTCGATCGAAGACGTTCCGCGCGGCCACGAGGCCCAGGCCGCCCGCGACGGCGGCGACGAGCACGAGGAGCGTGGTCCGGTTGAACATGTCGATAGAACCCTGACGCAGGCGGCTGCCCAGTCTAACCCGCGGCCCCGCGGCTATAATCGCGGGCCTTCCACGCAGCGCCGGCCATGAACGCAGGTCTCCCGACCTTCCAGCAGGTCTCGATCATCGACCTCATCCGCCACGGCGGCAGCCTGTTCAATGCCGCGGGCCTCACGTTCGGCCACAGCTACGACAACGCGCTCGACGAGGCGACCCAGCTCGTCCTGCATGCGCTGCACCTGCCGCACGACCTGAGCCCGGTCTACGGCGCCTCGCGCGTCACGCAGGAGGAGATGGAGCGCGTGCTCGCCCTGTTCCGCCGCCGCATCGAAGAACGCGTACCTGCAGCCTACCTGACGGGTGAAGCCTGGTTCGCGGGCCTCTCGTTCAAGAGCGACAGGCGCGCCCTCGTACCGCGCTCTCCGATCGCCGAACTGATCCTTTCGGGGTTCCAGCCCTGGCTCGGCGAGCGCTACGTGCAGCGCGCGGCGGACCTGTGCACCGGCTCGGGCTGCATCGCGATCGCGATGGGCCACTACCAGCCGAACTGGGAGGTGGTGGGCGTCGACATCTCCGACGACGCGCTCACGCTGGCACACGAGAACCGCGAGCGCCTGCTGGCTCGCAACGTCGAGTTCGTGAAGTCCGACCTGTTCTCCGCGCTGCAGGGGCAGGTGTTCGACCTGGTCGTCACCAATCCGCCCTACGTCACGCACGACGAGACCGACGCGCTGCCGCCCGAATACTCGCACGAGCCCGAGCTCGGCCTGCGCGCGGGCGACGACGGCCTCGACCTCGCGCTGCGCATCCTGCGCGACGCGCCGGACCACCTTACCGAGGACGGCCTGCTGATCTGCGAGGTCGGCGAGGCCGAGGAGGCACTCTGCCGGCTGCTGCCGGAGCTGCACCTCGCCTGGGTCGAGTTCAAGGTCGGCCAGATGGGGATCTTCGTCGTCGAGCGCGCGGACCTCGTCGCGCATCACGAGCGCATCCGCGAGCTCGCCGACGCCCGCGAGCCGGCGCGCTGAGCGCGGGCGCATGAACACCTTCGGCCACCTGCTGCGCGTGACGACCTTCGGCGAGAGCCACGGTCCCGCGATCGGCTGCGTGGTAGACGGCTGCCCGCCGGGCCTGCCGATCGCGGCCGACGACTTCCGCCACGACCTCGAGCGCCGTGCGACCGGCCGCAGCCGCCACACGTCGCAGCGTCGCGAGGCGGACGACATCGAGATCCTCAGCGGCGTGTACGAGGGGGTCACCACCGGCACGCCGATCGCGCTGCTGGTGCGAAACACCGATGCGCGCAGCAAGGACTACGCCGCGATCGCGCAGCAGTTCCGCCCGGGCCATGCCGACTTCACGTACCAGGCGAAGTACGGCCTGCGCGATCCGCGCGGCGGCGGCCGCTCGAGCGCGCGCGAGACCACGATGCGCGTCGCCGCCGGCGTGATCGCCAAGAAATGGCTCACCGGGCGCGGCGTGGTCGTGCGCGGGCACCTGTCGGCGATCGGCGAGCACCGCGCACGCCCGGGCGACGCGGCGGGGCCCGACTGGTCGGCGGTGGAATCGAATCCGTTCTTCTGGCCGCGTGCGGACGAGGTGCCGATGCTGGAGGCGTACATGGACGCCCTGCGCAAGTCCGGCGACTCGGTCGGCGCGCGCGTCGACGTCGTCGCCGACGGCGTGCCCGCCGGCTGGGGCGAGCCGGTGTACGGCAAGCTCGACGCCGAACTCGCGGCGGCGCTGATGAGCATCAATGCGGTCAAGGGCGTGGAGATCGGCGACGGGTTCGATGTCGTGTCGAGCCTCGGCAGCGCGCATCGCGACGCGATGCGGCCCGGGCCGGACGGCACGCCGGTCTTCGACAGCAACCACGCCGGCGGCATCCTGGGCGGCATCTCGACCGGGCAACCGCTGCGCTGTTCGGTCGCGTTCAAGCCGACGTCGAGCCTGCGCCTGCCCGTGGACAGCGTCGATTCGACCGGCGCGGCCGTCGAGGTCGTCACCACCGGGCGCCACGATCCCTGCGTCGGCATCCGCGCCACCCCGATCTGCGAGGCGATGGTCGCGCTCGTGCTGATGGACCAGGCGCTGCGGCATCGCGCGCAGTGCGGCGACGTGCCGTCGAAACGATAGCGGCCAGTCCGACGCGCGATCGCGCGCGGCCTGCGCCGCAGCAAGCATCCACCGGCCGTGCGGCCGGCTCTTCCGCGCGATGCGCGGCGCCGCCATAGTCGGCAGTCCGCGACGGCCCGACCCGAACTCCCTCTTTTTCCGGATCCAGACATGTCCCAGAAGCCAGTCAACGTCGCCGTCGTCGGCGCCACCGGTGCGGTCGGCGAAGCGATGCTCAAGGTGCTCGCCGAGCGCCGCTTCCCGATCGGCCGCCTCCACCTGCTCGCGAGCGAGCGGTCCGCGGGCGGCAAGCTCGACTTCGGCGCGCGCCAGATCACCGTCGAGGATCTCGCCACGTTCGATCCGACGGGGATCGACATCGCCCTGTTCTCCGCGGGTGGTGGTGTCTCGAAGGAGTTCGCCCCGAAGTTCGCCGCGGCAGGCGCGGTGGTGATCGACAACTCGTCAGCCTTCCGTCACGACACGGACGTGCCGCTGGTCGTTGCCGAAGTGAATCCCGACGCGCTGCGGAACCGTCCGCGCGGGATCGTCGCCAATCCGAACTGCTCGACCATGCAGTTGCTGACGGCGCTCGCGCCGCTGCATCGTGAGGCCGGCATCGAGCGCATCAACATCGCGACCTACCAGTCGGTCTCCGGCACCGGCCGGCGCGCCCTGGAGGAGCTCGGCAAGCAGACCGCGCGGCTGCTCAACTTCCAGGATCCGCAGCCGGAGGTCTATCCGGTGCAGATCGCCTTCAACGTCATCCCGCACGGCGGCGACTTCCTCGAGAACGGCTACACCACCGAGGAGATGAAGCTCGTCTGGGAGACGCGCAAGATCCTCGGCGACGAGTCGATCCAGGTGAACGCGACCGTGGTCCGCGTGCCGGTGTTCTACGGCCACTCCGAGGCCGTGCACATCGAGACCCGCCAGAAGCTCACCGTCGAGCGCGCCCGCGAGCTGCTGCAGCAGGCACCGGGCGTCGAGGTCGTCGACGAGCGCGTGCCGGGTGGCTATCCGACGCCCGTCACGCATGCCTCGGGCCGCGATCCTGTCTACGTCGGCCGGCTGCGCGAGGACATCTCGCATCCGCGTGGCCTCGCCCTGTGGGTCGTCGCCGATAACATCCGCAAGGGCGCGGCGCTGAACGCCGTGCAGCTCGCCGAACTCGTGATCGCCGAATGATCGGCGATTGCCCGCGGGTGACGCCGGCGGCTAGAGTCTGCGCGGAACCCGGGGAGAACGGCCTGTGAGGCAATTGACGCGTACCGCCTGCCTGCTGGCGCTCGCGCTGGCGAGCGGGTCCGCGGCCGCGCTCGGGCTCGGGCAGATCCAGGTGCGCTCCGCGCCGGGCGAGCCGCTCGTGGCGGACATCCCGGTGGTGACGAGCGATCCGAACGAGCTCGTCGAGCTGCAGGCCTCGCTGGCCTCGCCGTCGACGTTCACGCGCGTGGGGCTCGAGCCGCCGATCGGCGTCGTGGCGGACCTGCAGTTCACGGTGGCGAAGGACGCCGCCGGCCGCCCGATCATCCGCGTGACCTCCTCGCAGCCGGTCACCGAGCCCGTGCTCACGTTCCTGGTCGAGGTCGACTGGGGGCAGGGGCGTCTGGTCCGCGAGTACTCGGCCGTGGTCGATACGCCGGGCTCGGTCGCCGCGGCGCCGGTCGAACCGGTGCAGGCGCCGGTGGTCGCGACGCCGCAGGTGATCGAGCGTCCACCGGTGGTGGTGCCGGCCCCGCAGGCGCCGCGTCCTGCACCGGTCCCCGAGGCCACGCCGGCGGCGCCGGTCGCCGCGACCTCGGCGGAATCGCCCGCGAACTACCGCGTGCGCCAGGGCGACACGCTTTCCCGCATCGCCGCGCAGGTCGCGCCCGACGGCGCGACGGCCGAGCAGACGATGATCGGGTTGCTGCGCGCGAATCCCGGGGCCTTCATCGGCGGCGACATCAACCAGCTGCGGCGCGGTGCGGTCCTCCGGGTGCCGGCCAGCGCGGAGCTCGAGGCCGTCGAAGCACGCGAGGCCGCCACGCTGGTGCGTACCTATTCCCGACGCTGGCGCGAGGCACGTACGCAGCCGCAGGCACCCGTCGCAGCGGCGGTACCCGACGCCGCACCGGCCGCCGCGCCGCGCGGGCGGCTCGAAATCCTCCCGCCCGGCGCCGGTCGTGCAGCCGCGGCGGGTACACAGTCCGGCATCGCGGCCGGAGGCGAGGGCGACATGCTTCGACAGGAACTGCAACAGACGAAGGAGACGCTCGCCGCGCGCGATGCCGAGCTGCAGGAGCTCCGCAGCCGCGTCGCCGACCTCGAGAAGCTCCAGGCCGACCAGCAGAAGCTGATCGCGCTCAAGGATGCCGAGATGGCGGCGGCGCAGAAGCAGGGCGCGCAGGCGCCCGCGGATCCCGGCTATTCGTCGCCGCTGCCGTGGATCGCCGGTGGCGCGCTCGTGCTGCTCGGCCTCGCCGCCGCAGCCTGGAACCGCCGCCGCGCCCGCCTGCGGCCTGCATTTGTGCCGACCGAGCCGAGGCCGTCCGTCGCCGATGCCTTCGCCAATTCGTCTGCGCCTGCCGCGACCGGCTCCAAGGCAATGCCGATGGCCACGACGCGCGACAAGGCCCCCGCACCGGAGGCGGTGCCGTCCTGGCAGCGCAAGCCGGCCGCCGCCGCGCCCGCATCGGCGCCGGTCCCCGCCGCCGCGCCCGCCGTGACGGAGACGCCGCGCTGGGCCGCGCCCGCCGGCGCCTCGGCTGCCGCACCTGCGGTCGGTTCGGTCGATCACCTGGCGGAGGCCGCGCCGCAGACCGACATCGACCGCCTCGAACTCGCGCAGGCCTACCTCGACCTCGGCGACGCCGACAACGCGCGCCGGCTGCTGGGCGAGGTCGCCGACGGCAAGGACGCGACCGCGCGCACGGTCGCCACGCGCATGCTGCGCGACATCGGATGACCGAAACCCCGGACTGCGCTCCCTCCGAGGTTCCACGCAGGCGCTGGGCCGCGGCCGTCGAGTACGACGGCGGTGGCTTCAGCGGCTGGCAGCGGCTCAGCCCGCATGGCATGCCCGAGCCCACGCCGCTGCCCACGCTGCAGGCGACCGTGGAGGACGCGCTGTCGTCCATCGCCGGGCACCCGGTCGAGGTGACCTGCTCGGGGCGCACCGACGCCGGCGTCCACGCCACCTGCCAGGTCATCCATTTCGACGCGACCACCGCGCGCGACGCGCGCAGCTGGATGCTCGGCGGCACCACGCGCCTGCCGCCGGAGGTCTGCATCCGCTGGTGCGTGCCCGTCGCCGGTGACTTCAATGCACGCTTCTCGGCGCGCGCCCGCCGCTACGTCTACCGGATCGTCAACCGCGCCGTGCGCCCCGCGCTGCAACGGCAGATGCTCGCCTGGGAGCGAAGGCCGCTTGACGCCACCGCGATGCACCGGGCGGCACAGTCGCTTCTCGGCGAGCGCGACTTCTCCGCATTCCGCACCGTGCACTGCCAGGCGACGCATGCACGGCGCGAAATGCAGGAGATCCTCGTGCGACGCACCGGCGAGGTCGTGGAGGTGGAGGTGCAGGCCAATGCTTTCCTCCATCACATGGTCCGGAATATCGTCGGTAGCCTGCTGATGGTCGGCCGTGGCGAGAAACCCGAAGGGTGGATCGCCGAACTCCTTGCCGGTCGCGATCGCACGCGCGCCGGCCCGACCGCGCCGTCCGCCGGCCTGGTCTTTCTCGGCCCGCGCTATCCGGCGGACTGGAACCTTCCCCCCGAGGTCACCCTGTGAACCGAACGCTCTTCAGGACCCGCATCAAATTCTGTGGCTTCACGCGGCCGGGCGACGTGCGCCTGGCCTGCGAGCTCGGCGTGGACGGCATCGGCTTCGTGTTCTCGCACAGGAGCAGCCGCCGCATCGCGCCGGAGGAGGCCCGCGCGATGCGCCAGGCGCTCGCTCCGCTGGTCGATGCGGTCGCCTTGTTCCAGGACAACTCGCTGGAGGAGGTGCGCGACGTCGTCCGCCAGGTGCGCCCGAGCCTGCTGCAGTTCCACGGAAGCGAGGACGACGCCTTCTGCCGCAGCTTCGGCCTGCCGTACCTCAAGGCCGTGCCGATGGGCGACGAGATCATGGCGCCGCACTACCTGCAGCTGCGGTTCCCCGGCGCCGCGGGCTTCCTGCTGGACAGCCATCGTCCCGGTGGAGCCGGCGGCACGGGCCGCACGTTCGACTGGACCAAGATCCCGAAGGACCTGCAGAAACCCTATGCACTCGCCGGCGGCCTGACGGCCGAGAACGTCTTCGAGGCGGTCTCCACGGCGACGCCCTGGGCCGTCGACGTCTCGAGCGGCATCGAGGCCGAACCGGGCATCAAGGACGGCGACAAGATGCGCCGGTTCGTCGAGGAAGTGCGGCGCGCGGACTGCCACACTGACAGCACCGCAGCGGTCTGCTGATCGCCTAAACTGGCGGGCCGCACCGCCGCGGCCCGCCCCAGTGGTCCCGATGTCCGCCGTCGCCCAGCCTTCCGATTTCCACGCCTTCCCAGACGCGCGCGGCCACTTCGGCCGGTTCGGCGGGCGCTTCGTCGCCGAGACCCTGATGGGTCCGCTGCAGGAGCTCGCCGAGGCCTACGACGCCGCGCGTATCGACCCCGCGTTCGTCGAGGCCTTCGACAACGATCTCGCGCATTACGTCGGCCGCCCGAGCCCGATCTACGAAGCCGAGCGGCTGAGCCGCGAGGTCGGCGGCGCGCGCATCCTGCTCAAGCGCGAGGACCTCAACCACACCGGCGCGCACAAGATCAACAACACGATCGGCCAGGCGCTGCTCGCCAGCCGCATGGGCAAGACACGCATCATCGCGGAGACCGGCGCCGGGCAGCACGGCGTGGCGAGCGCGACCGTGGCGGCCCGCCTTGGGCTCGAATGCGTCGTCTACATGGGCGCGACCGACATCGAGCGCCAGAAGATCAACGTCTACCGGATGAAGCTGCTCGGCGCGACCGTCGTGCCGGTGACCAGCGGCTCGGCGACGCTCAAGGACGCGCTCAACGAGGCGATGCGCGACTGGGTCACGAACGTGCGCGACACGTTCTACATCATCGGCACCGTCGCCGGCCCCGATCCGTATCCGCGCATGGTGCGCGACTTCAACGCGATCGTCGGCCGCGAGGCGAGGGCACAGATGCTCGCCGAATACGGGCGGCTTCCCGATGCGGTCACCGCCTGCGTCGGCGGTGGCAGCAATGCGATCGGCATCTTCCACGCCTTCCTCAACGATGCGGCCGTGCGCCTCGTCGGCGCGGAGGCCGCGGGCGACGGCATCGAGACGGGCCGCCATGCGGCGTCGCTCGCCGCCGGCCGGCCGGGCGTGCTGCACGGCAACCGCACCTATGTGATCTGCGACGACGACGGCCAGATCATCGAGACCCATTCCGTCTCCGCGGGCCTCGACTATCCGGGCGTGGGCCCCGAGCACGCCTTCCTCAAGGACACCGGGCGCGCGGATTACGTCGGCGTCACCGACGCCGAAGCGATGGACGCCTTCTACCGGCTCACGCGCCTGGAAGGCATCCTGCCGGCGCTCGAGTCGAGCCATGCGATCGCGCAGGCGATCAAGCTCGCCCGCGAGCTGCCGCGCGACGCGCTCGTGCTCTGCAACCTGTCCGGGCGTGGCGACAAGGACGTGCACACCATCGCGGCCCGCGACGGCCTCGTCTTCTGATCCGGCGCCACGGCGCCGACCTGCGAGATCCATGAACCGTATCGATCGTCGTTTCGCCGAGCTGCGCGCGTCCGGCCGCAAGGCGCTGGTCCCCTTCGTCACCGCCGGCGATCCTTCGCTCGAGGCGACCGTCCCCGTGCTCCACGCGCTTGTCGAGGCGGGCGCCGACGTGCTCGAGCTCGGCGTGCCGTTCTCGGATCCGATGGCGGACGGCCCGGTCATCCAGCGCAGCTCCGAGCGCGCACTCGCGCGTGGCGCCGGCATCGATTACGTGCTCGGCTGCGTTCGGTCGTTCCGCGAGACGGATGAAGGCACGCCGGTCGTGCTGATGGGCTACCTGAATCCGGTCGAGATCCGCGGCGCGTCCCGCTTCGCGCAGCAGGCGGCGGCCGCCGGCGTCGACGGCATCCTGCTCGTCGACCTGCCGCCGGAGGAGGCGGACGAGTTCCGCGACGCCTTCGACACGGCCGGCGTCGCGCTGATCCTTCTCGCGTCGCCGACCTCCGACGACACACGCATCGCGCGACTGCGCACGCTCGCGCGCGGCTACCTGTACTACGTGAGCTTCGCGGGCGTGACCGGCGCCGACGGTCTCGACACCGGGGCCGCGGGCGAGCGCCTGCGTGCCATCCGCGAGGCGTCGCCCGTGCCCGTGGTGGCAGGGTTCGGCATCAAGGACGCGCGCAGCGCGGCCGCGATGGCGGTCGATGCCGAGGGCGTCGTGGTCGGCAGCGCGCTCGTCGCGGCGATCGCGGGGGCGGCAGACCCGTCCGCCGCCGCGCGCGGCTTCCTCGCGCCGTTGCGCGCCGCGCTCGACGCCTGACGCCCGTCCGGCGGCTCCGGCCGCTGCGCTACACTGCCGTGCTGGCCGTTCGTCGGCCGAAATGAACGAAAGGGGGAGCCTCCCGCATGTCCTGGCTCAAGAAGCTCATGCCTTCGGGCATCCGCACCGAGGGCGCCTCGCGCCGCCGCAGCGTCCCCGAGGGGCTGTGGGAAAAGTGCGATCGCTGCGCCGCCGCGCTCTACCGCACCGAGCTCGAGGAGAACCTCGAGGTCTGCCCGAAGTGCTCGCACCATCGTCCGATCCGGGCCCGCGCGCGGCTCGCCGCGTTGTTCGACCCCGGCTCGACGCAGGAGATCGCGGCCCAGCTCGGCCCGGTCGACGTCCTGCGCTTCCGCGACCAGAAGAAGTACGCCGACCGCATCCGTGCCGCGCAGAAGTCCACCGGCGAGCGTGATGCGCTGATCGCGATGCGCGGCACGCTCGTCGGCCGCCCGCTCGTCGCCGCCTCGTTCGATTTCGCCTTCATGGGGGGCTCGATGGGCTCGGTGGTCGGCGAGCGCTTCGCGCGCGCGGCCGAGACTGCGCTCGAGATCGGCTGCCCGTTCGTGAACTTCTCGGCCTCGGGCGGCGCGCGGATGCAGGAGAGCCTGTTCTCGCTCATGCAGATGGCGAAGACCTCCGCGGCACTCGGGCGCCTGCGTGCCGCGGGCCTGCCCTACGTCTCGGTGCTCACGCATCCGACCACCGGCGGCGTCTCGGCCTCGTTCGCCATGCTCGGCGACATCAACATCGCCGAGCCCGAGGCCCTGATCGGCTTCGCCGGCCCGCGCGTGATCGAGCAGACGGTGCGCGAGAAGCTCCCCGAGGGCTTCCAGCGCTCCGAGTTCCTCGTCGAGCATGGCGCGATCGACCTCATCTGCGATCGCCGCCAGATGCGCGATCGCCTGGCCGCGCTGCTCGCGCTGATGATGAAGCAGCCCGCCCCGCAGGCGGAGGCCGAGGCGTGAGTCGCCGCTACTTCGGCACCGATGGCATCCGCGGCCGCGTGGGCGAGGGCGCCATCTCGGCGGACTTCGTGCTGCGCCTGGGCAATGCCTACGGCCACGCGCTGCGTGCGCGGGGGCCGGGCTGGCGCAAGCCCGTCGTGATCATCGGCAAGGACACCCGCATCTCGAACTACATGTTCGAGGCCGCGCTCGAGGCGGGCCTGGTCGCGGCCGGCGTCGACGTGCAGCTGATGGGCCCGATGCCCACGCCCGCCGTCGCGCACCTCACGCGCTCGCTGCGCGCCGACGGCGGCATCGTGATCTCCGCCTCGCACAATCCGCACCACGACAACGGCATCAAGTTCTTCTCCGCCGAAGGCGAGAAGCTCGACGACGAGACCGAGCTCGCGATCGAGGCGGCCTTGGACGAGCCGTTCCGCACCGCGGCGTCGGACGAGCTCGGCAAGGCGCTGCGCACCCGCGACGCGCTGGGCCGCTACATCGAGGCCTGCAAGACGTCCGTCCCGCGCGGCTTCGACCTCGGGGGCATGCGCATCGCCATGGACTGCGCGAATGGCGCGACGTACCAGCTCGCGCCGATGGTGCTGCGCGAGCTCGGCGCGCGCATCACCGCGATCGGCGTCGAGCCGAACGGCGTGAACATCAACGACGGCGTCGGGTCGACGCACCCGGAGGCCCTCGCCAAGCTGGTGGTCGAGTCGGGCGCGGACCTCGGCATCGCCTTCGACGGCGACGGTGACCGCGTGCTGTTCGTCGACGCCGACGGCAACGTGCGCGACGGCGATGACCTGATCTACGTGCTCGCGACCGACTGGCAGAAGACCGGCCGCCTGCGCGGCCCCGTGGTCGGCACGCTGATGACGAACTTCGGCCTGGAGCAGGCCCTCGGCGCGCTCGGGATCGAGTTCGTGCGCGCGAAGGTGGGCGACCGCTACGTGCACCAGCAGCTCATCGCGAACGGCGGCGTGCTGGGCGGCGAGGCGTCCGGCCACCTGCTGTGCCTGGATCGCGTGAGCACCGGCGACGGCATCGTGAGCGCCCTGCAGGTACTCGAAGTGCTGCGCCGATGCGGCGTGAGCCTCTCCGAGGCGCTCGCCGGCCTGCATCGCGTGCCACAGAAGACCATCAACGTCCGCTACGGGGCGGGCGCGAAGCCCGCGGACGCCGACTCGGTGAAAAGCGCGCTCGCGGCCGCGCAGGCGGCGGTGCAGGGCCGGGGGCGAGCCTTCCTGCGGCCTTCGGGCACGGAACCGGTCGTCCGCGTGACGGTGGAGGCCGACGACGCCGCGCTCGTGCAGTCCACCCTCGATACGCTCGCGGAGGCCGTGCGTGCCGCCGCCCTGACGCCGGTCAAGGCCGCGTCGTCCGCCGGCGACCCTGCCGGCTGCCCTCCTGCACCGTGATCCCATGAGCCAGATTCCGACCCTCGACATCCAGCGTTTCACCGACGACGCACCGCAGGCCGATCGCGACGCCTTCGTCGCCGAGCTCGGCGCAACCTACCGCGAATGGGGCTTCGCCGGCATCCGCAACCACGGCATCGACGCGCGGCTGATCGACGATGCATATCGCGTCTTCGCGGAGTTCTTCGCGCTGCCGGACGAGGTCAAGCGCAAGTACCACATCCCGGGCGGCGGCGGCGCGCGCGGCTACACGCCGTTCGGCATCGAGACCGCGAAGGGCGCGCAGCACTTCGACCTCAAGGAGTTCTTCCACATCGGCCGCGAGATCGCGCGCGATTCGAAGTACGCCGACGTGATGCCGCCGAACGTCTGGCCGGAGGAAGTCCGCGAGTTCCGCGACGTCGGCTACCGCCTGTATTGCGAACTCGACGCGCTCGGCTCGCGCATGCTCTCCGCACTCGCGTTGCACATCGGCCTGCCCGGCGACTACTTCGTCAACGTGACGAATGAGGGCAATTCGATCCTGCGCCCGATTCATTACCCGCCGATCACCACGCCGGACGTGCCCAACGAGCGCGCCGGCGCCCACGAGGACATCAACCTCATCACGCTTCTCGTCGGCGCGAGCGCGGAAGGGCTCGAGGTGAAATCGCGCAAGGGCGAGTGGGTGCCGTTCACGGCGCAGGCGGACACCATCGTCGTGAACATCGGCGACATGCTGCAGCGCCTGACCAACCACGTGTATCCGTCGACAACGCACCGCGTGGTCAATCCGCCCGGCGAGAAGGCACGGCAACCGCGGTATTCGACGCCGTTCTTCCTGCATCCCAACCCGGATTTCGTCATCGACGTGCTGCCGTCCTGCGTGACGGCCGACAATCCGAGCCGCTATCCGGAACCGATCACCGCACAGGGCTATCTCGAAGAACGGCTGCGCGAGATCAAGCTCAAGTAAAGGGCTGCGTCATCCGTGCGACGGCGGCTTCGGCCGCCGTCGTCGTCTCAGGCGCCCGCTTCGAGCGGGTGGATTCCTGCTTCCACGAACGCGGCTCGCCACTCGGCGAACTTCGATTCCGTATCCAGCTGCCGGTTCGCCGGGCTCGTCGACGGCAGCCGATGCAGCGTCGTGCCCGCGGGGATCGTCGTGGCCGGCACATGGCGCAGGAACGTCTGCTCGGCGGCCGCTCCGTTGAAGGCCACCAGTCGCAGACGCGGATGCCTCGCGAAGAAGTCGCCGAAATCATTCGCGCGCGCATCGCGGATCGCGCTGTCCAGGCTCCCCTCGCGCTCGCAGGAGGCGATGACGTCCCAGAGGGCGACGCCAGAGCCGACCAGCCGCTCGATGCGCTGCGCGTAGGGCAGGGAGGGCCCGGCACCGACCAGGCGGCCCATGAAGACCCAGAACAGGTTCTGCGGATGTCCGTAATAGCGCCCCGACCGGAGCGACGCCGCGCCGGGCATGCTCCCCAGCACGAGCAGGCGTGCAGCCGGGTTCTCGATCGGAGGCAGGCCGGCGAGGCTCGGCACGTGGCTGTCGTTCCTGTCGAAGGCTAGACTTCCGCGACTTTGCCATCGGAGACCGCAATGCGCCGTCGAATCGTCGCCGGGAACTGGAAGCTGCACGGGGACCGCGCCTTCGCCTGCGCATTGCTCGACGAGGTCGCGGCCGAGACCGCGCCGCCGGGTGTCGAGCGCCTGATCCTGCCGCCCGTGCCCTACCTGGCGGACCTCGCGTCCCGGTACGGCGACCGCGGCCTCGAGTTCGGCGCGCAGGACGTCAGCGCGAACGGGAAGGGCGCGTTCACGGGTGAAGTGTCGGCAGCGATGCTGGTCGACGTCGGCGCGCGCTTCGGGCTGGTGGGTCATTCCGAGCGCCGGCAGTACCACCACGAGACGAGCGAAATCGTGGCCGCGAAGTTCATGGCCGCGCGCGCGGCGGGCCTGGTGCCGGTGCTCTGCGTCGGCGAGACGCTGCACGACCGCGAGGACGGCCGCACGGAATGGCGCATCGAACAGCAGCTGGCCCCGCTGCTCGAGGCGCATGGCGCGGCCGCCCTGGACGGCGCCGTCGTCGCCTACGAGCCGATCTGGGCGATCGGCACCGGCCGCACGGCCAGCCCGGAGCAGGCGCAGGAGGTCCACGCCTTCATCCGTGGTGAGATCGCCCAGTACGATGCTAGAATCGCCGGCTCGCTGCCGATCCTCTATGGCGGCAGCGTCAAGCCCGACAACGCGGCCGAGCTGTTCGCACAGCCCGACGTCGACGGCGGGCTCGTCGGGGGCGCCTCGCTGGTGGCGGCCGACTTCAATGCCATCGTCCGGGCCGCGGCCCGCCAGGCCTAACGGATAGTCCGATGCTGTTCCTCAACATCATCTACGTGCTGCTCGCGATCGCGATGATCGCGCTCATCCTCATGCAGCGCGGCGCAGGCGCCCAGGCCGGTTCCGGCTTCGGTGGCGGCGCGTCGGGCACGGTGTTCGGCGCACGCGGCTCGGCGAACTTCCTGACGAAGGCGACGAAGTGGCTCGCCATCGCCTTCTTCGGCATCACCCTGCTGATGGCTTGGCAGGCCAGCAAGGGCGTGCGTGCGACGCGGACGGAGTCCGAGAGCCTCATGACGGAAGTGCCGGCCGCTCCCGCGACGGGCGCTGTTCCGGCACCCTCCACGGTGCCGGCTGCGCCTGCATCGTCCGGTGCCTCGGTCCCGGCCGCCCCCGCGGCCTCGGGTACTTCCGTTCCGGTCGCGCCGGCTCCGACCGGCGCCGCGGTTCCGGCCGCGCCGACCGCTGCGCCTTCGACGACGCAAACGCCGTCGACGGGTGGTTAATTCCCGGAATTCAGGTACAATGTGAAGCTCTGGCACGGAGCGCTGGAGCAGGGCGGATGACTGGCCCGAAACGTCCCGGATGACAAGCTTTTGCCCAGGTGGCGGAATTGGTAGACGCACTACCTTGAGGTGGTAGCGACTTAGGTCGTGGGGGTTCGAGTCCCCCCTTGGGCACCATTCACCGGAACATCCCCGACCCCGTGCAACGGGCGCGGGGCGGCGCAGGCGCCGCCGCGGTCGACGCGCACGCATGCCCGCGAGACCGAGAGAACACGAGTGCTGGCCGAATACCTGCCGACCCTGCTGTTCCTGATCGTCGCCGGTGGCATCGGCGTCGCACTCATCATCGTCGGCCGCGTACTCGGGCCGAAGACGCCGAATGCCGAAAAACTGCTCCCGTACGAAAGCGGCTTCAACGCTTTCGAAGACGCGCGCATGCAGTTCAACGTCCGCTACTACCTGATCGCGATCATCTTCATCGTCTTCGACTTGGAGATCGCGTTCGTCTTCCCCTGGGCGCTCGTCTTCCGCGAGCTCGGGGTCTTCGGCCTGATCGAGATGGGCACCTTCCTCGCGCTGCTGGTGATCGGATTCGCCTACGTGTGGAAGAAGGGCGCCCTGGAGTGGGAGTGAGCCCATGAGCGCACTCGAGAAATTCTCAAACCTGATGCACAACCCGCTGCCCGAAGGGCGGCTGGATGACATCCTGCTGCCGGAGGACCAGAACCCGGTCATGCAGCAGGGCTTCGTCACGACCAACCTGGACACGCTCTGGAACTGGGCACGCACCGGTTCGATGTGGCCGATGACCTTCGGTCTGGCGTGCTGCGCGGTCGAGATGATGCATGCGGGCGCATCGCGCCTCGACCTCGACCGCTACGGCGTCGTGTTCAGGCCTTCGCCGCGCCAGTCGGACGTGATGATCGTGGCCGGTACCTTGGTCAACAAGATGGCGCCGGCGCTGCGCCGCGTCTACGACCAGATGCCGGACCCGAAATGGGTCATCTCGATGGGCAGCTGCGCGAACGGCGGCGGCTACTACCACTACTCGTATTCGGTCGTCCGCGGCTGTGACCGCATCGTTCCCGTCGACATCTACGTGCCGGGCTGCCCGCCGACCGCCGAAGCGCTGACCTACGGCATCCTGCAGCTCCAGAAGAAGATCCGCCGCGGCACCAATTTCGGCGATGCTCGCCAGGGTATCCGCTGATGGCCGCCGGGTTCGCTTCGACGCGCGCGCTCGCGGCGGCGCTGCGCGAGCGCTTTCCCGCGGCCGCGGTGAGCGTCGCCGAGCCGCGCGGCGAGCTGACGCTCGAGATCTCGCCCGCGGCATGGTTCGAAACGGCCCTCGCGCTGCGCGACGACTTCGGTTTCGAGCAGCTTGTCGACCTCTGCGGCGTCGACTACCTCAGCTACGGCAGCGACGAGTGGGACACCTCCGTCTCGAACGAAGGTTTCTCGCGCGGTGTCGAGGGCAAGAGCACCGGCCGGATCCTCTGGGGCGAGCAGCCGAACGGCGCCGCGCTGGAGACCGATCGCCGCTTCGCCGTCGTCGCGCACCTGCTGTCCGTGCAGCACAACATGCGCGTGCGCATCCGCTGCTTCGCCGCGGACGACGACGTGCCCTCGGTGCCGTCGCTCGTCGACGTCTGGGCGGGGGTCAACTGGTTCGAGCGCGAGGCGTTCGACCTCTACGGCATCGTTTTCGACAACCATCCGGACCTGCGCCGCATCCTCACCGACTACGGCTTCGTCGGGCATCCGTTCCGCAAGGATTTCCCGCTGATCGGCAATGTCGAAGTGCGCTATGACGCCGAGCGCAGGCGCGTGGTCTACCAGCCCGTCACCATCGAGCCGCGCGTGCTCGTGCCGCGCGTGATCCGCGACGACGCGCGCTACGAGACGTCGCAGGGCGAAGCCGCCCAGCGTGCGGAGTCCAGGAAATGAGCGTCGTCGTCCCTCCGAGCCTCGCCGATGACATGGGTGCCCCCGCCGGTGGCGGCGGTCCCGAGATCCGCAACTATTCGCTGAATTTCGGCCCACAGCATCCGGCCGCTCACGGCGTGCTGCGCCTGATCCTCGAGATGGACGGCGAAGTCGTGCGCCGCGCCGATCCGCACATCGGGCTGCTTCATCGCGGCACCGAGAAGCTCGCCGAGACCAAGCCGTTCAACCAGTCGGTCCCGTACATGGACCGGCTGGACTACGTGTCCATGATGTGCAACGAGCACGCCTACGTGCGCGCCGTCGAGACGCTGCTGGGCATCGAGGCCCCGGAGCGCGCGCAGTGGATCCGGACGATGTTCGACGAGATCACCCGCATCAAGAACCACCTGATGTGGATCGGCTCGAACGCGCTCGACCTCGGCGCGATGGCGGTCTTCCTCTATGCGTTCCGCGAGCGCGAGGAGCTCATGGACGTGTACGAGGCGGTGTCGGGCGCGCGCCTGCACGCCGCGTATTACCGTCCCGGCGGCGTGTACCGCGACCTGCCGGAGCGCATGTCGAAGTACCGCGAGTCGCCATGGCGCAAGGGCAAGGACCTCAAGCGCTTCAACGAGTCGCGCGAAGGCTCCGTGCTCGACTTCATCGAGGCGTTCACGCGCGACTTCCCGACGCGTATCGACGAGTACGAGACGCTCCTCACCGAGAACCGCATCTGGAAGCAGCGCACCGTCGGCGTCGGCGTGATCTCGCCGGAGCAGGCGCATGCCTGGGGCATGAGCGGCCCGGTGCTGCGCGGCTCGGGCGTCGCTTGGGACCTGCGCAAGACGCAGCCCTACGCGCGCTACGATCAGGTCGACTTCGACATCCCGATCGGCACCGGCGGTGACTGCTACGACCGCTACCTGGTGCGTGTCGCGGAGATGCGCGAGTCGAACAAGATCATCCAGCAGTGCGTGAAGTGGCTTCGGGCGAACCCGGGCCCCGTGATCGTCGACAACTTCAAGGTCGCCCCGCCCAAGCGCGAGGAGATGAAGGACGACATGGAAGCCCTCATCCATCACTTCAAGCTCTTCTCCGAGGGCTACTGCGTGCCGCCGGGCGAGACCTATGCGGCGGTGGAAGCCCCGAAGGGCGAGTTCGGCGTGTACCTGATCTCGGACGGCGCGAACAAGCCGTTCCGCCTGAAGGTCCGCGCGCCGGGCTTCGCACACCTCTCGTCGATGGACGCGATCGTCAAGGGCCACATGCTGGCCGACGTGGTCGCGATGATCGGCACCTACGACATCGTCTTCGGCGAGATCGACCGCTGACGCGGCGAGCATTCGGACTGCAATGAAAGCGACCGGCAATTTCGAGGCCTGCCAGAACGTCGACCCGATGGTCGCGTTGACGGACGCCACTCGCGCGCACATCGACCACTGGCTGTCGAAATTCCCGGCCGATCGCCGCCGCTCGGCGGTGCTGCAGGGCCTGCATGCGGTGCAGGAGCAGAACGGTGGCTGGCTGTCGGACGAGCTGATCGCCGCGGTGGCCAAGTACATCGGTATTCCACCGGTGTGGGCCTACGAGGTCGCAAGCTTCTACTCGATGTTCGAGACGGAGAAGGTCGGCCGCCACAACGTCGCCTTCTGCACGAACATCAGCTGCTGGCTCAACGGCGCCGAGCAGCTCGTCGAGCACGCCGAAAGGAAGCTCGGCTGCAAGCTCGGCCAGTCCACGGCCGACGGCCGTGTCTACCTGAAGCGCGAAGAGGAATGCCTCGCCGCCTGCTGCGGGGCGCCGGTCGTCGTCATCAACGGGCATTACCACGAGAAGCTCGACCCCGCGAAGGTCGACGCGCTTCTCGACGGGCTGGAGTAACGGCGCCATGGCGCATTCCCACCACGACTATTCCAAGGGCTACGGCCCGGTCGGCCCGGCGCCGCAGGAGCACAACGTCGTCTACACGACGCTGCACTTCGACACGCCGTGGTCGTACGAGAACTATCTCAAGACGGGCGGCTACGCGGCGTGGCGCAAGATCCTGACCGAGAGGATCGAGCCGGCGGCGATCATCGACATGGTGAAGGCCTCGGGCCTGCGCGGCCGCGGCGGCGCGGGCTTCCCGACGGGCCTGAAGTGGTCGTTCATGCCGAAGGGCCCGGGCCAGAAGTACATCCTGTGCAATTCGGACGAGTCCGAGCCGGGCACGGCCAAGGACCGCGACATCCTGCGCTTCAATCCACATGCGGTCGTCGAGGGCATGGCGATCGCCTGCTACGCGACGGGTTCGACTGCCGCCTACAACTACCTGCGCGGCGAATTCCACCACGAGCCGTTCGAGCACTTCGAGCAGGCGCTGAAGGAGGCCTACGAGAACGGGCTTCTTGGTAAGAACGTGCTGGGCAGCGGCGTCGATGTCAACATCTACGGCGCGCTCGGTGCCGGCGCCTACATCTGCGGTGAAGAGACCGCCCTGATGGAGTCGCTGGAAGGCAAGAAGGGCCAGCCCCGCTACAAGCCGCCGTTCCCGGCGAACTTCGGCCTCTACGGCAAGCCGACGACCATCAACAACACCGAGACCTACGCCTCGGTGCCGGCGATCATCCGCAATGGCGCGGAATGGTTCGCCGGGCTGGGCAAGCCGAACAATGGCGGCCCGAAGGTGTTCTCCGTGTCCGGTCATGTGGCCAACCCGGGCAATTTCGAGATCCGCCTGGGCACCCCGTTCTCCGAGCTGCTGCAGATGGCCGGCGGCGTTCGCGGCGGCCGGAAGCTCAAGGGCGTCATCCCGGGTGGCTCGTCGATGCCGGTGCTGCCGGGCGACACGATGATGTCGCTGACGATGGACTACGACTCGATCCAGAAGGCCGGCTCCGGTCTCGGCTCGGGCGCGGTCATCGTGATGGACGACACGACGTGCATGGTGCGCGCCTGCCAGCGCATCGCGCGCTTCTACTTCAAGGAGTCGTGCGGCCAGTGCACGCCGTGCCGCGAAGGCACCGGCTGGATGTACCGGATGCTCACGCGCATCGTCGAGAAGACCGCGACGCTCGACGACCTGCACATGCTGCGCGCCGCCGCCGGCCAGATCGAGGGCCACACCATCTGCGCGTTCGGCGAGGCCGCCGCGTGGCCGGTGCAGGGCTTCCTGAGACATTTCTGGCATGAATTCGAGTACGCGATCGTCAATAAGCGCTTCCTCGTCGACGACGAGGCGGCGGGCACCGTCGTGACGCAGCAGGTGGCCGCATGAGCGCCCAGCCCGTGAATCCGAACCTGCCGCCCGACCACGTCACCGTCACGATCGACGGCGTCGAGATGGCCGCGCCCAAGGGCTCGATGATCATCCAGGCCGCCGATAAGGCGGGCATCCCGATCCCGCGCTTCTGCTACCACGACAAGCTCAGCGTCGCGGCGAACTGCCGCATGTGCCTGGTCGAAGTCGAGAAGATGCCGAAGCCGGCGCCGGCCTGTGCCACGCCGGTGATGGACGGCATGAAGGTCGTCACGCGCAGCGAGAAGGCGCTGAAGAGCCAGCGCAACGTGATGGAGTTCCTGCTGATCAACCATCCGCTCGACTGCCCGATCTGCGACCAGGGCGGCGAGTGCGAGCTGCAGGATCTGTCGATGGGCTACGGCCGGTCGATCTCCCGTTTCTCCGAGCGCAAGCGCACGGTGCCCGACGAGGACATCGGTCCGCTGGTCGCCACCGAGATGACGCGCTGCATCCAGTGCACGCGCTGTGTGCGCTTCACCGCGGAAGTCGCCGGCACGTACGAGCTCGGCGGCATGTACCGCGGCGAGAACCTGCAGATCGGCACCTATGACGGCAAGCCGCTGACGACCGAGCTTTCGGGCAACGTCATCGACGTCTGCCCGGTCGGCGCGCTGACCAACAAGGTCTTCCAGTTCCGCGCCCGCCCGTGGGAGCTGACCGCGCGCGAATCGCTCGGCTACCACGATGCGCTCGGCAGCAACCTGTTCCTGCACGTGCGTCGCGGCGAAGTGCTGCGCACCGTCCCGCGCGACAACGACGCGGTCAACGAGTGCTGGCTGTCGGACCGCGACCGCTATTCGCACCAGGGCCTCTACGCGGCCGACCGCGCGACGCGCCCGATGGTGAAGGAGGGCGGCGAGTGGCGCGAGGCGTCGTGGGAGCAGGCGCTCGCACGCGCCGCGCAGATCCTGCGCGACAACGGTGCGGACCGCCTCGGCATGCTCGTGCATCCGTCGACGTCGAACGAGGAGGGTGCGCTGCTCGCGCGCCTGGCCGAGGCGCTCGGCACCGGCAACCTCGATCACCGTATCGGCCAGAGCGACCTCTCCGACGGCGTCGCCGCCGAGCCGTTCGCGATGCCGGTCGCCGACTTCTCGACGGCCGACGCCGTCGTCATCATCGGCTCCAACCTGCGCCACGAGCTGCCTCTGCTGCATGCGCGCATCCGCCGCGCTTGGATGCGCGGTGCCAAGGTCTACGTCGTCAACCCCGTCGACTTCGACTTCGCCTTCGAAGTCGCGGGTCGCCAGATCGTCGCGCCGTCCGCACTCGCCGGCGCGCTCGCCGATCCGGGCCTGCGCGAGGCGTTGCAGGGTGCGACGTCCGCGGCCGTCGTGGTCGGCGCCATCGCCGAGAACGGCCCGAATGCCGCGTCGATCCGTGCGGCCGCGCGCGACCTTGCCAATGCGACGGGCGCGCGCCTGTGCCGCATCCCGCAGGGCGCGAACGCGCTCGGGCTCGCGCGCCATGGCGTGCTGCCGGCCTCGCGCGACGCGCTCGGCATGCTCGCCGACGCGCGTTCCGCATACGTTCTGTACGGCATCGAGCCGGGCCTGGATTTCGCCGCGAGCGCGACGGCACTCGCCGCACTGTCGGGCGCGCAGGTCGTCGCGTTCAGCCACTTCGCCTGCGAATCGACGCGTGCCGTCGCGGACGTGATCCTGCCGATCGGCGCGTTGCCTGAAGTCGACGCGACCCTCACGAACCTCGAAGGTCGCGACCAGCGTGCCGTGGCCGGTGGAAAGCTGCCGGACGAGGCACGTCCGGGCTGGCGTGTCATCCGTGCGCTCGCCGGCGAGCTCGGCGCGCCGGGCTTCGAGTTCGTCGACTTCGCGGGCGCGCGCGCAACGATCGCGCCGCGGGACGTGCAGATCGCGGCCGGCGCGGTACCCGCGCGCGGCGGCACGGGCCTCGAGCTCGCCGTCAGTCCGGGTATCTACCGTGTCGACGCCGTGGTGCGCCGGGCGCCCGCGCTCCAGCAGCATCCGCTCAACCGTGACGCGCGCGCGTTCATCGCAGCGCAGGATGCGGATGCCGCCGGCCTGACGAGCGGCGTGATGGCCCGCTTTCGCATCGGTGAGGGCAGCGCGGTGCTCCCGGTCGAGGTGAGCGGCAAGGTCGCGGTGGGCACCGTGTATGTCGAAGGCGGCCATGGCGCGACCGCGCCGCTGGGCGCCGGCCGCGTCGAGATGGGGAGGGCCTGACGCATGCTCGGTGAATCGATCGACGCGCTGCGCGACTGGTTCCTCGGCTTCGGTGCCGCGGGCGTGGTGGCCTGGATCGTCCTGAAGGTCCTGGCGATCGCGATGCCGGTGATCATCGCCGTGGCGTTCTACGTTGTCTGGGAGCGCAAGCTCATCGGCTGGATGCACGTGCGCCACGGGCCGATGTACGTCGGCATGGGCATCCTGCAGGCCTTCGCGGACGTCTTCAAACTGCTGTTCAAGGAAGTGATCCAGCCCGCACGGGCGGAGAAGTTCCTGTACGTGCTGGCGCCACTTCTCGCGCTCGCACCGGCATTCGCGGCGTGGGCGGTCGTGCCGTTCGACACGAAGCTGGTGCTCGCCGACGTCAATGCGGGCCTGTTGTACCTGCTCGCGATGACGTCGCTGGGCGTCTACGGCACCATCCTCGCGGGCTGGGCATCGAACTCGAAGTACGCCTTCCTCGGCGCGATGCGCGCCGCCGCGCAGGTGGTGTCCTACGAGATCGCGATGGGCTTCGCGATGGTCGGGGTGCTGATCGCCGCCGGCACGCTCAACCTCTCGGCGATCGTGCAGGCGCAGGCGGGCAATGCCGGTCTGTTCGAGTGGTTCTGGCTGCCGCTGCTGCCGCTGTTCGTCGTCTACTTCATCTCGGGCGTCGCCGAAACGAACCGCGCGCCGTTCGACGTGGTCGAGGGGGAGTCGGAGATCGTCGCCGGCCACATGGTCGAATACTCGGGCTCGCAGTTCGCGCTCTTCTTCCTCGCCGAATACGCGAACATGATCCTGGTCAGCTTCCTGACCTCGATCTTCTTCCTCGGCGGCTGGCTGAGCCCTTTCCAGGGCCTGTACGACGGGGACGTCCACTGGCTCGTGAACTGGCTCTGGATGGGCGGCTGGCCGTGGCTCCTGCTCAAGGCCGCGTTCTTCGCCAGTGCCTTCATCTGGTTCCGCGCCTCGTTCCCGCGTTACCGCTACGACCAGATCATGCGCCTGGGCTGGAAGGTCTTCATTCCGCTCACGATCGCGTGGATCTGCGTCACCGCCCTGATGGCCTATTTCGGCGTCTTCCTGCCCGGCGAGTGAGAGACGCGACGACCCCATGAACCGCATCACGTCCTATTTCAAGAGCCTGCTGCTGCTGGAGCTTTTCCAGGGCCTGTGGCTGACGCTGAAGTACCTCTTCAAGCCGAAGTACACGGTGATGTACCCGATGGAGAAGATCCCGCAGTCGCACCGCTTCCGCGGGATCCACGCGCTGCGCCGTTACCCGAACGGCGAGGAGCGTTGCATCGCGTGCAAGCTGTGCGAGGCGGTGTGCCCGGCGCTCGCCATCACGATCGATTCCGAGAAGCGCGAGGACGGCACGCGGCGCACCACGCGCTACGACATCGACCTGTTCAAGTGCATCTACTGCGGCTTTTGCGAGGAGTCGTGCCCGGTCGACTCGATCGTCGAGACGCACATCCTCGAGTACCACTTCGACGCACGCGGCCAGAATATCGTCACCAAGCCGCAGCTGCTGGCGATCGGCGACCGCCTCGAGACCGAGCTGGCCGAGCGCCGGCAGCTCGATGCCCGTTACCGCTGAGGACGCCATGGACTTCGCGCAGATCGCATTCCTCCTGTTCGCGACGGTCGCCACGCTGTCGGCGATCGCCGTGATCAGCCTGCGGAACCCGGTGCATGCCGTGCTCGCGCTGGTGCTCACGTTCTTCTCCGTCTCGTGCACGTGGATCGTCGCGGGCGCCGAGTTCCTCGGCATCGCGCTGATCCTCGTCTACGTCGGCGCCGTGATGGTGCTGTTCCTGTTCGTGGTGATGATGCTCGACATCGACGTCGGCCCCATGCGCAAGGGCTTCGCCCGGTACCTTCCCGTGGGCCTCGCGGTCGCGATCGTCATGCTCGTCGAGATCGTCACGTTGATCGGCGTGCGCGCCAACATGGCGACGCCCTTCGCGGACAATGCCGCGACCGATGGCACGCCGAACACGGTCTGGCTCGCGCGGACGCTCTTCACCGACTTCCTGCTGCCGTTCGAGGTCGCCGCGGTGATCCTGACCATCGCGGTCGTCGCCGCCGTCATGCTCACGCTTCGCCACCGCGAGGGCGTGCGCCAGCAAGATCCGGCCTGGCAGGCGAGGGTGCGTGCGTCCGACCGCCTGCGCATGGTGCGCATGGACGCGGTGCGCCCGGCGCCGCCCGCCGCGGAGAACACCGGAGGCGAGGCATGAATCTTTTCGACGGGGGCGTCACCCTCGGCCATTACCTCGCGCTGGGTGCGGTGATCTTCTGCATCAGCGTGGCCGGGATCTTCCTCAACCGCCGCAACATCATCGTTCTGCTGATGTCGATCGAGCTGATGCTGCTCGCGGTGAACATCAACTTCGTCGGCTTCTCGCGCCATCTGGGCGACGCGGCCGGGCAGGTCTTCGTGTTCTTCATCCTCACGGTCGCGGCCGCCGAGGCCGCGATCGGCCTGGCGATCCTCGTCACCCTGTTCCGCAACCGGCGCACGATCAACGTGGCCGAAATCGATTCGATGAAGGGTTGATCCGATGCCCGGAGTGGAGCACGCCATTTCCAAGTCCGTCCTGCTGGCGATCGTCCTCGCCCCGCTGATCGGCTCGATCCTGGCCGGCCTGTTCGGCCGGAAGATCGGCCGCGCCGGCGCGCACTGGGCGACGATCCTCGGCGTGGCGACGAGCTGTGCCCTGTCGATCCACGTGCTCTGGCAGCTCGTGGGGCAGGGCGCGCCGCCGTTCAACGAGAACCTCTACACCTGGTTCGACATCGGCGGCATCCAGGCCCACGTCGGCTTCATGGTCGACAAGCTGACCGCGATGATGATGGTGGTGGTCACCTTCGTGTCGCTGCTCGTGCACATCTACACGATCGGCTACATGCACGAGGACGCCGGCTACCAGCGCTTCTTCAGCTATATCTCGCTGTTCACGTTCTCGATGCTCATGCTGGTCATGAGCAACAACTTCCTGCAGCTGTTTTTCGGCTGGGAAGCGGTGGGCCTGGTTTCGTACCTGCTGATCGGCTTCTGGTTCAAGAAGCCGACAGCGGTGTTCGCGAACCTCAAGGCGTTCCTCGTCAACCGCGTGGGCGACTTCGGCTTCCTGCTGGGCATCGCCGGCATCCTCCTCACCACGGGCTCGCTCGACTACGGCGTGGTGTTCGCGCACGCCGGCCAGATCGCGCAGCAGACCCTCCCGGTCTTCGACGGCGTCGCGTGGCCGGCGATCACCGTGATCTGCATCTGCCTGTTCATCGGCGCGATGGGCAAGTCGGCGCAGGTGCCGCTGCACGTCTGGTTGCCGGACTCCATGGAAGGCCCGACCCCGATCTCGGCGCTGATCCATGCCGCGACGATGGTCACCGCGGGCATCTTCATGGTCGCCCGCATGTCGCCGCTGTTCGAGCTCAGCCAGACGGCGCTGAACTTCATCCTGTTCGTCGGCGCGACCACCGCCTTCTGGACGGGCCTGATCGGCATCGTGCAGAACGACATCAAGCGCGTCGTCGCCTACTCGACGCTCTCGCAGCTCGGCTACATGACGGTCGCGCTCGGTGCCTCGGCCTATTCCGCGGCCGTCTTCCATTTGATGACGCACGCCTTCTTCAAGGCATTGCTGTTCCTGGCCGCCGGCAGCGTGATCATCGGCATGCACCACGAGCAGGACATGCGGAAGATGGGTGGCCTGCGCAAGTACATGCCCATCACGTACTGGACGAGCCTAATCGGCACGCTCGCGCTCGTCGCGACGCCGTTCTTCAGCGGCTTCTACTCGAAGGACATGATCATCGAAGCCGCCCACGTCGCCGCGGAGCGGAATCCTTCGTGGATCGCGGACTACGCCTACTGGGCCGTTCTGCTCGGCGCGTTCGTCACCGCGTTCTACAGCTTCCGGCTGCTGTACCTCACGTTCCATGGCAAGGAGCGGTTCCGCGACGCGGCGCCGTCCGACGCGCATGCCAATGTCGACGCGCACCACGAAGGCAGCCAGACGTTGCACGAGCCGCTGCACGACGACGGCCATGGCCATCACGACGACCACGGCCACCACGGCCCGGTCGAGCCGCACGAGTCGCCCTGGGTGGTCACCCTGCCGCTGATCCTGCTGGCGATCCCGTCGATTCTCGTCGGTTACTTCACGGCCGGCCCGATGCTCTTCGGCACGGACTGGGCCGGTCACCACCAGCAGCTCCCGTTCTTCCTCGGCGCGATCGACCTCGACGCCGCGCGCGACACGATGGCGCAGGTGAAGTCCGAGTTCTGGCACGGCCCGACTGCGCTCGCGCTCCACGGCTTCCAGACGCCGGGCTTCTGGCTCGCCTTCGCGGGCTTCGCGCTCGCCACGGTGATGTACCTGTGGAAGCCCGAGCTCGCGGACCGCGCGCGCCGGATGTTCGCGCTGCCGATCCGCGTGCTCGAGAACAAGTACGGCTTCGACCACCTGTGGATCGACGGCTTCGCCGGCGGCGGCGTCGGCCTTGGTCGGGCGTCGCGCGCGATCGACAGCGCCGTGATCGACGGCGCCGCCGTGAACGGCAGCGCCCGCCTCGTCGAGCTGGTCGCGCGCATGTCGCGTCGCCTGCAGTCCGGCTACCTCTACCACTATGCGTTCGCGATGATCGTCGGCCTGATCCTGCTCCTGGCCTTCCTCATCCGCGGCTGGCAATGAACCTAGGATCCGCGACGTGAGCCCCGAGCCCCTGAACGGGACCTTCCCCTTGTTGAGCCTCCTGATCTGGCTGCCGATCCTCGGCGGCGCGGCCACGCTCGCCTTCGGCAACACGCGCCCGAACGCGGCGCGCTGGTTCGCGGTGCTCGTCGCCGCCGTAACGCTGCTGGCGAGCATCCCGCTGTTCACCGGCTTCGACCTTGCCAACCCCGGCATGCAGTTCGTCGAGAACCGCATCTGGATCGCGGCCTACGACATCCACTACCACCTCGGCGTGGACGGCATCTCGGCGGCCCTCATCGGTCTGACGACGTTCACCTCCGTCCTCGTGCTGATCGGCGCGTGGGGCTCGATCGACCAGCGCGTCAGCCAGTACTACGCGGCATTCCTCATCCTCGAGGGCCTGATGGTCGGCGTCTTCGCGGCGCTGGACTCGATGCTGTTCTATGTCTTCTTCGAAGGCATGCTGATCCCGATGTTCATCATCATCGGCGTCTGGGGCGGCCCGCGCCGCGTCTACGCGTCGGTGAAGTTCTTCCTCTACACCTTCCTCGGCTCGCTCTTCATGCTGGTCGGGCTGGTCTATCTCTACCTCAAGACGGGCAGCTGGCAGCTCGCGGATCTCTATGCCGCGCCGCTGTCGATGACCGAGCAGACGTGGCTCTTCTTCGCCTTCTTCATCGCGTTCGCGGTGAAGGTGCCGATGTTCCCGGTCCATACCTGGCTTCCGGACGCGCACGTCGAGGCGCCGACCGCCGGCTCCGTCGTGCTGGCCGCGATCATGCTGAAGATCGGCGGCTACGGCTTCCTGCGCTTCACGCTGCCGATCGTTCCCGACGCCAGCGCCGAATGGGCGTGGCTCGCGATCACGCTGAGCCTGATCGCCGTCGTGTACGTGGGCCTCGTCGCCCTCGTGCAGGACGACATGAAGAAGCTGATCGCCTATTCGTCGATCTCGCACATGGGCTTCGTCACGCTCGGCACCTTCATCGCCTTGGCGATGGTGCGTGAGCACGGCAATGCCGCAGGCGCGCAGCTCGGCCTGCAGGGCGCGATGGTGCAGATGATCAGCCACGGATTCATTTCCGGCGCGATGTTCAGCTGCGTGGGCGTGCTCTACGACCGCCTGCATTCGCGCATGATCCGTGACTACGGCGGCGTCGCGAACGTGATGCCGTGGTTCGCCGCGTTCATGGTGCTGTTCGCGATGGCGAATTCGGGCCTGCCCGGCACGTCGGGTTTCGTCGGCGAGTTCATGGTGATCCTCGCGAGCTTCCAGGCCCATCCGCTGCTCGCGTTCGCGGCCGCCACCACGCTGATCATCGGCGCGGGTTACACGCTGTGGCTCGTCAAGCGCGTGATCTGGGGCGACATCACCAATCCGCACGTGGCGGAGCTGACCGACATCAACCGCCGCGAGGGCTTCGTGCTCTCCGCCTTCGCTGCCGGCGTCCTGCTGCTCGGCCTCTGGCCCAAGCCGCTGACGGACCTCATGCAGCCTTCGATCGCGCAGCTCGCCGCGCAGATCGAAGCGACCAAGCTGTAAGCACGCCGACGGAATCCGCTCCGCATGTCCCTGACCACGCCGACCGCCGCCGACCTGCTGCCACTCCTCCCGGAGATGGTACTGACGGGCGCCGCCTTCTTCCTGCTGATGCTCGACCTGTTCCTCGACGAGCGGCGCCGGATCGTGACGCATGCCGGTGCGGTGGTCGCGCTGCTCGTCACCGCCGTGCTCGTGCTGAACCAGCCGGGTGGCGAGGTAAGCACGCTCAGCGGCATGTTCGTCCGCGACACCGCGACCGACGTATTGCAGGTGTCGATCCTCGGCATCTCGCTGCTGTCGCTGCTCTACATCTGGCCGTTCCTGCGCGCGCGGGGGCTCTATCGCGGCGAGATCGCGGTGCTCGTGCTGTTCGCGACCGTCGGCATGATGCTGCTGGTCGCCGCCGGCAGCCTCGTGATGGTCTATCTCGGTCTCGAGATGCTCGCCCTGTGCTCGTATGCACTGGTGGCGATCGATCGCGACAGCCCGCTCGCCTCCGAGTCGGCGATCAAGTATTTCGTGCTCGGCTCGCTCGCCTCGGGCCTGCTGCTGTACGGCATGTCGCTCGTCTATGGCGCGACCGGCACGCTCGATCTCGAAGGCATCGCCGCGGCGGTGTCGGCATCGAACGACATGCTGCTCATTACGGGCGTGGTCTTCATGCTCGCGGGCGTCGCCTTCAAGTTCGGCGGCGCGCCGTTCCATATGTGGTTGCCGGACGTCTACACGGGCGCGCCGACGCCGATCACCCTGTTCGTCGGTTCCGCACCGAAGCTCGCGAGCTTCGGCATGGCCTATCGCCTGTTCGAAGTGGCCGCCGGCGACCTGAGCGACCAGTGGCGCCTGCTGGTCGCGGCAATCGCGGTGGCTTCGCTCGCCATCGGCAACCTCGCGGCGATGCTGCAGGGCAACTTCAAGCGCATGCTCGCGTATTCAACGGTCTCGCACGTCGGCTTCCTGTTCATGGGTCTCGCAGGCGGCGGTAGCCAGGGCCTCGCGGCCGCGATGTTCTATGCGATCAGCTATGCGCTGATGGCGGTGGCGGCGTTCGGCACGATCGTGGTGCTGTCCTCCCGTGGCTTCGAGGCCGACCGCGTCGACGATTACCGCGGTCTCAATGCGCGCAGCCCGTGGCTCGCCGGCCTCGTCCTGTGCGTCATGGCATCGCTGGCGGGCCTGCCGCCGTTCCTCGGCTTCTGGGCGAAGCTCGCGGTTCTCCGCGCGGCGGTGGACGGCGGAATGCTGTGGCTCGCGCTGGTCGGCGTCGTGTTCGCCGTGGTGGGCGCGTTCTACTACCTGCGCATCGTCAAGGCGATGTACTTCGACAAGCCGGACGGTGACGTGCCTGCCGTTGCGGCGAGCCGCCCGATGCTGATGGTCTTCGGCGTCAACGCACTCGCACTCCTGGCCCTCGGCCTCGCGTGGAGCCCCATCATGGCGTGGTGCCAGCAGGCCTTCGCCTGATCCCGCGCTGAAAATGATCGTGAGGCAGCGTATTCAGGCTTGCGCTGCTGTGAACTCCGGCATACAATTCTCGGCCTGATGCGGGGTGGAGCAGTCTGGCAGCTCGTCGGGCTCATAACCCGAAGGTCGCAGGTTCAAATCCTGCCCCCGCTACCACATTGATTCGATAGTCGGCGGCATCGCGATCGAATGAATGCTTGGGCTCGACGGTCGCGGCTCCACGCGATCGACCGACATCCAGCAGTACCGGACAAGGGGCCCAATGGGCCCCTTGTCGTTTTCCGGGGCGACGTTTCGCCGATCGACCGGATGGAGTGGATACGCATGGCCGACAAAGCCACCGAAATCGCGAGGCTGCTGGGCCCGACCGTCGAGTCGCTGGGTCTGGAGCTGCTCGGCACCGAGTACCTGCCGTCTCCCGGCGGCGCGGTCCTGCGCCTGTACATCGACGTGCCGGCCGGCAGCGAAGAGGGCCGCCATGTGGGGATCGAGGATTGCGAGTCGGTGAGCCGCGAGGTTTCCGCGCTGCTCGACGTCGAGGATCCGATCAGCGGCAACTACACGCTCGAGGTGTCGTCGCCGGGCGTCGATCGTCCGCTCTTCACCGTCGAGCACTTCGCGCGCTACGTCGGCGAAACCGCGAAGGTGACGCTCAAGCTGCCGCAGGACGGCCGTCGTCGCCTGCAGGGGCGCATCGTCGCGGTGGAAGGCGGCAGCGTCCGCTTCGAGATCGAGGGCCTCGGCGGCCAACCCCTGGAGATGGCCGTTTCGGCCGAGAACATCGAGAAGGCGCGCCTGGTCCCCGATTGGGTCGCCCTCGGCTATGCGCCTTCCAAGGATTCCAAGGGTCGCCCCGGCAAGGCCGGCAAGGCGCCCGGAAAGCAGTCCAACCCTAAGCCGGCGGCCGGGCGGCCGTCCCGTGCGGAGTAATCAGAAATGAGCAAGGAACTGTTGCTGGTCGTCGATGCGGTCGCCAACGAGAAGGGCGTGCCGCGCGACGTGATCTTCGAGGCGATCGAGGCGGCGCTCGCGTCCGCCGCGAAGAAGCGCTATCAGGACGAGGACGTCCTCGTGCGCGTCGCGATCGACCGCAAGGACGGCAGCTACGAGACCTTCCGCCGCATGGAAGTGGTCGCCGACGACGTCGTGATGGAGTCGCCCGACCGCCAGATCCGCCTGATGGACGCGATCGACGAGGTCGACGGCGTCGAGGTCGGCGACTTCATCGAGGAGCAGATCGAGAACCCGGAGTTCGGGCGTATCGCCGCGCAGGCCGCGAAGCAGGTCATCGTGCAGAAGGTGCGCGAGGCGGAGCGCCAGCAGGTCATCGACGCATGGAAGGATCGCGTCGGCGAGCTGATCACGGGCGTCGTCAAGCGCGTGGAGCGCGGCAACATCTACGTCGATCTCGGCGGCAACGCCGAGGCGATCATTCCGAAGGACAAGGGCATTCCGCGCGACGTGGTCCGCACCGGCGACCGCATCCGCGGTTTCCTGTTCGACGTGCGCCCCGAGCCGCGCGGCCCGCAGATCTTCATCAGCCGCGCCGCGCCCGAATTCATGATGGAGCTGTTCAAGCTCGAGGTGCCTGAAGTGAGCCAGGGCCTCGTGTCGATCCGCGCCTGCGCGCGTGATCCGGGCGACCGCGCCAAGATCGCGGTGCTCGCACACGACAACCGCACGGATCCGATCGGCGCCTGCATCGGCATGCGCGGCTCGCGCGTGCAGGCCGTGAGCAACGAGCTCAACGGCGAGCGCGTCGACATCATCCTGTGGTCGGACAACCCCGCGCAGTTCGTCATCAATGCGATGGCGCCGGCCGAGGTGCAGTCGATCGTGGTCGACGAGGACAAGCACTCGATGGACCTCGCGGTCGCCGAGGAGCGCCTCGCGCAGGCGATCGGCAAGGGTGGCCAGAACGTGCGGCTCGCCAGCCGCCTCACGGGCTGGCAGCTCAACGTGATGACCGCCGACCAGGTGCAGGCCAAGAGCGAGGCCGAGCAGGCCGCGTCGCGCCAGCTGTTCCAGGACAAGCTGGAGGTCGACGAGGAGATCGCCGGCATCCTCGTGTCGGAAGGCTTCAACACCGTCGAGGAAATCGCCTACGTGCCGGTCGGCGAGCTGCTCGCGATCGAGGGCTTCGACGAGGATATCGTCGAGGAACTCCGCTCGCGTGCCCGCGACTCGCTGCTCAACGACGCGCTCGCCGAGGAGGAGTCGCTGGAAGGGCAGCAGCCGTCCGACGACCTGCTCGCGCTCGAGGGCATGGACGAGGCGACGGCGCATGCGCTCGCCGCGGCCGGCATCCGCACCAGCGAGGAGCTCTCGGAGCTCGGCGCCGACGAGGTCGTCGAGTTCGGCATCGAGGGGCTGGACGAGGAGCGCGCGGCCGCGCTGATCCTGGCCGCCCGCGCGGAAGAGATCGCCCGGCTGGAACGCGAGGCCTGACGGCCCCGGGGTCTAGAATCGCACCATCCCGCGCGGGCCACGGCCGGCGCCACGAAACCACGGATTCCGAATGTCGCAGCAAACCACGATTCGCAAGCTTGCCGAGCTGGTCAACACGCCGGTCGAAAAGCTGCTCGAACAGCTTGCCGAAGCCGGCATGAAGTTCAGCGGCCCCGACCAGGTCGTGACCAGCATCGAGAAAGTGAAGCTGCTGGGCTTCCTCAAGCGCTCGCACGGCAAGGCCGACACGGCGGCCGAGGTCGAGGCACCGAAGAAGATCACGCTGAACCGAAGCCGCAAGCAGGAGATCACGGTCGGCGGCGGCAAGGCGAAGCAGACGGTCGACGTCGTCGTCCGCAAGAAGGTCACGCTGGTGCGGGACGCCGACGGCGGCACGAGCGGCGTGACCGACGAGCGTGCGGAGATCCTGCGCAAGCTCGAGGAATCGCGCCAGCGCAACCTCGACGAGCAGCAGCGCCTCGCCGAATCGGATCGCAAGCGTGCCGAGGAGATCCAGCGCGCACGCGAGGAAGCGGCGGCTGCCGAGCGCGCTCGCCTCGAGGCCGAGGCGATCGCCAAGGCCGCAGCGGAGCCCGAGGTCGAGGCGCGCAAGCCGGCGCACGGCCATGGGCGTCCCGCGCCGCGCGCCGCCGAGCCTGCCCGCGCACCCGCGCATGCGCCGGCCCACAAGACCCGTGGCTCGCACGTCATGCAGACCACGGTCGAGGACGACGATCGCACCAGCCGCTTCGCCGGCCAGATGCACCTCAGCGCCGCCGATCGCGCGCGCCGTGGCGCGGGCGGCCGTGGCAAGCCGAAGCCGGCCGGCCGTCGCCAGCCCGACCAGAGCCGCACGGGGTCGGGCTTCATGCGCCCGACCGCGCCGGTCAAGCGCGAAGTCGCGATTGGCGAGACGATCACCGTCGCCGACCTCGCGCAGAAGCTCGCGCTCAAGGGCGGTGACGTCGTCAAGGCGCTCTTCAAGATGGGCGTGATGGCGACCATCAATCAGACGATCGACCACGACACCGCGGCGCTGGTGACCGAGGAGCTCGGCCACACCGCGACGCGCGCCGACGCGACGACCGCCGAGGACCTGCTCCTCGCGCACGTCGAGGAAGGGCAGGGCGAGAAGGCGGTGCGTCCGCCGGTCGTCACGATCATGGGCCACGTCGACCACGGCAAGACGTCGCTGCTCGACCACATCCGCCGCACGCGCGTCGCTTCGGGCGAGGCCGGTGGAATCACGCAGCATATCGGCGCGTACCACGTCGAGACGCCGAAGGGCGTCATCAGTTTCCTCGATACCCCGGGCCACTCCGCGTTCTCGGCGATGCGCGCGCGCGGCGCGAAGCTGACCGACATCGTGGTGCTCGTGGTCGCGGCCGACGACGGCGTCATGCCGCAGACGGTCGAGGCGATCCAGCATGCGAAGGCCGCAGGCGTGCCGGTGGTGGTCGCGATCAACAAGATCGACAAGTCGGACGCCGACCCGAGCCGCGTCAAGAACGAGCTGCTCGCGCACGATCTCGTCGCCGAGGAATTCGGCGGCGACGTGCAGATGGTCGAGCTCTCGGCCAAGACCGGCCAGGGCATCGACGACCTGCTCGACTCGCTCCTGCTGCAGGCCGAGGTGCTCGAGCTGCGCGCGGTGCCGGAAGGCCGCGCCACGGGCGTGGTCATCGAGTCCGCGCTCGACAAGGGCCGCGGCCCGGTCGCCACGGTGCTCGTCCAGCAGGGCGCGCTCGCCAAGGGCGACTACGTCGTCTGCGGCGTGCAGTACGGCCGCGTGCGTGCGCTGTTCGACGAGAACGGCCGCCAGGTCGATTCGGCAGGCCCGTCGATCCCGGTGCAGGTGCTCGGCCTGTCGGGCGTGCCGGATGCGGGCGACGACTTCGTCGTCGTCGCGGACGAGCGCCTGGCGAAGGATGTCGCCCAGCAGCGCGACACCAAGCGCCGCGAGTCGCGGCTGGTCGCGCAGGGCGGTAACCGCATGGAGGACATCCTCGCGCAGATGGGCGAGGGCGCCAGCCAGCAGACGCTCAACCTCGTGGTGAAGGCGGACGTGCAGGGCTCCGTGCAGGCGCTGCGCGATGCGCTGACCAGCCTCTCGAACGAGCAGATCCGCATCAACGTGATCGGCGGCGGCGTCGGCGGCATCACCGAGTCCGACGCGCAGCTCGCCGGCACGTCGAAGGCCACGATCATCGGCTTCAACGTCCGTGCGGATGCGACGGCGCGCAAGGTCATCGAGAACCAGGGCATCGACCTGCGCTACTTCTCGATCATCTATGACGTCATCGACCAGGTGAAGCAGATCGCCTCGGGCGTGCTCGGCAAGGAGATCCGCGAGGAGATCATCGGCACCGCCGAGGTGCGCGACGTGTTCCGCTCCTCGAAGTTCGGCGCGGTTGCGGGCTCGATCGTCATCGAGGGCGTCATCCGCCGCGGCAAGCCGATCCGCGTGCTGCGCCAGGACACGGTGATCTTCGAGGGCGAGCTGGAGTCGCTGCGTCGCTTCAAGGAGAACGTCGACGAGGTGCGCAACGGCACCGAGTGCGGCATCGGTGTCAAGGCGTACAACGACGTCAAGGCGGGCGACAAGATCGAGTGCTTCGAGCGCATCGAAGTGCAGCGCACGCTCTGAGCCATGCCGTCCAAGTCCTTCCATCGCACCGACCGCGTCGCCGCCCAGCTCCGCCGTGAGCTGGGCACGCTCGTGCACCAGGCCGTCCGTGACCTCGGGCTGCCGTCCGTCAGCGTGTCCGACGTCGAGATCACGCGCGACATGGCGCATGCGAAGGTCTTCGTGACGGCGCTGCAGGGCGAGCGCGGGCCGGAGGCGGTCAAGGGCCTGCGCGAGGCCGCCAAGGACATCCGTTACGAGCTCGCCCGCGCGATGAAGCTGCGGCACGTGCCGGAGCTGCATTTCGCGTACGACGCATCGCTCGACCGCGGCGAGCGCATCGAGCAGCTGCTCCAGCGCGACCGCCCGGCCGACGGCGACGAGGCCGACGCGACGGGCGGAACCGACGGCGAGGCGTGAGCCTGCCGGCCACGCCGTGCGCGAGAAGACCCGCTTCCGCCGCCTGGACGGCATCCTGCTGCTCGACAAGCCCGCCGGGCTGAGCTCGAACCAGGCGCTGCAGCGCGTCCGCCATCTGCTGCGGGCCGAGAAGGCCGGTCATACCGGTAGCCTCGATCCGCTCGCGACCGGCCTGCTGCCCATCTGCTTCGGCGAGGCCACGAAGATCGCGGGGCTGCTGCTCGGCGCGCGGAAGGCCTATGCGACCACCGCGCGGCTCGGCCTCACCACCGATACCGATGACGCGGACGGGCTGCCGCTGCGCGAGCGGCCGGTTCCTGCAGTCGATGCCGCCATGCTGGAGGCCGCCCTCGCGCCGCTGCGCGGGCGGATCACCCAGCGCGCGCCCATCTATTCGGCCCTCAAGCAGGGCGGCGAGCCGCTCTACGCTCGCGCCCGGCGGGGCGAGGCTGTGCAAGCGCCGGAGCGCGAGGTGGAGGTGCACGACCTGCGTGCGGTCGCCTACGACGGTACCGACATCGAGCTGCACGTCGAATGCGGCTCGGGCACCTACGTCCGGAGCCTGGTGCGCGACCTCGGCGAGGCGCTCGGTTGCGGCGCGCACGTCACGCGGCTCCGCCGGCTGTGGGTCGACCCGTTCCGCAGCCCCGACATGCTCGGGCTCGACGCGCTGCACGAGCTTTCGGAGCGGCCGGACGCGCTCGACGCGCGGATCCTGCCGATCGAGGTGGGGCTCGCCGGCTTCCCGTCCACGACGCTCCCGCCCGAAATGGCCCGCCGCTTCGGGCACGGGCAGGCCGTGCCGCTGGACACGCTAGGTGACGGCCTGCGCGGCGGCGTGACGATCGTGGCGAAGGCCGAGGACGGCCGCCTGCTCGGGCTCGCCTCGCGTGAAGGCGAGCTGCTGCGGCCGCAGCGGCTTTTCAGCTGGGCCGCCGCTTAGCACCCGCCGCCAGACGGCGACTCTTCGCCTTGTTGGGCCGGCCCCCGCGCGGCTACAATACGCGCGCCTTTTCGGGCAATACCCACTCTCATCCGACGGACCATGCGGTGCGTCGGCCGGAATCGTTACCGGCCGCCACGTTCCTGCGGGTTCCGCGTCTCAAGGAAAAAAGATGTCCATCGACACCGCAAAAGTCATCGGCGAACACGCGCGCGGCACGGGCGATACCGGCTCCCCGGAAGTCCAGGTCGCCCTCCTGACCGCCCGCATCGAGCAGCTCACCGAGCACTTCAAGCAGCACAAGCACGACCACCACTCGCGTCGTGGCCTGCTGCAGATGGTCAACCGCCGTCGCAGCCTGCTGGACTACCTGAAGCGCAAGGACGTCGAGCGCTACAAGGCCCTGATCGAGAAGCTGGGCCTGCGTCGCTAAGACGCACACCGACCGCGGCGCAGCGATGCGCCGCGGTTTGTTTTTGGAGTCAACGTTTACACCGGCCGGGGCAGGGGCTCCGGGCGAACGCATCTAGAGACACAAGGGATCACACAACGTGGCGAAAATTACCAAGACCTTCCAGTACGGCGCGCATCAGGTCACCCTCGAAACCGGCGAAGTCGCACGCCAGGCGGGCGGTGCCGTCATCGTGACGATGGGCGACACCGTGGTGCTCGTTTCGGCCGTCGCGGCCAAGACGGCACGTGAAGGCCAGGACTTCTTCCCGCTCACCGTCGACTACATGGAGCGTTTCTACGCCGGTGGTCGCATCCCGGGCGGCTTCTTCAAGCGCGAAGGCCGCGCCACGGAGAAGGAGACGCTGACCTCGCGCCTCATCGACCGGCCGATCCGTCCGCTCTTCCCGGAAGAGTTCAAGAACGAAGTCCAGATCATCGCCACGGTGATGTCGCTCAATCCCGAGATCGACGGTGACATCCCGGCGCTCCTCGGCGCATCCGCGGCCACCGCACTCACCGGTGCCCCGTTCCAGGGCCCGATCGGCGCCGCGAAGGTCGGCTACATCGGCGGCCAGTACGTGCTGAACCCGACGGCCTCGCAGCTGAAGGAATCCGCGCTCGAGCTCGTCGTCGCCGGTACGAAGGACGCGGTGCTGATGGTGGAGTCCGAAGCCAAGGTGCTGTCCGAGGACGTGATGCTCGGCGCCGTGATGTTCGGCCACCAGCAGATGCAGATCGCGATCAACGCGATCAACGAGCTCGTCGCCGAAGTCGGCAACCCGAAGTGGGACTGGCAGGCGCCGGCGAAGAACGAGTCGATGATCGCCGCCCTCCGCAGCGCGATCGGCGACCGTCTCGCCCAGGCCTACCAGATCCGCGTCAAGGCCGAGCGCCGCAGCGCGATCGGCGCGCTGCGCAAGGACGTGATCGAAGCCCTCGCCGGCCAGATCGAGGCGAACGGCTGGTCGACCGCCGAGCTCGTGAAGGAGTTCGGTGAGCTTGAGTACCAGACGATGCGCGGCTCGGTCATCGACACGAAGGTCCGCATCGACGGCCGCGCGCTCGACACCGTGCGTCCGATCGCCTCGCGCGTCGGCGTGCTGCCGCGTACGCACGGCTCCTCGCTGTTCACCCGTGGCGAGACGCAGGCGATCGTGGTCGCCACCCTCGGCACCGCGCGCGACGGCCAGATCATCGATGCCGTCTCGGGCGAGTACAAGGAACACTTCCTGTTCCACTACAACTTCCCGCCGTACTCGGTCGGCGAAGCCGGCCGCATGATGGGCCCGAAGCGTCGCGAGATCGGCCACGGCCGCCTCGCCAAGCGCGGCGTGCTCGCGGTGATGCCGACGATGGAGGAGTTCCCGTACACGATCCGCGTCGTGTCGGAGATCACCGAGTCGAACGGCTCGTCGTCGATGGCCTCGGTCTGCGGCTCGTCGCTCGCGCTGATGGACGCCGGCGTGCCGATCAAGGCGCCGGTCGCCGGCATCGCGATGGGCCTGGTGAAGGAGGGCGAGCAGTTCGTCGTCCTGTCCGACATCCTCGGTGACGAGGATCACCTCGGCGACATGGACTTCAAGGTGGCCGGTACGTCGGAGGGCATCACCGCCCTGCAGATGGACATCAAGATCCAGGGCATCACCGAAGAGATCATGAAGGTCGCGCTCGCGCAGGCGAAGCAGGGCCGTCTGCACATCCTCGGCGAGATGGCGCATGCGCTGACGTCGCCGCGTACCGAGCTGTCCGAGTACGCGCCGCGCCTGCTCACGATGAAGATCCACCCGGACAAGATCCGCGAAGTCATCGGCAAGGGTGGCGCGACCATCCAGTCGATCACCAAGGAGACCGGCACGCAGATCGACATCCAGGACGACGGCACGATCGTCATCGCCTCGGTCAACGCCGCCGCGGCGCAGGCCGCGAAGGCGCGCATCGACCAGATCGTCTCGGACGTCGAGCCGGGCCGCATCTACGAGGGCAAGGTCGCCAAGATCATGGACTTTGGCGCGTTCGTGACCATCCTGCCGGGCAAGGACGGTCTGGTGCACGTCTCGCAGATCTCCAACGAGCGCGTCGAGAAGGTGTCCGACAAGCTCAAGGAAGGCGATGTGGTCAAGGTCAAGGTGCTGGAGGTCGACAAGCAGGGCCGTATCCGCCTGTCGATGAAGGCCGTCGAGGAAGGCGAGGGCGTGGCCGCGGAGTAAGCGGTCGGCTGACGCTGGAATGAGAAGAGCGGGCTTCGGCCCGCTCTTCTTTTGTGGTTTGTGTGGCCGGGATTTGGGTTCGGCCTAGGTGCGCGATGGATGGCGAGCGGACGCGGCGACAAGCGGCGCGCTGTCTTTCGATCAGGACGCGCGGCCCGGATCGCAGCCGTTGCGACGCCCTCTCGACGCTCGCGGGCCGATGGCGTGCCCCATCACCCGACCACGGAACGAGCAGGCATTCGCCAGCTCGCTCGTGCTCCAGTCCGCGTGTGGACGCGCTACAGATTGCGGCGCAGCACCTGATCCCGGAGCGAACCGCCGCGCGCGCGCAGCTGCCTCTCGACGGCAAGGTCCGCCGATGTCTGTTGCGTGTCGGCCGGTATGACCACTGGCGACGTCGGCTCGATCGGCGTCACGCCCGTCGTCGGTGCGTCGATGCCCTGCACGATCCCCATGGGCGCGTAGCCGGCGTACTGCGGGAACACCGTCGACAGGTTCGGATTGCCCATGCGTCGCACCAGGATCTCCGACAGGACGCGACGGAAGTCGGTGGTGACCGGAACGTCGCCGTAGGTCGCCGACAGCGTTTCCGGTGCGAGGCCCGGCCACTGCCCGTAGAAGCGTCCACCGTTCACCGCGCCACCGAGCACGAGCACGGGGTTGCCGTAGCCGTGGTCCGTGCCGCGCGCCGCGTTCTCCCGCACTCGCCGGCCGAACTCGGACTGCACGACGACCGTCACGCGAGACGCCTGTCCGCCGACGTCGAGCTCGGCATGGAAGGCGGCCAGTGCAGCCGACAGTTCCGCGATCTTGTTCTGGTAGTAGTGGTAGCCGGCGCCGGCCGACCCCTGACCGTCGTGCGTGTCCCAGCCGCCGAGATCGATCGCGGCGTACCGCAGGCCGAGGTCGAACTTGATCGACTGCGCCACGGTCCACAACTGGCGGGCGAACGCGCCGGTCGGCCAGCCGGCCGGCGTCGCGCCATAGGGCTGCGAGGCGATCACCGACAGCGCCTGGTGCGCGCGCTTGCCCGACTGCTCCATCGCCGTCGTGCCGCCCCAGAGCTGCGGCAGGGTCTCGTTGAGCCCGACGAGGCCGGCCGGTGAATCGGAGCGCGTGCGCTGCCATGCGTAGGCGCCGGCGTTGAGCGAGAAGTCGGCGGGCGTGTCCATCGTGATCGCCTGCGTCGCGCCATTGAGGCTCGCCGGCTGGCGGCTCCCGGCCGCCAGCGCCGACATCGTCGCGTTGAGGCCACCCGGATGGCTCTCGATGGCACGCGCCATCCAGCCGCCGCGCGAGAGACCCTGGTCGATCAGCAACTGGGCGTCGAAGTGGCTGCGGGTGACTGCCGTGAGCAGCCCGCAGGCATGGACGACGGCGAGCTTCCGCGAGGCCCAGAGGTCACGCAGCCCCGTCGCGGACGGATGCAGGCCGAAGCCGGTTGCCGTGCCGCTGGTGGCGAGCGGGAGGGCGCCGTACGTGCCGCTGGCGGGGATCGCGAGCGTAGGGCGTGCCTGCTCGTAGTGGCCGCGATCGTTGCCGTCGACCGGGAGCACCAGGTTCAGGCCGTCGATGCCACCGCGGAGGAATATGAAGACGAGCGTGTCGTAGCCGTTCGGTGCGGCGTGTGCGTCGTCGCCGAAGACGAGACGCGGTCCCGCCGCGGCGGTGGAGGCGGCGACGCAGCAGCCCTTGAGGAACTGGCGCCGGGTAATGCGGGGCGTGTTCATGGGGGCGTCCTCACCGGCTCATGAATTCGGGCGACAGCAGGATCAGCGAGACCATGCTCCTCAGTCGCGCGCGGTTGTAATGGCGCTTGAGGTCGGTGCCGGCCCATGCGTCGGTGTCGGCGATGACGTAGGTCGCGGGATCGCCGTTCTGCGCCATGAAGCGCACGAGGACCTGGCGCTGGCTCTCCGTGGGAAGGTCGCCGATCAGGCGACGGCACCAGTAGTCGACCAGCGCGTTCGCCGTCCAGACCGGAACGTTCGCCCGGCTCAGCTCGAGGATCGGCAACAGCGCGAGGCCGTTGTCGTTCGTCTCAGCCAGCCAATTGAGGAACTTCCACGTCATGGCAATGTTGCTCGAGCCCGACCAGGCGGCGGCCACGTCGGGATACCCGTTCGGCGCGGCCCAGGCGAACGGCTCGTGCCCGGTGCTGCCGAAGCGCCAGACGAAGTCATTGGCCCGGGCACCGTCGGGCGTCATGAACCACGTGCTGCCGCCGGCGCGCAGTGCCGCGACGGCGAGGTCGAACGGGCGACGCACCTTCTGGCCCCACGAGAACTGCATGTGGTCCGACGTCAGCATGTAGCGCAGCACGTGCTCGATCTGCCGCGGGTCCTGCCAGTACTTGCGGAAGATCTCCGCGGCGCCCGCGACAAGGCCCGGATGCGGGGTATCGCTAACGAAACGCCGCGCGAGCTTCGTGCAGATGAAGCGCGCGGTGCCCGGATGGCTCGCCAGCCGATCGAGGATGTCGCGGCCGTCCTTCATGTCCGGCTGCTCGGGATTGAGCAGGCGGCCGAGGACGAACTTCGGGCCGGCATCGTGCCACGACTGCCGGTAGACGAACGTACCGTCGTTTTCGGCCGGATGTTCCCAGTGGCCGTTGCGGAGCGTCCAGCCGGTGAATGCGGATGCCGTCTCGTAGACGTCGATGTCCGTGTAGCCGGCGGGATACGCGGGATCGACCGGATCGCGCGGTACCTGGAACGGGTCGGTGAAGCCGTAGTAGTTGCCCGCGCCGAGCGTGTGCAGCTCGAGTAGTTCGCGGGCCCAGTTCTCGTTCGGGCCGGACCGCGAATTGATGTAGTTGTCGAGGTAGTACAGCATCGACGGGCTCGTCGCGACCGCCTCGAGCATCGCGCGGAAATTGCCCATCGCGTGCTGCCGGATCACGTCGCGATCGTAGTGCGCGAAGACCGGCCCGGCCGAGAAATCGCTCGCGGTGACGTTGAAATGCGCATGCCAGAACGCGACCACCATCTCGCGCAGCTGCCGCCGCGAGTGGACCGCACGCATCCACGTGGCGCGCTGCACCTCGGTGGCCGGCAGCATGCGGATTCCGTACGCCGGGTTGGCCACGACATGGTCGGCCCAGAGCTGCGTGAGCGGCTTGTCGAGGGTGGTGTAGCCGGCGGCGGCGAAGCGTGCGTCGAGAGCACTGTCGTCGATCGACGTCCAGTCGAGCTGCCATTCGACCCAGTTGGCGAGCTGCGAGCGCGACTTCACGGACAGCGCTTCGAACTCCGCGATCGACGCCGGCGTCGGGCCGAAGCTCAGGCTGCGCAGCATGCGCACCGCGAATCGCGGCGGTGCGATCGCCGGGACGGGCGGAGGAACCACCACGCGGGGCGGCGCGGGCACGCTGCCTCTCGGAGGGAGCGTGCCCGACACCTCCGGCGGCGCCTCCACCGCGTCGGTGGCCAGCGCCGTCGCGGCAGGCACTTGATGGTTGGCGCGCGAGGAAAGGGCCGCGCCGTAGCGGCGCCGGATCAGCTCCGCCGGCGAGAGCGCGCGCGAAGCCGCGTATCGTGCAGTTCGTTTCATGTCACCGTCCGTGGATCCCCGGCGGCGACTATAGGCACCGGTTTCCCTGTCGAAATGCGACCCCGGTCACGCCGTGGTACCGCTGCTGACGAGCGGCACCGCGAACGTTGCCGGTGGCGTCAGGGATGGTGCTCGACGATGCGATCGGCGAAGGTGCCGCGTGCGCGAAGCTGGTGCTCGAGCCGCAGATCCTCGGCCGTCTGCATCGGGGCCGGCGACGCGTTCGCGCGATCCGCCGCCATCATCGGCTGCGATGCACCGGTGATCGCATCGCTCCCCTGCAGCAAGCCGAGCGGTGCATAGGCAAGTTGCGGGAAGACGGTCGTGATCGACGGATGCCGCAGCCGGCGCACGAGGATTTCCGACATCACGCGCCGGTAGTCGGTGGTGACGGGCAGGTCGCCATTCGCTGCCGCGATGGTGGCCGCGGAGAGCCCCGGCCACGTGCCGTAGAAGCGTCGGCCGTTGACCGATCCGCCCATCACGATCATCGGATTGCCATAGCCGTGATCGGTGCCGCCCGACGAGTTCTGCTTGATGCGTCGACCGAACTCGGACTGCACGACCGTTGTGACGCGACCGGCGAGCCCGTTGGCCTCCAGTTCGCCCTGGAAAGCGGCGAGTGCGGCCGACAGTTCGGCGATCTTGTTCTGGTAGTAGTGGTAACCCGCACCCGCGGTGCCCTGGCCGTCGTGCGTGTCCCAGCCACCCAGATCCACCGTCGCATAGCGCAGGCCCATGCCGAACTTGATGGACTGCGCGATCGTCCACAGCTGGCGCGCGACTGTCGACGTCGGCCAGCCGGCCGGCACGGCGGAATACGGCTGACGTGCGATCGTCCGCAGCGCACCGTCGGCACGAGCGCCCGCGGCCTCGAGCGCCGTCGGGCCGCCCCACAGCGTGTTGAGCGTCTCGTTGAGCCCGACGTGCCCTGCCGGCGAGTCGGCGACGGTCTTCTGCCAGGCCCAGGCCCCGTGGTTGAGCGTGAAATCGACCGGATTGTCCATCGCGATCGGCAAGGGCGAGCCCGCGAGCGAGCTCGGCTGCGTGGCGCCTGCCGCGAGCGCGGGAAGCACGCTGCCCGCGAGCGTCGTGTCGGTATCGATCGCGCGACCCAGCCAGCCGGACGTCGTTCCCTGCGCGAGGCCGCGCTCGATCGCGAGCTGCGCGTCGAAATGGCTGCGCGAGGCCGAGCCGAGCACGCCGCAGGCGTGCACGATCGCAAGGCGTCCGGCGATCCACAGGTCGCGGAGCCCCGATGCCGAGGGGTGCAGGCCGAAACCCGACGCCACCTCGCCCGCGAGCGTGAGGGGCGGCGCGCCGTAGGCGCCGCTCGCGGCGATCGCGAGATTCGGGCGCGCCTGCTCGTATGCGACGCGGTCCGCACCCGCGATCGGCACGACGAGGTTGAGGCCGTCCATGCCCCCGCGCAGGAACAGCATGACGACGGTGTCGCCCGGCGTCGCGCTCTGTGCGTGTGCTTCGGGACCGAAGACGAGGCGGGGACCGACGGCGCCGACGGCGGCCGCCGCGCCGCAACCCTTGAGGAACTGGCGGCGCGTGATTCGTGGCGTATGCATGTGCCCCTCAGCGACTCATGAATTCGGGCGACAGCAGGATCAGCGTGACCATGCTCCGCAGCCGTTGGTGGTTGTAGTGCCTTTTGAGGTCGCCGCCGTTCCAGCTGTCGGTGTCCTCGATCACGTAGGTGCCGGGATCGCCGTTCTGGGCGAGGAACTTCGCAAGGGTCTGGCGGCGTTCGGCGGTGGGCAGGTAGCCGAGCAGCCGGCCGCACCAGTGGTCGACGAGTGCGTTCGCCGTCCAGCGCGACACCTCGCTGCGACTGAGCGCGAGGATCGGCAGCATCGGCGTGCCGCCATCGCTGGCTTCGGTCATCCAGTTGAGCATCTTCCAGGTCATCGCGAACGCACCGGTGCCCGACCAGTAGGTAGCGACATCCGGATAGCCGTTGGGCGGCGACCAGTTGAACGGCTCGTGCCCGGTAAGCCGGGCCAGCCAGGTGAAGTGGCTGGAGGTGTCTCCGTCCGCACCCATGCGCAGCGACCAGGTCGAGCCCGCGGCACGCATTGCCCCCACGATCGCGTCGAAGGGGCGGCGGATCTTGCCGCCCCAGGCGTTGTACATCGCGGTCGACGTGAGCACGTGCCGCAGCACGCGCTCGATCTGGTCCGGCGCCTGCCAGTTCTGCCGGAAGATCGCCGCCGCGCTCGCGACGAGCGCGGGCGGCGGCGTGTCGCCGATGAACCGGCGGATGAGCTTGCCGCAGATGAAGTGCGCGGTCGCCGGATGGCTGGCGAGCCGATCGAGCACGTCCCGGCCGTCCTTCATGGGCGCCTGATCGGCCGGCAGCGCCTTGCCGAGCACGGTCTTGACTCCCGTGTCGTGCCAGGTGGGGCGGTAGACGAACGTCCCGTCGTACTCGTTCGGGAACTGCCAGTGGCCTTCCCGCAGCGCCCAGCCGGTGAAGGCGCGCGCGACCTCGTAGACGTCGATGTCGGTATAGCCGGCCGGGTAGGTCGCGTCGCGGGGATCCCGCGGCACCGTCGCCGGATCGACGAAGCCGTGGTAGTTGGCCGCGCCGAGCGTGTGCAGCTCCATCAGTTCGCGCGCCCAGTTCTCGTTCGGGCCGGTGCGCGTATTGGTGTTGTTGTTGAGGTAGAACAGCATCGACGGGCTCGACGCGACTGCTTCGAGCATCGCGCGGAAATTGCCGGTCGCGTGCGGGCGGATGACGTCGCGGTCGTAATGCACGAAGAGCGGGCCCGAAGACCAGTGCGTCCCCAGCACGTTGAAATGGTTGTGCCAGAAGGCGACCACCATCTCGCGTAGTTGCCGGCGCGAGTACGTCGCGCGCAGCCATTGCAGGCGCTGGATCTCGAAGCCCGGACGCAGGCGCACGAGCCAGTCGGGATTCGGCGCGATGTGGTCCGCCCAGAGCTGCGGGACGGTCTTGGCGAGCGTGGTGTAGTCGAGGCCGGCGACGCGCGCGTCGAACGCGCTGTCGTCCACGTTCCTCCAGTCGAGCTGCCACTCCACCCAGTTCGCGAGGCGCTCGGCGTCGCTCGCCCCGAGCGCATTGAACTCCGCGATCGCCGCGGGCGTGGGGCCGAAGCTGAGGTTGCGCAGCATGCGCACCGCGAACGGCGGCGGCGCGAGGGTGACGCGCTGCGCCGCGCTTACGCGCGCGGTGCCGGCCATTCCGGTCGTGACGACGTCGTCATCCGCGGTGCGGACGAACGGTTGCGGGCGCAGGCCGCCCATGGCGCCATAGCGCGCGAGGAGGGCGGTGCGGGAGGCGTTGCCGGACGGGGTCCAGCGCGCAGTGCGGGGCGAGACGCGCGCCAGGCGCATCCTCTGCATCGAACGTTTCATGATGTCCTCTGGATCCCCCCTCCAGACCGGCGACTCTAGGGATCCGGGGCACGTCAAAACGGGGCGAGCATCACTGACGGGGGCATCGGTGCAGCGCTCAGGCGTGCGATACATGAACCCGTGTTGCCTGCTTCACGGTTTGTTTGGCACGCTGCCGCAAATCGCTGCGGACGGAGCCGGAATGAAGCGTCACTTCTCGATGATCCGCGACTTCCATCTTGCGGACTGGTTCACGCTCGCCAACGCCTTCTGCGGCACGGGCGCGGTCTTTGCGGCGATGCGCTTCCTGCAGGACGGGGTGGTGCGCGACCTGCTCGTCGGCATGGCGCTGATCCCGCTGGCCTTCATCTTCGACGCGCTCGACGGGCGCGTAGCCCGCTGGCGGAAGTCCGCCTCCACGTTGGGCCGCGAGCTCGACTCGCTCGCCGATGTGATCTCCTTCGGCGTGGCCCCCGCCGCATTGGCGTACGCCTGCGGGCTGCAGGGCGGCTGGGACTGGGTCGTGCTCAGCTATTTCGTGGTCTGCGGCGTGAGCCGCCTGGCGCGCTACAACGTCACCGCCGAGCAGCTCGCGGGCGACAGCGACAAGGTGCCGTACTTCGAGGGCACGCCGATCCCGACGAGCCTGCTGCTCGTCGTCGTGCTCGCGGTAGCGGCGCTGCAGGGCGCCATCGGCGAGCGCGTATGGCTCGGCGTGGTGCAGCTCGGCCCGTGGCAGCTGCATCCGCTGGTGCTGCTGTTCGCGCTGTCCGGCTCGCTGATGATCAGCAAGACGCTGCGCATCCCCAAGCCCTAGGGCTTTACGGCGTGGTTGGTATCATCGCGCCGACCTGGAGGACAGCATGCCGACCCATCCGTTCGGAGCCGCCGGCTTCGGTTTCCCGCCGTTCGCGACGCCGGGCTTCGACCCGTCCGCGAACCCGTTTTTCGCGGCGTTCGCGCCGCCGCCGCCACGGCCCGCCGCGACGGATCCGTTCGCGTGGTGGCAGGCCGCCGCACAGCCTGCGCCGCAGTCGCCCGATCCCACCGCGCTCGCCTCGCAGTGGCTCGGCCAGATTCACCAGCTCGCCTCGCAGTTCGTTGGCCGCGACGCCGCGCCGGCGGAGGTCGCGCGCGCCTGGCGTGCGGTGATCGGTGACAACCCGTTCGGTGCCTCGGGCAGCGCGGCCTTCATGCCCCCGGCGTTCACCGGCTTTGCGCCGGGCAGCCGCGGCCCGCTCGACATGCCGGCTTTCGGCTACACGCGCGAGCACCAGGAGCGCTTGCAGTCGCTCGCACGCACGGGTGCCGAGTTCCAGGAGGCCGCGCAGGCCTTCCAGGCGATCGTCGGCGAAGCCGGGCAGGATGCGTTCAAGCGCTTCGAATCGCTGCTGGCCAAGCGCGCGGAAGAGGGGAAGGCCGTCGAGTCCGCGCGTGCGCTGTTCGATCTCTGGATCGACGCCGCGGAGGACGCCTATGCCGATATTGCACTCGGCGAGCGCTTCCAGAAGGCGTTCGGCGACTACGTCAATGCGCAGATGCGCGTGCGTGCCGGCCTGCAGAAGGAAGTCGAGCTGATGTGCGCGCAGTGGGGCATCCCCGGCCGCGAGGAGGTCGACGCGGCGCACAAGCGCATCGCGCAGCTCGAGCGCGAGCTTCGCCGCCTGCGTCGCGACGTCGAGCGCGCTGCGGGCGCCACCCGGCCTGCGACGACCGCGACGGCGACCGCGACCGCAAATGAGACCGCGGCGCCTGCCGCGCCGAAGCCGGCGCGCAAGCCTCCCTCGGCTCCCATGCCTCCCGCGCCGGTCAAGGGCGCCAGCCGCAGGAAGGGTGCACGCGGATGAGTACGATTCCCGGTTCCCCGGTCAATTTCGCCATGGACGCGCTGATGCGCGAGGCCATGCAGGTCCGCTCGAAGATGCAGGCGGGCATGGAGACGCTGCGCACGCTCGATCCCGTCGCCTACGGCGCGACGGAGAAGGAGGAGGTCTGGCGCGATGGCAAGGTCGCGCTGTATCGCTTCCGCCGCGACGGCGCGCCGGTGTCGGGCCGACCGCCGCTGCTGATCTGCTACGCGCTGGTCAACCGGCCGTACATGGTCGACCTGCAGAGCGACAAGTCGATCGTGCGCGGCCTGCTCGAGCGCGGGCAGGACGTCTACCTGATCGACTGGGGCTATACCGACCGCTCGGACCGCTACCTCACGCTCGAGGACTACATCGACCGCTTCCTCGATGGCGCGGTCGACCACCTGCGCGCCGCGCATGGCGTCGATGCCATCAACCTGCTCGGCATCTGCCAGGGCGGCGCGTTCTCGCTGTGCTATTCGGCGCTGCATCCCGAGAAGATCAACGGCCTGGTCACTATGGTGACGCCGGTCGATTTCCACACGCCGGACAACATGCTCGCCGGCTGGGCGCGCTCGCTCGACGTCGACCTGATGGTGGACACGCTGGGCAACGTGCCGGCGGACGTCATGAACTGGTGCTACCTGACGCTCAAGCCCTGGCGCCTGCTGGTGCAGAAGTACGTCGGGCTGGTCGACATCCTCGACGATAAGCGCGCGCTCGAGGACTTCCTGCGCATGGAGACGTGGATCTTCGATTCGCCGGACCTCGCGGGTGAAGCCTTCCGCGAGTTCATCAAGCAGTTCTACCAGGACAACGGGCTGGTTAACGGCAGCGTGCGCATCGGCGGGAACACCGTCGACCTGCGCCACATCACGATGCCCGTGCTCAACGTCTACGCCACGCAGGACCACCTCGTGCCGCCGGATGCCTCGCGCCCGCTCGGCGGACTCGTCGGTACGAAGGACTACACCGAGTACTCCTTCCGCGGCGGCCACATCGGCATCTATGTCTCCGGACGTGCACAGCGCGACGTTCCGGAGACGATCCACGGCTGGCTCGCCGAGCGCTCCACGGGCGCACGCTGACCGGCCATGGCCGAACCTGCTGCGCGCATCGAGGAACTGCGTCGCCTCGTCGAGGACGCGAACCACCGCTACTACGTGCTCGACGATCCGTCGATTCCGGACGCCGAGTACGACCGCCTGCTGCGCGAGCTCGAGGCGCTTGAAGCGGCGCATCCCGAGCTCGCGAGCGAGACCTCGCCCACGCAGCGCGTCGGTGCGACGCCGGCCTCGGCGTTCGCGCCGGTCCGGCATGCGGTGCCGATGCTGTCGCTCGCGAACGCCTTCGAGGACGACGAGGTCGCCGACTTCGTGCGCCGCATCGTCGACGTGCTCGACGCGCGGGAGCCCGCATTCTCCGTCGAGCCCAAGCTCGACGGTCTGGCCGTGAGCCTGCGCTACGAGGACGGCCGCCTCGCGGTGGCCGCGACGCGCGGCGACGGTGCCACGGGCGAGGACGTCACCGCGAACGTGCGAACGATCCGCAGCCTGCCGCTGCAACTGCGGGGCGAAAACTGGCCGCGCGTGCTCGAAGTGCGCGGCGAGGTCTTCATGCCGATCGCCGCCTTCGAGGCCTACAACGCCCGGGCGCTCGCCGACGGCGCGAAGGTGCTCGCCAATCCGCGCAACGGCGCGGCCGGCTCGCTGCGCCAGCTCGATCCACGCATCACCGCGCAGCGGCCGCTGTCGTTCTTCGCCTACGGTGTCGGCGCGGTGGAGGGCGGGGACCTGCCGGCCACGCATTCGGCCACGCTGGCCTGCCTGCGCGACTGGGGCTTTCCGGTCAGTGCCGAGAATGCCGTCGTCCGCGGGCTCGACGGCCTGCTGGGCTACTACCGTGGCATCGGTGCGCGCCGCGCGCATCTGCCCTTCGACATCGACGGCGTCGTCTACAAGCTCGACGACTATGCCGCGCAGCGCGAGATGGGCTTCGTCTCGCGCGCGCCGCGCTGGGCCATCGCACACAAGTTCCCCGCGCAGGAACAGATGACGGTGCTCGACGGCATCGACATCCAGATCGGCCGCACCGGCGCGGCCACCCCGGTCGCCCGGCTGCAGCCGGTGCAGGTCGCCGGTGTCACCGTGACGAACGCGACGCTCCACAATGCCGACCAGATCGCGCGCCTCGACGTACGCATCGGCGATACCGTGATCGTGCGCCGCGCCGGCGATGTGATCCCCGAGATCGTGCGCGTCGTCGCCGAGAAGCGGCCCGCGGGCGCGGTGCCGTGGACGATGCCGGCGGCATGCCCCGTCTGCGGCTCGGAGATCGTGCGGGAGGAGGGCGAGGCCGTCTGGCGCTGCTCGGGCGAGCTCGCCTGCCCGGCGCAGCGCAAGGAGGCCGTGCGCCATTTCGCCTCGCGCCGCGCGATGGACATCGAGGGCCTGGGCGATCGTCTGATCGAGGACCTCTGCGACCTGGGCTACGTGCGCGAGCTCGGCGACCTCTACGCACTCACGCTCGACCACCTGCTGGAGATGAAGCGCCGCGTGGACGCGCGCGAAGCCGATATGCCGGAAGAGGCTGCCACGCCGAAGGGCAAGGGCAAGGTCGCCACGCGCTGGGCGGAGAACCTGCTCACCTCGATCGACCGCAGCCGTCGCACCACGCTCGAGCGCTTCCTGTTCGCGCTCGGCATCGAGCACGTGGGCGAGAGCACGGCGAAGGCGCTTGCGGGCTGGTTCGGCTCGCTGGAGACCGTACGCCGCCTGCCGTGGCCGCTGTTCAAGCGTGTGCCGGACGTGGGCGGCGAAGTGGCGCGCGCGCTTGGGCACTTCTTCGACCAGCCGGGGAACCAGCGGGTGATCGACGTGCTGCTCGAGCGCGGCGTCGCACCCGAGGAGGCCGGCACGCCATCACCGCGCGCGCGAGAAGGGCTGGACGTCGCGACGCTGCTCGTCGACCTGGAGATTCCGAAGGTGACGCGCATCCGCGCGGAGCAGGTCGCCGCGGCGACCGGGGCGGACACGCTCGTCGGGATCGATGCAGCATCGCTGGAGGCCGCAGGCGTTCCGTCGGCCGTGGCGTCATCGTTCGTCGACTGGCGTAGCGACGACGGACATGCCGCGCTGCTGCAGGCGTCGTTGCAGGCGCAGCGCGACCTGCTTTCGCGCATTCCGGATGCCGCGACGCTCGCCGCCCTGCCGCTCGACGGCCGCACCGTCGTGCTCACCGGCTCGCTGTCGTCGATGACGCGCGAGCAGGCGGGCGAGCGCCTCGAAGCGCTGGGCGCGAAGGTGGCGGGCAGCGTCTCGAAGAAGACGGGCTTCGTGGTCGCGGGCGAAGCGGCGGGATCGAAGCTCGAGAAGGCGCAGCAGCTCGGCATCGAGATCTGGGACGAGGCGCGGCTGGTCGCGTTCCTGGATGCGCATGCGGGCTGAGCCTGCGCTGCGGGTGCTGATGCAGGGCGAGCGTGCGGATGCGGCGTCGCGATGCGCCACGCAGCGGGGTGCGATGCGCAGCCCGGACGTGCACGCATGAGCGGCGCCCAGCAGGGCGGGGTGATCGACTGGCGCCCGTCCGCCACGCTCGAGGCCCTGCGCCTGCGCGCACGCGTCAACGCGACGATCCGGAATTTCTTCGCCGACCGCGGCGTACTCGAAGTCGAGACGCCCGTGCTCTCGCGCGCCGGCAACACGGATCCGAACATCGCCTCGTTCTCGCTCGAGTTCAGCGGCCGCACCGACGGTGCGCCGCGTACGCGCTGGCTGCGCACGTCGCCCGAATTCCCGCTCAAGCGCCTGCTTGCAGACGGCGTGGGCGATTGCTACGAGCTCGGCCGCGTCTTCCGCGACGGCGAGGCGGGTGGGCGGCACAATCCCGAGTTCACGATGCTCGAGTGGTACCGGCTCGGCATCGACCACCGCCTGCTCGCACGCGAGGTGACGGCGCTCGTGGGCGAATGCCTCGCGCTGGTCGGTCGTCGGGCGACCATGCGCGAGGTCACGTACGCCGACCTCTATGCAGAGGTGCTCGGGGTCGATGCCCATCGTGCGCCGGTCGACGAGCTGCAGTCCGCACTGGGCGACGTGCACATCGACCCCGAGGGCCTGACGCGCGACGACTGGCTCGACCTGCTGATGACGCATCGCATCCAGCCGTCGTTCGCAGCCGATGCGATGACCGTCGTCCACGATTACCCGGCCTCGCAGTGCGCGCTCGCGCGCGTGCGGCAGGGCGATCCGCCGGTGGCCGAGCGTTTCGAGCTGTACCTCGGTCCGCTGGAGCTCGCGAACGGCTATCACGAGCTCGCCGATGCGCGCGAGCAGCGTGGGCGCTTCGAGCGGGATCGCGGGGTTCGCGCATCGCGCGGAGATCGCGAGGTGCCGATGGACGGGCATCTGCTCGATGCGCTCGATGCGGGCTTCCCGGCGTGCGCGGGCGTCGCGCTCGGCGTGGACCGCCTGCTGATGGCGATGCTCGGTACGACACGGATCGCGGACGTCCTCGCATTCGATTTCGCACGAGCTTGATGACGCAAGCGCTTGTCACGAAACGTCTCCGCATCTGGTGAGACGTCCGCTCGTCGTTTCACCACTTCCGCAGGAAATGTTTGTTAGTAGTATTACTACTAATGAACTCCTTGCCCGCCATTCCTCGACCGCGCCTGTGCGCTCCGGAGCGATGACGTGGCCACGGTCGTACGGCTCGACGAGGTGCTGGCGTCGCGCGAGGTCTGGCGCGGTCGCGCGATGCCGGCGAGCGCGCCGGAGCCGGCGTGTCCCACCGGCCTGGACGAGCTCGATGCGGCATTGCCTTCCGGCGGCTGGCCGCAGGCGCTGACCGAGCTGCTGGTGCCGGCCGATGGCGTCGGCGAACTGCACCTGCTCTGGCCCGCGCTCGCGCGACTGAGCGAGGGCGACGGACGCATCGTGCTCGTGGCGCCGCCGTACCTGCCGTATGCGCCGGCGTGGCAGGCCGCCGGCGTGCACCTGCCGATGCTGCAGGTGATCGAGGCGAGCCTGAAGGACGCACTGTGGGCGGCCGAGCAGTGCATGCGCTCGGGTACGTGCGCGGCGGTGCTGTGCTGGCCGCGCACGACCGACGACCGCCTGCTGCGGCGCCTGCAGGTGGCGGCGGAGACCGGCGGCACGCATGCCTTCGCGATCCGTCCCGTGGCGGCCGCGCGCAATCCGTCGCCGGCCGCGCTGCGCGTGGTGATCGAGCCCGGTGCGCTGCGGCAGCTGCGCGTCATCAAGTGCCGCGGGGCACTGGCCCCGCCGCGGCCCATCGCGTTCCCGTGGAGATAGGCGATGCAATGGGCCTGCCTCTTCCTGCCGCAGATCGCGCTCGACGCCGCTCTGCGCCGACGCCCCGACCCCGATGCGCCGTTCGCGCTGCTCGGTGGGCCGGTGCAGCGGCGCGTGCTGCATGCGGTCAGCCCGTCGGCACGTGCACTCGGCCTGCGGCCGGGCATGCCGTTCGCGCAGGCGCAGGCGATCGGCGCGCGCTTCGCGGCCGAGCCGTTCGATCCCGCGGCATCCGAGCAGGCGCGCGAGCTGGTCGCCGCCTGGGCCTATGGCTACAGCTCGCAGGTGAGCCTCGCGCTGCCGCATGCGGTGGTGCTGGAGGTCGCGCGCAGCCTGCGCCTGTTCGGCCCGTGGCCGCGGCTGGAGCGCCTGCTGCGCGAGGGCCTGCGCGAGCTCGGGATCCGGCATCGGCTGGTGATCGCGCCGCAGCCGCATGCCGCGCATGCGCTCGCGCACGTGCAGGACGGCCTCGCGATCGAGCCGCATGCGCTGCACGACGCGCTGGGGCGCATTCCCGTCGAACGGGCCGGCTTTCCGCGCGAGGTGGCCGAGGCGCTTTGGCGCATGGGCCTGCGCGACCTGCGACAGATCCGTGCGCTCCCGCGCGCCACGCTCACGCGGCGCTTCCCGCCGCACGTGCTGCACCATCTCGATCGGCTCTATGGCGAGGTCGAGTCCCCGCTGCCGCTCTACCGCCCGCCGGACCGCTTCGAGGCCTGCATCGAGTTCGACCAGGAAGTCGAATCGAGCACGCGCCTGCTGTTCCCGCTGCGCCGGTTGACCAGCGACTTCGCCGCCTTCCTGCTCGCGCGCGACGGCGGGGTGCTCGGCTTCGTGCTGCGCCTGGAGCACGAGTTCGCGCCGCCGACGGATGTGCGCGTGGGCCTGCTCGCCGCCGAGCGCGAAGCGGCGATGCTGTTCGAGCTCGCGCGCGGGCGCCTCGAGCAGGCGCAGGTACCGGCGCCCGTGCGTGCGATGCGCCTGGTCGCCGAGGACCTGCCGGCCTTCGTGCCCGCCGCCGCCGATCTCTTCGACACCCGTGCGCAGCAGGCGATGCCATGGCCGCAGCTGCGCGAGCGCCTGCGTGCGCGGCTCGGCGACACCGCGGTGCAGGGCCTGGGCTGGCGCGCCGAGCATCGCCCCGAATTCACGCTGACCGATGGCGCCGATCGCCCCATGCCGCTGCCGCCGTTGCCGCGCCCGGGCTGGCTGCTGCGCCATGCGATCCCGTGGCGCGACCGCCGCGTGCGCGTGCTCGCCGGCCCCGAGCGCATCGAGGCCGGCTGGTGGGACGGCCATGACGTGCGTCGCGACTACTACCTCGTCGAGACGCGCGACGGCCAGCGCGCATGGGTCTACTGCGAGGCCGGCGGCGCGCCGCCCGGCGTGGGCGAGGCGGTGATGCTGCACGGGTGGTTCGCGTGAGCGCGGCATGCCCTACGGAGCCTGTCGCATCCCGTGGCGCCAGGCTGATGGCAGCGCGGGCGGCCTCTACTGGGCCGACGGGGCGGCGCGCGGACAGGCCGGCACGCTCCGCGGGCCGGCTGCATCACTGCTCGATGCGATCGGCCGTGCGCCGAATGCGAAGCGCCCGATCGCATGATGCAGGTCGGTCGCACGACGACTCCTCCATCGCAGCAGGGCAGCGCACCCATCGGGGCGGCATGCGGGTAAGCGCGTCGTCCGCCACGCGGCCATGAGCATCGTCCCGTTTCCGGTGCGGGTATCCGCACCCGCTCCGCGGGCGCGCGACGATGCAGCGGCGCCCGCACACCCTGACGTCCTGCCGGCCTATGCCGAGCTGCATTGCCTGTCGAACTTCAGTTTCCTGCGGGGCGCGTCGTATGCGCAGGAACTGTTCGTCCGCGCCAGGTCGCAGGGCTACGAGGCCCTGGCGATCACCGATGAATGCACGCTCGCCGGCATCGTGCGCGCGCTGCGTGCGTCGAAGGCGGCCGGCGTGCCGCTCGTCGTCGGCAGCGAGATCCGCATCGAGGGCGGCCCGAAGTGCGTGCTGCTGGTCGAAAGCCTCGCGGGCTACGTCGCGCTCTGCGACCTGATCACGCGCGCACGCCGCCGCGCCACCAAGGGCGGCTATCGCAGCCTGCGCGAGGATTTCGACCGCCCGCTCGACGGCCTGCTCGCGCTGTGGGTGCCGGACGTCGACCCCGATGCCGGGCAGGGGCAGTGGTTGGCCTCGCGGTTTCCCGGGCGCACCTGGCTCGCGGTCGAGCTGCATCGCGGACCCGACGACGACGGCCGCCTGCACGAGCTGCTGGCGCTGGCGGACACGCTCGGCCTGCCCGCCGTGGCCAGCGGCGACGTGCACATGCACGCGCGCGGCCGCCGCGGCCTGCAGGACACGCTCACCGCGATCCGCCTGCGCGTGCCGCTCGCGCAGGCCGGCCATGCACTGTTCCCCAACGGGGAGCGCCACCTGCGGATGCGGCGCGCACTCGCGGCGATCTATCCCGGCGCACTGCTTGCCGAGAGTGTGCGGATCGCGGAGCGCTGCACGGCCTTCGACCTCAAGGAGGAGCTCAGGTACGAGTACCCGCACGAGGCCCTGCACGGCCTGCCGCCCGATGTCCGCCTGCGGCAGCTCGCCCATGCCGGCATCGAGCGCCGGTGGGCCACGCGGCGCATCACCGAGACGCATCGCGACATCGCACTCGACCAGGTGCGCGCGATGATCGACCGCGAGCTCGCGATCATCAGCCAGCTCGGCTATGCGCCGTTCTTCCTCACTGTGCACGACATCGTGCGGTTCGCGAAGTCGCGCGGGATCCTCTGCCAGGGCCGCGGCTCGTCGGCCAATTCGGTCGTCTGCTACGCGCTCGACATCACGGAGCTGCATCCGGGCGAGGCGCACATGCTGTTCGAGCGCTTCGTCTCCGAGACGCGCAAGGAGCCGCCCGACATCGACGTCGACTTCGAGCACGAGCGCCGCGAGGAAGTACTGCAGCACGTCTTCTCGCACTACGGCCGCGATCGCGCCGCGCTCGTCGCGGTGGTGATCCACTACCGCGCGCGCAGTGCGGTGCGCGACGTGGCGATGGCGCTCGGCCTGCCGGTCGACCAGGTCGAGGAGATCACCCGCGGGCTCGATCGCTGGAGCAGCGATGCACCCGGCGACGACTTCCTCGCCGAGCGCGGTTTCGATCCGCAATCCCCACTCATGCGCCGGCTCGTCGAGCTGTCGAAGCTGCTGATCGGCTTTCCGCGGCACCTGTCGCAGCACCCGGGCGGCTTCGTGATCTCGCAGCGTCCGCTCACCACGCTGGTGCCGGTGGAGAACGCGGCGATGGACGACCGCACCGTGGTCCAGTGGGACAAGGACGATCTCGAATACCTGTCGATCATGAAGGTCGACTGCCTAGCGCTCGGCATGCTCACCTGCATCCGCAGGACCTTCGACCTGCTGCGCACGCAGGGCATCGAGCTCGCGCAGCAGGATATCCCGCACGGCGATGCGCCCACCTACGCGATGATCCAGCGCGCCGACACGATCGGCGTCTTCCAGATCGAATCGCGCGCGCAGATGTCGATGCTGCCGCGCCTGAAGCCCGCGCGGTATTACGATCTCGTGATCCAGGTCGCGATCGTGCGGCCGGGCCCGATCCAGGGCGAGATGGTGCATCCCTACCTGCGCCGCCGCTGCGGCGAGGAGGCCGTCGTCTATCCGACGGCCGGCGTGCAGGCCGTGCTCGAGCGCACGCTCGGCGTGCCGCTGTTCCAGGAGCAGGTGATGGAGATCGCGATGAGCGTCGGCGGCTATTCGGCCGCGGACGCCGACGCGCTGCGCCGCTCGATGGCGGCCTGGCGCCACGACGGCGACATGGAGCCGCATCGGCGTCGTCTGCTGGACGGCCTCGTCGCCGGCGGCTGCACGCTCGAGTTCGCCGAGAACCTGTTCAACCAGCTCAAGGGCTTCGGCAGTTACGGCTTTCCGGAATCGCATGCGGCGAGCTTCGCGCTGCTCGCCTACCAGAGCAGTTACCTCAAGTGCCGGCATCCGGCGGCGTTCGCGGCGGCGCTGCTGAACTCGCAACCGATGGGCTTCTATGGCGCCAGCCAGATCGTGCAGGACGTACGCCGCCACGGCGTCGACGTGCGGCCGGTCGACGTCCGCTACAGCGACTGGGACTGCACGCTGGAGCCGATGCAGGGCAGGGCACGCCCGCCGCGCTTCGAGGGGCCCGGCCCGCAGCCCGCAGTGCGGCTCGGCCTGTGCATGGTGAAGGGCTTCGACGAGGCGGCGGCACGGCGGATCGCCACGGCGCGGGCGCAGCGCCCGTTCGTCGACGCGACGGACCTCGCGCTGCGCGCCGGCCTCGATGCGCGTCACATGGCGAAGCTCGCCGATGCCGGCGCCCTGCGCGCCCTCGCGGGGCATCGCCATCGCGCGCGCTGGGAGGTCGCGGGTGTCGAGCCGCGGCGTGCCCTGTTCGACGACGTGCCGGCATCGACGGAGGCGCCCGTCGTCATCCCGCCGCCCGATGCGCGCGAGAGCGTGCAGGCCGACTACGCGATGCTCGGCCTGAGCCTGGACCATCATCCGATCGCACTGCTGCGGCCGAAGCTGCGCACGCGTCGGCATCGCACCTCGAAGGACCTGCCCGCGATCCCCGACCGTCGCCTCGTCACCTGCAGTGGGCTCGTCACGCTTCGCCAGCGCCCCGACACCGCGAGCGGCATCACGTTCGTCACGCTCGAGGACGAGTTCGGCCTGATCAACGTGGTGGTGCGGCGCGAGCTCGCCGAGCGCCAGCGACGCGAACTGGTCGAGTCGCGCCTGCTCGCCGTGCGCGGGCGGCTCGAGAGCCGCGACGGCGTGATCCACCTGCTCGCGCATCGGCTCGAGGTGCTCGACGACCTGCTCGGGCCGCTGCGCCTGGGCTCGCGCGATTTCCATTAGCCACGGGCAAACGGCCGCTTAATGCATCGCGTCGCGCAGCGACCGACCCGTTTCCGGACGACCGCCATTCACCCGGCGGCTGTAGAGTCGGCCTCGTCCTCGACGGAGCATCACCATGAAGCTCGTGCTGGCGGTCGTCTCGTCCCTGATCGGCCTCGCCGCCTTTCCGGCCCAGGCCGAGTACGGCCATGCCTCCGGCATCGTGCGCTGCGAGTCCAACGACGGCCGCACGCGCGAATGCCCTGTCGGCCCCATCCGCGGTGCACGCCTTGTGCGCCAGCTCTCGCGCGGCCCCTGCGTCGAGGGCCAGACCTGGGGCGCGACGCGACGCGCGATCTGGGTCTCGCACGGCTGCCGCGGCGAGTTCGCGGTCGACGATCGCCGCCGCGACGACAACTACGGTACCGACGGCGCAGGGCCGTACGTACGCTGCGAATCCAACGACGGCCGCTGGAACCGCTGCCCGGCGAACACGCGCGGCGACGTGGAACTGGTACGCCAGCTCTCGCGAAGCGCCTGCATCCGCGGCCAGTCCTGGGGCACGGACGGCCGCGGCATCTGGGTCAACGGCGGCTGCCGCGCCGACTTCCGCGTCGAGTCGCGCGGCTGGGGCGGCGGCGCGGCGGCCGAGCGCTTCCGCTGCGAGTCCGACAACGGGGGGCCGCGCTTCTGCCCGGTCGATGCGCGCGGGTCGATCCGCCTGGTGCGCCAGCTTTCGCGATCGCCCTGCACCGAAGGCCGCACATGGGGCCGCGACCGCGGCGGCGTGTGGGTGGAGCAGGGCTGCCGCGGCGAGTTCGAAGTCGCGCGCGGTCGCGGCTGGGACAACTGAGCCTCGAGCAGCGATCCGCCTGCAGCCGACCTGACGGCGCGCTCGCGGGCCGCGGCTAGAATCGGCGGATGACTTCCTCCGACTTCGATTTCGACCGCTACGACCGCGTCCGCCCCATCCGCTGGGATGGCGAGGCCCTCGAGCTGCTCGACCAGCGACGGTTGCCGTTCGCCGTCGACTACATCCGCTGCGCGACCTACGAGGACGTCGCCACGGCGATCGCGAACCTCACCGTGCGCGGCGCGCCGGCGATCGGCATTGCGGCCGCCTGGGGCGCCGTGCTCGCCTCGCGCACCGTCGACGCCGATACCGGCCCCGCCGCCCTCGCGAAGCTCGAGGCCGCCTTCGCGCATCTCAATGCGGCACGCCCGACGGCGGTGAACCTCGCGTGGGCGCTCGCGCGCATGCGCCGCGTGCTGCTCGACGCCGGCGGCGACTGGCGCGATGCGCTCGTGCGCGAGGCGGAGGCGATCTCCACCGAGGACCTCGCCGCCAATCGCCGCATGGGTGCGCTCGGCGCCGCGCTCATCGAGCCGGGCAGCCACGTGCTCACCCACTGCAACACCGGCTCGCTCGCCACCGCCGGCTTCGGCACCGCGCTCGGCGTGATCCGCGCGGGCGTCGCGCAAGGCCGCATCGACAAGGTCTATGCGGGCGAGACGCGCCCCTGGCTGCAGGGTGCACGGCTCACGGTCTGGGAGCTGCAGCAGGACGGCATCGTGCCCACGCTCATCGCCGACTCGGCCGCGGCGCACCTCATGCGCACCGGTGCGGTGCGGTGGGTGGTGGTCGGCGCCGATCGCATCTGCGCCAACGGCGACACCGCTAACAAGATCGGCACCTACCAGCTCGCGATCGCCGCGCGCCATCACGGGGTCAAGTTCATGGTGGCCGCGCCGTCGTCGACGGTGGACCTCGAAACGCCTTCGGGCGACGCGATCCACATCGAGGAACGCGAGCCGACGGAGCTGTTCGCGCTCGGTGGCGTGCGCACCGCGGCCGAGCAGATCGAGGCCTGGAACCCCGTCTTCGACGTCACGCCGCACGCGCTGATCGACGTGATCGTGACCGAGCGCGGCGTGATCGAGCGCCCGGACGAGGCGGCCATGCGCGCGGCTTTCGCGGCCGGCTGAAACCGGCCCATCCGGCGGCGACGCGGCCGTTCCGACGTACATCAGGGCGCCCGGCCCGAGGGGCCTGCTCGGGCATTGCGCGCGGCCCTTCGACGCCTGCCGTCGCACGCGTCGAGACCGGTTCCACGCCAGCGCCTGAAGCTGGTTCCACGGCGCCCTAAGTCCTTGTTTTTCCGTCGAAATCCGGGTGCTTTCGAACGCCCGTCGTGCTACCATTTCACCTCTTCAGGACCCCGCCTGCGGATGCCCGCCCGACCCGCCACTTCCGGCCGGTGAGGCGCCGGCATCACCGGCCGTGTCCATCGCCCTGACGGAATCCCGATGACGGAACTCGCCCGCGAAATCATCCCGGTCAACCTCGAAGACGAGATGCGCCGCAGCTACCTCGATTACGCGATGAGCGTGATCGTGGGCCGCGCGCTCCCGGACGTGCGCGACGGCCTCAAGCCCGTGCACCGTCGCGTGCTCTACGCGATGCACGAGCTGGGCGCGCATTCGAACCGCCCGTACTACAAGTCCGCGCGAATCGTCGGCGACGTCATCGGCAAGTACCACCCGCACGGCGATACCGCCGTGTACGACACCCTGGTGCGCATGGCGCAGCCGTTCTCGCTGCGCTACATGCTGGTGGACGGGCAGGGCAACTTCGGCTCGATCGACGGCGACTCCGCCGCGGCCATGCGCTACACCGAGGCGCGCATGTCGCGCATCGCGCACGAGTTGATGGCGGACATCGACAAGGAGACCGTCGACTTCCAGCCCAACTACGACGAGAAGGAACTCGAGCCGACCGTCATGCCGACGCGGGTGCCGAACCTGCTCGTGAACGGTTCGGCGGGCATCGCCGTGGGCATGGCGACCAACATCCCGCCGCACAACCTCGGCGAGGTGGTCGACGCGACCATCGCGCTGATCGACGACGCCGAGATCGACGTCGACGGCCTGATGCAGCACATCCCGGGCCCGGACTTCCCGACCGCGGGCATCATCAACGGCACCGCAGGCATCGCCGCCGCCTACCGCACGGGCCGCGGCCGCGTGCGCATGCGCGCGAAGGCCGACATCGAGACGATGGACAACGGCCGCGAGGCGATCATCGTCACCGAGATCCCCTACCAGGTGAACAAGGCGCGGTTGATCGAGAAGATCGCCGAACTGGTGAAGGAGAAGCGCCTCGAGGGCATCAGTGAGTTGCGCGACGAGTCCGACAAGGACGGCATGCGCATCTACATCGAGGTCAAGCGCGGCGAGTCGGCCGACGTGGTACTCAACAACCTCTATCAGCAGACGCAGATGGAGTCGGTGTTCGGCATCAACATGGTCGCGCTCATCGACGGCCGCCCGCGCGTGCTGAACCTCAAGGAGATCCTCGAGGCCTTCGTGCGTCACCGCCGCGAGGTCGTCACCCGCCGCACGATCTACGACCTGCGCAAGGCCCGCGCGCGCGCCCACATCTTGGAAGGCCTCACGGTCGCGCTCGCCAACATCGACGAGATGATCGACCTGATCAAGACGTCGGCGAACCCGGTGGAGGCGCGTGAGCGCATGCTCGCCCGCACGTGGGAACCGGGGCTCGTCAGCGCGCTGCTGTCGGCCGCCGGTGCGGATGCGTCGCGCCCGGACGACCTGCCCAACGGCGTCGGTCTGGTCGACGAGAACGGCACGTCGCGCTACCAGCTCACCGAGACGCAGGCGCAGCAGATCCTCGAGATGCGCCTGCACCGCCTGACCGGGTTGGAGCAGGAGAAGCTCACCGACGAGTACAAGGAGCTGCTGGAGACGATCCGCGCCCTGATCGAGATCCTCGTCAACCCCGACCGCCTGCGCGAGGTGATCCGCACCGAGCTGCTGGAGCTGAAGGAAGAGTTCGGCGACGCGCGCCGCAGCGAGATCCGCGAGAGTGAGGAAGACCTTGACATCCTCGACCTGATCGCGCCGGAAGACGTGGTGGTCACGCTCTCGCACGCCGGCTACGCCAAGCGCCAGCCGGTGGCGGCCTATCGCGCGCAGAAGCGCGGCGGCCGCGGTCGCAATGCCGCCAAGACGAAGGACGAGGACTTCATCGACCAGTTGTGGCTGGTGAATACGCACGACACGCTGCTCACGTTCACGAGCACCGGTCGCGTGTTCTGGCTGCCGGTGCACCAGTTGCCCGAGGCGGGCCCGACGTCGCGCGGCCGTCCGATCATCAACTGGATCCCGCTGGAAGCCGGCGAGCAGGTGCAGGCCGTGGTGCCGGTGCGCGAGTACACCGAAGGCCAGTTCGTCTTCTTCGCCACGCGCAATGGCACGGTCAAGAAGACACCGCTCACCGAGTTCGCGTTCCGGCTGGCGCGCGGCAAGATCGCCATCTCGCTCGACGAGGGCGATGCGCTCGTCAACGCCGAGCTGACCGACGGCACGCGCGACATCATGCTGTTCGCGAGCAACGGCAAGGGCGTGCGCTTTGCCGAGTCCGAGGTGCGCCCGATGGGCCGCACCGCCACCGGCGTGCGCGGCATGCGCCTGGCCGAGGGCGAGGAGGGCAGCGACGGCGCGAAGGTGGTCAGCCTGATCGTGGTCGACGGCGAGGGCGACATCCTCACCGCCAGCGAGCGCGGCTTCGGCAAGCGCACGCCGCTCGACGAGTACCCGCGCAAGGGCCGTGGCACGCAGGGCGTGATCGCACTGAAGACCACGGACCGCAACGGCGAGCTCGTCGGCGCGATCCAGCTCAGCGATCACCACGAGGTGCTGCTCATCTCCGACCGCGGCACTCTGGTGCGCACGCGAGCGTCCGAGATCTCGCAGGTGAGCCGCAACACGCAGGGCGTCACGCTGATCAAGCTGGCCGCCGACGAGTGCTTGCAGGCGATCGAGCGCGTGGACGTGTCGCTGGAAGAGGACGACGAAATGCTCAGCGGCCCCGCGGTGCCGGTCGAGGGCGATGTCGATCCGTCGATCGACGAGCACGTGCTGATCGTCGCCGGCCACGATCCGGATGCAGCGGGCACCGGCGAGGGTCTTGCGGACTGATTGGCCGCTGCGATTGATCGACCCCGGAGCCCGGCACCTGCCGGGCTCCGTGTTTGCGGGCCTCAAGCCGGCGTTGCACGGGCCGTTAACGTCCCCGGATCCGGGGGGAATTCGAGTGGTGCGAGGCAGGCGGCCAGCAGGGGCATTGCGCCATGGCGCGCGGGCGGGTGTGCCCGCGCGGGCGCTGCGCCGTCGTCGCCACGCCGCACCGGTCCGGTCCGTCGGGGACGCACGATGGCCGTGACCGAGCCGTTCTCCCAGGAGCTGCGCATCGCGGTGGCGGGGCTGGAAGTCGGGATGTTCGTCTCACGCCTCGACCGGTCGTGGATCGGCTCGGGGTTTCCGCTCGAAGGCGTGCTGCTGCTTCGCGAGGTCGATCTCGACCGCCTGCGCGCGCTGTGCCGGCACGTCTATGTCGACGTGGTGCGTGGCAAGGCGCCGGCATTGCGCCACGTCGTGCTGGAAAGCGAGGTCGAGCTGCCGCCCGCACCTCCCGTGGTGCGGGACGGGCGCGAATGGGTGCCCGCACAGCTGTTCGGCCCCGAGCTCTCGCGGGCCGAGCAGGCGCACGAGGGCCTGCAGGCCGGCATCCGCGAGGTCATGGAGGAGGTGCGCAGCGGCGGCAAGCTCGACGCGGACAAGCTCGCGCAGGGCGTCGACCTGATGCTCGACTCGATCACCCGCAATCCGCTCGCGCTGCCCTGGGTGATGGAGATGCGCCGCAAGGGCGACTACGTCTACCAGCATGCGCTGGCCTGCTCGATCTGGGCGGCGACGTTCGGCTGCCACCTGGGCCTGGAGCGCGAGGACCTGCGCGAGCTCTCGCTCGGGGCATTGCTGTGCGACGTTGGGAAGGTGCGCCTGCCCCAGGCATTGCTCGTCAAGCCCGGACCGCTCAGCGAGCACGAGATCGCACGCCTGCGCAGCCACGTCGCCGAGGGCTGCAAGATCCTCGACGCCGGCGGCGGGTTCCCGCGCCGCGTGCGCGACATGGTCGCCAGCCATCACGAGCGCTTCGACGGCAGCGGCTATCCCGACGGCCTCAGGGGCGGCGCGATCCCGCTCTTCGCGCGCATCGCCGGGCTCGTCGACAGCTATGACGCGATGATCAGCGTGCGGCCCTATGCCGCGAGCCGGTCGCCGCACCAGGCGGTGATGGAGCTCTACGACGCACGCGACCGGCTCTTCCAGTCCGAGCTCGTCGAGCAGTTCATCCGCACCTGCGGCATCTATCCGACCGGCTCGCTGGTCGAGCTCACCGACGGGACGGTCGGCGTCGTCGTGTCGGTGGATTCGCTCAAGCGCCTGAAGCCCCGCGTCATGCTGATCCTCGGGGCGGACAAGCGCCCCCTTGCGGAATTCACCCTGGTCGACCTCGCCGATGTCGAGGTGGACGCCGACGGCCGCCCGCTCGGCGTGCGCGGCGGCCTGCCGCAGGGCGCGTACGGCATCGACCGCGCCGCGCTGTTCCTGGACTGACCGTGCAGATCGACGACGAGGTCACCGGCCTGCGCTCGCGGCAGGGGTTCATGCCGCTGCTGGGCCGGCAGGTGGTGGCCGCGTGCGAGCACAAGTCGGCGATGGCGCTGCTGGTGGTGGACATCGAAGGCTTCGTGCAGGTGAACGGCCTGCACGGCTACCGGGTGGGCGACGAGATGCTTCGTCACCTCGCTGCGCAGCTGAAGGCCGTTGCGCGGCGGCAGGACTTCGTGGCGCGCATCGGTGACGACCGCTTCGCGCTGCTGCTGACCGGCATGTTCAATCGCGGGCACGTCGAGCTCGCGGTGCAGAAGCTGTTCCGCCTGCTCGACGTTCCGCTGCAGGCGTCAACCGTGCGACTGCACGTGCCCGTCAGCATCGGCATCGCGATGTGTCCGCTGCACGCGACGCATGCCGAGCACCTGCTGCGGCGCGCGGAGGCGGCCCTGCTGCGTGCCCGCCGCGATGGCCTGCGCCATGCGTTCGCGCCGGATGCCGACGCCGACCTCGACATCTCCGACCTGTGGGACCTGGAACTGCAGCTGGGCGGCGCGATCGAGCGCGGCGAGATGCAGCTCGCCTTCCAGCCTAAAGTGCGTGTCGACGATCGTCGGCCGGAGGGCGCTGAGGCCTTGATGCGCTGGACCAGCCTCTCGCGCGGCGTGGTGTCGCCCGCGGTGTTCATCCCGGTCGCCGAGCGCGTCGGCCAGATCAAGAAGCTGACCGTCTGGGCACTCAACAGCGCGCTGCGCCAGGCGGCCCGTTGGCCGGCGGACGCCGTACCGCGCGTGGTGTCGGTGAACCTTCCGGGCATGCTCGCGGCGCATGCGGACCTGCCCGAGCTGGTCGAGGACGCGCTGTCGCTGTGGTCGGGCAACGACGTGCGCCTGATGCTCGAGATCACCGAGGGCTCGCTGATGGATCCGGCGCGCGCCTTCCCGGTGCTGCAGCGCATCCGCGACCTCGGCGTAGGCATCTCGATCGACGACTTCGGCACGGGCTATTCGTGCCTGGCGTACTTCCGCAACATCCCGGCCGACGAGCTAAAGATCGACCGCTCGTTCGTGACCGGCCTGCTCACCGATCCGGCGAATGGCGAGATCGTGCGGCTGATCATCGAGCTGGCGCACCGCTTCGGCCTGCGCGTGGCCGCCGAGGGCGTGGAGGACGACGCGACCTTCGAGCGGCTGCGCGAGCTCGGCTGCGACAGCGTGCAGGGCTACCTGTTCGGCCGGCCCATGCCCGCCGCCGACTTCATCGGCTGGTCGCTGGGCGCGGCGGACGCCATGCCGGCCTCCGTCGGCTGAGGGCAGCCCTCAGCGCGTCGGGAACACCGCGACCGAACGGGGGACCAGCAACGCGGTCCCACCGGCGAGGCCTCCGGCGGATTCGGCCGGGAGCCGCAGTTCCACGCGTCGAGCATCGGTGCCGAGTCGGGCGTCGAGCACGAGGTCCCCCGCGATCCGCCGCTGTCCCGCGACGCGGATGCGCAGGCCGTCGCGGCCGGTGTCGACGAGGCGTGCCTCGCGCGGCCGGAAGTGAAGCGAGGCGGGGCCGTCGGGCACGTCGGATGAGCCCCACACGCGTTCGCCACCGAGCATGAAGGCGCCGCTCGCGACCTCGCCGTCGAGCCGGCAGGACTCGCCGATGAAGTCGTAGGCGAAGGCCGTGCGGGGCGCATCATGCAGCGCTTCGGGGGTGCCGACCTGCTCGATGCGTCCCTCGCGCATGAGCACGATGCGATCCGCGAGCTCGAGCGCTTCGTCCTGGTCGTGGGTGACGAACAGCGTCGTCTGCCCGGTGCGCTCGTGCAGCGCGCGCAGCCACCGGCGCAGCTCCACGCGCACCTTCGCGTCGAGCGCGCCGAACGGCTCGTCGAGCAGGAGCACGCGCGGCTCGATGGCCAGCGCCCGGGCGAGCGCGATGCGCTGCTTCTGGCCGCCGGACAGCTGGTCCGGATAGCGCCCGCCATGGTCGGGCAGCTGCACCAACGCGAGGAGTTCGTCCACGCGCCGCGCGATGTCGGGCTTCGACGGGCGCTGCGCACGCGGTCGGCTGCGCAGGCCGAACGCCACGTTCTCGGCGACCGTCATGTGCCGGAACAGGGCGTAGTGCTGGAAGACGAAGCCGATGCCACGCTCGCGCAGCGACAGCCGCGTCGCATCGACATCGTCGAACAGCACGCGACCGGTGTCGGCGGCGAGCAGGCCGCCGACCACGCGAAGCAGCGTCGTCTTGCCCGAGCCCGAGGGCCCCAGCAGGGCGACGAGTTCGCCCGGCGGGATGTCGAGGTCGATGTCGTCGAGCGCCGTGACGCGCCCATAGCGCTTGCCGAGGCCGCGGATCGTCAGGCGCGTGCCGCGCGGCGAAGCGGCCGCGAGAGTCGCGGCGTCAGCGATGGGTGCGGTCACGGGCGAGGGCATCGCCATGGCGGAACTCCAGCCAGGTCTTGAGGATGAGGGTGACGAGGGCGAGGCCCGCCAGCAGCGACGCGGCCGCGAACGCCGCGGTGCCGTCGAACTCGTTGTAGAGGATCTCGATGTGCAGCGGCAGCGTGTTGGTGAGGCCGCGGATGTGGCCCGAAACGACCGAGACCGCGCCGAACTCGCCCATCGCGCGGGCGGTGCACAGCAGCACGCCGTACAGCAGGCCCCAGCGGATGTTCGGAAGCGTCACGCGCCGGAACATCGTCCAGGCATCCGCGCCGAGCGACCGCGCCGCGAGCTCCTCGTCGGCGCCCTGCTGCTCCATCAGCGGGATCAGCTCGCGCGCGACGAACGGGAACGTCACGAACAGCGTTGCGAGCACGATGCCCGGCCGTGCGAACAGGATCTCGACATCGTGCTCGCGGAGTGCGTCCGCGAACCAGCCGCTGCTGCCGAAGAGCAGCACGAGGCAGAGACCCGCCACCACCGGCGACACCGCGAACGGCAGGTCGATCAGCGCGAGCAGCACCCGTTTGCCGCGGAACTCGAAGCGGGTGACGGCCCACGCGAGCAGCAGGCCGAAGAAGGCATTGAGCGGTACGGCGACCAGTGCCGTGGTGAGCGTGAGGCCGAGCGCCGCGCGGGCATCGCGCGTGGACAGCGCATTCCACCAGGCGCGGAAGCCGTCGCCGAACGCCGCGCCCAGCACCATCAGCAAGGGCAGCACGACGAGGGCAACCATCAGCAGCACGGCGGAGGCAATGGCAAGGCGCCGCAGCCACGCGGGCGGATCGAGCGCATGCGCCTCAGCCATGGCCGATGCTCCGTCGTCCATGGGCGAACAGCAGCGGGATGGAGTTGATGGCGAGCAGGCAGATGAACGATGCCGCGAGCAGCAGCGCGGCGATCGCGGTCGCACCGGCGTAGTCGTATTCCTCCAGCCGGATCACGATCAGCAACGGCGCGATCTCGGTGCGGTAGGGCAGGTTGCCCGCGATGAAGATCACCGAGCCGTACTCGCCGAGTGCGCGCGCGAACGCCAGCGAGAAGCCGGTAAGCAGCGCCGGCAGCATTTCGGGCAGGACCACGCGCCGCAGGACGGTCCAGCGCGATGCGCCGAGCGAGGCGGCGGCCTCTTCCGCCTCGCGGCCGAGCGCCTCGAGCACGGGTTGCAGCGTGCGTACGGCGAAGGGCAGGCCGATGAACACGAGCGCGAGCACGATGCCCGTCGGTGCATAGGCGATCTCGATGCCCATCGCCTTCGCGTGGCGGCCGATCCAGCCGGTCGGCGCATAGATCGCGGTGAGCGCGATGCCCGCGACCGCGGTCGGCAGGGCGAAGGGCAGGTCAACGAGCGCATCGAGCAATCGGCGGCCCGGGAACCGGTAACGCACCACGACCCACGCGATCAATGCACCCGCGAGCGATGCCGCGAGCGCGGCGACCAGCGCGGCGCTGAAGCTCAGCCGTACGGCGGCCTGCACCCGTTCGTCGGCGATCGCGCGAAGCCAGCCGTCCGCGCCGAGTCCCGCCGCCCGCACTGCGAGGGCGAGGAGCGGAAGCAGGACGACCACCCCGAGCCACGCCAGGCCGAGCCCCAGGCTCAGCCCGAAGCCCGGCAGCGGCGCATGCCGCGCGCGATGCACGCGCGGCGGCAGCAGGGGGGCGGCGACGGCCGCGCTCATCGTGCGACCTGCGGCATGTGCGGCACGGATCTGCTCATCGCGGCCGGTAGATCCGGTCGAAGAAGCCGCCGTCGGCGAAGTGCTCTGCCTGCGCCTTCTTCCAGCCGCCGAAGGCGGCGTCGATCGTCACCAGCGGCAACTCGCGGAACTTCCGCAGCTGCGCGGCGGGCACGGCGCCGGCGACGGCCGGGCGGAAGTGGTGCTTGGCTGCGAGCTGCTGGCCCTCGGGCGTGTAAAGGAAGCGCAGGTAGGCCTCGGCCTGGCGCTGCGTGCCGTGCTTCGCCGTGTTCTTGTCGACCCACGCCACGGGTGGCTCGGCCCGGATCGAGATCGACGGCACCACCAGCTCGAACTTCGATGCCGTGTCGGGATCGGCGAGCGTGAGCAGCGCCTCGTTCTCCCAGGCGATCAGGACGTCACCGATGCCGCGCTCCACGAAGGTCGTGGTCGCGCCGCGCGCACCGGTGTCGAGCACCGGCGCATTGCCGTACAGGCGCCTCATGTAGTCGACGACCTTGTCGCCCTCGCGGTACTCCCGCGAAGCCCAGGCCCAGGCCGCGAGGTAGTTCCAGCGCGCGCCGCCGGACGTCTTCGGGTTCGGCGTGATCACCGCGACGCCGGGCCGGGCGAGGTCGTTCCAGTCGCGGACGCTCTTCGGATTGCCCTTGCGCACCAGGAACACGATCGTCGACGTGTAGGGCGCGCTGTTGTGCGGCAGGCGGGACTGCCAGTTCGCGGGCAACAGACGCGCGTTCTGCGCGATCGCGTCGATATCGCCCGCCAGTGCGAGCGTCACGACGTCCGCCCGGAGCCCGTCGATCACGGCGCGCGCCTGCTTGCCGGAGCCGCCGTGCGAGGTGCGGATCTGCAGCGTCTCGCCGGTCTGCTGCTTCCAGCGTGCGGCGAAGCGCTCGTTGACCTCCGCGTAGAACTCGCGCGTGGGGTCGTAGGAGACGTTGAGAAGCTCGCCTTCGCGTGCGGCGGTCGGCAACGCGATCGATGCGAGCACGAGCAGGAGCGGAAGAATACGGAACGGTCGCATGGGGGTCTCCGTCAGAAGGCGAACTGCGCACGGGTGAAGAGGGTTTTCTCGTCCTCGCGGTCGGCACCGGTGGGCGCTCCGCCCTCGAATGCGGCCTGCGTGTAGTTGGCGACGAGCTTGAAGTTCTGCGTCAGGTACCAGTTGAGGCCGACCGTCCAGGCGCGCGTGCGGCGTACCGCGCTGGCGGGATCGGCGAATACCGGGAACGCGCCGTCGTCGATGTCGAGCACGCCGACGCGCGCGGCGAGCTCGAACGCACCGAGTCCGCCGCCGTCGGCGCCGAACGCCCGATCGGGACGCACGACGCCGCGATAGCTCGCGTCCTCGCCGGTGAGCACCCACGACGCCGCGACCTGCCAGGCGCGATGCTCGAGGTCGGCGGCCGCGGTGCCCGTGCGAACGGCCTGTCGCGACGCCACGGCCTCGGCGAGTACGCCGAGCGGGCCCTGGTAGTACGTCACCTGCGGCGACAGCCGAGCGCGCTCGCCGTCGGCGACGACGGTCGCGCGGTAGCCGAAGGCATTGACCTGTCCCGGCGTGCGGTAGCGCGGGAGCGTCGCCGTGCCGGTCGCATCGCCGTGGCTCGCCGCGAGTGCGAAGCCAAGCCCCGACGCTGCGTTCGCGGCGTCACGGAACGGCTCCCAGGCCACTCGCGCGAACGCCTCGACGCCGTCGTCCGCATTCTGCGACGCGCCGTCGCGGCCGTCCGCGGCGCCGTTGAACGCGCCGACGGCATAGGCGAGGCGGCCGCCGCCGAACTCGCCCTGCAGCTGCACGCCGAGGTCGCGGTTGGGCGCGAGTTCCGATGGCAGGCCGAGCTCGACGAACGTCGTCGCGCCGGACGACTGCAGCCGCTCGATGCCGAAGGGCACCTTGAACTTGCCCGCGCGCAACGTGGCGCGCGGATCGAACTTCAGGTCGACGTAGGCATCGGCGATGCTCGCGCTGTCGCCGGCGAGCTCGGCCATGATCCGGTAGCCGACGAGCTTGCCCCAGGTGCCTTCCAGCGCGGGCTGCACGCGGCGCAGCAGGAAGCCGTCGTTCTGCGGCAGGCGATCGTCGTCGATCCACGTGCGTCCGTCGGCCTGGACGAGCGCGCGCACCTTCACCTCGATGCCGTCGGCCGCGGGCGAGCGCAGGGACAGCCCCTTCGGCGAGAGCTGCACCGTCGATGCGGTGGCGGCCTTCGTCGCGGCGTCCTCCGCCTGCAATTCGAGCTGGCGTTCGATGACCCGCAGGCGCTGGTCGAGGGCGGCGAGCCCGGCCGCGTCGGTCACAGGCTCGGGCGTGGCCCCGACGCCCAGGCGCTGCTCGAGCACGCGCAGGCGCTCGGCGAGCTGCTCGACGGTAGGGGGCGCGGTCTGTGCGTCGACGGCGCCGCTGGCGACGAGCAACGCGACCGCGAGGAGGGAGTGACGCGGGATCATGGAGTCTCCTGGCTGTGGTCGCGCGTCCGGCGGTCCGGTCGGCGCGGTGGGTCTAGCGTCCGTCGACGCGGAGCTTCTGGCTGCGCGTGATCTGGACGATGCGATCGCTGTGCACGACGACCTCGACGGACCCGTAGCGCAGTTCGCGCAGGGCTTCGAGCACGGCGTGCTCGGCGTCGGTCAGCGGCACGGCGTAGCGGCGCGGCGGCGCTTGGCCGTCGGACACGAAGGGTGCGGGTTTCATGCGACGCCTCCCGCCACGGCCGTGCCGTCAACGAGGGCACGCACGCTCACGCGGTCCAGCACGCCGGCGAGCGCATCGCGCGCCTCGCGCATGACGGCGCGCAGGCTGCAGGCGGCGGGGTCCGCGCAGTCGGCGCAGGGGCGGTAGGCCGTGACGCTCGCGCAGCGCACGGGGGCGAGCGGGCCATCGATCACGCGGATCACGTCGCCGAGCATGATCGCGTCAGCTGGACGGGCGAGCGCATGGCCACCGGACGGGCCGCGACGGCTGTCGACGAAGCCGGCGTCGCGGAGCTCGACCAGGATCGTCTCGAGGAACTTCGGCGGCAGCCCGCTCTGCTCGGCGAGGCGGTGGGCCTGCAGGCGCGGCGCCGCGCCGTCGTCGGGGCCCGCGAGCGCGCTCAGCGCCCTTAGCGCGTACTTCGCCTTCATCGTCAGCATTTCCCAGTCACCATGTGGGAAATGTGGCGGGGCGACGCGCGGCGCACCAATCACCGCGCGCCATCTGCTTACGACTTCCGGCTATGACCCGGTCGCGCGGGATTCACGCCGCGCGAATGCGCCCGGGCGGCGCGGAACCGCCCGGGCCGTGACTCAGCCGATCTGCTCGAGCATGTGCTCGGCGGTGGATACGCGGAATTCGCCCGGCGCCTCGACGAACACCTTGGTCACCACGCCGTCCTCGACGAGCAGCGCGAAGCGCTTGGAGCGGATGCCCATCCCATAGGCCGAGGCATCGAGCTCGAGTCCGAGGGCACGCGTGAGCTCGGCATTGCCGTCGGCCACCATGATCATGCCGTCCGGCACCGCCTGGCTGTTCATCCAGGCCTGCATCACGAAGGGGTCGTTGACCGCCATGCAGGCCACGTCCACGCCGCGCGAGCGGAAGGCGTCGAACTGCGCGACGAAGCCGGGCAGGTGCTTCTCCGAGCACGTCGGCGTGAATGCGCCGGGCACCGCGAAGATCACCGTACGCCCGGTGCCGAACAGGGCATGCGTATCGGTCTTGTCGATGCCGCCGGCCGTGATCTTCTGTACCACCACCTCGGGAAGGCGCTCGCCGTTCTGGATCATCCGTGTACTCCTGTCTGGATTCTTAATGCAGTGTACGCGCGCCCGCAGGCGGCGTGCCGCCCTCTTGAAACGCGTGCGGCCGCCACTAGTTTGCCGGCATCGCGGCCGCCGGCCGCCCTTGTAGAGACAGAGAGGGACCGCATGAACCTGACGCGCTATCCGCAGCAGCAGCGTTCTGGCCAGTCGCTGGCGCAGGACGAGTTCAAGCAGCTCTTCGAGCGCTTCTTCGGCCTCGGGGAGACGAACACCGACGAGTCGTCGGTGGTCACCAGCCAGTGGAGCCCGCGGGTCGACATCCGCGAGGAGCCGGGCCGCTTCGTCATCCTCGCCGACCTGCCGGGCGTCGAGCCGGGCGAGGTCGAGGTGCTGATGGACAAGGGCATCCTGTCGATCCGCGGCGAGCGCAAGAGCGAGCTCAACGAGCAGACCGATCGCTATTCGCGCATCGAGCGCCGCTACGGCAGCTTCCATCGCCGCTTCGCGCTGCCCGACAGCGCCGATCCCGACGGCATCACCGCGAACGGCCGCAACGGCGTGCTGGAGATCAGCATCCCCAAGCGCCCCGAAACCACGCCGCGGCGCATTCAGGTGGGCAACGGCGTCCAGTCGCGCGACGCGATCGAGTCGACCCGGCAGTAACGGCCGCGGGCCCCGTGCGACGCGCGGTGCTTTGCCGGGCGGTGTCACTACACTGACGGCCTGCGGGGTCACCCGCGGGCCGTCATCGTTTTCGGAATTCCTCAGCGGAGCGCTGGATGCAGTTCAAGGACTACTACGCGACGCTCGGCCTCGAGCCGAGCGCGGGCGACGCGGAGATCAAGACGGCCTACCGCCGGCTCGCGCGCAAGTACCATCCCGACGTCAGCAAGGAGGCCGACGCGGAGGAGCGCTTCAAGGCCGTCAACGAGGCCTACGAGGCGCTGCGCGATCCCGCCAAGCGCAAGGCCTACGACCAGCTTCGCGCGCGCGGCTACCGCCCCGGCGATGACGTGCAGCCCGGCCCGCAGGGGTTCGGCGACATGGGCGGTGTCGACTTCGACGAGATCTTCGCCGGCGGCGGCGCGGGCGGCGGCTTCAGCGACTTCTTCGAAAGCCTGTTCGGCCAGGGCCGCCGGCCGGGGCGCCCCGGGGCAGGCCCGGGCGCGTCCGGCCCGCGCACGGCACCCCGCGCGGACACGCGCGCGAAGCTCGCGGTGCCGCTCGAATCGGTCTACGAGGGCAACAGCGTCCGCATCTCCATCGGCGGCCGCACGCTCGACGTGCGCGTGCCCAAGGGCGTTCGCGAGGGCCAGGTGATCCGGCTTGCCGGGCAGGGCGGCAACGGCGGGGACCTGCTGCTGGAGGTCGAGTACGCCGCGCATCCGCATTTCGAGGTCGACGGCCGGAACATCCTCCACGTCGCGCAGATCGCGCCGTGGGAGGCCGCACTCGGCGCGACGATCAGCGTGCCGACGCTCGGCGGCGCGGTGGAACTCAAGGTCCCGCCCAACTCGGAAGCGGGTCGCAAGCTGCGCCTGCGCGGGCGCGGCCTGCCGGGCGCATCGCCGGGCGACCAGATCGTGGAGCTCGAAGTGGTGGCGCCGCGTCCGCAGAGCGTGGCGCAGATCGAGGCCTACGAGGCGCTGCGCGCGGCGTTCGACGGCGCCCGGCGCTGAGCGGTCATCGCTCCCGGGCGCGCCTGGCGCTCCGTCGCCGCGCCGCCACTCAGCAAGCGCGAGAACGGCCCAGACGACCGCGAAACACCACGTCGCCGGGCCGGAGTGGCCAATCCCCTCGAGTTCCGTGCCGGCTTCGACCCAGCGCCAGAACGGCGCGGGGACGACGGCCGGGACGATCGCGCCCAGCGCGCCGGTCACGAGCACCTTCGCCCGCGGCGCGCCCGGATCGAGCGGCGCAGGAGCGGCCGAGCGAAGCCTCGCGTGTGTCCCGCGTCCCGCCGCCGTCAGCCGGGCATCAGCTGCCCGATCACTTCCGCCAGGTCGGCATCGTTGAACGGCTTGGTGATGTAGGCCTTCGCGCCCTGGCGCATGCCCCAGACGCGGTCCGTGTCCTGGTCCTTCGTCGTCACCAGCACGATCGGGATGTGCTTGGTGGTCGGCTCGCGCGAGATCGCGCGCGTGGCCTGGAAGCCATTGAGGTTCGGCATCACCACGTCCATGAGGATCAGGTCGGGGATCTCGCGCTTGGCGACTTCCACGCCCGCCGCGCCGTCCTCGGCGGTGATCGCCTCGTGCCCCAGCTTTTCGACGAGCCGGCGGATGCCCATCAGCTGGGAGGGCGAGTCGTCGACGATCAGGATTCGGGCCATGGCGGGTTCTCGGGAGTTCCGGAGATTCTACCGGTCGCCCCGGCGCCCCCCGCAAGCCTCAGAGCCGAACCAGCGTGCGGCCAAAGGAGCCACCTGCGAGCATCGTCGCGAAAACGTCGGGCAGCCCGTCGAGCCCGACCTCGCGCGTCGCGATCCGGTCGAGGTGCGCGGGCTTCCAGTCGGTGGCCAGGTGCTGCCAGACCGCCTCGCGCACGTCACGGGCGGTGCCCGCCGAGGCGACGCCGAGCAGGGAGACGCCACGGATGATGAAAGGCATGACCGTCGTCGCGAGCTCGGGCGACGCGGCCAGCCCCGCGGTGGCGACATTGCCGTAGGGTGCGGTCTGGGCGAGCAGGCTCGCGAGCATCGCGCCGCCGACGTTGTCGAGGCCGCCGCCGAAGCGTGCGGATTCCATCGGGCGACCCGTCGCGAGTGCGTCGCGGCCCAGCACCTCGTGCGCACCGAGCGTGCGCAGGTACTCCACGGCCTCGGGCTTGCCGCTGACCGCATGCACCTCGAAGCCCGCGCGACTGAAGATGTCCACGGCGAGCGAACCGACCCCGCCGGTCGCGCCGGTGACGACGAGCGGCCCCATCGACGGCACCTGCCGGTTCTCGGTCATGCGGTGCAGCGCGAGCCCGGCGGTGAACCCGGCCGTGCCGAGGATCATCGCCTCGCGCAGGTCGAGGCCGGCCGGCAGCGGGATCACCCAATCGGCTTCGAGGCGCGCGTATTCGCCGTAGCCGCCGTCGCGTGTCTCCGACAGCCCGCAGCCCGTGACCAGCACCGCGTCGCCCTCGCGATAGCGCGAGTCGCGGCTCTGCACGACGTGGCCGGCGACGTCGATGCCGCCGACGAGCGGAAAGCGCCGCAGGATCTTGCCTTCACCGGTGCCGGCAAGCGCATCCTTGTAGTTGACCGACGAATACGCCGTGCGGATCACGACCTCGCCGGGCGAGAGGTCGTCGAGCGCGATCGGTTCGATGCCGGCGCGATAGCCCTGCGCGTCGCTGTGGATCCGGAAGGCATTGAAGGCGGGAATGGTCATGGCGATATCCGAGAGGCGATGGATGCGGTCAGCGGCGGCCTTCGCGGCGCAGCTTGTCCTCGAGCCACTTCTGCGCGTGCGCGGGCTCATAGTCGCGCATCCATGCGAGCATGGCGCCCGCATCATCGCCGTGCCAGAGATCGGCGCGCTGGTCGGGATGCAGGAAGCGCTCGCCGACCATGTGGTCGAGCATCGCCATCAGCGGCGCCCAGAAGCCTTCGACGTCGAGGAAGGCGCAGGGTTTGTCGCCGAGTCCGAGCTGGCGCCATGTGAGCATCTCGAACATCTCGTCGAGCGTGCCGAAGCCGCCGGGCAGGGCGACGAAGGCATCGGCAAGATCGAACATGCGCGCCTTGCGCGTGTGCATGTCGGCGACGATCTCGAGCTTCGTCAGCCCGCGATGCGCGACCTCCATGCCGACGAGCTGCTCGGGGATCACGCCGATCACGTCGCCGCCGGCCTCGAGTACGGCGTCGGCGACGATGCCCATCAGGCCGACGTTGCCGCCGCCGTAGACGAGCCCGAGGCCCTGCTCGGCGAGCAGGCGCCCCAGCGCGGCCGCACGCTCGGCGTAGACCGGTCTGTTGCCGGAGTTCGAACCGCAGTAGACGCAGACGTACTTCATCGGATTTCCATTGGCTGAAACGCGCGACGCCAGACTTTCGCCTGGCGTCGCGGAAGGCGATGTGGCGGGGATCAGTTCGCCTTGTGGATCGCCCGCTTGTGCACGGCCATGGCGGCATCGTGCACGGCTTCCGAGAGGCTCGGATGCGCGTGGCAGATGCGCGCGAGATCATCGGCGGAGCCCTTGAACTCCATCGTCAGCACGCCCTCGTGGACGAGTTCGGAGACGTTGGCGCCGACGAGGTGCATGCCGAGCACCGTGTCGGTCTCCGCATGCGCCAGCACCTTCACGAAGCCGGCCGGCTCGCTCATCGCGACCGCGCGACCCACGGCGGCGAACGGGAAGCTGCCGGCCTTGTAGGGGACGCCCTCGGCCTTGAGCTGCTCCTCGGTCTTGCCGACCCAGGCGATCTCCGGCTCGGTGTAGATCACCCACGGGATCGTGTCGAAGTTCACGTGGCCCGGCAGGCCCGCGATCAGCTCGGCCACGGCGATGCCTTCCTCGAAGCCCTTGTGCGCGAGCATCGGGCCGCGCACGCAGTCGCCGACCGCCCACACGCCGTCGACGCCGGTGTGGCAGTGCTCGTCGACCTGGATCTGCCCGCGCTCGTTGAGCTGCACGCCGGTGCCCTCGGCGAGCAGGCCCCGCGTCGCGGCACGGCGACCCACGGCGACGAGCAGCTTGTCGACCACCAGTTCCTGCGCCGCGCCGGAGGCGTCGGTGTAGGCGACATGCACGCCGTCAGGTTGAACGTCGGTGTTCGACACCTTGCAGCCGAGGCGGATGTCGAGGCCCTGCTTCTTGAACTCGCGCGCCGCGACCTTGCTGGCCTCGCCATCGGCCGCCGACAGGAACGTCGGCATGCCCTCGAGGATCGTGACCTCCGCGCCGAGGCGGTTCCACACGCTGCCGAGCTCCAGGCCGATCACGCCCGCGCCGATCACGCCCAGACGCTTCGGTACCTCCGTGAAGTCCAGCGCGCCGACGTTGTCGACGACGTGCTCGCCGAACTTCGCGAACGGCAGCTCGATCGAATCCGAGCCGGCTGCGATGATGACGTTCGTGCCCTTGAGCTCCACGGTGGTGCCGTCGTGCTGCTTCACCGTCACCACATTGCCCGGCTGCAGCTGGCCGAAGCCGTAGAACGCGCTCACCTTGTTCGCCTTGAACAGCTGTGCGATGCCGCCGGTGAACTGTTTGACGATCTTGTCCTTGCGGCCGACCATCGTGCCGACGTCGATCTTCGCGTTGTCGAACGCGATGCCGTGGTCGCCGAAGATGTGGTGCATGTTCCAGAACTGTCGCGACGAGTCGAGCATCGCCTTGGACGGGATGCAGCCCACCCGCAGGCAGGTGCCGCCGAGGGCCGGCTTGCCGTCCTTGCCTAGCGCCGCGTCGATGCAGGCGGTCTTCAGGCCGAGCTGCGCGGCGCGTATGGCGGCGTGGTAGCCCGCGGGGCCTGCGCCGATCACGACGACGTCGAATTGCTGCTGTTCGCTCATCTCAGAAAATTTCCCTTGTTCGTGATGCGACGGACCCTCTGGACGAGGGTCCAGGCGGGCATTACATGCCCAGCAGCATGCGGTGCGGGTTCTCGAGCTGGTTCTTGATGTCGACGAGGAACAGCACCGCGTCCTTGCCGTCGATGATGCGGTGGTCGTAGCTCAGCGCGATGTACATCATCGGCGCCGCGACCACCTGGCCGTTCTCGACGATCGCGCGCTCCTTGATGGCGTGCATGCCGAGGATCGCGGACTGCGGCGGGTTGACGATCGGCGTCGACATCAGCGAGCCGAAGGTGCCACCGTTGGTGATCGTGAACGTGCCGCCCTGCAGGTCTTCCAGACCGAGCTTGCCGTCGCGCGCCTTCTTGGCGTAGCCGGCGATGCCCGACTCGATGTCCGCGAACGACATGCGCTCGACGTTGCGCAGCACCGGCGTCACGAGGCCCTTGTCGGTCGACACGGCGATCGAGATGTCGGCATAGCCGTGGTAGATCACGTCGTTGCCGTCGACCGACGCATTGATGATCGGATGGCGCTGCAGCGCGTTGGCCGCCGCCTTGGCGAAGAAGCTCATGAAGCCGAGCTTGATGCCATTGGCCTTCTCGAAGGACTCCCCGAGTTCCTTGCGCATCGCCATGACCTTGCCGAGGTTGACCTCGTTGAACGAGGTCAGCATCGCGATGGAGTTCTTCGACTGCATCAGTCGCTCGGCGATGCGCGCGCGCATGCGCGTCATCGGCACGCGCTCTTCCGGACGCGCGCCCTGGGCGCCGCCGACGCCGCCGGACTTGGCGTAATTGACGATGTCTTCCTTCGTCACCGCGCCGCGGCGGCCGGTGCCGGCCACGTCCGTGGCGTTGACGCCCGACGTCTCGGCCGCGAAGCGCGCGCCCGGAGGAAGCTGCGCATTCGCGGCCGACGGAGCAGCCTGCGCAGCCGGCGCGGGCGCCGCGGCGATCGCCTTCGGATCGACGGCGGCGGCGCTGGACGCCGGCTGCGCTTCCATCGTCGTGGTCGGAATGGTCTGGTTGGCCGACGCCGGGGCCGCGCCCGTAGCGCCGGCCTCGACGATCGCGATCACCTGCTCGCTGTTGACCGTCGCGCCGGTCTCGAAGCGGATCTCCTTGAGCACGCCGTCGACGGGCGAGGGCACTTCGAGCACGACCTTGTCGGTCTCGAGGTCGACGAGGTTCTCGTCGCGCTTGACCGCGTCGCCGGGCTTCTTGTGCCAGGTGGCGATGGTGGCGTCGGAAACCGACTCGGGCAGCACGGGAACCTTGATTTCGGTGCTCATCGGGAAATCGTCCTCAGGGAAGTTGGATCGGGCCGGTCACCCGGCCTTCGAATCGTGTCGCGCCATCGCGGGGCGGGGCCCGCGGCGGCTCATTCGTCGCAGTGCTCGCCGTTGAGCGGGTTCACCAGCGCGTCGGCGATCAGCTGGTTCTGCTCGCGCACGTGGTCGGCGAAGTGGCCGGCCGCGGGCGACGGCGAGCGCGAGCGCCCGGCGTAGTGCAGCGACTGCTTCGCGCCCAGGCAGGCGACGAGGTGATGGCGGATCTGGTACCACGCCCCCTGATTCATGGGCTCTTCCTGGCACCAGACCACGTCCTTCGTGGCGTACTTCGCGAGCTCGGCCTTCAGCTCGACACGCGGGAACGGATAGAGCTGCTCGATGCGGATCAGCGCCACGTCGTTCGCGCCGCGCTTCTGCATGTCCTCAAGCAGGTCGTAGTAGACCTTGCCGCCGCAGAGCACCACGCGCTTGGCCTTCTTCGGGTCCGCGTACGTATCCGGGATCAGCGTCTGGAACGTGCCGCGGGCCAGCTCGTCAAGCGACGACACCGCCATCTTGTGACGCAGCAGCGACTTCGGCGTCATGACCACCAGCGGCTTGCGCGTGGTCATGAGCATCTGCCGGCGGATCATGTGATACGCCTGCGCCGGGGTCGTCGGGGTGCAGACGATCATGTTGTCGAGCGCGCAGAGCTGCAGGTAACGCTCCAGGCGCGCGGAGCTGTGCTCGGGGCCCTGGCCTTCGTAGCCGTGCGGCAGGAACAGCGCGAGCCCGCACAGGCGGCCCCACTTCGCCTCGCCCGAGGACAGGAACTGGTCGATCACCACCTGCGCGCCGTTCGCGAAGTCGCCGAACTGGCCTTCCCAGATGTCGAGCGTCATCGGGTCGGCGGTGGAGTAGCCGTACTCGAACGCCATGACGGCTTCCTCGCTGAGCAGCGAGTCGATGATCGCGACGTCGTTCGGGTTCTTCACCAGCCCGCGCAGCGGCAGGTAGTACTCGTCGGTCGACTGCTCGTGCAGGATCGCGTGGCGGTGGAAGAACGTGCCGCGGCCGCAGTCCTGGCCGACGAGGCGGAGCTTGTAGCCCTGGTCGAGCAGCGTGGCGTAGGCGAGGTTCTCGGCGAAGCCCCAGTCGCCCGCGAGCTCGCCCGCGGTCATCCTGCGGCGGTCGTCGTAGATCTTCGCGACGCGCGCATGCAGCTTGATGCGCTCGGGGATGGTGTTGATCGCCTGCGCGAGCTCGGCGAGGCGCACGGCGTCGAACGTGGTGTCGACCGGGTCGGACAGCTTGCCCGACAGGTAGCGCGACCAGTCGACGGTGAACTCGTCCGGCGTGACGTCGGTCAGCTCGGCGGCGACCTCGCCCGCGTCGAGGCGCGCGCGGTAGCCGTCGGCGATCGCCTGCACCTGCTCGGCGGGCAGCACGCCCTGCTCGACGAGGCGGCGGCCGTAGAGCTCGCGCGGCGTCGGGTGCTTGCGGATCACCTGGTACATCAGCGGCTGCGTGGCCGCCGGCTCGTCCGCCTCGTTGTGGCCGTGGCGGCGGTAGCAGACGAGGTCGATGACCACGTCCTTGCCGAACGTGTTGCGGAAGTCGAGCGCGAGCTCCCCGCAGAAGAGCACCGCGTCCGGGTCGTCGCCGTTCACGTGCAGCACCGGGGCGCCGACCATCTTCGAGACGTCGGTGCAGTAGAGCGTGGAGCGCGCGTCCTGCCGCTCGCTGGTCGTGAAGCCGACCTGGTTGTTGATCACGATGTGGATCGTGCCGCCGACCGCGAAGCCGCGGGCCTGCGACATCTGGAACAGCTCCATCACCACGCCCTGGCCGGCGAAGGCGGCGTCGCCGTGCATCAGCACCGGGATCACCTGGCGACGGGTCTCGTCGCCGCGGCGCGTCTGCCGCGAGCGCACGCTGCCGGCGACGACCGGATCGACGATCTCGAGATGCGACGGATTGAAGGCGAGCGCGAGGTGCACCGGGCCGCCAGGCGTGGCGACGTCGGCGGAAAAGCCCATGTGGTACTTGACGTCGCCCTGGTGGGCGAGGTCGGTGTGCATGTGCTCGAAACGCCCCTCGAACTCGTCGAACAGATGACGCGGCGGCTTGCCGAGCGTGTTGACCAGCACGTTGAGGCGGCCGCGATGGGCCATGCCCATCACGATCTCCTTGGCGCCCTGCGTGCCGGCGCGGCGGACCATGTCGTCGAGCAACGGGATCAGTGCGTCGCCGCCTTCCAGCGAGAAGCGCTTCTGGCCGACGTACTTCGTGCCCAGGTAGCGCTCCAGGCCGTCGGCCGCGGTGAGGCGCTCGAGCACGCGCACGCGGTCCTCGGCGCTGCGCGCGTAACGGCCGCCGGCCTTTTCCATGCGCTCGTAGAGCCAGCGGCGCTGGTCGGCCTCGGCGATGTGCATGAACTCGGCGCCGACGGTGCCGGTGTAGGTCGACTTCAGCAGCGCGACGATGTCGCGCAGCTTCATGCGGTCACGGCCGCCGAGGCCGCCGGTGCTGAACTCGACGTCGAGGTCGCGCTCGTTAAGGCCGTGGAAGCCGAGCTCCAGGTCGGGCGCCTCGGGCTTCGTCTCGAGGCCCAGCGGATCGAGCTCGGCCGCGAGGTGGCCGCGCGAGCGGTAGGCGATGATCAGCTTGCCGACGGCGCGCTGGCGCTCGTCACCGGCCTCGGTGCCGGCCGTCGAGACCGAGCCGCGCGCCGCGTCGCGTGCGGCGACGCCGATGGCGTCGATCACCGCCGAGTGCGGCACCTCGGCCGTCGAGCCGCCACGGACGCCGTCGAAGTAGGCCTTCCATTTCGGGTCCACGCTCTCCGGCGAGACCAGGTACTGCTCGTACAGATCCTCCACGAAGGCGGCGTTGGCGCCGAGCTGGGAGGACTGGGCAAACTGCTTGAGAAGGCTGTCCACGTTGACGGTCGGGGTTCTCGAGGGTGAGGCGAGGAGCGCCCGGCGGCCGGCGAGGACATGCATGGAGCGGCCGGAACGGGGATCGGGCGCCAAAGACGCGGAATTATAGCGGGAGCCGGGGGCGGGCGGCCGCATCGCGGCCGTTCGGCGAGCGTCAGATGCCGAGCGCGCGCAGCTCCGTGGCGGGCCGCGCGCGGGCCCAGGCCTCGTCGAACGTGGCGCGCAGCTGGCGCGCACGCGCCGCGCCGTCGATCTGCGCCTCGCCGTCGAGTCGGTGCCCGAGCGGCCGGAAGTACCAGCTGCCGATGTCGTTCGCGAGGAAGGCCGAGGGATAGGTGAGGTCGACCGGCTCCTCGATCACCCGCAGCTCGAAGGCGCTCGGCAGGCGCTGCGCGAGCCCGATCAGCGGGGCATGCGCACGCTGCGGGGTCGCGACGTCCTGAAGCAGCAGGCGCAGGGTGCCGCCGCGGGTGGCGAGCCGACGGAACGCCGCGAGCACCTCGGCGCGGTCGAAGAGGCCGGGATCCATCTCGCGGCTGTAAGCCACCGCGGCGCGGCGGGCCTGCGCGAGCACGGCGATCGTGGCCGCGGCGGCCTGCCGGGCGGTCTCGACGGTCGCCGGCTGGTCGAGCATGCGGCGCATCGCCTGGTGCTGGATGCCCGCTTCCTCGAAGCGCTCGCCATGGGGCAGGAAGCCCTCCACGGCGTAGAAGCCCTCGGCGTCGACCTGGGCGTTCAGCAGCACCTCGCGCAGCCCGCGCTCGCGCGCCGCGTCGACGAGCGCGCGCAGCAGGGCCCGGCCGACGCCGGCGCCCCGCCAGTCGCGCAACACGGCCATTCGGCCGATCTTGCCGGCGGGCGACATGCGCCCGGTGCCGACCGGCCGGCCGTCGTCCGCCGTGGCGAGCACATGCACGCAGGCCGGATCCAGGTCGTCGAGTTCGATCTCGATCGGGACCCGCTGCTCCTGCACGAATACGGGATCCCGCACGGCGCGCAGCGCGGGCAGCGCCGAGCCGTAGTCGACGACCGCGACGCGGAGGCCGCGCGGGCTCATGCCTCGTCCTCGGCGAGCTGGTAGTGGCCGCCGGCGACGAGCTCGGTGACCGCGGCGCGTCCGGCGGCGCCGAGTCGCAGGAACGCCCCGGCGTCCAACGTCGGCGCGTTCGCGATGCGGCGCGCGTCGGCGGCGGGCATCGCGAGCACCTGGCCTGCGACGTAGAGATGCGCACCCTTGGTCGCGCGGCGCCAGGCCATGCGGCTGAAGGGATTGCGCACGAGCACCGCGCCGTGGCGGAGCGCCTGGTCGAGCGGGCCGGTCGACGGTGCGCCGCACGGCGCCGCGACGATCCCGCTGCTGCGGTACGTCGTGATGAAACGTCCGAACCAGTCGCCGAGGCGATCGGGATCGTTCATTCGCAGCAGGTTGAGCGCCTCGACCACGCGCCCCATCGCCGCGGCGTCGATCTCCGAGGGGTCGGCGGGTGGCGCGAGGTCGGGATCGCGATAGCGCAGCGCCTCGTCCGCATCGGCAGCGAGCGTGTCGACGAAGTCGCCGAGCAGCTCCGCGGCCGAGGGCGCGCGCATGCCGACCGAGAAGGTCAGGCAGGCGTCTTCCGCGACGCCGTGGTGCGGCACGCCGGGGGGCAGGTAGAGCATGTCGCCGGGCTCGAGCACCCAGTCATGCGTGGGGGTGAACTCGCGCAGCAGCTTGATCTCGGCGTCGCCGCGGAACTCGAGCGGCGGACTGGGCGAGGCGTCGATCTGCCAGCGACGCCGGCCCTGCGCCTGCAGCAGGAAGACGTCGTACTGGTCGACATGCGCGCCGACCGAGCCGCCCGGCGCGGCGAAGGAAACCATGATGTCGTCGATGCGCCAGCGCGGCAGGAAATCGAACCTCGCGAGCACCGCCGCGACGTCGGCGTCCCACTTGTCGACGTCCTGCACCAGCAGCGTCCAATCGTGGTGGGGCATGCCGGGAAACTCGTCTTCCTCGAACGGCCCCGTGCGCAGCGTGTAGCGGTCGGTCGCGCGGTCGTGGCTGATGATCCGCGACAGCGCCATTTCCTCGCAGGCGAGGCCGGCGAGGTCCTCGGGCTCGATCGGGCTGACGAATCCCGGGAACGCGCCGCGGATGAGCAGCGGCCGCTTCTGCCAGAACTCGCGGAGGAAGCGCCCGGCGGGCATGCCGAGCGGAAGGGCGCGGCGGGCATCGATCTCGATCACGGGGTCGCGGTCTCCTCGGCGAGGCGGGCATCGAGGCGACGTCGCGCGGCGGCGACGTAGTCCCGGCAGGCGCCGCGTGCCACGAGCGGCTGCGTCGCGCCCGGCCCGAGCCGCGACCATAGCGCGCTGGCCTGCGGATGCGGCGTCAGCAGGACGTCGCAGGGCAGGGCCGCCACGCGCTCGAACGTGGCGTGGAAGGCCGGGACCACCGTGGGGTTCGCACGGGCATCGCTGAAGCGATAGCCCGGGGCGCTCACGGCCGTGAGGCTGTCCGCATAGGCGATGTCGACGCAGCCGGCGGCGTCGCAGGAGCGCCAGGTCCAGCTCGTACCGCCCGGCGCATGGCCGGGGGTGGCCTGTGCGGTGAACGTGAGCGCGCCGACGCGCAGGGCTTCGCGGTCGGCGATCGTCCGCACGGCCGAGACCGGCGCGAACGGGGACAGGCTGCCGTGCTGGGGATCGCCGGGCAGGCTGCGGCCGGTGCGCAGCACCGTCGCGGCATCGACCATCGCGACCACCGTCGCGCCCGATTCGCGCTGTAGGGTCGCCACCCCGCCGACATGGTCGTGGTGCACGTGCGAGGTGAGGATGTAGCGCACGTCGCGGATGTCGACCCCCAGCATGCGCAGGTTCGCGAGCACCTGCGTCGCGCCGTTCTCCGTGCCGCTGTCGATCAGGACGTGTCCGGCAGGCGACGCGACGAGCAACGCGGTGATCCCGCACGTGCCGACGTACCACGTGTCGCCGTGCACGCGCCGGGGCGACGCGGGATCGTCCCAGCCGGCGTCCGCCGCGCACGGGCTCGGCGGCGCCGAAGGCGGCATCGGCATGCGCACGACCTGCCGCGTCGCCGCGACCGGTGCCGTCGCGGGCTCCGGCCGCGACGCGGCGCAGGCCGCCAGCAGCATCGAGGACACTGCCGCCGCAACCATCGGCATCGCGTGCTTCATCAGACGTCCTGCGCGAAACGCGCCGCGAGGCCGGTGTAGCTCGACGGCGTCATCGCGAGCAGGCGTGCCTTCGCATCCGCGGGCAGGTCGAGGCCCTCGATGAAGCCACGCATCGACGCTTCGTCGATGCCATGCCCTCGCGTGAGCGCCTTGAGCTGCTCGTAGGGCTGCGGCAGGCCGTAGCGGCGCATCACCGTCTGCACGGCCTCGGCGAGCACTTCCCACGCCGTGTCCAAGTCGGCCGCGAGGCGCTCGGGATTCGCGCTGAGCTTGCCGAGCCCGCGCATGAGCGCATCGATGCCGATCAGCGCATGGCCGAAGGCGGTGCCGAGTGCGCGCAGCACGGTGGAATCGGTGAGGTCGCGCTGCCAGCGGCTGATCGGCAGCTTCGCCGCGAAATGTTCGAACAGCGCGTTCGCGATGCCGAAGTTGCCCTCGGCGTTTTCGAAGTCGATCGGGTTGACCTTGTGCGGCATCGTCGAGCTGCCCACTTCGCCGGCCTTCACCGCCTGCCTGAAATAGCCGAGCGAGATGTAGCCCCAGACGTCGCGGCACAGGTCGATGCAGATGGAGCCGACGCGCTTCATCGCATCGGAGATCTCGGCGATGCCGTCGTGCGGCTCGATCTGCGTGGTGTAGGGCTGCCACTGGAGGCCCAGCGACTCCACGAAGCGCTGCGAGAAGGCCGGCCAGTCCACCTCGGGGTAAGCCGCGACGTGCGCGTTGAAGTTGCCGACCGCGCCGTTGATCTTGCCCGGCATCGGCAGCGCCTCGAGCACCTCGCGCTGGCGCTCCAGGCGTGCGACGACGTTCGCCAGCTCCTTGCCGACGGTGGTCGGTGACGCCGTCTGCCCGTGCGTGCGCGAGAGCATCGGCAGCCCCGCATGGGCATGGGCCATGTCGCGCAGCTTGGCGACGAGCTCGCGAAGGCGCGGGAGCATGACGCCCTCGCGTGCCTCGCGAAGCATGAGCGCATAGCTGAGGTTGTTGATGTCCTCCGACGTGCAGGCGAAGTGCACGAACTCGAGCGTGGGCGCGAGCTCGGCATCGCCCTGCAGGCGTTCCTTGATGAGGTACTCGACCGCCTTGACGTCGTGGTTGGTGGTGCGCTCGATCTCCTTGACGCGAGCGGCGTCCGCCACCGAGAGGCCCGAGGCGAAGGCGCGCAGCCGCGCCTGTTGCGCCTCGGAGAACGCCGGCAACTCGGGGATGCCGGCCTCGGCACCCAGCGCGATCAGCCATTCGATCTCCACGTGCACGCGCGCACGGATCAGCCCGTACTCGGAAAACACCGGCCGCAGCGTGTCGACCTTGCCCGCGTAGCGGCCGTCGAGCGGGGAGAGGGCGAGGAGCGGGGTGTCGGCGGGGCTGGACATGGGCGTCGGCGCGTCGGTGGGGCCGCAATTCTAACGGGCGGGGCCGGCCCGGCCGGCGCGTATACGCCGCACGGCGTAGGCTCGCGCGGAACCCCACGGAGGCGAGCATGGCCAGGTCAGGCGATCAGTACCGGATCGAGCGCGACAGCATGGGCGAGCTGCAGGTGCCCGCGGATGCCCTCTGGGGCGCGCAGACGCAGCGCGCCGTCGAGAATTTCCCGATGTCGGGCCAGCGCATGCCGCGTGCCTTCATCGAGGCGCTGGGGCTGATCAAGGCAAGCGCCGCGGACGTCAATGCGAAGCTCCGCCTGCTGCCGGAGGACGTCGCGGCCGCGATCGCGGAGGCCGCGCAGGCGGTCGCCGACGGCGCGCACGACGCGCATTTTCCCGTCGACGTTTTCCAGACCGGCTCGGGCACGTCGAGCAACATGAATGCCAACGAGGTCATCGCCGCGCTCGCCAGCCGCGCCGGCGCGCGCGTGCATCCCAACGACGACGTGAACCTCGGCCAGAGTTCGAACGACGTGATCCCGACGGCGATCCGCGTCGCCGCGACGGTCGCCTGCGCACGGGACCTCCTGCCGGCCCTCAAGCACCTGCGCGACACGATCCGGCGGCGTGCGCGCGCCTTCGCGAAGGTCACCAAGACCGGGCGGACGCACCTGATGGACGCGATGCCGCTCACCTTCGGGCAGGAGTTCGGCGCCTGGGCGTCGCAGGTCGAGTCGGCGCGGCTGCGCATCGAGGATGCGCTCGGGCGCCTGCGTCGGCTGCCCATCGGGGGCACGGCGATCGGTACCGGCATCAATGCGCATCCGCGCTTCGCGCTGCAGGTCGCGCGGGTGCTGTCGCGGCGGGCGGGCGTGAAGTTCGAGGCCGCGGAGGACAAGTTCGAGGGCATCGCCTCGCAGGACGACGCCGTGGAGCTCTCGGGCCAGCTCAATGCGCTCGCGGTGGCGCTGATGAAGATCGCCAACGACCTGCGCTGGATGAATTCGGGGCCGCTGGCGGGCCTGGGCGAGATCGAGCTGCCGGCGCTGCAGCCGGGCAGCTCGATCATGCCGGGCAAGGTGAATCCGGTCGTGCCCGAGGCCGTCGCGATGGCCTGCGCGCAGGTGATGGGGCACCACACGGCGATCACGGTCGCCGGGCAGAGCGGCAACTTCCAGCTCAACGTGATGCTGCCGCTGATCGCGCTCGACCTGCTCGACGGCATCGTACTGATGTCCAATGCCTCGCGTCTGCTGGCGGACCGCGCGATCGACGGGCTCAAGGTGCGCGACGACCGCATCCGCGGCGTGCTGGACCGCAATCCGATCCTCGTGACCGCGCTGAACCCGGTGATCGGCTACGAGAACGCGGCGGCGATCGCGAAGCAGGCCTACAGGGAGCAGCGGCCGGTCCTGGACGTGGCGGCGGAGGCTACGGGCCTTCCCCGTGCCGAGCTGCAGAAACTGCTGGATCCCGCCCAGCTGACGCAGGGCGGGATCCGGGAAGGGCTGGGCGGAGGCGGCTAGGCGTCAGCCGGTCGGATCCGGGAGCTCGGGAAGCTTCGGAAGTTCCGGCTTGCCGAGCACGTCCTTCGCGGTGAGTTGCTTCGCGCCCTGTGCCGCGGCCGCAGGGGCGGGTGGCGCGCCGGGAGCGGTCGGCGCGGCCGGCGGGGTCGGCGCCTTGCCGTCCATCGCATCCTTGCGGCAGTCGTCGAAGTCCTCCTTCTCCATCGTCGCGTAGGGCGCGAAGGCGGGAAGGGCGACGGCGAGCTTCTGCTGCGCCTCGAACATGGCCGGCAGGCGATCACAGAGCTTGAGTGCGGCGACGCGGATCGGCTCGGCCTGGGCTTCGACGCGCTTATCGACCTCGTCGGCCCTCCCGCTGAAGACGCCCCGCACGGCCTCGCCGACGGCACGCGCGGCAAGGCGCGCGCCCTGCACGCCGACATCCATGCCGGCCGAGGCGACCCCCGCGACCTGGGCGCGGTAGTCGAGCAGCATCATGCGCTGCTCGTCGGTGATCGCCACGGCCTTTCCGTCGATGAGCAGGTCGCCCTTGGGCGTGATCTCGGCCTTGGGCGCATCGCCCCGGCCGTCCAGGCCGATGTTGCCCTGGGCCATCTTCGTGCGCGCCTCGTCCATGGCGGCCTGCATGTTCGTTTCGACATTGCGCTCGATCGCAGTGCCCGACTCCTGGGCGGTGCGGGCCTCCTCGCGACCGGGGTTGCAGCCGGTGAGGGCAGCGGCGACGGCGAGGGCCAGCAGTGCGTTGCGGTAGCGGTTCATGGCATGTCTCCGGTTCGGGGGAGCGAGGGCCTCAGCCCTCGTCCCTCCAGCGGCGCAGGCGGACGGCGGCGAGGATCATCAGCACCCCGGCCACCACACCGATCCACAGGTCGGCCGTGCCGGCGAGCGCCCAGTGGTCGGCGGCATTGAGCGCCATGCCGATGTCTTCCGGGCCGTTGATGTGGTCGCCCGGATCGCCACCGAGCCGCGGCATCCAGGTGCCGGGGAAGACGCTCAGCAGGCCGCGGTAGGCGACGGTGTACCAGAGCGGGCCGACGTCGAGACCCATGTTCGTCACCACGTTCGCGAAGCTGATCAGCGCGCAGCCCAGCACGGGGATCATCACGGCCCAAAGGAACGGCTTGGAGCGCGATGCGGCGGAGCAGAGCATCAGCCAGCCCACGGCGGGGAGCGACCAGAGGGCGTACAGCGGGACCAGCCCGATGGCGTTGGAGATCACGCGCGCCGGATGCGAGTAGGTGAAGATCCCGCCGGCACCCGGAAGCCCGTTGATGCTGGTGGTGAGCGCCGCGACGATCCAGAGCAGCAGGCCCACGAGGATGCCGATCGCCATCGCGAGCAACGGGGCGAGGGCGAGCGCCCAGGTGACCTTCGCGCCGACGGTGCTGGCGTCGGACACCGGCAGCGACTTCCAGAACAGCACGCTGCGGTCCTTGCGGTCGTCGTAGAGACTGCCGAGTGCGTAGAAGAACACCACGAAGCCCAGCACCATCAGGCTGATGCCGATGCCGCCCATCAGGGCGACGTCGCCGGCGCCGCCGAGCACGCGGGCGACCTCGTCCGGATCGGCATTGCCGATCTCGATCTGGTTGGCGTGCCGCGCCTTGGCGATGCTGCCGCCGATGGCCCCGAGGATCGTAAAGAGCAGGGTGATGGCGCCCGCGATCAGCGGGGCCCAGAAGAAGCCGCCGCGGTGCTCCCAGAACTCGCGCTTGAGCAGCAGCTTGAACTTGTGCGTGGCGTGCGGCGGGGCGACGGGGCGGCGCTGCGGCAGGGTATCGGTCATCGTGTTCATGCGTAGGTCCCCTTCATGGTGGCCACGAACAGGTCGGCCAGGCCGGGCGTGCGGGTCTCGCCGAGCTGCGCGAGGCGATCCGGGTCGGCGCCGTCGAAGAGCATCACGGTCTTGCCGAAGGGCAGGGCGCGCTCGTCGACCGGCTTGAGCGCGCGGGCCGCGTCGAGCTGGTGCTGGTCGACGAGCACCTCGGCATAGCGCTCGCCGAGCGTGTCCATCTGCGCGTCCAGCACCACCTTGCCGTCACGGATGAAGATCACGTCCGTGAGGATGTGCTCGATCTCCTCGACCTGGTGCGTCGTGACGATGATCGTCTTCTCCTCGTCGAAGTAGTCCTCCAGCAGGCGCTGGTAGAACTGCTTGCGGTAGAGGATGTCAAGGCCGAGCGTGGGCTCGTCGAGCACCAGCAGCTTGGCGTCGATCGCCATGACCAGCGCCAGGTGCAGCTGCACGATCATGCCCTTGCTCATCTCGCGGACGCGCATGTTCGGCTTGAGCTGCGTGCCGGCGAGGAAGCGCTCGCAGCGGGCCATGTCGAACCGCGGATGCACGCCGGCGACGAACTCGATGGCTTCCTTGACCTTGATCCAGCGCGGCAGCACGGCCACGTCGGCGATGAAGCAGACGTCCTGCATCAGCTCGTCGCGCTGGGTGCGCGGATCACGGCCGAGGACCGACATCTCGCCTTCGAACGGGATCAGGCCGAGCATCGCCTTTAGGGCGGTCGTCTTGCCGGCGCCGTTCGGGCCGATCAGCCCGACGATGCGGCCGGCCGGGATCTCGATGGCCGTGCCGTCGAGCGCGACCTTGTTCTTGTAGGCCTTGCGCAGGCCGCGGGCGCGGACCACGGTGGCCGGGGTGGACACGTTCACTTCGGCGTTCATTGCATGCCCTCCCGGCGGCCGGCGGCGGCCATCAGCTCGTCGAGCTGCAGGCCGAGGCGCGCGATGCGTTCCATGACGAGCGGCCACTCCTCCTTGAGGAAGCGCTCGCGTTCATTGGTCAGGAGCTTCCTGGCGGCTTCTTCGGTGACGTACATGCCCAGTCCTCGGCGTTTTTCGACCAGTGCTTCATCCGCGAGCTCCTGGTAGGCCCGCGAGACGGTGATGGGGTTGAGCTGGTACTCGGCGGCGACCTGCCTGACCGAAGGCAGGGGATCGCCGGGCTTGAGCAGACCGTCGAGCATCATGGCGATGACGCGGTCCTTCAGCTGGCGGTAGATGGGAGCGCCGTCGCTCCATTGGATGGCGGCCATAGCGATCAGCCCCGCGGGACGAAGGAGAAATAGGGCATCGCGGCGGAGTGGCGCATGCGGACGGCATGGGCGACCTTGCGCTTGGCGATGACGACGACCGGCGGGCGCGCCGGGGTGGCGGTGGACTCGACGGCGACCGCGGCATGGGCCACGGCCGGCGCGCTGAACGGAACGGCCGCCATGACGAACGCGCCGACCGTGAGGGCGGAAGCGGCCAGGGCGAGCGCTGTCAGGCTGTTGCGGAGCTTGCGGAACATGGCAAACCTCCTCGTTGGTTGACCGGTGTTGTAGGCAACTATAACACCAATTTACTGGCCGTCAACGGTCGGTCCCCCAACTGATGGCATAGGTCCCTGAACTGCCGCCGCGCGCCGTGATTGCCGCAGCCGGGGCCCGTCGTGACAATACGGGCCCCGCGCCGCGGACCGGCGCCGCCCAGGAGTTCCCCATGCATTCCACCGTCCGCGCCGCCGTCGTGCTCGGCGCCGCCCTCGTGTTCGCGCCGCCGGCCGCTTCGCAGAAGGCACCCGCCGCACCGGCCGCCACGAAGGCCGCGCGCGCCGCGCCGCTCACCGCGCTGACCACGCAGCGCCAGAAGGTGAGCTACATGGTGGGCACCGACGTCGCGCAGTCGATCGCGCCCGTCGCCGAGGACCTCGACGTCGCCGAGTTCGAGCGCGCGATCCGCAATGCCTTCGCCGGCGGCTCGCCGCTGATCACGCCCGAGCAGGCGAAGGCCACGCACGAAGCACTCATGAAGCGCATCGCCGTGCGCCGCGGGCAGGCACCGGCGGGCACCACGCCGCCGCCCGTGTCGAAGGCGCATGTCGCCGCGCTGGTGGGCGCGGACGTCGGTCGTTCGCTCGAGGCCATCAAGGACGAGCTCGAGCTGCCGGTGCTGATCCAGGCGGTGTCGACCGTGTTCTCGAAGGGCACGCTGCTGATGACGGATGCCGAGCGCACCGCGCTGCGCGAGCAGTTCGCGCGCGAGGTCAGCACCAAGCTGCAGGCGCGCGCCGCCGCGCAGGCGACGTCGAACAAGGAAGCGGGCGCGAAGTTCCTCGCGCAGAACAAGACGCAGAAGGGCGTGTTCACCACGGCGTCCGGCCTGCAGTACATGGTGCTGCGCCAGGGCTCCGGCGCCCGGCCGCGCGCGACCGACCGGGTGCGCGTGAACTACGAGGGCCGCCTGCTCGACGGCACGGTGTTCGACAGTTCCTACAAGAACGGCCAGCCCGTCGACTTCATGCTCAAGCAGGTGATCCAGGGCTGGGCCGAAGGCGTGCAGCTGATGCCGGTGGGCGCGAAGTACCGTTTCTGGATTCCGGCCGAACTCGGTTACGGTGAGCGCGGTGCCGGTGCGCAGGTCGGACCGAACGCCACGCTCGTCTTCGACGTCGAGCTGCTCTCCATCACGCAGTGAACCGCGGCCCCGCCGCTTAGACCTAAGGAAACCCGATGACCGCTCACCCGATGCGCCTGCTCGCGCTCGCCACGTTCGCCGTGGCCCTCGCCGGCACCGCCGGCTGCAACCGCACGGCCGAGAATTCCGCGGCGAAGTCCGCCGACGCGAAGAACGACCCGAACGCGATCGCAGGCCTCAAGGACGAGAAGGAGCGCGTGAGCTACATGATCGGCCTCGACATCGCGCAGACGCTGCAGCCGGTGAAGGACGAGATCGACATCCCGACGCTCGAGAAGGCGCTGCGCACGTCGCTCAAGGGCGAGAAGCCGTTGATGGACGAGAAGCAGGCGCAGCAGGTGCGCGACGCCTTCGCGCAGAAGATCCAGATGAAGCGCATGTCCGAGCAGATGGAGGCCGCGAAGAAGAACGCCGAGGCCGGCCGGGTCTTCCTCGCCGAGAACGGCAAGAAGCCGGGCGTCAAGACCACGGCGACCGGCCTTCAGTACCAGGTGCTGAAGGAAGGCACCGGCCCGAAGCCGAAGGAATCCGACCTGGTGCGCGTGCACTACGTCGGCACGCTGCTCGACGGCACCAAGTTCGACAGCTCGATCGACCGCGGCCAGCCGGCCACGATCCCGCTGCAGCAGGTCGTGCCGGGTTGGCGCGAGGGCGTGCAGCTGATGAGCGTCGGCAGCAAGTACCGCTTCTGGGTGCCCGCGGCACTGGCCTACGGCGAGGCCGGCACGCCCGGCGGCGGCCCGATCGGCCCGAACTCGACGCTCGTCTTCGAAGTGGAACTGCTCGGCATCGGCGACGCCGGCGGCGCGCCGCAGCCCACCCCGGGCGGCTGATCCGGACCGCCGCGTGCGCGTTGCGATCTTCGGCACCGGCTACGTCGGCCTGGTCACGGGAACGTGCCTGGCCGACGTCGGCCACGACGTCACCTGCGTGGACATCGACGCCGCGAAGGTCGACGCGCTCACGCGCGGCGAGATCCCGATCTTCGAGCCGGGGCTCGCACCGATGGTGCGCGCGAACCATGCGGCCGGCCGCCTGCATTTCACGACCGATGCGGAATCGGCGGTCGCCGCGGGCGACGTGCTCTTCATCGCCGTGGGCACGCCGCCGGGTGAGGACGGCAGTGCGGACCTGCGACACGTACTCGCGGTGGCGTCGACGATCGGGCGGCACCTCGACCGCCCCGCGATCGTGGTGAACAAGTCCACGGTGCCGGTCGGCACCGCGGACCGCGTCCGGCAGGCGATCGACGGCGAGCTGCGCGCACGTGGTGTCGACGTCGCCTTCGGTGTTGCGTCGAATCCGGAGTTCCTGAAGGAAGGCGACGCCGTCAACGACTTCATGCGGCCCGACCGCATCGTGATCGGCGCGAGCGACGGCTATGTCGTCGATCGACTCAAGCGGCTCTACGCGCCCTTCAATCGCAACCACGAACGCATCGTGGTGATGGACGTGCGCTCGGCGGAACTGACGAAGTACGCCGCGAACGCGATGCTCGCCACGAAGATCTCCTTCATGAACGAGATGGCGAACATCGCCGAGCGCGTTGGCGCGGACATCGAGATGGTCCGCCTCGGCATCGGATCCGATCCGCGCATCGGCTGGCATTTCATCTACCCGGGCGCCGGCTACGGCGGCTCGTGCTTTCCGAAGGACGTCAAGGCGCTCGCGCGCACCGCCGACGAAACCGGCTATCGCGCGGAGCTCCTCGATGCGGTGGAGGCGGTCAATGCGCGGCAGAAGGGCCACCTCGCCGAGCTCGTGCTGCGCCATTACGACGGCGACATCCGCGGCAAGACGTTCGCTGTCTGGGGCCTTGCGTTCAAGCCGAACACCGACGACATGCGCGAGGCGTCGAGCCGCGTGCTGCTTGAGAGGCTCTGGGCAGCGGGCGCCATCGTGCGCGCCTACGACCCCGAAGCGCGCGACGAGGCGCAGCGGATCTTCGGCGAGCGCGACGACCTGGTGCTCTGCGACAACGCGCGCGCCGCGCTCGTCGACGCCGACGCGCTGGTCGTGGTGACCGAATGGAAGCAGTTCCGTAGCCCGGACTTCGACCGCCTGCGCGCCGCGCTCGCCGATGCGGTGATCTTCGATGGCCGCAACATCTACCACCCGGACGAGGTCGAGTCGGCGGGCCTCGCGTACTACGGTATCGGCCGCGGCCGATCGGTGCGGGCATGAGCGACATGGACGCACGAATCGTCGACCTCGAGACCCGGCTCGCCTTCCAGGAGCACGCCCTCGGCGAGCTGAGCGATGCGATGGCCGAGCTGCGCCAAGAAAACACGCGAACGCTGCTCATGCTGCAGCGCGCACTCGACGAGCTGCGCCTGATGCGCGCCTCGCTCGCGACCGACCTCACAGGCGATCCGGCCAGCGAGCCGCCGCCGCCCCATTACTGACGCCACGGACCATGAGCGACAGCATCCGCGACCAGCTCCTCGGGTTGGGCTTCAAGCCCGCGCCGAAGCCCCCCTCCAGGCCCCAGGCCCCTCAGCCCGGCGCGCGCAGGAACGAGACGCGTGGACAGGACCGCGGCAAGCCGGACGCGCGTCCGCAGCACCGCGGTGCCCAGGGTCGGCCCGGCAAGCCGGGTACGGCGGGCAGGCCCGGCGGCGCGGGCCAACGCACGCGCGCTGCGGAGATGGACCTCGGCAAGGCCTATGCGCTGCGCGCGCAGCGCGAGAAGGACGAGCGCATCGCCGCTGAGGCCGCGCGCCAAGAGGAGGCACGACTGCGCCGCGAAGCCCGCGCGAAGCTCGGCGACTACCTCAAGGACAAGGCGCTCAACGACAAGGACGCCGACATCGCGCGCCACTTCCCGTACGGCGGCAAGATCAAGCGGATCTACGTCAACGCGGAGCAGCTGCGCGCACTCAACGCGGGCGAGCTGGGCGTCGTGCAGCTGGACGGGCGCTACATTCTCGTGACGACCGAGGTGCTCGCCGAAGCGGAAGGGATTTTTCCCGCATGCGTCGCATTGCGCGTCGATCCGGATGCGCCTGCGAGCGACGATCCATACAGCGATCCTCAATACCAGGTGCCCGACGATCTTGTGTGGTAGTGCGTGAAGCGCCGCGCCGCGCCGCCTGAACGCCGAACGCGTCGGGTCGAGCGGATGGCGTGGTGCCGCAGCAGCTGGTCGCACGACCGCCTCCGCACCCTTGGCTGATGGTGGCGACGGCAGATCCCGCTGCGCCCAGCAACCCTACGCGTCTTCGTGGCGGACGATCACGAGCCGCCCCGGGCGCGTATTGAGACGGCCGTCTATTTCGCGGATCCTAAGCGTGACGGGCCCCGGGGGGTGGGCCCGAATGCCAGGGGATTCCATGGAAGTCAGGAACAGAGCCGCCGGATTGGCGGTCATGGCCGTGTTCGCATGTGCATCGGCAGGTGCGGTCGAGCGTGACCGTACCGCGCCTGCGGACGTCGGGTTTTCCGTTCGGGGCGAGGCTGTCGTCATCGACGTTCTGGCCAACGATGCGCCGGTCGGCGATAGGCTGCGCATCGGCCGGGTGCGTGACGGAGCACATGGCACGGCCGTCGTAGCCGACGGCCGTATCGTCTACACGCCGGACGCGGGATTCGCTGGCAGCGATCGCTTCACCTATGTCGTCCACCCGAAGGGCGGGGCGCCGCATACGGGCGTCGTCGACGTGCACGTCAGCCGCACGGGTGCGCGCGTCCGTATCGACGGGCGCGTGGTAGGTGGCCCGCTGAGTGGCGAGGTCTCGACCGTCATCGCGGGCCACCGCTTCGCGTCTCGAATCCAGGATGACCGCCGTTATTCGATCGATCTGCACGCACTGGACGGTGCCGCGCTCGTTCGCCTCGAGGCTCAAGGCGCCACCGTGGCGGGCGTCGAGACCCGGTACTTCGCGGATCTCGGGCCCGCGGCCGATCTCGAGCGGCTCGCCGGTGTGGATGGCGTGCTGGACGACGCCGAGACGCGGCGCGTGCGTATCTCGGCGCTCGGCACGGCCCATCACCTGCTTGCGGCTTCCGCGCTGGGTGGCGCCATCGACAATGCGCGTGCGCTTCGGCAGGCATCGGAACACGTCGACCCGGAGCAGCTGTTGCGCGGCGCAGCCCTGGTGCATCTGCTGGCAGAGGGTGTGCCACTCCCGGCCGGGGCCACGCCGTCGACCCTGCTCGGCGATGCCGCCGTCCGGGAGGCTTTCATCGCCTCGCTCCCGGCGGGTCGCCTCGATGCCGCAATCGCTACGCAGCATGACGTTGCGCGAGAGGTGGCGGGGTTTGGCACCTCCGGCGGTGCGACCGGCTACGCGCTGACGTACGCGAGCGCGCCGGGTACCGTGCGCGTCGGGCGGCTTGGGCAAGCGCTGATCGAGTTCGGCGGGCGTACTGCGGCCGACGCCGGCACCGGGCGTTATATCGCGGAGACGTTCCGCAGCGGCGACGTGGCGAATTGGGTACGCGTCGACGGTCGGATCTCGGTGATGCTCGACGAGCCGGTCGTCAGCTACAGCTTTCCCTTCAACGCGTGCGCGCGTCAGGATCGTGAGGTCCTGTCGCTGCGCAGCCTCGACCTGGCGCGTCTCCACGATGGCGATGGCGTGGACGTCGTCGAAGTGACCTACCTCTACGACCGCGTTACCGAAGATCTCATGCCCGGCGATGCGTGCGTGCCGCGCGAGGCGGGGCAGGTGATGGCGGCGCGGCGCTTCGTCGCATTCGAGTCGGGCGCTGGCGAACGGCCCTTTACTGACTCCGCCGGGACGGGTGAACGGCTGGTGCCGGACGTGTCTGCGCGCTACAGCCCGGACGGGCTACCGGCATGGGGCGCACGAATTGCGGACCTCTCCGCGCCTGAGGCGCGGACCGAAGTGATCGGCGGGCGCCTGCGATTCCAGGACCCGAGCGGTGACACGTTCTACGAGGTCCGTCGCCTCACGGAGGACGGGCAGGGCGCCGACGGCGTGATGGCGGTCGCCTACCGCCGCGATGGCACGCGCTCGGTCAAGGCCGACATGTCCGTCGTGCGCGATGCGGCTTTTGCCTTCCGTGCCGAGGCGATGGCCGGCACCTACGAGAGCGGCTTCAACCTGAGCGATTCGTTCCCGATCGGCGCCACGGTGCTGTTCGCGCGGATCCGCGATACAGGCAGCCCGATGCCGCAGGGCGACTATCTGCAGGTCTCGACGCCTGACGACGGCTCGCTTGTCGAATCCGTGACCGCACCGTTCAGCTGGATGGTCGATTCGCTCGGCCGCTGGCAGGCCGATAGCTATCGCCAGTTCGCGTTTCCGTCTGCGCTGCCCTACTGCCAGATCGGTGTACGCGGCTGCTACGTCAGTCAGCGGCGTAGCTGGATGCCGCTCGCGAGCTCGGGCGGCCGCGTTTACGTGCTGGAGTCGCTCGAGCAGTTCACCGCGTCCGGCGCGCGCAATGTGGTGAGCGTGCGCGCCAACTTCTACGACGCACAGCCCTGACGTGGCGCGGGCCCGACACCCGGCGTGTCGGGCCCGCATCGCCCCGCATCGGTCGCGGGGCTCGGCGGCCTAGTCCGGGTCGTAATCCAAGTTCGACGCCAACCACCGCTCCACGTGGGCGATCTCCACGCCCTTTCGCTTGGCATAGTCGGCGACCTGCTCGCGCGAGACACGGCCGACGACGAAATACTGACTGCCGGGGTGCGCGAAGTAGTAGCCCGAGACTGACGACGCCGGGTACATCGCGAAGCTTTCGGTGAGCTCGACGCCTGCATTGGCCGGCGCGTCGAGCATGCGGAAGAGCGTTGCCTTCTCGGTGTGGTCCGGGCAGGCGGGGTAGCCGGGGGCGGGGCGGATGCCGCGGTAGCGCTCCGCGATCAGGGCCTCGTTGTCGAGCGATTCGTCGGTGGCATAACCCCAGAACTCGCGCCGGACGCGCTGATGCAGGCGCTCGGCGAGCGCCTCGGCGAAGCGGTCGGCGAGCGCCTTGAGCATGATCGCGTTGTAGTCGTCGTGGGCGGCCTCGAAGCGCGCGACGTGCGGCTCGATGCCGATGCCGGCGGTCACGGCGAAGGCACCGATCCAGTCATCCCGTCCGGCGGCGGGGGCGATGAAATCGGACAGACAGAAATCGGGGCGGTCGACCGGCTTGTCCACCTGCTGACGCAGGAAGTGCAGCCGCACGCTCTCGCCCGCGCGATCGCCCGGCAGCACGTGGCGGAGCCCCGGGAGCCCGCTCGCCGCACCCTCGATGAGGCGCACGTCGACGTCGTCCCCAACGGAATGCGCGGGCCAGAGCCCGAAGACGGCCTTCGCCCGCAGCCAACGCTCCGCCACGATCCGATCGAGCATGGCGCGTGCGTCGCGATACAGCTCCCGCGCGTGCGCGCCGACGACGTCGTCGTCGAGGATCGCGGGATAGCGGCCGGCGAGTTCCCACGTGTTGAAGAACGGCGTCCAGTCGATGTACGGCACGAGCTCGGCGAGCGGGTAGTCGTCGAAGGCGTGGACGCCGGTCAGGCGGGGCTCGACGGGCACGTGCGTCGCCCAGTCGCCGTCGAAGCGCTGGGCGCGGGCCTTCTCCAGGCTCACGAGGCGCTTGCCGTCGCCCCGATTGCGGTGCCGCTCGCGGATCTCGGCGTAGTCCGCATCGTTGGCGGCGACGAACGGCGCGCGCAGGTCGGCGGAGATCAGCGACTGCGCGACGCCGACGGCGCGCGATGCGTCCTTCACCCAGACCGTCGGCGCCTTGTAGTGCGGGTCGATCTTCAGCGCCGTGTGCGCGCGCGACGTCGTCGCACCACCGATCAGCAGCGGCATGCGCAGGCCCTGCCGCTCCATCTCGCGCGCGACGTGGCTCATCTCCTCGAGCGACGGCGTGATCAGGCCCGACAGTCCGACGAGGTCGGCGTTCTCGGCCTTCGCGCGGTCGAGGATGACCTGCGTCGGCACCATCACGCCGAGGTCGATCACGTCGAAGTTATTGCAGGCGAGCACCACGCCGACGATGTTCTTGCCGATGTCGTGTACGTCGCCCTTCACGGTGGCCAGCACGATCTTGCCGTTGCTGCGGCCGGTGTCGCCGGTGCGCAGCTTCTCGGCCTCGATGTAGGGCAGCAGGTAGGCGACCGCCTTCTTCATGACGCGCGCCGACTTGACCACCTGCGGCAGGAACATCTTGCCGGCGCCGAACAGGTCGCCGACGACGTTCATGCCATCCATCAGCGGACCTTCGATGACGTCGAGCGGGCGCGTCGACTGCGCACGGGCTTCCTCGACGTCCGTCTCGATGAAGGCGTCGATCCCGTGCACGAGTGCGTGCGTCAGGCGCTCGCGGACGGGCTTCTCGCGCCAGCGCAGGTCCTCGACCTTCTTCTCGCCCTTCTTCCCCTTGTAGCGGTCGGCGATTTCGAGCAGCCGTTCGGTGGCGTCCTTCCGGCGGTTGAGCACGACGTCCTCGACGCGCTCGCGCAGCTCCGGCTCGAGGTCGTCGTAAAGGGGCAGGGCACCCGCGTTCACGATGCCCATGTCCATGCCCGCGCGGATCGCGTGGTACAGGAAGACGACGTGGATCGCCTGCCGCACCGGCTCGTTGCCACGGAACGAGAACGAGACGTTGGAGACGCCGCCGGAGACGTGGCTGTACGGAAAGCGCCGCTTAAGCTCGCGCGTGGCTTCGATGAAGGCGACGGCGTAGTCGTCGTGCTCCTCGATACCAGTGGCGATCGCGAAGACGTTCGGGTCGAAGATGATGTCCTCGGGCGGGAAGCCGATCGACTCGGTCAGCAGGCGGTAGGCCCGCGAGCAGATCTCCACCTTGCGCTCGACGGTGTCGGCCTGGCCCTGCTCGTCGAAGGCCATGACGACCACCGCGGCCCCGTAGCGGCGCACCAGGCGCGCCTGCCGCAGGAACTCCGCCTCGCCTTCCTTCATCGAGATCGAATTGACGATGCCCTTTCCCTGCAGGCATTTCAGGCCTGCCTCGATCACGCTCCACTTCGAGCTGTCGACCATCACCGGCACGCGGGCGATGTCGGGCTCGGCGGCGATGAGGTTGAGGAAATCGACCATCGCACGCTCCGAATCGAGCATGCCCTCGTCCATGTTGACGTCGATGACCTGCGCGCCGTTCTCCACCTGCTGGCGTGCCACGGCGACGGCCTCGTCGAAGCGGCCTTCGAGGATCAGCTTCTTGAACTGCGCCGAGCCGGTAACGTTCGTGCGCTCGCCGACGTTGACGAAATTCGTCTCCGGGGTGATCTGAAGCGGCTCGAGGCCGGCGAGGCGGGTGTGGCGGGGAAGCACGGCCATGGATCGTATGGGTCCTGCGTCGCGCGGCGGGCGCGTCGGAAATGAGGCGTGTCAGGCGGCAGCGACGAGCGCCGGGATTCGCCGCGGCGTCACGCCGTCGACCGCCGCCGCGATCGCTGCGATGTGCGCGGGCGTGGTGCCGCAGCAGCCGCCGACGAGATTGACGAGACCGGCGTTCGCGAACTCGCCCACCACTGCGGCCATGTCCTCGGGCGTTTCGTCGTAGCCGCCGAAGGCGTTCGGCAGGCCGGCGTTGGGGTGCGTGCTCACGTAGGCGTCGGCCACGCGGGCGAGCACGTCGACGTGCTGGCGCAGCTCGCGCGCGCCGAGCGCGCAGTTGAGCCCGATCGCGACCGGCTCGGCATGGCGCACCGAGTACCAGAAGGCCTCGGCGGTCTGGCCCGAAAGCGTGCGTCCCGAGGCGTCGGTGATCGTACCGGAGATCATCACCGGCAGCCGCGCGCCGCGGCCGTCGAAGGCTTCCTCGATCGCGAAGAGGGCGGCTTTCGCGTTGAGCGTGTCGAAAATGGTCTCGACCATCAGCACGTCGGCGCCGCCGTCGATCAGGCCGTCGCACGCCTCGCGGTAGGCGTCGCGGAGCTCGTCGAAGCGCGTCGCGCGGTAGCCGGGGCGATTGACGTCGGGGCTGAGGGAGGCGGTGCGGTTGGTCGGCCCGAGCACGCCTACCACGAAGCGTGGTCGCCCCGTTGCGGCTTCGGCCTCGGCACAGGCGTCGGCGGCGAGGCGCGCGCCGGCTTCGTTGAGCTCGCGCGCGAGATGCGACAGGCCGTAGTCGGCCAGCGAGATCGACGTCGAATTGAACGTGTTCGTCTCGACGAGATCGGCACCCGCGGCGAGGTAGTCGGCGTGGATGCCGCGGATCAGCTCGGGCCGGGTGAGGCTCAGGAGGTCGTTATTCCCGCGCTGGTCGTGCGCGCAGCCGCAGGCCGGGCCATGCGCGTGGCCCGTGGGCGCGGTAGCTGCGTCGAAGCCTTCGGCGAAGCGGTCGCCTCGGTAGTCGGCCTCACTCAGGCCGTGTTGCTGGATCATCGTCCCCATCGCGCCATCCAGCACGAGGATGCGGGAGGCGAGCGCGTCGAGCAGGGCGCCTGCGCGGTCGGCGCGCAGCCACGGCAGCCGATTCATGCAGTCCTCCGGCGCGGCGCGGTGGCCGTCGGCTTACGGGCGATCACCGCGATCACTTCGAAATGCGGCGGGCGGCGCTCGCGGGTCACCGTGCCGCTGCTCAGGACCTCCAGTCCGGCCTTTGCCGCGAACCGCTGCAGGTCCTTCTCGGCGAAGCCGAGGTTCACGTGGCCGTAGGCCTCGACGACGGCGCGGTGCTCGTGCCGTGCGAGGCTCGTCAGCAGCAGGCGTCCGCCCGGGCGAAGTACCCGCGCAGCCTCCGCGACTGCGGTGGCCGGCTGCTCGGCATAGGTGAGGGCATGCATCATCACGACGAGGTCGAAGACGCCGTCGTCGAAGGCGAGGGCATGCATGTCGCCCTCGTGCACCTCGACGTTTCCGAGCCTGCGCAACCGCTCGGACGCGGCCATCACCACCTTGCTGCTCGCGTCGAGGCAGACGTAGCGTCGCGCGTGCGGCGCGATCAGCTCGGCGAGCACGCCGTCGCCCGAGGCGATGTCGAGCACGTCGCCCGTCTCCATGAGCGGTAGGGCGGAGCGGGCGAGCGCCTCCCAGGTGCGGCCGGGCGAGTAGTGGCGCTCCATGTCGCCCGCCACCGTGTCGGCCCAGTTCTGCTCGGCGGCGCGGCTCGCCAGCACGCCCGGCACGCGCTCGGCGTCCTGGCGCAGCAGCGGGTCGTCGCTGCCGTCGCGGAGCATCGTCCAGAGGGCGCGCTGCGGGCCGTCCAGCGCCTCGTCGTCGAAGCGGTAGTAGGCCGAGACCCCGGCGCGACGGTCGCGGACGAGGCCGACGTCCTTGAGGCGCGCAAGGTGCGTCGAGACCCGCGGCTGGGCGAGCCGCGTGATGGCCGAGAGCTCGGCCACGGTGAGCTCCTCGCGCTCGAGCAGCGCGAGCAGGCGCACGCGGGTCGCGTCGGCGAAGACCTTGAGCTGGGCGGACCAGCCTTCGAGATCCATCGATGGTGCCTTTATCTTGGTATCGCGATGGAAAGATAAGTGTCCCCGCTGCGCGGCACGAGGTCAAGCATTCGGGCCCGTGCGGACGACCTGCACGGCGCGAGCCGGTACAATTCGCGGGCTTTGCAGACCATCGCCAGAATCGAGGTGCCGACGTGGATTTCCGCTTCACCGAAGAGCAGTTGATGATCCAGGACGTGGCCCGGCGCATCGCGCAGGAAAAGATCGCGCCGAGTGCCGAGCACTTCGACCGCAGCGGCGAATTCCCGCTCGAGAACATGCGCACCCTCGGCGAGAACGGCCTGATGGGCATCGAGGTGCCGGCCGAGTACGGCGGCGCCGGCATGGACCCGATCAGCTACGTGCTGGCGATGATCGAGGTCGCCGCGGCCGACGCCGCGCACTCGACGATCATGTCCGTCAACAACTCGCTGTTCTGCAACGGCATCCTCAAGTACGGCACCGAGGAGCAGAAGCAGCTCTATGTGCGCGCGATCGCCGAGGGCCGCGAGATCGGCGCTTTCGCGCTCACCGAGCCCCAGTCGGGCTCCGACGCCACGGCGATGCGCTGCAAGGCGACGCGCCAGGCGGACGGCACCTACGTGGTGAACGGCAAGAAGAGCTGGATCACGAGTGGCCCGGTCGCCAAGTACATCGTGCTGTTCGCGATGACGGACCCGGAGAAGGGTGCGCGCGGCATCACGGCCTTCATGGTCGACACCGCCCGCGAGGGCTTTGGTCGTGGCAAGACCGAGCCCAAGCTCGGCATCCGCGCGTCCGCGACGTGCGAGATCGAGTTCAACGACTACGTCGTCCAGCCGGACGAGGTGCTCGGCCAGGAAGGCGAGGGCTTCAAGATCGCGATGAGCGTGCTCGACGCCGGCCGGATCGGCATCGCCAGCCAGGCGATCGGCATCGCCCGGGCCGCCTACGAGGCGACGCTTTCGTATGTCAAGGAACGCAGGGCCTTCGGCGCGCCGATCGGCACGTTCCAGATGACCCAGGCGAAGATCGCCGACATGAAGTGCAAGCTCGATGCCGCCACGCTGCTCACGCTGCGCGCGGCCTGGGGCAAGACGCAGTACGACCAGGGCGGCCCGCGCTTCTCGACGGAGGCGGCCGTCGCCAAGCTCACTGCGTCGGAGGCCGCCATGTGGATCACCCACCAGGCGCTGCAGATCCACGGCGGCATGGGCTACTCCAAGGAGATGCCGATCGAGCGCTATTTCCGCGACGCCAAGATCACGGAAATCTACGAAGGCACGAGCGAGATCCAGCGCCTCGTGATCGCCCGCAACGAGACGGGCCTGCGCTGAGCCGGCGATGAAACGCCTGCGCCCCCATCGCCACCTGCGCGCCGACCGGCGTGCGGCGGTGGGCGCGCGATCGCCCTAGACCCTGGTCGGCCCGCCACCGCGCGGGCCGCATTCCATCGAGCGACCGCCGAATGACCACCAAACGCACCTCCGCCGCCCGTCCCCGCACCGCCAAGCGCAGCGACGCCGCGATCGACCAGATCGTCCGCGCGATGGCCGACCTGCTCCCCGCGAATCGCCAGGAGCAGGGCGAGGCCTTCGCCCGCGAGTTCTACAAGCGCATGAGCGCGGAGGAATTCCCGATGCATCCCGCCGAGGGCTGGGCCTCGCTGGCCGCCGGCTTCCTCGACTTCGCGAAGGTGCGCGCGCCGGGCACGGCGCACGTGCGCCTGTTCAACCCGTCGGTGAAGTCCCACGGCTGGGAGTCGGGCCACACCGCGCTGCAGATCGCGAACGACGACATGCCCTTCCTCGTCGACTCGGTCACGCTCGCGCTCGCCGAGCGCGGCATCGGCGTGCACGTGATCGGGCATCCGGTCGTGCGGATCACGCGTGATGCGCGCGGCCGCCTGACGCGCATAGGCGAGGGTCGACCCGAGTCGATGATGCACCTCGAGATCGATCGCCAGACGGCCGATGAGATGGCGGAGATCGAGGGCGCGATCCGCCGCGTGCTCGAGGACGTGCGCGTGATCGTCGCCGACTGGGAAGTCATGCGCGACCGCATGCTCGACGTCGCCGAGGATCTCGGGAGCCGCGCCGTCCCGATGGACGACGAGGCGCGCGCCGAGGCGCAGGAGTTCCTGCGATGGGCGGCCGACAACCACTTCACCTTCCTCGGCTACCGCGAATACGAAGTCGCCAAGCAGGGCCGCGACGAGGTCCTGCAGGCCGTCGGTGGCACGGGCCTCGGCCTGCTGCGCGGGGAGGAGCGCGGTCGTGCGCGGCCGCTCAGCACGCTGGGCGCGCAGGCCGCGTCCGGCAACGTCGATCCGCTGATCCTCACCAAGACCAATGCACGCGCGACGGTCCACCGCCGCGGCTACATGGACTACATCGGCGTGCTCAGCTTCGACAAGAAGGGCCGCCCGGTGCGCGAGCAGCGCTTCCTCGGCCTGTACACGTCGAGCGCCTACAACCGCCGACCGTGGGACATCCCGGTGGTGCGGCAGCGCTACGCGCACGTGATGGAACAGTGCGGACTCGCGCCGGACAGCCACAACGGCAAGGCGCTCAAGCACATCCTCGAAACGCTGCCGCGCGAGGAGCTGTTCCAGTCGTCCGAGGACGAGCTGATGGCGACGAGCCTTGGCATCCTCGGCCTGCAGGAGCGGGTGCGAAGCCGCATGTTCATGCGGCGCGACCGCTACGGGCGCTTCTATTCCGCCCTGGTCTACATCCCGCGCGACCGCTTCAACACCGAGGTGCGCCTGCGCATCGAGGCGATGCTCCGCGAGACGCTCAATGCCGACCACGTCGATTCGACGGTGATGCTCGGCGAGTCGCCGCTCGCGCAGCTGCACATCATGATCCGCCCGAAGCCGGCGGACGGCAGCCTGCCCGACGTCGACATGGCGGCGATCGAGGCGCGCCTCGCGCAGATCGTGCGCAACTGGGCAGACGACCTGCGCGACCAGCTGGTGGGCCGCCATGGCGACGAGCGGGGCCTCGCGCTCGCGCAGGCGTACGGCCGTGCACTGCCCGCGGGCTATATCGAGAACGTTTCCGCGCAGGTTGCAGCCGACGACGTCGAGCACCTCGCCGCGCTCACCGGCGCCGACGACCTGCGGCTGAGCCTGTACCGCAGCCACCAGGGTGAGGGCGGACTGCGCTTCAAGTTCTACCGCCAGGGCGACGACATCCCGCTGTCCGACGCGCTGCCGATGATGGAGAACATGGGCCTGCGCGTGATCGCCGAGCATCCGTACCGGATCGAGGCGGGCGGGCAGGTGTTCTTCATCCAGGACTTCGAGGTCGAGTACCCGGGCACGCTCGACGTGACGGGCGTCGACCAGGACTTCGAGGACGCGTTCGCCGCCATCTGGCGCGGGCAGGCCGAGAACGACGGCTTCAATCGCCTCATCCTCGCTGCAGGGCTGTCGTGGCGGCAGGTCGCGATGCTGCGCGCCTACTGCAAGTACCTGCTGCAGGTGGGCGTGACGTTCTCGCAGGCCTACATGGAGCAGACGCTCGCGCGCTATCCGCTGCTTGCGCGCCTGCTCGTCGAGCTGTTCGAGGCGCGTTTCGACCCGGCTACGGGTCGCGAGTCGAAGGCCGAGATCAAGGCGGGCATGGAGAAGTTCCAGCGCCAGCTCGCCCGCCTGGCCGGCGACGACGCGGCGCTCGTCGCCGCGGTACGCCCGGTGATCGAGGCGCGCTCGGGCAAGCGCGAAGCACAGGGCGCGGCCGCGCGTGATGCGCTGCTCGGGCTGATGGACCGTGTCTCGAGCCTCGACGAGGACCGCATCCTGCGCAGCTTCATGGGTGTGATCGACGCGACCCTGCGCACCAGCTACTACCAGGGCGAGCGTGGCGGCGCCGGCACCGGTTACGTCAGCTACAAGTTCGACTCGGCGCAGGTGCCCGACCTGCCGAAGCCACGCCCCTATCGCGAGATCTTCGTGTACGGCCCGCGCGTGGAAGGCATCCACCTGCGCTTCGGACCGGTCGCGCGCGGCGGCCTGCGCTGGTCCGACCGCCGCGAGGATTTCCGCACCGAAGTGCTTGGCCTAGTGAAGGCGCAGATGGTGAAGAACACCGTGATCGTGCCGGTCGGCTCGAAGGGTGGCTTCTTCGTGAAGCGCCCGCCGGTTGGTGGCGATCGTGATGCCGTCCAGGCCGAGGGCATCGCCTGCTACAGGATGTTCATCAACGGCCTGCTGGACATCACCGACAACATCGTCGACGGCAAGATCGTGCCGCCGAGCGACGTGGTGCGCCACGACCAGGACGATCCGTACCTGGTCGTCGCTGCCGACAAGGGCACCGCGACGTTCTCGGACATCGCCAACGGCATCGCGCGCGAGCACGGGTTCTGGCTCGACGACGCCTTCGCCTCGGGCGGCTCCGTCGGCTACGACCACAAGGGCATGGGCATCACCGCGCGCGGCGGCTGGGAGTCGGTCAAGCGCCACTTCCGGGCGCTCGGCCGCGACTCGCAGAAGGAGGACTTCACCTGCGTCGGCATCGGCGACATGTCGGGCGACGTCTTCGGCAACGGCATGCTGCTATCCAAGCACATCCGCCTGCTGGCCGCGTTCGACCATCGCCATATCTTCCTCGACCCGAATCCTGACGCGGCCGTCTCCTTCAAGGAGCGCGCGCGGATGTTCAAGCTGCCGCGCTCGAGCTGGGAGGACTACGATGCCAAGCTCATCAGCGCCGGCGGCGGCATCTACCCGCGAACGGCGAAGTCGATCCCCGTGAGCGCGCAGGTGCGCGAGGCGCTCGGCATCGATGCGGCGGTGACGGCGATGAGCCCCGCCGAGTTGATGAGCGCGATCCTCAAGGCGCCGGTCGACCTGCTGTGGAACGGCGGCATCGGCACCTACGTGAAGTCGAGCCGCGAGACGCATGCCGACGTGGGCGACCGCGCGAACAATGCGCTACGCGTCGACGGCCGTGACCTGCGCTGCAGGATGGTGGGCGAGGGCGGCAACCTCGGCCTCACGCAGCTCGGCCGCATCGAGGCCGCGCAGCACGGCGTGCTGCTCAATACCGACTTCATCGACAACTCGGCGGGCGTGGACACCTCGGACCACGAGGTGAACATCAAGATCCTGCTGAATGCGGTGGTGCAGCAGAAGAAGCTCAGCTTCGACGATCGCAACACGCTGCTCGCTTCCATGACGGATGAAGTCGCGGAGCTCGTGCTCAACGACAACTACCGCCAGAACCAGGCGATCTCCGTGATGGAGCGCATGTCGGTCTCGCGCCTGGGCTCCAAGCAGCACTTCATCCGCACGCTCGAGTCGCAGGGCCTGCTCGACCGCCAGATCGAATTCCTGCCGTCGGATGCCGAGTTCGCCGAGCGCAAGGCGCGCGGGCAGGGGCTGACGCGGCCGGAGCTTTCGGTGCTGCTGTCCTACAGCAAGCTCGTGCTCTTCCCGCAGCTCGTGCAGTCCGACGTGCCGGAAGACCCGTACCTGTCGAAGGAGCTGGTGCGCTACTTCCCGAAGCCGCTGCAGGAGAAGTACGCGCGCTACATGGACGGGCACCGCCTCAAGCGCGAGATCATCGCCACGGCGGTGACCAATTCCATGGTGAACCGCATGGGCGCGACGTTCGTGCTGCGTGCGCAGGAGGACACCGGACGCACGCCCGCCGAGATCGCGAAGGCTTACACGATCGCCCGCGAAGCCCTCGAGGCGCGCGAGCTGTGGTCGCAGATCGACGCGCTCGACGGCAAGGTGCCGGAAGCCGCGCAGGTCGACGCACTGCTGGCGATCTGGCACCTGATGCGCTCGATGACGCGCTGGCTGCTCTCGCGCCCCGGCAAGATCCCGGAGATCGCGGCCGCGATGGCGCGCTACGGCGACGGCATCCGCGCCGTGCGCGAGGCGCTTCCCGGCGCGATGACGCCGGACCAGAAGGAGGCGTTCGACCGTCGCCTCGCCGACTGGCGTCGCAAGGGCATCCCCGCGGCGCTCGCGACGCAGCTCGCCGCGCTGCCGCTGCTCGATGCGGCGACGGACATCGTCGAGATCGCGCACGCCCGTCGCCTGGCGCCGGCCGAGGTCGCGCGCGCACACTTCGCGCTCAGCAGCGCCCTGCACCTGCCGTGGCTCTACGAGCAGATCGAGTCGCTGCCGGTGGAGAGCCGCTGGCAGGCGCTCGCGCGCGGCTCGCTCCGCGACGAGCTGGGCACGCAGCAGCGTGCGCTGGTCGGGCAGATCCTCGCCGAGGGCGGCCGGAAGGCCGGCGAGGCCAAGGTCGAGCAGTGGCTGCGTCGCGACGACTCCAGCCTGCGCTTCACGCTGGCGATGCTGTCGGAGCTCGCGAGCCAGAAGTCGCTCGACTACCCGACGGTGTCGGTGGCGGTGCGTCGCCTGGCGCAGCTGGCGGAAACCGCATAGGCGGAGCACGCCGCGGGCTTCAGCGCGCGGCTCGGGCCGGCCTAGGCAAACGACGGGCGGGGCAGCCGATGGCTGTTCCGCCTTTGTCGTTTCGGGGCGCGATCGGCGGGCCGTGGCTGTCCAATGCGGCAAAGGGGTAGTTCTCCGCCTGCGAGGGACCGAGGGCGGCCGTGGCCGGTGCGCGCTGTGGCGAGCCGTGAGGCCGCGCAGAGCGCGCATCGGGCACGACGCCGCGACAGGCGCGCTGTCGCCGCCGGGTGGTAGGTCGATCGCGCGCCGGTGTACGACCGCTACGCGCGCCCGCGCATCGGCCGGGTATCCTCCGCCCATGGCCAGCCTCAGCATGAGCACGACTCCACGCCTCGCGTTCCTGGCATCCCCGGCGCCGGAGGCGCAGGCCGCACGCCAGCAGCTCGTCGAGGTGCACGGCGACCACGCGCCGGCCGATGCCGACGTGCTCGTCGCACTCGGCGGCGACGGCTTCATGCTGCAGACGCTGCATCGCCACGGTGGCCTGGGGCGTCCCGTGTACGGCATGAAGCTCGGGACGGTCGGCTTCCTGATGAACCAGCAGCGTTTCGAGGCGCTCGTCGAGCGACTGCACGCGGCCGAGCCGGCGGTCCTGCGGCCGCTCGAGATGGTGGTGCAGACCGAGTCCGGGGCGAGCGTCGGCTCGCTCGCCTACAACGAGGTGTCGCTGCTGCGGCAGACGCGTCAGGCCGCGCACCTGCGCATCGACCTCAACGGCCAGACCCGGCTGGACGAGCTCATCTGCGACGGCGTGCTCGTGGCCACGGCCGCCGGGAGCACGGCGTACAACTTCTCGGCGCATGGGCCGATCCTGCCGCTCGGCTCGAACGTGATTGCCCTCACGCCGATCGCGGCGTTCCGACCGCGGCGCTGGCGCGGCGCGGTGCTGCGCGCCGAGACCGAGGTGCGCTTCACCGTGCTCGATCCGTTCAAGCGCCCGGTCAGCGCCACCGCCGACTCGCACGAGGTCCGCGATGCGGTGGAGGTCGTCATCCGCGAATCGCGCGACCGCACCGTCACCCTGCTGTTCGACCCGGAGCACAACCTCGAGGAGCGCATGCTCGCCGAGCAGTTCACGAGCGGCTGATGCGCCCGATCGGACAGCTCCGGCCGCTCCCTGCGAATCCACGCAGCGCCGCGAACATGCGGGCCACGCGGCCGCAGGCAGAATAGACGCCATGCCCGATCGCGATGCCAATCCCCTGATCGTCGCCATCTCCTCGCGGACGCTCTTCGACCTCGAGGAAGGCCACCACCTGTTCGAGCTGCAGGGGCTCGAGGCCTATGCCGACTACCAGCGCAGTCGCGAGAGCGACATCCTCGCGCCCGGCATCGCCTTCCCGCTGGTGCGCAAGCTGCTCAAGCTCAACGACGGTGCGCCGCCGGAAGCGCCTCGCGTCGAGGTCATCCTGATCTCGCGCAATTCCGCGGACACCGGCCTGCGCATCTTCAATTCGATCGCGCACCACGGCCTGTCGATCCGCCGCGCCGCCTTCAGCAACGGGGCGCCGCCGTATCCGTACATCCGTCCGTTCGGCGCCGACCTGTTCCTATCGGCACACGGCGAGGACGTGCGTGCCGCGCTCGAGGCCGGCGTCGCCGCGGCGATGCTGCTGCCATCGGCCTCGCGCTCTCCTTCGGCGGCGGCGCGCAATCCCGACCAGCTGCGCATCGCCTTCGACGGTGACGCCGTGATCTTCGACGACGAGGGCGAACGCGTCTCGCGCGAGGGGGGGCTCGCGGCCTTCGCGGAGCACGAGTTGCGTCGCGCGGGCGAGCCGCTCTCCGGCGGGCCGTTCCGCGGCTTCCTCGATGCGCTGCACCGGCTGCAGCAGGCGTTTCCGACGGGCGAGGACGCGCCAATCCGCACGGCGCTCGTCACTGCGCGCTCGGTGCCCGCGCACGAACGCGTGATCCGCACCCTGCGCGAATGGGGCATCCGGCTGGACGAGGCGCTGTTCCTCGGCGGCCGCAGCAAGGGGCCGTTCCTTGAAGCCTTCGGCGCGGACATCTTCTTCGACGATTCCGAGCACAACATCGTGTCCGCGCGTGACCACGTCGCCGCCGGACACGTGCCGCACGGCGTCGCGAACCGGGCGAGGCGCTGACTCGGCGACCCCGGCCGGGCGGCGTGGGGAAGCGTGCGACGCGCGCTTCGTCACGGCGGCCGCGCTCGCGTGGACCGCGGCATCACGCGCTTCTTCGCGTACCCGCGCCGCGGGTCGTGCCACCCGTCAGCGCGTCATCCCGCCGATCAGCTGCTCGATGGGGATGCGCACGTCGGTCAGGCGCCAGCGCAGCCCCTGGCGACTGAAGACGAAGACCACGGGGGCACCGTCGGCGTTCTGGACGGTAGCGCTGAAGCGGTCGGTGGACTCGTAGCGATACGTCGCGCCGGCGAGTGGATCCAGCGCGGTCGGCGAGGGCGCGCCCGCCGGCGTGTCCTCGGTCGGCAGGCCCATCACGCGACGGACGATGCTCCGGCCCTGGAGCACGGCGCCGATTCCGACGGGCGTGACGAGCATCTCGACGACGCCGCCGGTCATGTCACGCGTGATCTGCGCGCCGATGCGCCGGAGCTCCGACGGCGTCTCCGGATCGGCCATGCGGCGCGCGAGATAGTCCTCCAGCTGCGCGCGGACGCTCGCGCGCACGAGCTCGAAGTCGACGTTCGCCTGCAGGCTGCGCGTGTCGCCCTGCTGCACCGCGTCGCGGATCGCGCGCATGGTGAGGAACGGACCGGCGGCGATGTAGCCGCCGAGCGCGAGTGCGGCGACAAGCAGGAGGGCGATGAGCTTCTTCATTCGACGGGCAACGGGGGCGGTGAGGCGAGCTTAGCCTCGTCGCCGCTCGCGCTCACCACGTCGCGTCGACATGCGCGGGTGGCGCAGGTCAGGCGATCTGCGCCACGAGGTCGCGGCCCCAGCTCTCCAGACGGTCGAGCAGCCCGTGGGCGGCCGCGTCGCCGCCGCGCTCGACGCGCAGCTGCCGGATCTCGTCGAAGTAGGTCTGGAAGCTGTGTTCGGAGCGGTCGGTGGCGGCGAGCCTTTCGCGGCGGTACGTGTTCCAGCGCTCGCGCTCGGGGGCGCCGAGGCTGTCGCGCCAGTTGCGCGCCCGGTAGCGGAACAGCAGCTCGGGCAGGCGCGCATCGCGAAAGGCGAAGCTCGCCTCGTCGAGCCCGTGCGCGGGCGTGCTGCGCACCTGGGGGAAACGCTGACGGTCCTCGTCGGGCAGGAAGCCGTCGTACAGGCTCGCATCGCAATCGCTCGGCGGCCGGTCCGGCATGCGCGCATAGACGCGACGTACCTTGTCCGCGACTTCGGCCGCGCAGGCGCGAAACCGGGCGGCCCGCGTCTCGACCTGTGCCGGGTCGATGCCCAGGCGGTCGAGCTCGGCCGGCCGCAGGTGCGCCCAGGCGATCAGCGCCGGGCAGCGGTTGAGGTGCACTTCCTTGAGGGCGGGCCGCTCGACGCCGGGCGGCAGGCGATCCGCCCTCGCGTAGAGGGTGTCGACGATCTCATCGACGCTCGACCGCAGCAGGCGCTCCGGATCCTGCGCGGTGTCGAACACGACGACGCGGTTCGAGATGCGCGGGTGGATGGCGAGCGGCACGACGGGCGCCGCGCACAGCCGGCTCGCCGGGAAGCGTTGCGAGACGTGGAGGACGGGCGTCATCGCCACGACATCGAGCAGGCTGCCCGCGAAGCGCTTGTCACGCAGCTTCAGGCAGTAATCCCACAGCCGCGGCTGCGCCTGGCGCAGGCGGCGGCCCAGGCCGATGAGGGCGCGCACATCGGAAAGCGCCTCGTGCGCGTCGCCGATGCGCACGCCGTTCGCGTTCGCGAGGCCCTCGAGCGTGAAGGTCGGCGTACCGTCCTCGCGGTAGACCCACTCGATGCCATCGGGTCGCAGCGCGTGCGCGAGGCGCATCACGTCGAGCAGGTCCCAGCGGCAGTTGCCGCCCCGCCATTCGCGCTCGTAGGGGTCGTAGAAGTTGCGGAACAGGCCGTGGCGGACGAACTCGTCGTCGAAGCGGATCGAGTTGTAGCCCGCGCTGCACGTGCCCGGGCGCGCCATCTGCTCGTGGATGCGCGCGAAGGCCTCGGCCTCGTTCACGCCCTGCTCGCAGGCGTGCTGCGGGCTGATGCCGGTGATCAGGCTGGCGACCGGGGAGGGCAGGAGGTCGTCGGCGGGCTTCACGTAGAAGCAGATGTCGTCGTCGATCTGCTGCAGGTCGGCGTCGGTGCGGATGGCCGCGAACTGCGCGATGCGGCTGCGGCGCGGGCAGGCGCCGAACGTCTCGAGGTCGTAGAAGAGGAAGCTGTCGCTCATGCGGTCGCCGCCTCGGCGAGTGGCGGCAGCGAGGCTTCGACCCGCCGTGCCGCATGATCGAGGTCGATGGTGTCGAGCGTCTCGTGCCCGCGCGTGAGCTCGACCAGCAGCTCGCGCTGGCGCTGGCCACGATCGAAGGCGACGGCGTAGGGCAGCCGCATGAACGTGACCATCGAATAGCGCGGTACGAAGCGATCGGGATGCCGTTCGGCGAGCACGCGCTCGAGCGCGCGCTGGAGCAGGAAGCTGTCGTCGGCGACGCGGTCGCGCATCTCGTGGTAGTTCTCGAGCGCCATCGCCTGGATCGCGCGCGAGTTCGGCAGGCGCTCGGCCTGGAAGGCCGCGAAAGCCGCCGCGCGATCGTCCTGCGCATCGAGATGCGCGGCGAGGGCGACGCAGTCCTCGAAGGCGCAGTTCATGCCCTGGCCGTGGAACGGCACCATCGCGTGCGCGGCGTCGCCCAGCAGCACCGCGCGGCCGTCGACGTGCCAGCGGTCCAGGTAGAGCGTGGCGAGCCCGCCGGTGGGATGAGTCTCGAAGTCGTGCTCCAGGCGCGGGATCATCGGCAGCGCGTCGGCGAAATCGCGCGCAAACAGTGCGCGTGCCTCGTCGCCCGAACGCACGGTGGCGAAGCTCGGGTCACCCTCGTTCGGCAGGAACAGCGTGACGGTGAAGGTGCGCTCGTCGTTCGGCAGCGCGATGCACATGTAGCGCCCGCGAGGCCAGATGTGCAGGGCATTGGGCTCGAGGCGGAAGCCGCCGTCGTCCGCGGGCGGGATCTCGAGCTCCTTGTAGCCGTGGCCGAGCCATTCGGTGCGCGCGCCGAGGTCGCCGCGCTCCGCCATGGCGCCGCGCAGCGCCGAGCCGGCGCCGTCCGCACCGACGAGCGACACGAAGCGCGCGGTATGCGCGGCGTTGCGTGCATCGGTGAAGGTCGCGATCCCCGCATCGAAGTCGGCCGTGTCGAGCCCGCGGTCGAAGTGCAGGCGTGCGCCGGCCGCCTCGGCGATGTCGAGCAGCACGATGTTCAGCTCGCCGCGGTGGACCGACCAGATCACCTCGCTGTCGTCCCGTCCGTAGCGCTGCAGGTCGGTGCGGCCGTCCGGGAAATGCACCATGCGGCCGCGCATCATCACGGCCTGGCGCATCACCGCGTCGTCGGCCCCAGCCAGCCGCAGCGCATGGCGGCCGCGCTCGGCGAGCGCGAGATTGATCGAGCGGCCGCCCTCGTAGCCGCGCAGGCGCGGATCGCCGCGCTTCTCATAGACGTCGACGCTCCAGCCCCGCCGCGCGAGCAGCGTCGCGAGGAGCGCGCCGGCGAGTCCGGCACCGATCACGGTGATGTGGCGGTCGGTCGGGTTCACGGAGCCGGATCCCTCCGGAGGCGGGTGGGGCGAGTGTCCATGATTCGGGGCGGCGACGGCAGGCCGGCCAGGCGGCCCGCCTGTACCGGTCAGCCCGCCCACGCCTCGACGCAGCGGGCGAAGCGCAGGACGTCCGCATGCGTGTTGTAGAGCGGGGTGGGTGAGATGCGGATCACATCGGGCTCGCGCCAGTCGCCGAGCACGCCACGGGCGGCGAGGTGATCGAACAGCGCGCGCCCGCGCTCGCGGCCGCCGTGCACCCGCAGAGAGAGCTGGCAGCCGCGCCGGCCCGGATCGCGCGGCGTGAGCACGTCGAGCACGCCCGACAGGCGTGCATCGATCAGCTGCTCGAGGTAGCCCGTGAGCGAGCGGGACTTCGCCCGCAGCGCCGGGAGGCCCGCGCGGTCGAACAGCTCGAGCGAGGCGCGCAGCGGGGCCATCGCGAGGATCGGCGGGTTGCTGAGCTGCCAGCCGTCGGCGCCGGGCGCCGGAACGAAGTCCGGCCCCATGCGGAAGCGTGAGGTGGCGTCGTGGCCCCACCAGCCGGCGAATCGGGGCAGGTCGGCGTTGGCGTGACGCGCGTGCACGAACGCGCCGGCGACGGCGCCCGGCCCTGAATTCACATACTTGTAGTGGCACCAGGCCGCGAAATCGGCGCCGCTGTCGTGCAGCTGCACGTCGAGGTTGCCCACGGCGTGCGCGAGGTCGAAGCCGCAGGCCGCCCCTGCAGCTTTCGCCAGGCGCGCCACCTCGGGAAGGTCGAACGCCTGGCCGGTGCGGTACTGCACGCCCGGCCACAGCACGAGGGCGAGACGCTCACGGTTCGCATCGATCGCCCGCTCGATCGCGGCCATCGAGAACAACCCGCCCGGCAGGTCGGGCTCGACCTCGATCAGGTCGGTCGCGGGATCGAAGCCGCGTGCGCCGAGGTGCGACCACGCCGCGTGCCGATCCGACGGAAACGCGCCGGCCTCGATCAGGATCGCGCGTCGCGCGGCGGTCGGGCGGTAGAAACTGACCATGAGCAGATGCAGGTTGACGGTCAGTGTGTTCATCGCGACCACCTCGACCGGCTCGGCGCCGACGAGGCGCGCGAGCGGCTCGCGCACGAGCTCGTGGTACGTCATCCACTGCGCGTCGCCGGTGAAGTGGCCCTCGACGGCCTCGTCCTCCCACTTGCGCAGAACGGTCTCGACATGCGCGCGCGCACCACGCGGCTGCAGGCCGAGCGAGTTGCCCACGAAGTAGGCCATCGGCGCGCCCTCAAAGCGCGGAATCAGGAATTCGTCGCGCAGCGGTGCGAGCGCATCGGCCGCGTCGAGCGCACGTGCGTGCGCGTCGGAAAAGAGGTCGGTCATCGGGTCGATTTCAGGCGAAGCGGGACAGCGGCAGGCCGAGCCACTCGAGCGCGGTGCCGTGGTAGAGGCGGGCGCGCTCGGTGTCGGGCAGGTCGAGCGCGGCGATGCCGGCACCGGGCTGCTGCTCGCCGAGCGGGAACGGGTAGTCGGTGCCGAGCATCACGCGCGACGTACCGCAGGTGTCGAGCAGGTACTGCAGCGCGCGCGGGTCGGCGACCCAGGAGTCGAAGTACAGGCGCGACAGGTACTCACGCGGATTGCGCGGGTTGTCGGTGGCGACGAGGTCCGGGCGCATGTTGAAGCCGTGCTCGATGCGGCCGATCGTGTAGGGGAACGAGCCCCCGCCGTGCGCGAGGCAGATGCGCAGCCTCGGAAGCCGCTCGAGCACGCCGCCGAAGACCAGGCAGCAGGCCGCGCGCGACTGCTCGGCCGGCATGCCCACGAGCCACGGCAGCCAGTACTTGGGCATCGACTCGCTACCCATCATGTCCCAAGGGTGGACGAGGATCGCTGCGCCGAGCTCGCTGGCCGCCTGGAAGAAATCGAACAACTCAGGCGCGTCGAGGTTCCAGTCGCCGATGTGGGAACCGATCTGCACCCCCTGCAGGCCGAGCTGGTCCATGCAGCGCTCGAGCTCCTGGATCGCGAGCCGCGGGGACTGCAGCGGCACCGTGCCGATTCCCGCGTAATGGCGCGGAAAGTCGCGCACTGCCTGCGCCATGTGCTCGTTGAGTGCCTGGTGAAGCTCCAGCGCATGCTGCGGCTTGGCCCAGTAGCTGAACATCACCGGCACGGTGCTGATGACCTGTACCTGGACGCCGAAGCGGGCGTAGTCGTCGATGCGCTCCTGCGGATCCCATGTCTTGCTGAAGATCTCGCGGAAGAACTTGCCGTCCTTGTAGATGCGGTGCCGGCCGTCGTCGGTGTGGTGGATGACGGGAAAGCGCGCGTCGCCGTACTTGCGCGCGAGGTCGGGCCAGTCGCGTGGCAGGTAATGGGCGTGGGTGTCGATCTTCAGCACGGGCGCGGTGTCGGGCATCGGGCGAGGCGACAAAGATACCCGAGTGCTGAGCGCCGACCGTACGGGCGCGTCAGGTGATGTCCGCTTCCGAGTCGGCCTGCAGCTCGTAGCGGCTCGGGCGCGGGTTCAGGTGTCCGCAGGCCTTGCAGGTGCGCAGCGCATCGTCGCGGTAGAAGCGCTCGAAGACGCGGAAGAAGTCCTGCTCGATGTCGACGAGGTGGAAGAACTCCGCGTACACCTGTGCATTGCAGCGCTCGCAGAACCACATGAGCGCGTCGTCCTCGTGCGGCAGGCGCCGACGCTCGATCACCAGGCCGACCCCGCCGGCACTGCGCTGCGGACTGTGCGGCACGCGCGGCGGCAGGTAGAACATCTCGCCCGCACGGATGGGGATGTCGCGCACCGCGCCATCTTCCTGGATGCGCAGCAGCATCTCGCCCTCGAGCTGGTAGAAGAACTCCGGGCCTTCCTCGAAGTGGTAGTCGGTGCGCGCATTGGGCCCGCCCACGATCATGACGATGTAGTCGCCGTCGACGATGCACTTGTTGCCCACCGGCGGCTTCAGCAGCTCGCGATGCTCGTCGACCCAGCGCTGCAGGTCGATCGGGCCGGGCAGCTTCATTCGCGGACCACCGCGATGCACTTGAGCTCGATGGCGATCGGCGTCGGCAGGTAGCTCACGCCGACGGTCGTGCGGCAGGGCGCGTTGGCCGCGTCCGGGAAGTACTCGGCCCAGATCTCGTTGTAGACGCGGAAATCGTGGACGAGGTCGGTGAGGTAGACGGTGACGTCGACGAGGTCGTCCCACGTCGCGCCGGCCGCCTCCAGCACGTTGCGCACGTTCTTGAAGACCGCGCGGCACTGCGCCTCGATGTCGTAGCAGACGAGGTGGCCGCTCTCGTCGTGGACGTCGCCGCGGATCGCATTGGTGTCCGGGTCGCGCGGGCCGATGCCGGAAAGGAAGAGCAGGTTCCCCACGCGACGCGCATGCGGATACAGGCCGACGGGGCGGGGGGCATTGCCCTCGAGGATGATGCTGTCGCTCATGCGGTGCGCTCCGTGGATTCGAGTCGGGCGAGTGCTTCGGCGTAGCGGTCGGCGAGTGGGGTGCGGCCATCGACATGGAGCCCGAGGTCACGCACCAGGCCGTCCTCGAGACGGTAGACCCAGCCGTGCACCGAGACGTCCTGTCCACGGGCCCAGGCGTCGCGCAGGACGGTGGTCTGGCAGACGTTGACCACCTGTTCCAGCACGTTGAGTTCGCACAGGCGATCGTGCCGGCCCCGCTCGTCGCCCAGTGCCTGCAGGCAGCCACTGTGCTTTTCCGCCACGTCGGAAACGTGACGCACCCAATTGTCGGCCAGCCCGAGTCGCCGTTGTGTCAGTGCCGCGTGTACGCCGCCGCAGCCGTAGTGGCCGACGACGAGGATGTGCTTGACCTGAAGCACGTCGACGGAGAACTGGATGACCGACAGGCAGTTCAGGTCGGTGTGCACCACCACGTTGGCGATGTTGCGATGGACGAAGACCTCGCCCGGCGCCATGTCGATGATCTGGTTCGCCGGCACGCGCGAGTCCGAGCAGCCGATCCAGAGGTATTCCGGCGCCTGCTGCTGGGAAAGGCGGCTGAAGAACTCCGGGTCCTCCTTGCAGACGCGTTCGGCCCAGCCGCGGTTGCGTTCGAGGAGATCGGTGATGGTCTGGGTCACGGGCAGTTCTCGAGGCAGAGGCCCACGTTCTTGGGCTCGGTGAAGAAACGCATCGCTTCCATGCCGCCCTCGCGGCCGAGGCCGGAGGCGCCGGTGCCGCCGAAGGGCGTGCGCAGGTCGCGCTGCATCCAGGTATTGATCCACACCATGCCGACGCGCAGGCGCTCGGCGAGGCGGTGCGCGCGGCCGAGGTCGCGCGTCCAGACCGACGCCGACAGGCCGTAGTCGCCGCGGTTGGCGAGGTCGAGCGCCTCGGCCTCGTCGTCGAACGGCTGCAGGCTGACGACCGGGCCGAAGATCTCGTCGCGATTGCTGGCGCAGTCGGGCCCGAGGCCCTCCAGCACGGTCGGCGCCACGAACCAGCCGGCGCGGTCGATCGGGCCGCCGCCGCAGAGGACGGTGGCCCCCTCGTCGCGTGCGCGGGCGAGCGCGGCGACGACCTTGTCGAAGTGGGCCTGCGAGACGAGCGGGCCGAGGTCGGTGGCGGGGTCGGCCGGATCGCCTGGACGGAGCGCGGCCGCGCGCTCGACGAAGGCCGTGCGGAATTCGTCGTGGATCGGGCGCTCGACGAGCAGCCGCGAGCCGCAGAGGCAGATCTGGCCGGAGTTCTGGAAGGCCGACCGGACGAGAAGGTCGAGGTGCTCGCGCCAGGGCGCGTCGGCGAACACCAGGGTGGCGTTCTTGCCGCCGAGTTCCAGCGAGACCTTCCGCAGCGCGGGCGCCGCGACGCTCGCGATGCGCCGGCCGACGGCCGTGCTGCCCGTGAACGACACCGCCTTGACCACCGCGTGGCCGACCAGCGGCTCGCCGACGTCCGGCCCCAGCCCGTGGACGATGTTGAGCACGCCGGGCGGAAATCCGATCTCGGCGGCCAGCTCGCCCAGGAGCGTCGCCGTCCATGGCGTCACCTCGGACGGCTTCGCCACCACGGCGTTGCCCGCCGCGAGCGCCGGCGCGATCTTCCACGTCAGCAGGTAGAGCGGAAGGTTCCAGGGCGAGATCGCCGCGACTACGCCGAGCGGCTGCCGAAGCGTGTAATTGAGGCCGGCTTCGCCGTGATGCGATTCGCTCGCGAACTGCGTCGCCGCGTGCGCGAAGAACCGGAAGTTCGCCACCGCGCGCGGGATGTCGATGCTGCGCGCGACGCGCAGGGGCTTACCCGCATCACGCGACTCGGCAGCGGCGAACGCGTCGAGCCGCGCTTCCAGCGCGTCGGCGATGCGCTCGAGCCACCGGGCCCGCTCGCTGTTGCGCAGCCCCGCCCAACCCGGCGCCGCGGCGGATGCCGCCACGACGGCCGCCTCGACATCCGCCGCCGTACCGGCCGCGACCTCCGCGAACACCTCGCCGGACGCGGGGTCGTGCACGTCGAGCCAGCGACCGCCCGCGGGCAGCGTCGCCCGGCCGTCGATCCAGTGGTGCAGGCGCAGCATCGGCATCGCCTCAGATGGACTGCATGCGGCCGCCGTCGACGGCCAGGCTGACGCCGTTGACGTAGCCCGCGGCCGGACTGCACAGGAAGGCCACCGCCGCGGCGATCTCGGCGGGCTCGGCGAAGCGGCCGGCCGGGACGCCGGCGCGCATCGCCGCGGCGACGGCCTCTTCGGTCTGCCCCGTCGCGCGCGACCGGTCGGCCAGGATCTGGTCCAGCCGACCCGTGCGCGTGTAGCCCGGGAGCACGTTGTTGACGGTGATCCCCTGCGGCGCGAGTTCGCGCGAGAGCGTCTTCGCCCAGCTGGCGACCGCACCGCGGATCGTGTTCGACACGCCGAGGTTCGGGATCGGTTCGCGCACCGACGTCGAGACCACGTTCACCACGCGTCCCCAGCCAGCCGCACGCATGCCTGCGACCACCGCCTGCACGAGCACTTGCCCCGCGAGGACGTGGCGGGCGAACGCGTCGCGATAGGCATCGAGCGTGGCCTCGCAGGCGGGCCCGCCGGGCGGCCCGCCGGTGTTGTTGACGAGGATGTGCACGGGCCTGTCCGCGACCGCGGTCGCCACCTTCCCGCGCAGCGCGTCCACGTCGGCGACGTCGGCGGTGATCCAGCCGTGCGCCTGCGCGCCGGTACGCGGCAGCGCGGACACGACGGCCTCCAGCGCCTCGGCCCGGCGCGCGAGCACGGTCACGCTCGCGCCGAGCGCGGCGAGCTCATGTGCCGTCGCGCGGCCGATGCCTTCGGAGCCGCCGCAGACGAGTGCGTGCCGGCCGGTGAGGTCGAGGTCCATGTCAGGTCTCCGTGTCGCGAACGCGCAGTGTCGCGTCCATCAGTGCACCGACCGAGCGCTCGCGCGGCTCGACAGCGCCGAGCAGGCGGTCGGCGACCGCACGGCGATTGGCATCGGGGTGGTTCTGGCTCAGCTTGGCCTTCGCGTCGACGCGGTCGACGAGGAGCCGGAAGCCGACGATGCCGCGAAGCTGCACGCGCTCGGCCTCGTCGGCGAGGTCGAAATGCCAATCGCCGCCGACGCGCGCCTCGTGGCGGCGCGAAAGTCGATCCACGAGATCGGCGAGCGCCGGCTCGTCGTCGAAGAATTCGAGCGCGCCGGCGAGGTGCACGGCGACGTAGTTCCACGTCGGCACGCGCGCCATCGTCGCCTTGTCGGGGTACCACGACGGCGAGACATAGGCATGCGGGCCCTGCGCGATCAGCAACGCAGGGCCTGCGTGGCGCGCCTGCGGGTTCGCGCGTGCGAGGTGCCCGGTCACCACCCGCCGCTCGCCGCGATCGACCAGCACGGGCACGTGGCTCGCGAACGGTCCGTCCGGCGTCGTCGTGATGAGCGTCGCGAAGTCGTGCGCATCGAGGAAGGCGTCCAGCCAGCCGGGATCACGCTCGGCGAAGGCGGACGGGACGTACACGGTCAGTGGCGCTTGGGCAGCCGGACGATCATGCGCGCGCGCAGGGTGTCCTCGTCCGCGGGCTGCGGCGGGGCGATCGAGTCGAGTTCGAAGCCGCGGTCGGCGGCGTCGTCCGCGTCGAGGCCATCGTAGGACACGAATTCGGCATCCATCAGCGCGGCGCGTGCGCTGTCCTCGCTGTCGTAGGGCAGGGTGGCGCCGTCGCAGTCGAAGACCTCGGCGGTGCCGGCCTCGAGCACGCGCAGGCGCGCCCAGATCAGCGTATTGCCCGCGGTGGCGAGCCACCATTCGTCACGTGTCGCGTCCATCAGCCCATCCAGTAATCGGCGACCCAGAGCAGCCAGGCCGCGACCAGGCCGCCGAGCATCGTCAGCAGCGAGACGCGTGCAGGCGTCGCGAGTCCGCTCAGGCCGCGGTCCGGGGTTTCGCGGTAGTCGCCGCGCAACAGCCACATCCAGGCCGAGCCGCGGAAGAATGCGTTCTCGCCGAGCTCCGACGCGAGTGCCGGGTGCCGGTCGCGGATGTGCACGAGCGCGAGCGGCCAGAAGATGACCAGCGCGGTGAGCCCGGCGATCGCCACGCCGATCGAGCAGAGGGCGAAGAACAGCAGCATCAGAACTCCGCCTGGCCCGGTGCGCGCGGGTAGGGGATCGCGTCGCGGATGTTCGACAGCCCGCAGACGTAGACCACCAGCCGCTCGAAGCCGAGCCCGAAGCCCGCATGCGGCACGCTGCCGTAGCGACGGAAATCGCGGTACCAGCCGTAGTGCTCGGCATCGAGGCCGAACTGCTTCATGCGCGTATCGAGCACGTCGAGGCGCTCCTCGCGCTGGCTGCCGCCAATGATCTCGCCGATGCCGGGCGCGAGCACGTCCATCGCGGCGACGGTCTTTCCATCGTCGTTGAGGCGCATGTAGAACGCCTTGATGTGCTCGGGATAGTTCATGACCACCACCGGGCGGCCCACGTGCTGCTCGGTAAGCCAGCGCTCGTGCTCGGTCTGCAGGTCCAGGCCCCATTCGACCGGGAAGTCGAACTTCTCGCCGGACTTCTGCAGCAGCCCGATCGCATCGGAGTACTCGATGCGCTCGAACGGCGCGTTGATGAAGCCCTCGAGGCGCGTGATGGCGTCCTTCTGCACGCGCTCGGCGATGAAGGCCATGTCGTCCGCGCGCTCGTCGAGCACGGCGCGGAACAGATACTTGAGGAAGTCCTCGGCGACCGACGCGTCCTCGGCGAGGTCCGCGAACGCGATCTCCGGCTCGATCATCCAGAACTCGGCCAGGTGACGCGTGGTGTGCGAGTTCTCCGCGCGGAACGTCGGGCCGAAGGTGTAGACCTTGCTCAGCGCGAGGCAGTAGGCCTCGACGTTCAGCTGGCCGGAGACGGTCAGGAAGGCCTCCTTCCCGAAGAAGTCGCGCGAGAAGTCGACCTTGCCGGCCTTGTCGCGCGGCAGGTTGACCATGTCGAGCGTCGAGACGCGGAACATCTGGCCCGCGCCCTCGGCATCGGACGTCGTGATGATCGGCGTGTTGATCCAGAAGTAGCCGCGCTCGTGGAAGAAGCGGTGGACCGCCTGCGCGAGCGTGTTGCGGATGCGGGTGACCGCGCCGAACAGGTTCGTGCGCGGGCGCAGGTGCGCGACCTCGCGCAGGAATTCGAGCGAATGTGCCTTCGGCTGGATCGGGTAGGTTTCCGGATCCTCCACCCAGCCGACGACCTCGATCGCGGAGGCCTGGATTTCGAACGACTGCCCCTGGCCCTGCGATTGCACGAGCGTGCCGGTCGCGATCACCGAGCAGCCGGCGGTGAGGCGCTTGACCTCGTCCTCGTAGTTGGGGAGGTCGGCCGGCGCGACGACCTGGATCGGCGCAAAGCACGAGCCGTCGCTGACGTTCACGAAGCTCAGGCCAGCCTTCGAGTCGCGGCGGGTGCGTACCCAGCCGCGAACGGTGACTTCGCCGCCCACCGGAACCCGGCCCGCGAGCGCCTGCTGAACACTGATGACCGTCATGCGCTGACCACCGCCATGTCTTGAAATCCCGGCCATAGGGCCCGATGTGGAACAGGGAGTTTACGTGCAGTCGGCAGCCGTTCGTACCCGCGCACCTATACTGGCCCCGTCCCGCCTCCGGTTCCGTCTCCCATGGCCGTCTCGCTTGCCCCCGCCGCCCTCGACCGCGTCCGCCGTTACCTCGTCGAGACGCCCGACGCGCTGGGCCTGCGATTCGGCGTGAAGCGCACCGGCTGCTCGGGCTGGCAGTACGTCGCGGACCTCGCCCGGGAAGCCAAGACCGGCGACCGAGTGTTCTTCCAGGACGACGTGCGCATCTATGTCGACGATGCGAGCCTGCCGATCGTCGACGGCACCGAGATCGACCTGGTGAAGCAGAAGCTCGGCGAGCAGTTCGTCTTCCGCAATCCGAACGTGCGCGCCGAATGCGGCTGCGGCGAGAGCTTCACGACCGAAGACAAGGGCTGACCCGCCCGGCACGCGCCGCCCGGGTAATGGCGGCGCTAGACTCCGGCCACTGTCGCTGGAGGCCTCCATGATCCGTCCGCTCGTCCTCGTCGCCGCACTCGCCGCGGCGCTCGCCGCACCCGTCGTCCACGCGCAGGCGGTACCGGCCGCTTCCGCACCGCAGCCCGACGCCGCCCGCCAGCTGCACCGCCTGTTCGCCGAGGAATGGGAGCGGGGCCTGCGCGAAAGCCCCGAGGGTGCTTCGTCGAACGGCGACCTGCGCTTCAACGATCGCTGGACCGACTATTCCCTCGCCGCGATCGAGCAGCGCGCCGCCGCCGACCGTGCGGTGCTCGCACGCCTCCGAGCGATCGACCGCGCCGCCCTTTCGGAAGCCGACCGCCTCAACTACGACGTCTTCGCATGGGACCTCGAGCGCGCCGTCGAGCGCCAGAAGTTCAACGAGTGGCAGCGGCCGGTGAGCCAGCGTGGCGGCGTGCAGACCGCGGACGAGATGGTGGAGCTGCTGCGCTTCAACACGGTCAAGGACTACGAGGACTGGATCGCGCGGCTCGAAGCCCTGCCCACGATGCTCGAGCAGACGACCGCGCTGATGCGCGCCGGGGTCAAGGCCGGCAACACGCCCCCGCGCGTGCTCATGGAGCGCATCCCTGCGCAGATCGCCGCACAGATCGTCGACGACCCGGAGAAGAGCCGCTTCTTCGTCCCGTTCCGCAAGTTCCCGGACACGATCGCCGAAGCCGATCGCGTCCGCCTGCGGACGCGCGCCGCGGAGGCGATCCGCACCCGCGTGGTGCCGGCCTACCGTGACTTTTCGGCGTTCTTCACCGGCGAGTACCTGCCGAAGACCCGCGCGGAGATCGCGGCCGCGAGCCTGCCGGACGGCCGCGAGTACTACGACTTCCTCGCCGCGTCGTTCACGACGACCGACCTCAAGGCCGACCAGATCCATCAGATCGGCCTGAAGGAGGTCGCGCGGATCCGCGCCGAGATGGAGAAGGTGCGCGCCGAGGTCGGCTTCACGGGCACGCTCGCCGAGTTCTTCGACCACCTGCGCACCGATCCGAAGTACTTCAAGAAGTCGCCCGAGGAGCTTTTCGAGGCCTACCAGGCGATCTCCAAGCGCATCGATCCGGAGCTGGTGAAGGTCTTCCGCACCATTCCGCGGATGCCCTATGGCGTGCGTCCGATTCCCGACGCGATCGCGCCGGACACCACCACCGCCTACTACCAGCGCCCCGCGCTCGACGGCAGCCGCGCCGGCTTCTACTACGTCAACCTCTACAAGCCCGAGGTGCGGCCCACCTGGGAAATGATGGCGCTCTCGCTGCACGAGGCCGTGCCGGGCCACCATTTCCAGATCTCGCGCGCGATGGAGCTGCCCGAGGTGCCGCAGTTCCGCCGGGCCGGTTACTTCACCGCTTACGGCGAGGGCTGGGGCCTTTACGCGGAGCGCCTGGGCTACGACATGGGCCTGTACGACGACCCCTACGACCGCATGGGCCAGCTCGCCTACGACATGTGGCGCGCGGTGCGGCTCGTGGTCGACACGGGCATGCACAGCAAGGGCTGGAGCCGCGACCGCGCGATCCAGTACTTCATGGACAATGCCCCGAAGACGCGCCAGGACGTGGTCAACGAGATCGATCGCTACATCTCGTGGCCCGGGCAGGCGCTCGCGTACAAGATCGGCCAGCTGAAGATCTCCGAGCTGCGCGAGCGCGCGTCGACGGCGCTCGGCCCGCGCTTCGACCTGCGGGACTTCAACGACGCCGTGCTCGAGACCGGCGCGGTGCCGCTGCAGGTCCTGGAGACGCATATCGACGCGTGGATCGAGCGGCAGAAGGCGCGCCCGGCCGGCTGATCGACCCGGCCGGTCCGGCGTTCGCCCGGTGGGGCCGGTCGTCGCAGCGGGCTTGCGTCCGAGCCGTGCCGGGTGACCGCCGGTACCCGTTCCGCTGCCGACCCGGGGCGTCACCGCAGGTGCGGGCAGCCAAGCGCGCCGGCGGGGAGCGGCGACGCGAGACGTGTCGCCTACCGGTCCCGGCAGGGCTGCAGCCAGCAACGCGATGGCCTGGCGGCAGGACGGTTCGAGCCTCGCCCGGCTTCACGCGGTTTGCACGCAAGTGCTTGAGCTGCCATACTTTCCGGCTCCGCGGCGTCCTGTCGCGGTGACCTTGCTCCACCGCCGGAGGGATCGGACGGGGGGCTGACCGGCGAATCCGCCGACCATCCACAAGGAATCCACCATGCGTCACTACGAAGTCGTGTTCCTGGTCCATCCGGACCAGAGCGAGCAGGTCCCGGCCATGATCGAGCGCTACAAGTCGCTGATCGAAGCCGCCGAGGGCAAGGTCCACCGCCTGGAAGACTGGGGCCGCCGCCAGCTGGCGTACCCGATCCAGAACCTGGTGAAGGCGCACTACGTGCTCATGAACATCGAGGCCTCGCAGGCCACGATGAACGAGCTCGTCGACAGCTTCCGCTTCAACGACGCCGTGCTCCGCCACCTCGTCATGAAGCGCGACGAGGCCGACACCGAGCAGTCGCTGATCATGAAGTTCAAGGACGAGAAGGGCGACAAGGGCGAGCGTGGCGAGCGCCGCCGCCGCGACGATGACGGCGATGCCGCTCCGGCCGCCGACACCTCCGACAACGCCGAAGCCGCCTAAGGAATCACGACCATGTCCAAGTTCTTCCGTCGCCGCAAGTTCTGCAAGTTCACGGCCGAGGGCGTCAAGGAGATCGATTACAAGGATCTCAACACGCTCCGCCAGTACCTCACCGAGACCGGCAAGATCGTTCCGAGCCGCGTCACGGGCACCAAGTCGAAGTACCAGCGCCAGCTGGCCACGGCGGTCAAGCGCGCGCGTTTCCTCGCGCTGATCCCGTACACCGACAACCACAACGCGTAATCGCGACGCGCCGTCGCCTCCGGGTGGCGGCGCGCACTTCCATTCGGACAGCGATCCGCTGTGTCGCCCGGCAAGCGCCGCGCGGCACTAACGAATACGGAGCACCATCATGCAGCTCATTCTTCTCCAGAACGTCACCAACCTCGGCAAGCTCGGCGACAAGGTGAACGTAAAGCCGGGTTACGGCCGCAACTTCCTCGTCCCGCAGGGCAAGGCCACGCCGGCCACGGCCGCCAACCTCGCCGACTTCGAGGCGCGCCGCGCCGAGTTCGAGGCGAAGGCCAAGGCGCAGCTCGAGGGCGCCGAGAAGCGCCGCGCCGAGCTCGAGGGTGTCGAGGTCACGCTGACCGCGAACGCCTCGGCCGAGGGCAAGCTGTTCGGCTCGGTCACCCCGCGTGACATCGCCGACCAGCTCACCAAGCTCGGCCACCCGGTCGACAAGTCGGAGGTGGTGCTGGGCGAAGGCCCGTTCCGCCGCACGGGCGAGTACGAGGTCATCGTGCGCCTGCACGCGGACATCGAGCAGACCGTCAAGGTGATCGTGGTCGGCGAACAGGCCTGATCCACGCTCCGAGCGGTCACGAAGGGCGCCTCCGGGCGCCCTTCGTCGTTCCGGGGCAGAGCGCGGGCCGTCGCGTCGGTCGATCGCAGCGCGCGAGACGGGGCCATGCGACAACGCCGTCGACTTATCCCGACTTGTCCACAGACTTATCTGCAACGGATGCAGTGCCGCGCTGGCTAGGATGGCCCGGTGATTTTCGCCGCGACCGCGGCCCGAGGCAGTATTCGATGAGCGCACGCGCAGGCTTCCGCAACGAGAAACGATTCGAGACGCGCGCCGAGTCGCGCATCGACCAGTTGCGCGTCCCCCCGCAGTCCGTCGAGGCCGAGCAGGCGGTACTCGGCGGCCTGATGCTCGCGCCCGACGCCTACGACCGCGTGACCGACCAGGTCAGCGAGTCGGACTTCTACCGCCGCGACCACCAGATGATCTTCCGCGCGATCCGCGAGCTGGCGGAGAAGAACCGTCCGTTCGACGCGGTGACGCTCGGTGAGTGGTTCGAGTCGACGGGGCAGTCCGAGCTCGTGGGCGGCGGCGCCTACCTCGTCGAGCTCGCGAGCACCACGCCGTCGGCCGCGAATATCACCGCATATGCCGAGATCGTTCGCGACAAGGCGATCCTGCGGCAGCTGATCGAGGTCGGCACGGAGATCGTCAACAACGGCTTCCAGCCCGACGGCCGCGAGAGCGCCGAGGTGCTGGAGGAGGCCGAGCGCGAGGTCCTCGCGATCTCGCAGGCGCACCGCACGGGCCGCGCGGACTTCACGCCGGTCACCAAGGCGCTGTCGGAGGCGTTCGACGAGCTGCAGACGCGCTATGCCAACGGCAGCGGCGTCACCGGGCTGTCGACGGGTTACACCGAATTCGACGAGATGACCGCCGGCCTGCAGAAGACCGACCTGATCATCCTCGCGGCACGCCCGGCGATGGGCAAGACGACGCTCGCGCTCAACCTCGCCGAGTATGCGGCGTTCAAGAGCCGCCTTCCGGTGGCCGTGTTCTCGATGGAAATGTCGTCGGCGCAGCTCGCGATGCGCCTGATCTCGTCGGTCGGACGCGTCAATGCGCAGCGCCTGCGCACCGGCCAGCTCGAGGACGAGGACTGGAGCCGCGTGACCGGTGCGATCCGCCAGCTGCGCGAGGCGAAGATCTTCATCGACGACGAGCCCGGGATGTCGCCGGCGAAGCTCGCGTCGAAGTGCCGTCGCCTCAAGCGCGAGCACGGGCTCGGCCTGATCGTCATCGACTACCTGCAGCTGATGAGCGTGCCGGGCAACAACGAGAACCGCGCGACCGAGATCTCCGAGATCTCGCGCTCGCTCAAGGGCCTCGCGAAGGAGCTGGGCGTGCCGGTGATCGCGCTGTCGCAGCTCAACCGCTCGCTCGAGACGCGCACCGACAAGCGCCCCGTCATGGCCGACCTGCGCGAATCCGGCGCGATCGAGCAGGATGCGGACATGATCGTCTTCATCTATCGCGACGACTACTACAACAAGGAAAATTCGCCGGACAAGGGCCTTGCCGAGGTGATCATCGGCAAGCAGCGAAGCGGCCCGACGGGCTCGTTCAAGCTCAAGTTCTTCGGCGAATACACCCGCTTCGACAACCTCTCGCACGACTCGATCGGCTCGTTCGAGTAGGGCCTCCCGGCGAACACGACCACCGGCTGAACCGGGGTCGCGGCGCTCCGCGCGGTTCACGTCGGATGAGACGGCGCGCGCCTAGCCTGCACGGGTGGAACGCATAACTCTCGAATCCGAGGCCCTGGCCAGCGTTGGCTACGACGCGGCGCAGCGCGTGCTCGAAGTGGAATTCAACAGCGGCCGCGTCTACCAGTACTTCGGCGTGCCGCAGAGCGAGGTGCAACGGCTGCTCGCCGCGCCCTCGCAGGGTGCCTACTTCAGCGAGCGCGTGCGCGACCGCTACGAGTTCGCACTGGTGCACTGAGGCGGCTGCCGGCGCCGGCAGCCGCCGCTAGACTGTCGCGATGGCCCGACCTACTTCCGCGACCATCCACGTCGACGCGCTGCGTCACAACCTCGGCCAGATTCGCGCACGCGCGCCGGGCAGCCGCGTCATGGCCGTCGTCAAGGCCGACGGCTACGGCCATGGGCTGGAGCGCGTCGCGCGGGCGCTGGCGGGCGCCGACGCCTTCGGCGTGGCGGCGCTCTCCGACGCCGAGCGCTTGCGCGCAGCGGGCATCTCCCAGCCGATCCTGCTGCTGTCCGGCTTCGATGAGGCGACCGACATCGACCGGCTGCGTGCGCTGGCCGTGTCGACGGTGGTGCACCATGCGAGCCAGCTCGAGATGCTCGAGCAGGCGACGCCGGGCGAGCCGATCGACTGCTGGCTCAAGCTCGACAGCGGCATGCACCGGCTCGGCTTCGCGCCGGGCCACTACCGCGCCGCGCACGCGCGCCTCACCGCGCTGCAGGGCGTGGTGGGCGACGTCGTGCTGATGAACCACTTCGCGAGCTCCGACGAGTTCGCCGACAGCGCCTCGCGTGGCGCGCAGACGCGCGAGCAGATCGCCGTCTTCCGCGAGGTGACCGCCGGCCTGCCGGGTGCCCGCTCGCTTGCGAACTCCGCGGCGGTGCTCGGCTGGCCCGAGGCGCACGACGACTGGGTTCGCCCTGGCGGTGCGCTGTACGGGATCTCCGTGGTGGACGGCCGCGACGGGGCGAACTTCGGCCTGCGCCCGGCGATGACGCTCTCGACGCGCCTGATCGCGGTGAACCGCGTGCCGCGCGGCGGCCGGATCGGCTATGCGGGCACCTGGGAATGCCCGGAGGACATGGACGTTGGTGTCGCCGCGATCGGCTATGGCGACGGCTATCCGCGCGCCGCGCCCGCCGGCACGCCGGTGCTCGTCGACGGCCGCCCGACTCAGGTGATCGGCCGCGTCTCCATGGACCTCATGACCGTCGACCTCCGGCCCGTGCCCGGCGCGCGCGTCGGCAGCCCGGTGGTGCTCTGGGGCGGTGAATTGCCGGTCGAGACGATCGGTGCGGCCGCGGGCACGATCGGCTACGAGCTGACGTGTTCGATCACTCGCCGCGTGCGTTTCACCGAGCGCTGACGGGCGTGCACACCGCGATCGTCTGGTTCCGTGACGACCTGCGCCTGGATGACAACCCGGCGCTGCGGGCGGCCGTTGAATCGGGTGCCGTGATCGTTCCGGCCTACGTCCACGATCCGGCGAGCGAGGGCGACTGGGCCCCGGGCGCGGCATCGAACGCCTGGCGGGCGCGTTCCCTACGGGCGCTCGCGCACGATCTCCAATCGCGCGGCGCGCCGCTTCGCGTGTTCCGGGGTGACAGTCTCACCGTGCTCGCAAAGCTCGCCGCAGCGACCGGAGCGACCGCCGTGCACTGGAACCGCCGGTACGAGCCCGTCGTCGCCGCGCGCGACGTGCGCATCGCCGAGGCGCTCGCGGGGTGCGGGATCGAGCCTGCACGCCACCGCGGCGCGCTCCTGTTCGAGCCCGACGAACTGCGCACCGGCAAGGGCACCGGCTTCCGGGTGTTCACGCCGTTCTGGCGCGCAGCGCGTGCGCGCTGGGCATTGGACGCGCACTGGCCGGCACCGATGCAACTGCCCGGCACGTCGACGGGCCTCGCCGGCAGTTCCGTCGGGCGCCTTTACCCGGCGCCCCGGCCGGCCTGGGATCGCGGCTTCTGGGACGAATGGACGCCGGGCGAGGCCGGAGCGCGCGAGGCGCTGGATACCTTCGTCGACGGCGCGCTGCGCGGCTATGCGACCGACCGTGACCGCCCGGATCGAACCGGTACTTCGCTGCTCTCGCCGCACCTGCGCTTCGGCGAGCTCGCGCCGTGGCGCGTCGCCGCGCGGATCGAGGCCGAGCGCGGCCGCGTCGGCGACACCGACGTCGACGCCTATGTGCGCCAGCTCGGCTGGCGCGAGTTCTCGGTGCACCTCATGCATCACGCGCCGCAGTCGGTCGACAGCAACCTCGATCCGCGCTTCGATGCCTTCGAGTGGACCGACGATGCCGCCGAGGCCGTCGACGCCTGGCGTCGCGGTCGCACCGGCGTGCCGATCATCGATGCCGGCATGCGGCAGTTGTGGGCGACGGGGTGGATGCACGGCCGCGTGCGCATGCTCGTCGCCAGTTACCTCTGCAAGCACCTGCGCGTGCACTGGCGTACGGGTGCGGAGTGGTTCTGGGACACGCTGGTCGACGCGGACCTCGCGAACAATTCGATGGGCTGGCAGTGGGTGGCCGGCACGGGCGCGGACGCCGCGCCGTACTTCCGGATCTTCAACCCGGTCACGCAGGCATTGAAGTTCGATCCGCAGGGTGCCTACGTCGCGCGCTGGGTCCCGGAGCTCGCGGCGTTGCCGGTGGCCACACGCCATGCGCCGTGGACGGACCCCGTCGCGCTCGCGCGCGTCGCGCCCGACTATCCGCGCATGCCGATCGTGGATCTGGCTGCAGGACGCGATGCCGCGCTCACTGCGTATCGGCGGCTTCGAGGCCGCCTAACGGAACCTGAGCAGGACCGCGACGAAAGCTGAACAGTACACGCGCGCCCTCACCCGTCGCCGACGAAACCGTGTCTAGCGTTGCGTCGCCTACACCGCGAGGGTTGCACACATGAAGACTCACACGAAGCTCACTCTCACCGCAGCCGTCATGTCGGCGCTGCTCGCCGGCTGCGCGACGAACCCGTCCGCCTACCGCACCAATCCCGATACGAACGACCGGACCCGCAATGGCGCGCTGATCGGCGCCGCCGTTGGTGCGGTCGCAGGCCTGTTGACCGGCGACGACGCCGTCGAGCGCCGCCAGCGTGCGCTCGTGGGCGCCGGCGTCGGTGGCCTGGCCGGCGGCGCCGTCGGCAACTACCAGGATCGCCAGGAGCGCGCGCTGCGCGACAGTATGGCCGGCACGGGCGTCGAGGTCGTTCGGCAGGGCGACAACATCACGCTCGCGATGCCCGACGCGATCACCTTCGGCACCGCCCGCGCCGACCTGCAGCCGCAGTTCCGCCCGGTGCTCGACCGCCTGGCGTCGACGCTCAACGAGTACAACCAGACGGTCATCGAGGTCGCCGGCCACACCGACTCGCGCGGTACCGACGAGTACAACCGCGACCTCTCGCAGCGCCGCGCCAACACCGTGGCGTCGTACCTGTCCGGTCGCGGCGTCGGCCAGAGCCGCATGATCACCGTGGGCGCGGGCGAGTCGCGCCCGCTGTGCACCGAGCAGACCGAGTCCTGCTGGGCGCGCAACCGTCGCGTCGAAATCACCCTGGTGCCGGTGCGCACGCAGGGCTGATCGACAGGGCAACCGTTCGATCGACGGGGCGCTGCGGCGCCCCGTTTTTTTTGCTGCTCGATCCACCGGCGTGCGGCATGCGATGCGTTTCACGGGCCCCACGGTGACGCCTAGCAGCGCGGGCTGCCATGAGCGGTTGGCATACCATCGCTGGATCCCCAGCCGATAGGAGTTCGCGATGTCGTCGTTCTCGTGCGTGAAATGCGGTGGCACCGAGTACAGCCGTAACGAGATGCGGGCCGAGGGCGGATTCCTATCGGCGGCGTTCGACATCTCGACCAACCGCTTCATCGCGGTGAGCTGTGAGCGTTGCGGCTTTACCGAGCTCTACCGCCAGGGGGTGGGTGGCGGCGCACAGCTGTTCGATTTCCTGGTGTCCTGACCACGTCCCGGGCGACGCGGCTGCAGGGCCGGCGCGACGAGCCACGACGCTGACCCGGTGACGGACATCCCATGCCCGGGCCGCATGCGTCAGGGCACTCCGCGCTTGCGGCGCGCGAGGTCGGAGTCCTCGCTCTCCTCGCGTGTCTCGTCGTCATGCGGGCCTTCCTCCCGCAGCCCGGTGCGCTTCTCGACCATGTTGAGCGCGACCAGCACCACGAGGGTGAGCACGGTCGCGGCGGTCGCGAGCACGTAGTGGTCGAGGCCCGCCATCACCCCGATCACCGCGACCATCAGCAGCGAGGCGGCCGTCGTGATGCCCGCCACGTGCTGGCCCTGGCGTCGCGCGAAGATCGTGCCCGCGCCGATGAACGACACGCCGCTGATCACGGCCTCGACGAGGCGAAGCGGGTCCGCGGTGATACGGATATCGTCGTCGTGGCGCGGCGCCTCCATGAGCGCGAGCTGGCTGATCGCCATCAGCAGCGCCGAGGCGCCGGCCACCAGCATGTGGGTGCGGAAGCCGGCGGGCCGGCTCTTGAGCTCGCGCTCGTAGCCGATGACGCCGCCGAGCAGCATCGCGTACGCGGCGGATCCCACCGCTTGCAGTTCGTGCAGCCAGTCCATGCCGTCACGTTCCGTGAGACGCCGTAAAGATAGCGTCGCGTCGCGCCCTTTTCGGCGTGCCGACAGCCGCCTGTCTACCGTCGCGCCATGCCCTCCGACCTCGTCGTCCTCCGCCGCGAAGGCCTCTACTGCCCACCCGGTGACTTCTACATCGATCCGTGGAAGCCCGTGGAGCGGGCCGTCATCACGCACGGTCACGGCGACCATGCGCGGCCGGGCTCGGTCGACTACTACACCGCGGCGCAGAGCCTGCCCATCCTGCGCTGGCGGCTGGGCGAGCAGGCCTACCACGCCTACGAGTACGGCCAGCCCTTCACCCTCGGCGAGGCGCAGGTCTCGTTCCATTCCGCGGGCCACGTGCTCGGCTCCGCGCAGGTGCGGATCGAAGCGGACGGGCAGGTCTGGGTCGCGTCCGGCGACTACAAGCGCCAGCACGATCCGACGTGCGCGCCGTTCGAGGTCGTCGAGTGCGACACCTTCATCACCGAGGCCACGTTCGGCCTGCCGATCTACCGCTGGCCGGAGACATCCGAGGTGGCCCGCGAGATCGTCGAATGGCGCGATCATTGCGGGCGGCGGGGCGAGGCGGCCGTGCTGCTGTGCTATGCGCTCGGCAAGGCGCAACGCATCCTGGCCGAGCTCGCCGCGTGGACCGACCGCCCGGTCTACGTGCACGGCGCGGTCGATGCCGGCGTGCAGGTCTATCGCGAGGCGGGCGTGCCCATGCTCGCGACGCGACCCGTCGCGGAGACGGCCAAGGGCGCCGACTTCGCGGGCGAGCTGATCATCGCGCCGCCGTCCGCGGCCGGAAGCACGTGGATGCGGCGCTTCCGCGGCGCGCAGGTCGGCTTCGCCTCGGGCTGGATGCGCGTACGCGGCAACCGTCGGCGCCGCAATTACGACCGGGGCTTCGTCGTGTCCGACCACGCCGACTGGCCGGACCTGATGCGGACCATCCGTGAGACCGGCGCGCGCCGGGTCATCGCGACGCACGGCAACACCGATGCGATCCTGCGCGCGCTCAACGAGGCCGGCATCGCCGCGGAAGCCTTCGCGACCGACTACGCAGGCGAAGCCGAATGAGACGTTTCGCAGCCCTGTACACGGAGCTCGACCGCAGCACGGCCACGCTCGACAAGCGCGCCGCGCTCGTCGCCTATTTCCGTGATGCACCGCCGGAGGACGCGGTGTGGGCGCTGTGGCTGCTGTCCGGCGGCAAGCTCGCGCGCATCGCCAACACGCGCGAGCTGCGCGACTGGCTCTCGCAGGAGACCGGCACGCCCGACTGGCTCGTCGACGACTGCCATGCGCACGTGGGCGATCTCGCCGAGACGCTGACCCTGCTGTTCGACGACCCGCCCAAGGGGGCGCCGGATGTCCCGCTGAGCGTGTGGATCGAGAAGCGGCTGCTGCCGGTCGCGGGGCGCGATCCGGAGCTGCGCCGGGCCGCGGTGGTGGACGGCTGGCGGTCGCTGTGCGCGGACGAGCGGCTCGCGTTCAACAAGCTGTTGACCGGCGCGCTGCGCGTAGGGGTCTCCCAGCGGCTGGTGCAACAGGCACTCGCCGACATGTCCGGCATCGACATCGCGCGCATCGCGCAGCGCATGCTCGGCGCATGGCAGCCGACGACGCGTTTCCTGCGCGACCTGCTCACGCCCGAGGAGCTGCCCGGCGACCGCGAGCAGCCGTATCCCTTCTTCCTCGCCTCCCCACTGGAAGCCGAGCCGGACACGCTCGGGCCCGTCGACGACTGGCTGCTCGAATGGAAATGGGACGGCATTCGCCTGCAGCTCATTCGTCGCGGCGATGACATCGCGCTGTGGTCGCGTGGCGAGGAGCGCCTCGATGGGCGGTTTCCCGAGATCGAGCAGGCCGCTACCTCGCTGCCGCGCGATGCCGTGATCGACGGCGAGCTGGTGGCGTGGCAGCCCGGCGCCAACGCGCCGATGCCGTTCACCGCGCTGCAGACGCGGATCCAGCGACGCAAGCCCGGGCCGAAGACACTCGCCGACACGCCCGTCTGCGTGCTCGCCTACGACCTCCTCGAGCTCGACGGCCGCGACCTGCGCGAGCTGCCGCTCGCCGAGCGCCGCGAGATGCTCGAGGACCTGCTGTCGGCCAACAACGACGCCCGCATCGTGCCGTCGCCGCGCGTCGACGCCGTGGACTGGGGGGAAGCGCGCGTGCTCCGTGAGGCCGCGCGGGAGCGTGGCGTGGAAGGGCTGATGCTCAAGCGCCGCGCCTCCACTTACCAAGCGGGGCGCCGACGCGGCGACTGGTGGAAGTGGAAGATCGATCCGCTGGTGATCGATGCGGTGCTGATCTACGCGCAGTCGGGCCACGGGCGACGCAGCACGCTGTTCACCGACTACACGTTTGGGCTCTGGGACGGCGAGCTGCTCGTGCCCGTTGCCAAGGCGTACTCCGGCCTCGACGACAAGGAAATCCTCGCGCTCGACCGCTGGATCCGGGCCCACACGATCGAGCGTTTCGGTCCCGTGCGATCCGTCGAGGCCGTGCACGTCTTCGAGCTCGGCTTCGAGGCGGTGAACCGCTCGACGCGCCACAAGTCGGGCATCGCCGTGCGCTTTCCGCGCATCCTGCGTTGGCGCCACGACAAGACCCCGCATGAGGCCGATCGCCTCGACACGCTCAAGGCGCTCGCGCGATGAGCGGCTTCCTGCTCCGTGGCGCCCTGCCGCCCGAGGGTGACGACCCGTACGCGGAGTATCCGGAGCGTCCGCGCCCGGACGCGCCGCGTCAGACGGTGGAGTCGATCCGCCGCGAGCGATCGCGTCGCGCGGCCGCCACCCGGCGTCGCGAGGCCGCACAGGAGCGCACCGCGCGCGCGCGGGACGGGGCGGCGGAGCAGGGCGCGGAGGATGCGATCTGCACCCTGGAAGGATTGGTCGACGTCGGAGGCGAGCCCATCCGGGCGCCGCGCGCGCGCAACGACAGCGATCCGCAGTCGGCACTCGCGGGATGGTTCAAGGCGCGCGGCTGGAGGCCTGCCGCGTTCCAGCAGGACGTCTGGGCGCGCTACTTGCGCGGCGAGTCCGGACTGCTGCACACGCCCACCGGCAGCGGCAAGACGCTCGCGGCGTTCGGCGGCCCGCTGCTCGAGGCGCTCGGCGATCGCCAAGTCCGAACGCGCGATGAGAAGTCCCCGCCGACCACGCGGACGACGCACGCCGACGAGCGCGAGCTGCGCGTGCTCTGGATCACGCCACTGCGCGCGCTCGCCGCCGATACGCTGCGTGCGCTGCGCGAGCCGGCCGACGCGCTCGGGCTCGACTGGCGTATCGGCCTGCGCACGGGTGATGCCTCCGCGCGCGACAAGCGCCTCGCGCGCGATGGCCGGCTCGATGCGCTCGTCACCACGCCCGAGTCGCTCGCGCTGCTGCTGTCCTATCCCGACACCGGCGAGCGTCTGACCGGCCTGCGCTGCATCGTCGTCGACGAGTGGCACGAGCTGCTCGGCACCAAGCGCGGCGTGCTGCTGCAGCTGTGCCTCGCACGGTTGCGTGCGCTGTCGCCGGCGCTGCGCATCTGGGGGCTCTCGGCGACACTCGGCAATCTCGACGAGGCCCGCGACGTGCTCTTGCCGCATGCGCCGGCATCGGAGGTGGTGTCGGGCGCCGCGCCGCGCCCGATGACGCTCGAGACGCTCGTGCCCGCGGAAGGCGAGCGCTTCCCCTGGGCGGGGCATCTCGGGCTCGCACAGCTCTCGCGCGTGGCCGACCGCATCTTCCAGGCGCGCACGAGCCTGCTGTTCACCAACACGCGGGCGTATGCGGAACTTTGGCACCAGGCGCTGCAGGCGGTCTGGCCCGAGGATGTGGCGACGCTCGCGCTGCATCACGGCTCACTCGACCCTCACCTCCGCGCCGACGTCGAGGCCGGGTTGCGCGACGGCCGACTGCGCTGCGTCGTCGCGACCTCGAGCCTCGACCTCGGCGTCGACTTCCCCGCGGTCGACCAGGTCTTCCAGCTCGGCAGCCCGAAGGGGACCGCGCGGCTCCTGCAGCGCGCCGGCCGGGCGAAGCACCGGCCGGGCGAGTCGGGGCATGTCGTGTGCATTCCCACGCACATGCTCGAGCTCGTCGAGTTCTCGGCAGTGCGCGAGGCGATCTCCGCGATCGAGGTCGAGGCGCGCCGCCCCCCGCGCATGAGCCTGGACGTGCTGGCCCAGCACTGCGTCACGCTCGCGCTCGGCGGCGGGTTCGATGCCGACGCGCTGCTGGCGGAGGTGCGCGGCACGCATGCCTTCGCGGGCCTCGCGGACGAGGCCTGGCAATCCGTCCTCGACTTCATCGTGCAGGGCGGCCGCGCGCTCGAGCACTACCCGGATTTCCACCGCGTCGTGCGCGACGGGGCTGGACGCTACGTCGTCGAGGATTGTCGCGTCGCCACGCGCCATCGCCTGTCGATCGGCACGATCGCCAGCGAAGGCAGCGTGGCGGTCAAGCTCGTTCGTGGCGGCACGCTCGGGGCGGTCGAGGAAGGCTTCATCGCGCGCCTCAAGCCTGGCGACCGCTTCCTGTTCTCGGGGCGGATGCTCCAGCTCGTGCGCATGGAGGCGATGACCGCGCAGGTGAAGCGCGCGCCGGCCGGCGAGGGAATCGTGCCGCAGTGGACTGGCATCCGGCAGCCGCTGTCGATGGAGCTCGCCGCGCGCGTCGAACGCCTGCTCACCGAGCCCGTCGACGCGCCGGAGATGCGTGCGGTCGCGGGGCTGCTTGCGCTGCAGTCGCGCCTGTCGTCGCTGCCGCGGCCCGGTCGGCTGCTGGTCGAGGCCACGACCACGCGCGAGGGACCGCAGCTCTTCGTCTTCCCGTTCGCGGGCCGCCTGGCGAACGAAGGCCTCGCCGCGCTGGTCTCGCTGCGCTGGGGTCGCATCGAGCCCAACACCTTCGGCTATGCCGCCAACGACTACGGCTTCGTCCTCAAGCCGGCGAACGAGACGGCCGTCGACGAGGCGCTGCTCGAGTCGTTGCTCACGCCCGAGCGCCTGTTCGAGGACCTGCGCGAGAGCCTCAACCTCGGTGAGCTCGCGCGTCGCCAGTTCCGCGAGATCGCCAAGATCGCGGGCCTGCTGCCGCCCACGGTGCCCGGTCGTCCGCAGAAGAGCATGCGGCAGCTGCAGGCCTCCAGTGGGCTGCTGTTCGACGTGCTGCAGCGCTACGACCCGCAACACATGCTCCTCGAGCTCGCCGAGCGCGAGGTCTTTGCAGGCCAGCTCGAGGTGCAGCGCCTGCAGCGCGTGCTCGAGGCCTGCGCGCAGCGGCGCGTGATGCTGCTGCGGCCGCGCGGGCTCACGCCGCTGTCGTTCCCGCTCTGGGCCGAGGGCCTGCGCGGCCAGCTCAGCACCGAGGACTGGAAGACCCGCGTGCAGCGCGCGGCCTCGCAGCTGGAGCGTCGCCATGCACGATGACCCCGGCGGGCGGTACGTCGTCGGCGAGGTCGGCGGCGAGGCGGTGTGGCTGCTCGCCGACCGCGCGCTGTTCTGGCCGCGCGAGCGGCGCCTGTTCCTGTCCGACCTGCACCTGGGCAAGGGCGACATCTTCCGTCGCGCCGGAATCGGGCTGCCCAGCGGCGGCACCGCGGGCGACCTCGACCGGCTTGCGCGCGCGGTCGAGCTGACGGGCGCGACGTCGGTCTGGATCCTTGGCGACGTCGTGCACGGCGCGGTGCATGACAGTGCCTGGCGCGCGACCTGGCACGACTGGCGCGTCGCACATCCCGAGCTGTCCGTCGCGGCGCTGACGGGCAACCACGACCGCGCACTGGCCGACGCGGGGCTCGGCGTCGAGCTGCTCGGCGAGGCGCTCGACATCGGACCATTCGCGCTGCGCCATGAGCCGGCCGAGGTCGACGGGCTGCACGTGCTGAGCGGCCACCTCCATCCTTGCGTCGCCATCCGGGAGCTCGGCCCGCGCCGCTTTCCGGTCTTCTGGCTCCGGCCGCGCCTGACCGTGCTTCCGGCGTTCTCCGAGTTCACCGGCGGTTGCCAGGTGGACGCCGGGCACGCGGACGGGATGGTGGTCTGCGCCGGCGGGACGGCCGCCTGGATCCGGCGACCCCGGCCTGAACGCGCGGCCCGCCGTTCGCCTGGCCGCGCTTGAGAGTAGGGCGCGGGGGCCTATACTGGCCCTGTCAGCGAAAGCTGGCTCCCGGGGGTGCAATGGCTTCGACGGGGGTCGCGAAATCGCCTGGCGCATGCCGAGGGGGTAGCTTTCCTCGTAAATCCAGCTGCAAAACTCTAGTTGCCAACGACGACAACTACGCTCTCGCCGCTTAAGGCGTAAGCCCCGAAACAGCTTGTGTCCGTGCTCGCTGCGTAGGGTCATGATCACGGAATCGCCGGTGATGGCTGCCCGTCAGTCGCCGGTTAACCCAAAGCGGGCTTGTCTCAGGGTGCGCTTTGCACGCCGTGCTGCCCTGCGACGAGACTCAACGGCGAGCTAAGCATGTAGTGCCGGGGATGGAGCTCCTTCGGACGGCGGTTCGATTCCGCCCACCTCCACCATCTCGACGAAGAAGCCCGGCCCCGCGCCGGGCTTCTTCGTTTGTGCGGTCTTCGCGGGCGCTCCGCACGCGCCGGTTATGCTGGGCGGATGAGCGAGCAGGAGCCCGCCGACGGATCGAGGTGGTCGCGCGTCATGCCGCGCGGCAGCCACCTGTTCGCCTTCGCGGTCCTCATCGCTTCGCTGTTCCTCGTGCTGATGACGTGGCGGGCCGCGCGCGAGCGCGAGATCGCGGCGGCCCGCCAGGAGTTCGCGAGCTTCACCGACGAGGCGGCCGAGCTCGTCATCGGGCGCATCAGCCATTACGAGCTGATGACCCGCGGCGGCGTCTCGCTCTTCGCTTCCGTGGCCCGCCCGACGCCACGGCAGTGGCAGGCCTACGTCGAAGGCATGCGCGTCGCCGACCGCTACCCGGCGGTGGTGGGACTCGGCTTCGCGGGCTACGTGCCTGCGACGCGCCTTGCCGACCTGCAGCTGGAGTGGCGCGAGTCGGGCTACGGCCTGCTCAACGTCCGCCCGCGCGGCGTGCGGCCGGTGTACGGCCCGGTCCTGTACCTGGAGCCGCGCCGTCCCGAGAACGTCGCCGCGATCGGCTTCGACATGTATGCCGAGCCGACGCGCCGCGCCGCGATGCGCGACGCCGTCCACATGGGCCTGCCGCGTCTCACCGGCCCGGTCCGCCTCGTGCAGGACGGCCCGAGCGCGGGCACGAGCCTGATCCTCTACCTGCCCATCTACCGCTCCGGTGACCAGCCGCGCAGCGTCGACGCGCGCCTCGCCTCCGCGCAGGGCTGGATCTACCTGCCGTTCCGCGTCGAGCCACTGATCGGGCTGATGCTGCAGGGCCGTCTCGAACGCATGCACATGCGCATCCGCGACGTGACGGGCGGTGGCGACGCGCTCATCTACGAAGGCGGCCGGCGGGCGGCGACGCCGGCATTCACCCGCACGTTCGTCACCGACGTGCACGGCCGCCGCTGGGCCTTCGATTTCGCGTCTCCGGAGCTGGCGCTGGCGGCCCCGGGCCTGCAGACCATTACCGGCACGCTCGCGCTCGGCCTCGTGGCGGCGCTGCTCATGTATGCGGTCGCGTTCGCGCTCGCGCGCACCGAAAGCCGCGCGCGCGCGATTGCCGGCACGCTGACCGAGGAGTTCCGCCGCAGCGAGCTGCGCTTCCGCAGCGCGATGGAGTACTCGGCGATCGGCAAGGCCCTGCTGGACAGCCGCGGCGCGATCGTCGACGCCAATCCCGCGTTCGCCGACATGGTCGGCCGCGATGTGGCCACGCTCCGCGGTCTCGGCTTCGACGACCTCTTCGAGGACGCGCCCGGCGACGTACGCCGCGAGGATGACATTGCGGTTCCGGGCGTCTGGCGGGCGATGCGCCGCATCCAGCGCCGCGACGGCTCCGTCCGCCACGTGCACCTCACGTATTCGCCCGTGCCGGGCAAGTCCGGCGAGGACGTCACCGGCCTCGTGCAGCTCGAGGACGTCACCGAGCGCCTGCTCGCCGAGGCGCGCGTGCATGCACTCAACCGCACGCTCGAGGCGCGCGTCTCCCTGCGTACGCGCGAGCTGATGCGCGCGAACCAGGAACTCGAGTCGTTCGCCTACAGCGTCTCGCACGACCTGCGTGCGCCCCTGCGCGCCATCGACGGCTTCAGCCGGATCCTCTCGGAACGCTATGCGGACCGGCTCGACGACGCCGGGCGCGGCTATCTCGCGCGCGTACGCCGCGCCGCGGGGCGCATGGGCGAGCTCATCGATTCGATGCTGCAGCTCTCGCGCTTGTCACGCAGCGCGCTGAAGATCGAGCCGGTCGACCTCAGCCGGCTCGCGGGCGAGATCCTCGAGGAGATGCAGCTCGGTGACCCGGCGCGGCGCGTGGAGGTGGTCGTGCAGCCGGGGCTGGAGGTGGAAGGCGATTCGACGCTGCTTCGCAACCTCTTCGCGAACCTTCTGGGGAACGCGTGGAAATTCACCCAGCAGCGCGAGGTCGCGCGCATCGAGTTCGGCATCACCGAAGGTGGCGAGTATTTCGTCCGCGACAACGGCGCCGGCTTCGACCAGGACTACGTCGACAAGCTGTTCCGGCCGTTCCAGCGCCTGCACAACGAGGAGCAGTTCGCCGGCCACGGGATCGGGCTCGCCACCGTTCGCAGGATCGTGGAGCGCCACGGCGGCACGATCCGCGCCGAAGGCCGGGCGGGCGAGGGCGCGACCTTCTACTTCACGCTGCCGGGTATCGGCGAGGCCTGATCAGGCGTTCTTGTTGTGCGCGCGCATCGCGCGCTGCTTCTCGCGCTGCCAGTCACGATCCTTGGCGGTGTCGCGCTTGTCGTGCTCCTTCTTGCCCTTCGCGAGCGCCACTTCCGCCTTCACCTTGTTGCCCTTCCAATACAGGGCCGTGGGCACCACGGTGTAGCCCTCGCGCTGCATGCGGCCGATCAGGCCGTCGATCTCCGCGCGGTGCATGAGCAGCTTGCGGGTACGCCGCTCCTCGGGAATGGTGTGCGTCGACGTCGAGATCAGCGGCGTGATCTGCGCGTTGAACAGGAAGACCTCGCCGTTGCGGATGATCGCGTAGGCCTCGGTGATGTTCGCGCGGCCTGCACGGATCGCCTTGAGTTCCCAACCCTGCAGCGCTAAGCCGGCCTCGGTGCGGTTCTCGAGGTGGTAGTCGTGGCGCGCGCGCTTGTTGAGCGCAATCGTGCCGCCCGCGGGCTTTGACTTATCCTTGCCGCTCTTTCCCTTGGAATTCTTGCTCATCGCGCCATTGTCCCCGATCGGGGGTCGTCGCGGGAGCAAAGACCGATGCCCACGATCCGTCGTACCGCCCTGGTCGGACATTCCGCGGCGCGCATGTTCGCGCTCGTGAACGACGTGCGCGCCTATCCGCGGCGCTTCGACTGGTGCGACGGCGCCACGGTGCTCGACGAAGGCCCCGACCGGATGCGTGCGCGGCTCGAGCTGCGCGCGGCAGGGCTGCGGACGTGGTTCGTGACCGAGAACCGGATGTCACCCCCGCATCATATCGACCTGCAGTTCGTGGAAGGCCCGTTCCGACGCCTGCAGGGGCGCTGGGAGTTCCATGCGCTCGACGAGTCCGCCTGCCGGGTGACCCTCACGCTCGACTTCGAGCCCGCCGTGCGCCTGCTCTCCGGCGCGTTCGCCATCGGCTTCCAGGGGCTCGCCGACCGCATGGTCGACGACTTCGTCCGGGCGGCCGACCGGGGCGAGGCATGATCGAGGTCGAGCTGCTACGCGCGTGGCCGCGCCGGTTCGAGTCGTGCAGCCTTCGGCTGGACGTGGGTGCGACCGTGGAGCAGGCGGTCGCCGCTGCCGGCTGGACCGGCGGGGATCAAGTCGCATACGCGGTGCACGGCGTCCGCGTCTCGCCGCAGAGCGCGCTGCGGGACGGTGACCGCGTGGAACTGCTGCGTCCGCTCGTCGCGGATCCGAAGGAGGCACGGCGCCGGCGTGCCGCCGGCCGCTAGGTCAGCGCGAGCGGCGCTTCTTTTCCTTGTCCTTTGCGAGGTTCGGGCCGAACTGGCGAACCGAATCGCGCGCGAGCTGCTCATCCTGCTCCGGGAAATAGTCGCCTTCCCAGCGCACGACCTTGTCGCCCTCGAAGAACACGGCGAGATTCTTCACCTCGGTGGGGCCGACGCGACCGACGCGCTGCGACGCGGTGTAGTCCCAGCGATCCTGGTGCATCGGATCGGCGATCGACGGCGTGCCCAGCAGGAGGGCGACCTGCTGCTTGTCCATGCCGGCCTGAAGCTGGTCCACCGCGCTCTTCTCGAGCAGCACGCCCTGGTAGATCGGCTGGCGGTAGACGATGCCGCAGGCGCTGGTGAGCAGGGCGGCGACGAGGACGGGAAGCAGCTTGCGCATCGGACGTGGACCCGGCACGACGGAGGTCGTGGACCGGCCGGATGATACACTGCCGTCCGCGCAGTGCAGCGGATTCCGGCAGTCGCGTCAGGCGCGGTTGTGGCATCGCTCGGGCGCGGACCCGCCGACGAAACCGCCCTGGAGTGCCGATGGAATCGCAGGACCTGCGCAATGCCGGATTGAAGGTCACGCATCCGCGGCTGCGCATCCTGGCGGTGCTGGAGAACGCGCAGAACCGGCACCTCACGGCCGAGGACATCTACCGGCTCCTGCTCGACCAGGGCGAGGACATCGGCCTTGCGACGGTGTACCGCGTCCTCACCCAGTTCGAGGCCGCCGGCCTCGTGCTCAAGCATCATTTCGAGTCCGGGCAATCGGTCTACGAGCTCGATCGCGGCGAGCACCACGACCACATGGTCGACGTGGACACCGGCCGCATCATCGAGTTCGAGAGCGTCGAGATCGAGGCCCTTCAGAAGCGCATCGCCGCCGAGCACGGCTACGAGATCGAGGCGCACTCGCTCGTGCTGTACGTGCGGAAGAAGAAGCGTTGAGCGAGGCGACGGGCGTCCGCTGTTCCTGCTGCGGCGAGCTGATCGCGCTGGACGAGGCCGAGCTGGCCTTCCGCGCGCCGGACGCCTACCACGCGCTCGATGCCGATGCGAAGGCGCGGCCCGACACCTTCTGCGACGGCAACTTCTGTGTGGTCGCCGGCGCGACGCACTTCGTGCGCGGGCTGATCCCGCTGCCCGTGCACGGCGCGGACGAGGCCTACTGCATCGGCGCCTGGTTCGAGCTCGACGCCGCGGACTGGCAGCACGTGCGGCGCATGTGGGACGAGTACGGCAACGATGCATTGCCCCCGCTGCGCGGCCGACTGGCGAACGCGCTCCCGCACCACGTGCCTTCGACGCTCGGCCTCGCCGTCGACCTGCAACCGCATGACGAGACGCGCCCGACGGCGCGCGTCGTCGACCCGGCCCACCCCCTGGCGCAGGAACAGGCCGCCGGAATCAGCGCGCATCGTGCCCGCGGCTATACCCCGGCCGGCCGACCGGCCTAGACGACGTCCTGCAGGAGCCGCTTCGCGGCGGCACGCGCCTCCCGCGTGAGTTCCACGCCGCCGAGCATGCGTGCGAGCTCCTCCTCGCGCTCCGGCGGCCTGAGGGCGCGCACCTCGCTCTGGGTGACGCCACGTGTCGCGGACTTCATGACGCGGTAGTGCGCATGCCCCTGCGCCGCCACCTGCGGCAGGTGGGTCACGCATAGTGCCTGGCGCTTCGCCCCGAGCGCGCGCAGTTTCTGGCCCACGATGTGCGCGACGGCGCCGCCGATACCGGTGTCGACCTCGTCGAAGACCATCGTCGGCACGGCATCCAGGCCCAGAGAGGCGACTTCGATGGCGAGCGAGATGCGCGCAAGCTCGCCGCCGGACGCCACCTTGCGGAGCGGCCGCAGCGGCTGGCCGGGGTTCGCGCTCACCATGAATTCCACGCGCTCGGCGCCGAGCGGATCCGGCCGGTCCCCGGCGGTCGCCTCGAAGGCGACGTCAAAGACGCCCCCGCCCATGCCGAGCTCGCCCATGAGCGCCGTCGTCGATCCGGCCAGCTCCGCCGCCGCGCGGCGGCGTGCCTCGGACAGGCGTGCGGCCGCTGCCGTCCACGCGCTGCGCGCGGTCGCGATCTCGCCATCGAGGCGCTCGAGCCGCTCGCCGGCACCGCGCAGCCCCTCGACCTCGGCGCGGATCGCGTCGCGTCGTGCACCCAGCTGGTCGGGCGGCGTGCGGTGCTTGCGCGCCAGCTCGTGGATGCGACCGAGGCGTCGCTCCAGTGCATCGAAGGCGTCCGGGTCGATGTCGAGGTCGCTGCGGACGCGGTCGAGCGCCGACAGGGCCTCGTCGATCTGGATCGCGGCCAGGTCGAGCATGCCCTCGACCTCGACGAGGCGCGGCTCGTGCTCCGCGGCGCGCACGAGCTCGGCGCGCACCTGCTGCAGCACGCGCGAGAGCGAGGGGCCGTCCTCGCCACCGAGGCGTGCGAACGCACTGTCGCATGAGGCGATGAGTGCGGTGGAATGGCCGAAGCGCCGGTGGTCGACCTGCAGCTGCTCGAGGCTCGCCGGTTCCAGGTCCTCGCGCTCGAGCTCATCGAGCTGGTGCTGGAGCCACTCGACACGATCGGAGACGTCGCCCTGGCCGGCGAGGCGCTCGCGCTCGCGCAGGAGGTCGGACCAGTCCGCTGCAGCCCGGGACACTGCGCCGCGATCGGCCTCGGTGCGGCCGAAGGCGTCGAGCAGGTCCATCTGGCTCGCCCGCGACAGCAGGGCCTGGTGCTCGTGCTGCCCGTGGATCTCGACGAGATGGCCGGCCAGTTCGGTCAGCTGCGAGATGGTCGCGGGCCGCCCGTTGATCCAGGCGCGCGAGCCGCCGTCGGCACGGATCACGCGGCGGATCTGGCAGCGGCCGGCGTCGTCCGCGTCGTCGAGCTCGTTGTCGTGCAGCCAGGCGCGGGCCGGGCCTGCGTCCGCGAGGTCGAAGTCCGCGGCGAGCTCCGCGCGCTCGGCGCCATGGCGCACCACGCCGCTGTCGGCGCGCTGGCCCGACAGCAGCCCGAGCGCATCGACCAGCAGCGACTTGCCCGCGCCGGTCTCGCCGGAGATGACGGTCAGTCCGGGCCCGAATTCGAGGTCGGCCGCAGTGACGACGGCGAACTGCTTGAGCGAGAGGTGGGTCAGCATCCGGAAATTGTGCCTGCCGGCCGTCTCACCCGGAAAGCCGCCGGATCGCTTGCGCGCACCCCGGGCGGGCCGTATACGACGGGCATGAGCCGCAAGCCTTTCGACCCGAGCCAGGACCCCCGCGCGCGGCAGCTGCTGCGGGCGCTGATCGCGCGCCACATCCGCGATGGCGAGCCGGTCGGCTCGCAGACGCTCGCACGGCACGCGGGGCTCGACGTCAGCCCGGCCACCATTCGCGGGATCCTGGCGGACCTCGAGGACGCCGGCCTGCTCAGCGCCCCGCATACCTCGGCCGGGCGCGTGCCGACCCCGCAGGGCTACCGGCTGTTCGTCGACTCGCTGCTGCAGGTTTCCCCGCTGCCCGACGGCGAGGTCGCCCTTCTGCGCGAGGGCCTGCCGCCGCGATCGGGGACGCAGGCCCTGCTGGGCACCGCGAGCGAGATGCTGTCGGCGATGACGCACTTCGTCGGCGTGGTGAGCACGCCGCGCCGCGAGCAGTTCGCATTCCGCCGCATCGAATTCGTGCCGATCGACGAGGCGCGCGTGCTCGCGATCGTCGTCTTCGCCGACGGCGACCTGCAGAACCGCATCATCGAGGTGCGCCGGCCGTTCGATGCGGGCGAGCTCGAGCGCGTCGCCAACCATCTCAATGCGCAGTTCGCGGGGCGGTCCCTGGCGGAGATCCGCGCCGTGCTGCTCAACGAGATGCGCAGCGCGCAGGACGAACTTCACCGGCTGATGGAGCGATCGATCGAGCTCGCCGGCCAGGCGCTCGCCCCGCGGGATGACGACATGCTCCTGGCCGGGCAGACGCGCCTGATGGGGGTCCAGGAGCTCGCGGACATCGAGCGGCTCCGCGAGCTGTTCGAGGCGTTCTCGCGGAAGCGCGAGATCCTCCAGCTCCTCGACCGCACCGCCCGCGCACCGGGCGTGCGCATCTTCATCGGCGAGGAAACGGGGCTCGCGCCACTGGATGGGATGTCGCTGGTGACCGCGCCGTACTCAAGCGGCGGGCAAGTGCTCGGCGTCGTCGGCGTGATCGGCCCGACGCGGATGGCCTACGAGCGGGTGATCCCGGTCGTGCAGGCCACGGCGGACATCCTGGGCGACGCGCTGCAGCCCGGCGACCGCCCCGGCTGAGCTCTTGAAAGGGGCGGGCACGGCCCCATAGCTGCCCCCGGCGCGCGACCGGCGCGAACGGAAAGAGCCCCGATGACCCCCGAAATCCCCGCCGAGGCCCCGGCCGAGACGACGTCGAACGAGAACGACAAGGACTGTTGCGCACGCCTTCGCACCGAGCTGGACGGCGCCCGCGGCGAGCTCGTCCAGCTGCGTGACGAGGTGCTGCGCGAGCGTGCCGACCTCGAGAACCAGCGGCGACGCGTCGCGCGCGACATCGAGACCGCGCGCCGCTTCGCCAACGAGCGCCTGCTGGGCGACCTGCTGCCCGTGATCGACAGCCTCGAAGCGGGGCTGGCGCAGGCCACGGCCGACGCCGGCGCGCTGCGCGACGGCATGGAGCTGACGCTCAAGCAGCTGTTGAAGGTGGCTGCCGACAATGGCCTTGCGCCGGTCGACCCGGCCGGGGAGGCCTTCGACCCCGAGCGCCACCAGGCGATGGCCATGGTCCCGGCGGGCGAAACCGCCGATAACCACGTCGTGCAGGTCTACCAGAAGGGCTGGCTGCTGAACGACCGCCTGCTGCGCCCCGCGCTGGTCGTCGTCGCGCAGGGCTGAACACCGCCGCGCCTTGAACCGGCGCCGGCGATCCATAGATACGGCTTATCGGCGCAGCGCGCCCCCGACATCCAGAGCTAGCAGGAGCATCCCCATGGGCAAGATCATCGGTATCGACCTCGGCACGACCAATTCGTGCGTCGCGGTCATGGAAGGCACGAAGGTGCGCGTCATCGAGAACGCCGAGGGCGACCGCACCACGCCGTCGGTCATCGCGTACACCAAGGACGGCGAGATCCTCGCCGGCGCCTCGGCCAAGCGCCAGGCCGTCACGAATCCAAAGAACACCTTCTACGCGGTGAAGCGCCTGATCGGCCGCAAGTTCACCGACGCCGAGGTGCAGAAGGACATCGGCCTGGTCCCGTACGGCATCACGCAGCACGAGAACGGCGACGCCTGGGTGGCGACCGCCGACGGCCGCAAGATGGCGCCGCAGCAGATCTCGGCCGAAGTGCTCGCCAAGATGAAGAAGACGGCCGAGGCGTATCTCGGCGAGGAAGTGACCGAGGCCGTGATCACGGTGCCGGCCTACTTCAACGACTCGCAGCGCCAGGCGACCAAGGACGCCGGCCGCATCGCGGGCCTCGACGTCAAGCGGATCATCAACGAGCCGACGGCCGCGGCGCTCGCCTACGGCCTCGACAAGTCCGGCGCCGACCGCAAGATCGCCGTCTACGACCTCGGCGGCGGCACGTTCGACGTCTCGATCATCGAGATCGCCGAAGTCGACGGCGAGAAGCAGTTCGAGGTTCTCGCCACCAACGGTGACACGTTCCTCGGCGGCGAGGACTTCGACAAGCGCGTCATCGACTACCTCGTCGAGGAGTTCCAGAAGGACCAGGGCATCGACCTGCGCAAGGATCCGCTCGCCCTGCAGCGCCTGAAGGACGCCGCGGAGCGCGCGAAGATCGAGCTCTCGAGCGCGCAGCAGACCGAGGTCAACCTGCCGTACGTGACGGCCGACGCCTCGGGCCCGAAGCACCTCAACATCAAGCTGACGCGCGCCAAGCTCGAGGCGCTGGTCGAGGACCTGGTCAAGAAGACGATCGAGCCGTGCCGCGTCGCGCTCAACGACGCCGGCCTGCGCGCCTCCGACATCACCGAGGTCATCCTCGTCGGCGGCCAGACGCGCATGCCGCGCGTGCAGGCCGCGGTGGCCGAGTTCTTCGGCAAGGAGCCGCGCAAGGACGTCAATCCCGACGAGGCCGTGGCGATCGGCGCCGCGGTGCAGGGCGGCGTGCTCAAGGGCGACGTCAAGGACGTGCTGCTGCTCGACGTGACCCCGCTGAGCCTTGGCATCGAGACGCTCGGTGGCGTGTTCACCAAGATCATCGAGAAGAACACCACGATCCCGACCAAGGCCTCGCAGACCTTCTCGACCGCCGAGGACAACCAGTCCGCCGTGACCGTGCACGTGCTGCAGGGCGAGCGCGAGCAGGCCCGTTACAACAAGTCGCTGGCGCGCTTCGACCTCACCGGCATCGAGCCGGCGCCGCGCGGCATGCCGCAGGTGGAGGTGTCGTTCGACATCGACGCCAACGGCATCGTGCACGTGACCGCGAAGGACAAGAAGACCGGCAAGGAGCAGAAGGTCGAGATCAAGGCCGGCTCGGGCCTGTCCGAGGACGAGATCAAGCGGATGGTCGAGGACGCCGAAGCCAACCGCGAGGAGGACAAGAAGTTCCAGGAGCTCGTCCAGGCGCGCAACCACGCCGACGGCCTGATCCACATGACCCGTGGCGCGATCAAGGAGCACGGCGAGAAGGTGCCGGGCGACGCGATCGGCCGCGCTGAAACGGCGATCGCCGACCTCGAGACCGCGATGAAGGGCGAGGACAAGGGCCAGATCGAGGCCAAGAGCCGCGCGCTCGAGGAAGCCGCGCAGTCGCTGCTCGCGGTTGCCTCCGCGCAGGGGCAGGGCGGGGTGGACGATGGCGCGACGGCTCCCGGTGCGGCCGCCGGCAAGTCCGATGACGTGGTCGATGCCGAATTCACGGAAGTGAAGGGCGACGAGTCCAAGTAAGCTGTCCCCGACGGGAGCCGCCAGGGCTCCCGTCGTTTTCCGGGGACGCCGCGCGTGATTCAACCGCCGGCACGCAGCAGCAGCACAGCCAAGAGCGCCGATGAGCAAGCGTGACTATTACGAGGTCCTGGGCGTCGCCCGCGACGCGAGCGACGACGACCTCAAGAAGGCATACCGCCGCGCGGCGATGAAGCATCATCCGGACCGCAACCCGGGCGACAAGGCCGCCGAGGACGCCTTCAAGGAGTGCAAGGAGGCCTACGAGACGCTCGCCGACCCCGGCAAGCGCCGCATGTACGACGCGCACGGCCACGCCGCGTTCGAGCACGGCATGGGCGGCGGTGGCGGCGGCCCCGGCTATGCCGACATGGGCGACATCTTCGGCGACATCTTCGGCAACATCTTCGGCGGCGCGGCCGGCGGCGGTGGTCGCGGCCCGCGGCGCGGCGCCGACATCGGCTACGTGATGGAGCTCTCGCTCGAGGAAGCGGTCGGCGGCGTCGAGAAGCAGATCGAGATCCCGACGCTCGACGAATGCGAGACCTGTGACGGCAGTGGTTCGTCGGACGGCAAGTTCGACGCCTGCGGCACCTGCCAGGGCCGCGGCCAGGTGCGTTTCCAGCGTGGGATCTTCTCGATGCAGCAGACCTGCCCGCACTGCGGCGGTCGTGGCAAGGTGATCGCCAAGCCGTGCACGGACTGCCACGGGCAGGGGCGCGTGGAGCGCACAAAGCTGCTCCAGGTCAAGATTCCCGCGGGCGTCGACAGCGGCGATCGCATCCGTCTCGCGGGCGAGGGCGAGGCCGGTCCAGCCGGCGCACCGGCCGGTGACCTCTATGTCGACATCCGCGTGCGCGAGCACGAGATCTTCCAGCGCGACGGCGACGACCTGCACTGCGAGGTGCCGATCCGCATCTCGCAGGCCGCGCTCGGGGACAGCATCCGCGTGCCGACGCTCGGCGGCGAGGTGGAGCTGCGCATCCCGATGGAGACGCAATCCGGGCGGACCTTCCGCCTGCGCGGCAAGGGCGTGCGCTCGGTGCGCAGCCGCGTCGAGGGCGACCTCTACTGCCGCGTCGTCGTCGAGACGCCGGTCAACCTGACCGCCGAGCAGCGCGAGTTGCTCGAGCGCTTCGAGGCGACGTTCGTGGGCGAGGGCGCCCGTCGCCATTCGCCCAAGTCGTCGACGTTCCTCGACGGCGTGCGCGGCTTCTGGGACCGGATGACCGGCTGAGGCGAGCCCTCCGGGCGGTGCGTCGGCTCGTCCGCGATCTGGCATCCTCGCCGCTGGCCCCGGCAGGGAGCGGCGGACGCCCATGGATCGGATCAGCTTGAGCCTCGACGACGTGCCCGTCGCGCTGGTCGCAGTCGACGGCGGCCGCGTGGTCGGCGCGAACGCGGAGGCGTGTGCGCTGCTGGGCCTGCCCGATGCGGACTGCCCAGGGCTGGAAGGCGTTCTCGAGTGGTCCGAGACCGCTTCGGCACGGATCGCGGACCTCCTGACACATGCGCCGACCGCGATCGTCGAGTTGCCCGGGCCGTCGCATGCTGCTGCGGGCGGCAGCCTCCTCGCCACGGCACGCCGCTTGGATGGCGCTAGCCGCGTACTTCTCCACCTGCACGAGCCGTCCGCCGACGGTACGGCGCGCGGCGAGCTCGAGCGTCGACTGCAGTTCGAGCGCCTGCTCACGGAAGCGGCCGCCGCGCTCATCCGGAGTAACGACGCGGAGCTGGACAGCGCCATCGAGGGCCTGCTCGGCTCCGTCGGCCGCTTTTTCGGGGTCGACCGCGCGTACGTCTTCCTGATCGACCCGACCGCCATGCGGCAGAGCAATACCCACGAATGGGTGGCGCCGGGCATCTCGCGCGAGGCGCACAACCTGCAGGACCTGCCGCTCGACACGTTCCCGTGGCTGCTGGAGGAGCTGCGTGCCGACCGGATCGTGTGCGTCGAATGCCTCGACGACCTGCCCGCCGCGGCTTTCCGCGAGCGCGCCGAGTTCGAGCGCGAAGGCATCCAGTCGATCCTGATCGTGCCGCTGTGGATCGCCGGCACGCTACGCGGCTTCGTCGGCTTCGATGCCGTCCGTGGCCGCGTCGTCTGGGACGAGCCGTTCGTCATCGGGCTGCGGCTCATGTCGCAGGTGCTCGCGAGCGCGCTCGATGCCCGTGAGCTCTCGCGCCGCCTGAAGGCGCAGGCCCTGCACGATGCACTCACCGGCCTGCCCAATCGCACGCTGCTGCAGGACCGTTTCGAGCAGACCGCGCGGCGCGCGAGGCGCGGCAGCGAGCACGTGCTGCTGGCGGTGGTCGACGTGGACGACTTCAAGCACGTCAACGATCGGCACGGGCATCCCGCGGGCGATGCACTGCTCCGCGCGCTGGGCGCCCGGCTGCGCGAGGTGCTCCGCGACACCGACACCGTCGCACGGATCGGCGGCGACGAGTTCGTCATCCTCGCGAACGGCGCGGCGCCGGACGACCTCCGACGGCTTGCGCAGCGGTTGCTCTCGACCGTGGACACGCCGTTCGACGTCGGCACGGACGAACCCGTGCGGGTGGGCCTGAGCATCGGCCTCGCGCGCGAGGACGTCGCGCCGGACATCGAGCTCGACACGCTCCTGCGCGGCGCGGATGCCGCGATGTATGCGGCGAAGAGCGGCGGGAAGAACCGCTGGTCGCAGGCCATGCCCGCGGGCGCGCGTGAGCACGGCGTTGTGGAGGCGCTGGGCGGCGGCTAGGCTGTCCGCATGCAATCGCCCCTTCGCATCCTCATCCACGGCGCGACCGGCCGGATGGGCCAGGCGCTGCTGCGCCTCGCCGCCGAGCGCGACGACCTCCAGGTAGTCGCTGCGGTCTCCCGCAGCCGCCCGGCGCATCCTGTCGCCGACGGCATTGCATGGATCAGCGGCGGCGCGCTCGCGAACGTTCCACCGTTCGACGTCGCGATCGACTTCAGCCTGCCGGAGGGCTTCGACGCGATCCTCGAGACATGCCTTGCGCGGAACGCGGCGCTCGTCTCGGGCACGACCGGCCTCGAGCCGGCACAGCGGGCGGCGCTCGAGGCGGCCGCCGCGCGGATCCCCGTGCTCTGGGCGGCGAACTTCAGCCTGGGCGTCGCGGTGCTCGCGGATCTCGTCGAGCGCGCCGCCGGCATCCTCTCGCAGTGGGACTGCGACATCGTCGAGTCGCACCACGTGCATAAGAAGGACGCGCCTTCGGGCACCGCACTGGCGCTCGGCGCCCGCGCGGAAGCAGCCGGCGCGACGCCGCGGTACGCGTCGCTTCGCGCGGGCGACATCGTCGGCGAGCACCTGGTGCAGTTCGCCGCACCCGGCGAACGGATCGAGCTCGTCCACCGCGCGACGAACCGCGACATCTTCGCGCGCGGTGCGCTGCATGCGGCCACCCGACTCGTCGGGCGGCCGCCGGCGCTCTATGCGATTCGCGACGTCATCGGCTGAAGCGGCGGGGCGGTCGCGTCCGGGGAGCGACTGAGCCGGCCGTAGCCCGGATGGCAAGGCGCTGCACCGTGCCGGTGACCGGCACGGTCGCAAGCAGCCAAGGCGAGCCACGCGGTCGCGGACCGGCGGCCCCGGGCTCCGTGCGCTCGCCGTCGGCGCCGATCGCGCGGTCCGATCGTCGTCCAACTGGCGCCGACGCGCCCGCGCCGCTACAATTCCCGCTCGCCAGAATCCCGACGTCGGACCGGTCCCGCACCGCGTCCGCGCTTTGCTGCAACCCGGATTTTTCTCGACCGGCGAGCGCACGGGATCAGCACCCCTCGGCAGCAGAGGCGATCCCCGTGAACCAACCCGCAATCCTCGCACTCGAAGACGGCACGATCTTCGAGGGCGTATCGATCGGCGCGCCCGGACTGTCCGTCGGCGAGGTGGTCTTCAACACCGCGATGACCGGCTACCAGGAAGTCGTCACCGATCCCTCGTACGCGCGGCAGATCGTCACGCTGACCTATCCGCACATCGGCAACACCGGCACCACGCCGAAGGACGACGAGGCCAAGCCCGTCTGGCCGGCGGGGCTCGTGGTGCGCCATGTCCCGAAGCGCCCGAGCAACTGGCGCTCGCAACTGTCGCTGCCCGGTTGGCTCGCGGCAAAGGGCATGGTCGCGATCTCCGACATCGACACCCGCAAGCTCACGCGGCTGCTGCGGGACGGCGGCGCGCAGAACGGCGCGGTGATGGCGGGCGAGATCGACGAATCGCGTGCGCTCGAAGCGGCGCGCAAGTTTCCCGGCCTGAAAGGCATGGATCTCGCGAAGGAGGTCTGCACGCGTGAGCGCTTCGACTGGCGCGAGACCGAGCTCGACCTCGACAGCGATGCCTTCGCACAGGCCGACGGCCGCTTCCATGTCGTCTGCTACGACTTCGGCGTGAAGCTCAACATCCTGCGCATGCTCGCCTCGCGCGGCTGCCGGGTCACGGTGGTGCCTGCGCAGACACCTGCCGCCGACGTACTCGCGCTGCAGCCCCACGGCGTCGTGCTGTCGAACGGCCCGGGTGACCCGGAGCCGTGCACGTATGCGATCGAGGCGACGCGCGAGTTCATCCAGCGCCGCGTGCCGGTCTACGGCATCTGCCTCGGCCATCAGCTCCTGGCGCTCGCCGCGGGTGCACGCACGCTCAAGATGAAGTTCGGCCACCACGGGGCGAACCATCCGGTGCAGGACCTCGACAGCGGCCGCGTGCTGATCACCAGCCAGAACCATGGCTTCGCCGTCGACGAAGCCACGCTTCCCGCGAACGTGCGGGTCACGCACCGCTCGCTGTTCGATGGCAGCAACCAGGGCATCGCGCTCACCGATGCGCCGGCCTTCAGCTTCCAGGGGCATCCGGAAGCGAGCCCCGGCCCGCACGACGTCGCGCCGCTGTTCGACCGTTTCGTCGCCGCGATGGAGGCCGCATGAAGCTCCGATACCTAGCGGTCGTTTGGCTCGCGGCCACGTCCCTGGCGCAGGCGTCGACGCCCGGCCCCGATCGCCTCGAGCGCGTCCAGCAGCTCTTCGGCATCGACACGGCGATCGACCTGGCGATCGACCGCTCGTTCCGCGAGGACGTCGGCGCGAAGTGGAGCGACGCGCAGCGCAGCTGCGTCGCCCGCGAGGTGCGGCCGCTGTTCGTCGAGACGCTCGGTGGCGCGTTCGGCGCGATGTTCGAGACCGATGCCAACGTCGATGCCTGGATCGCGTTCGGCCAGACGCCGGCTGGGGCCAAGGTGCTGCGCTTCGTCCGCGACGGCGTCGGGAGCACCGTGAAGGGCGGGCCGGAGCCGAATCCCGCAGCGCTACTCGCGCAGCTGGACCGCGACGAGCTCGGCGCAGTGGCGGCCTTCATGTCCACGCCGGCCGGCGGGATCCTGCAGAAGCAGTTCCCGGACCCGCAGGTTCCCGAGGCGCGCCTGAAGGCGCTCCAGCCCGTCGTCGAGCGTGCCTGCTCGGTGCGTTTCGACTGACCGACCGCGAATTCACGAGACCGACATGCCAAAGCGCACCGACATCAAGACCGTCCTGATCATCGGCGCCGGCCCGATCGTGATCGGACAGGCCTGCGAGTTCGACTACTCCGGCGCCCAGGCCTGCAAGGCCCTGCGCGACGAGGGCTACCGCGTGGTGCTGGTCAACAGCAATCCCGCGACGATCATGACCGACCCCGACATGGCGGACGCGGTCTACATCGAGCCGATCACCTGGCAGACGGTCGAGAAGATCATCGCCAAGGAGCGGCCCGACGCGCTGCTGCCGACGATGGGCGGCCAGACGGCGCTCAACTGCGCGCTCGACCTCGCCGACAACGGCGTGCTCGAGAAGTACGGCGTCGAGCTGATCGGTGCCTCGCGCGACGCGATCCGCATGGCGGAGGACCGCGAGCTCTTCCGCGTCGCGATGGCCGAGATCGGGCTCGAATGCCCGAAGGCGGCGGTCGCACGCAACTTCGAGCAGGCGGTCGAGATCCAGGCGACCGTCGGCTTCCCCACCATCATCCGCCCGAGCTTCACGCTCGGCGGCACCGGCGGCGGCATCGCCTACAACAAGGAGGAGTTCGAGGAGATCGCCAAGCGCGGCCTCGAGCTCTCGCCGGTGCACGAGATCCTCGTCGAGGAGTCGGTGCTCGGCTGGAAGGAGTTCGAGATGGAAGTCGTCCGCGACAAGGCGGACAACTGCATCATCGTCTGCTCGATCGAGAACTTCGACGCGATGGGCGTGCACACCGGCGACAGCATCACGGTCGCACCGGCGCAGACGCTCACCGACAAGGAGTACCAGCGCCTGCGCGATGCCTCGATCGCGGTGCTGCGCAAGATCGGCGTCGACACGGGCGGCTCGAACGTGCAGTTCGGCGTCAACGCGCAGAACGGCCGCGTGGTCGTGATCGAGATGAATCCGCGCGTGTCGCGCTCGTCGGCGCTCGCCTCGAAGGCGACGGGGTTCCCGATCGCGAAGGTCGCCGCCAAGCTCGCGGTGGGCTACACGCTCGACGAGCTGCGCAACGAGATTACCGGCGGGCAGACGCCGGCGTCCTTCGAGCCGTCGATCGACTACGTCGTCACCAAGATCCCGCGTTTCGCCTTCGAGAAGTTCCCGCAGGCTGACGCGCGCCTCACCACCCAGATGAAGTCGGTCGGCGAGGTGATGGCGATGGGCCGCTCGTTCCAGGAGTCCCTGCAGAAGGCGCTCCGCGGGCTGGAGACGGGCAAGGTCGGCCTCGATCCGACCGGCCTCGACCTGACCGATGCCGAGGACCTCGCGCGCCTGCGCCGGGAGCTCAAGGAACCCGGCCCCGAGCGCATGTTCCATATCGGCGACGCCTTCCGCGCCGGCATGTCGGTGGAAGACGTGCACGCGCTCTCGCATGTCGACCTGTGGTTCCTCGACCAGATCGAGGAGATCGTCGGCGCCGAAAAGGAGGTGTCGACCGCGGGTCTCGCCGCGCTCGACGCCCGCCGCATGCGCGCGCTCAAGCGCATGGGCTTCTCCGATGCACGCCTGGCGCAACTCACCGGCACGGACGAGACCGCCGTGCGCGCACTGCGGCGTGCCTTCGGAGTGCGCCCCGTCTACAAGCGCATCGATTCCTGCGCCGGCGAGTTCGCCACCGAGACGGCCTACATGTACTCGACCTACGAGGACGAGTGCGAGGCGAACCCGAGCGATCGCAGGAAGATCATCGTGCTCGGCGGCGGACCGAACCGGATCGGGCAGGGCATCGAGTTCGACTACTGCTGCGTGCATGCGGCGCTCGCCCTGCGGGACGACGGGTTCGAGACCATCATGGTCAACTGCAACCCCGAGACCGTCTCGACCGACTACGACACTTCCGACCGCCTCTACTTCGAGCCGCTCACGCTCGAGGACGTGCTGGAGATCGTCGACCTCGAGAAGCCCTTCGGCGTGATCGTGCAGTACGGCGGGCAGACCCCGCTCAAGCTGGCGCGCGCGCTCGAGGCCAACGGCGTGCCGGTGATCGGCACGTCGCCGGACAGCATCGACCTGGCCGAGGACCGTGAGCGCTTCCAGAAGCTCGTCGACGAGTTGGGCCTGAAGCAGCCGCCCAACCGCACCGCACGCAGCGCCGACGAAGCGCAGGCGCTCGCCCGCGAAATCGGCTACCCGCTGGTCGTCCGCCCGAGCTACGTGCTCGGCGGGCGCGCGATGGAAGTCGTGCATGCGGACAGCGACCTCGCACGCTACATGCGCGATGCCGTGAAGGTCTCGAACGATTCGCCCGTGCTGCTCGACCGCTTCCTCGACCATGCGGTCGAGGTGGACGTCGACGTCATCGCCGACCGCGAGGGGAACGTCCTGATCGGCGGCGTGATGGAGCACATCGAGGAGGCCGGCGTGCATTCCGGCGACTCGTCCTGCTCGCTGCCGCCGTACTCGCTATCCGCAGCCACGCAGGACCGCCTGCGCGAGCAGGTGGTCGCGCTGGCGCGGGCGCTGAAGGTCGTCGGCCTGATGAACACGCAGTTCGCGATCCAGCAGGAGGCTGACGGCTCGGACACGATCTTCCTGCTCGAGGTGAATCCGCGTGCGTCGCGCACGGTGCCGTTCGTCTCCAAGGCGATCGGCATGCCGCTGGCGAAGATCGCGGCGCGCTGCATGGCCGGCATGACGCTGGCGGAGCAGGGCGCCACGAAGGAGATCGTGCCCGACTACTTCTCGGTGAAGGAAGCAATCTTCCCGTTCGCCAAGTTCCAGGGCGTCGACCCGATCCTCGGGCCGGAGATGCGCTCGACGGGCGAGGTGATGGGCGTCGGCCGCAACTTCGGCGCGGCGATCGCGCGGGCGCACGAGGCCGCGGGCATCCGCGCGCTGCCGGCGTCGGGCAAGGTGTTCGTCTCGGTGCGCGATCCGGACAAGCAGCGCGTGCTGCCGGTGGCGCAGGAGCTCGTGCGCCGTGGCTACGTCGTGGTGGCCACGCGTGGCACCGCGGAATTCCTGAAGTCGCAGGGTGTCGCCTGCGAGGTCGTGAACAAGGTGATCGAGGGCCGCCCGCACGTGGTGGACCTGATCAAGAACGGCGAGATCGCCTACATCGTCAACACGACGGAAGGCCGGCAGGCGATCGCCGACTCGTTCTCGATCCGGCGCGAGGCGCTGCAGCACCGCGTCACGTACTCGACGACGGTATCGGGCGCACGCGCGCTGCTGCAATCGCTCGAATACCGCGGCACGGGCCCGGTGTGGTCGCTGCAGGAACTCCACGCGACCATCGCCTGAGCCGTTCCATCGCCGCGACCGGCCGCCGCGTGCGGCCGGTCGCGTTTCCGGCCTGCCCATGCGCCGCGTGGACGGGCACAATCCCCTGCATGACGCCGGCCGCCGCGGCCGGTCGCCGAAGGAATCGCCATGAGAGCCCCGATCACCGCGAAAGGTGCGCAGCGTCTGCGCGCCGAACTCGAGAACCTGAAGTCCGTGCAGCGCCCGGCGGTCATCAATGCCATCGCCGAGGCACGTGCGCACGGCGACCTCAAGGAGAATGCCGAGTACGCCGCGGCGCGCGAGCAGCAGGGCTTCATCGAGGGGCGCATCAAGCAGCTCGAGGGTGAGCTGTCGCATGCGCAGATCATCGACATCGCCACCCTCAACGCCGGCAGCAGGGTCGTGTTCGGCGCGACCGTCGAACTCGCGGACGTCGATACGGACGAGCAGAAGACCTACCAGATCGTCGGGGACCTCGAGGCGGACATCAAGCAGGGCCTGATCGCGATCTCCGCGCCGATCGCCCGCGCACTGATCGGCAAGCACGAAGGCGACACGGTGACGATCGAGGCACCGGGCGGCACGCGCGAGTACGAGATCGTCGGCGTCCGCTACGTCGGCTGATCCCGTGCCGTCGGCCACGCTCCTGCTGCCCGCTGCGGCCCGCTTCGCGGACGAGGCGCTGCCTGCCGACCTCGCGCGCGCCCTGGGGCGGGGCGATGCGGTCGACACGCCGCGTGGCATCGAGGGCGTATTCGACGTGCTGCCGCGTGGTTGGCCCGTCGCGGCGGTGACGCGCCAGGCCGACGCCGGCGACGCCGCCGGCGCGCAATGGCTGCGGGTGGACCCGGCGTTCGTGCGGCCCGATATCAACGGCGCGCGCCTTCTGGCGATCGGCGAGAGCCTCGCACTGGACGCGCTGTCCGCGGACGTGCTGCTCAAGGCGCTGCGACCGCTGTTCGGTGACGCCGGCATGCCGATCGACGCGCCCACGCCGTCACGCTGGTACCTCTGCCTTGCGCCGCAGGCCCCACTGCCGCGCTTCGCGCCGCCGGACGATGCGCTCGGGGCCGACCTGTTCGAGCAGCTTCCGGACGGCCCGGAAGGTCGCCGCTGGCGCGCGCTCCTGAGCGAGGCGCAGGTCGTGCTGCACAACCACCCGCTCAATGCACAGCGCGCGGCGCAGGGCCTGCCGCCGGTGAACTCGGTGTGGTTCTGGGGGGCGGGCCGCCTTCCGGACCGCGTGCAGGCGGCCTTCGACCTTCTGCTCACCGACGACCCCGTCGCGCACGCCTTCGCCCGCCTGACCCCTGCACGCGCCGCGCCGCGGGGCGACGCCTGGTCGACGCCCGATGCCGGAACCGTCGTCGACCTGCGCGCGCTCCGGCGCCTCGACCAGCTCGTCTCGAAGTGGATCGAGCCGGCGCGGGTCGACCTCGCCGCGCGCCGCATCCAGACCCTCCGGCTCGCATGGCCCGATCGGCAGGGCATCGCCCTGCGGCGGTCGCAGGCCCTGAGATTCTGGCGGCGTCCACTGCGCAGCCTCCTGCCACGGACGCCCGAGTGAGCCGAACCGTCGCCCGACTCCGGCGTCGAGATCCCGTGGCGCCCGGTGCCTGGGCCGCGGGACTGCATCCGGTGCTCGCGCGCGTGTACGCGCTCCGCGGCGCGCATTCGCCCGAGTGCGCGCGTCCGCGGCTCGCGAACCTCCATCCGCCCGAGACGATGGGCGGGCTCGACGCCGCCACGACGCTGCTCGCCGACGCGATCGCCGCGGATGCGCACATCGTCGTGGTCGGCGATTTCGACTGCGACGGGGCGACGGCCTGTGCAGTCGGCGTGCGTGGCCTGCGCGCGCTCGGCGCCCGGCGCGTCTCGTATGCGGTGCCCAACCGCATGGTGCACGGCTACGGCCTGACGCCCGCGATGGTCGACGAGCTCGCGCCGATGGCCCCGGACCTTGTCGTCACGGTCGACCACGGAATCGCCTGCCATGCAGGCGTCGTCGCGGCCAAGGCCCGTGGCTGGAAGGTGCTGGTCACCGACCACCACCTGCCGGGCGAGTCGCTGCCGCCGGCGGATGCGATCGTCGACCCCAACGTGAGGGGCGACCGATTCGCGAGCAAGGCGCTCGCAGGCGTCGGCGTGATCTTCTACGTGCTGCTCGCGCTGCGCCGCCTGATGCGCGACCGCGGTGCGTTTCCGCAGGGCGAGCCCGACCTCGCGGTGCTGCTGGACCTCGTCGCCGTGGGCACCGTCGCGGACCTGGTGCCGCTGGACGCGAACAATCGCGCACTGGTCGCCGCCGGCGTGCGGCGGATCCGCTCCGGCCAGGTCTGCCTCGGCCTCGCCGCGCTTGCGGAAGTCGCGCAGCGCGATCCCGCACGTCTCACGACCGCCGACATCGGCTACGCGCTCGCGCCGCGCATCAATGCGGCGGGGCGGCTCGAGGACATGGCGCTCGGCATCGAATGCCTGCTCAGCGACGACCTAGGGCGTGCCCGCGAGATCGCCGCGATGCTCAACGAGATCAACAGCGAGCGCCGCGCCGTGCAGCAGCAGATGGTCGACGAGGCGGAAGCCGCGCTCTCGCGCGTCACCCTCCCGGACGGCGAACTGCCGCAGGCCGTCTGCCTCTACGATCCGGAATGGCATCCGGGCGTCATCGGACTGGTCGCGTCGAAGATCAAGGAGCGCCTGCATCGCCCGGTCGTCGCGCTCGCGCCCGCGGAGCCCGGCTCGCGCATGCTGCGCGGCTCCGCGCGCTCGATCCCGGGCTTCCACATCCGCGACGCGCTGGCCACCGTGAATGCGCAGCGTCCGGGCCTTCTCGATCGCTTCGGCGGGCATGCGATGGCCGCGGGCCTGAGCCTGCGCGACGACGCACTCGCCGAGTTCGGCGAACAGCTGCTCGGCGTCGCGCGCGGCGCGCTCGGGCCGGAGCTCCTGCAGGCGGAGGTGCTGAGCGACGGCGAACTTCGCGTCGATGAACTCTGCCGCAGTTGCGCGGAGGCCCTGCGCGACGGCGGCCCCTGGGGCCAGGCGTTCCCCGAGCCGCACTTCGACGGCGAGTTCGAGGTCCTCGGCTCGCGCGTCGTCGGCCAGCGTCACCTCAAACTCGAGCTCGGCCTGCAGGGGCGACGCTTCAACGCGATCGAGTTCGGCGGCTGGACCGGGGAGCCGCCCCCGGCGCGCGTGCGCATCGCGTATCGTCTCGAGCCGGACGACTATCGCGGCGGGGACGCGATCCAGCTCGTCATCGTCCATCGCGAGCGCGCCTGACGGGTCGACCCCGCGGCGCGCGGTGGCGCGTTGGAGCAGGGGACCTCGAACCGGGAGCACCGCATGCGCAAGATCCTCGTCATGGCCCTCATGGCCGTGGCCCTGTCGTTGCCGAGCGCGTACGGCCAGGAGCGGCACCTCACCGCGCCGCCGCTGATGACGACGCCCGAGCCGGGCGGTCGCGTCGAACTCGAGTCCGCCGCCTTCGATGTCGACAGCGCGGGCGGCGCGATGCGTACCTCGATCGACATGACCTTCCGCAACAGGGGCACGCGCACGCTGGAAGGGCGGCTGGAGTTCCCGCTCGCCCCGGGGCAGCAGGTCGTCGGCTTCGCACTGGACGTCGATGGCCGGATGCGCGACGCCGTGCCGGTGCCGAAAGCGAAGGGTCGCCAGGTGTTCGAGTCGATCGAGCGGCGCGGCGTCGACCCGGGCCTGCTCGAGCAGACCGCGGGCGAATCGTTCCGCCTGCGCGTGTTCCCGTTCGCGCCGGGCGGCACGCGGCGCGTGCGCATCGTGCTCCTCGAGACGCTCGACGCGCGGGGCAGCGCATCGCTGCCGGTGCACATCGCGCGCGGGCTCGGGGAAATTCCGGTACAGGTTCGCGCCGACGCGCCGGTCGCGGTCGACGGCCTGTTGCGCGACGTCGCCCTGAAGCGCGCCGGCATGGCGACGCGCCTGCTGCTGCGCCCGGCCGACGTACCCCCGGCGCGTCCGGTCCGGTTGCGCTTCGCAGCGGCCGCCGGCCCCCGCGTTCAGGTGCAACACCACGAGGACGCGCGGTACTTCGTTGCGGAAATTCCGGTCGCTGCAGCGGCACGGCCGCGGACTCTTCCGCGGCGCATGGGCCTGGTCTGGGACAGCTCCACGTCCGGCCGCGCGCGCGCCCACGACCTCGAGCTCGCCTTGCTCGACGCCTACTTCGCGAAGGCGGGCGATGTCGAAGTCCACCTGGTGCGCTTGCGCGACCGCGCGGAGCCCGCGGTGCGCTACGTCGTCCGCGGCGGCGACTGGCGCGAGCTGCGCCGAACGCTGGAGCGCAGCATCTACGATGGGGCCACCGCCACCGTCGACTGGCGCCCCGACCCCGCCGTCGGCGAGTACCTGCTGTTCGGCGACGGGCTCTTCAACTACGGCGACGCGCCGTTCCCGGCGTTCGGGCCGCGCCAGCGCCTCCATGCGGTCTCCACGACCGCGACAGCCGACATCGCCCGCCTGCGGGCGCTCACCGATGCGCGCGGCGGACGCACGATCGTCCTCCGCGACGCGGCGGGACTCGACGACGCCAGGCAGGCGCTCCTCCTGTCCCCGACACTGATCGAGCAGGTCGAAGGCACCGGCGTCGCGGACCTGGTGGCCGAGTCGACCACCGTCGAGCAGGGCGTCGTGCGCATCGCGGGTCGAATCGTCGATGCCGACGCGCGCGTGAGCGTCGTGCTCGCGGACGGACGCCGCCTCGACGTTCCGCTGCGCGGCGCCCGGGAGGGCGATCTCGCCGCGCCGCTCTGGGCGCGCTACAGCATCGCGCAGCTGGGTGCGGAGCCGGCGCGCAATCGCGCGCGCATCGCGGCGATCGGGCAGCGCTTCTCGCTCGTTACGCCGGAAACGTCCCTGCTGGTCCTCGAGAATCTCGACGACTATGTCCGCTACGAGATCGAGCCGCCCGCCGACCTGCGCGCGGATTACGCGCGACTTCGCGGCGAGATCGGAAAGCGCCGCGACGCCGGCATGCGGGAGCGCATCGATCGGGTCGCCGAGCAGTGGGCCGACCGCGTCGCATGGTGGGAGCGCGCCTTCCCGAAGGACGCGCCACGCAAGCCGGCGGTGACCGATGGCCGGACGGGCGGCGCGGTCAGCGCGGCCGCCGAGGACGCCGCAATGGCCGCGGATGCGGCTGCGGCGAGCGCGCAGCGCGAATCCCGTGAGCGGGCCGAGTCGCCTGCGGCGCTACGCGCGATGGCGCCGCCGCCCGCACCCGCGCCGGTCGCCGCCGAGGCGAACACCCTCGACACCATCGTGTTGACCGGCTCGCGGATCGCGTCCGACGGGTTCCAGGCGCCGGAACGTGCCGCCACCGCCGCAATCGTCCTCCAGCCCTGGCAGTCCGACTCGCCGTCGGCGCGTCGCCTTCGCGAGGCGGCCGCCGACGACGTCTACGACATTTACCTCGACGAGCGTGACGCCGAGCCCCGCGGCACCGCGTTCTTCCTCGACGCGGCGGACGTGCTGGCCGAGAAGGGCCGCACGGCCCTCGCGCTGCGCGTGCTGTCGAACCTCGCCGAGCTGCAGCTGGAGGACCGGCATGTCCTGCGCGTGCTCGCGTACCGGCTGATGCATGCGGGCCGCGCGGACCTCGCGATCCCCGTGCTGCGCCAGGTCCTCGCGATGGCGGGCGAGGAGCCGCAGAGCCAGCGCGACCTGGGCCTGGCCCATGCAGCGGCCGGTGAGCGGCAGGCCGCGATCGACGCGCTGTACGAAGTCGTTCGCGGCGACTGGGACGGCCGGTTTCCGGATATCGAGATCACGGCGCTGGCGGAGCTCAATGCCATCATTGCGACGGCGCCGCGCCCGCTCGACACGCAGGCGATCGACGCGAGGCTGCTCCGCGCGCTCCCGCTGGACCTGCGTGCCGTGCTCAGCTGGGACAGCGACGCGAGCGACATGGATCTGTGGGTGACGGACCCCAACGGCGAGAAGGCGTACTACGGCAATCGTCTGACCTACCAGGGCGGACGGATGTCGAGCGACTTCACCGGCGGCTACGGCCCGGAGGAGTTCGCGCTGCGCACCGCGAAGAAGGGGCGCTACCGCGTCGAAGCGAACTTCTTCGGCGAACGCCAGCCGCTGGTGACGGGCGCCACGACGCTCCAGCTGTGGCTGAGCACCGGCTTCGGCACGCCGCGCCAGAAGGACCGGACCGTCACGCTGCGCCTCAAGCAACGCAGCGAGACCGTGTTCGTGGGCGAATTCGAGGTCGAATAGCCCGCTTCGGCAGCGGCGGGCTACCCCGCCGCTGCTAGAATGCGCGGTTCTCCACCACGTTGCAGCCGCCGGACATGATCGAGCTCAATCCCGTCCGCCAGCGAATCGCCGACCTCCGCGGTCGGCTGGATTCGCTCAGGGGGTATCTTTGACTTCGACCAAAAGGTCGAACGTCTCGAGGAAGTAAACCGGGAGCTGGAAAGCCCCGATGTCTGGAACGACGCGGACCGCGCGCAGGCGCTCGGCCGTGAGCGTTCGTCGCTCGACAAGGTCGTCAACGGCATCCGCAGCCTGACCGATGGCCTCGTCGGCGCGGACGAGCTCCTCGAGCTCGCGGAGATGGAAGACGATGAGGACACCGCCAAGGCGGTCGTCGACGACGTCGAGCGCTATGCGAAGGACGTCGAGAAGCTCGAGTTCCAGCGCATGTTCTCCGGCAAGATGGACAACGCGAACGCGTTCGTCGACATCCAGGCCGGCGCGGGCGGCACCGAGGCCCAGGACTGGGCCGAGATTCTGCTGCGCATGTACCTGCGCTGGTGCGAATCGCGCGGCTGGAAGACCGAGCTGATGGAAGCCAGCGGCGGCGACGTCGCGGGCATCAAGTCGGCCACGCTGCGCGTCGAAGGCGACTTCGCCTACGGCTGGCTCAAGACCGAGACGGGCGTGCATCGCCTCGTGCGCAAGTCGCCGTTCGACTCGGACAACCGCCGGCATACGAGCTTCACCTCGGTGTTCGTGTCCCCCGAAATCGACGACAACATCGACATCGAGATCAACCCGGCGGACCTGCGGACCGACGTCTACCGTTCGTCCGGCGCGGGCGGCCAGCACGTCAACAAGACCGAGTCGGCGGTGCGTATCACGCATATTCCGAGCGGCATCGTGGTCGCCTGCCAGACCGGCCGCAGCCAGCACCAGAACCGCGACAACGCGATGAAGATGCTCGCCGCCAAGCTCTACGAGCTCGAGATCCAGAAGCGCAATGCCGAGCGCGACGCGGTGGAAGCCACCAAGTCCGACATCGGCTGGGGCAGCCAGATCCGCAACTACGTACTCGACCAGAGCCGGATCAAGGACCTGCGCACCGGCATCGAGCGCTCCGACACGCAGAAGGTGCTCGACGGCGACCTCGACGAATTCGTCGAGGCGAGCCTGAAGGCCGGCCTCGAGGTCGGCGCCAAACGCACCGACGCCGTCTGATCCCGTGGCCGCGCCTCCCGCGCGGCCGTCTTCCGGCGCCGGCAGGGGCCGGCATCCGAAGTCCAGCGAAACGACCGCCATGTCCGATACCCCGAACGCAGCGCCCCAGGCCGACGAGAACTTCCTGATCGCCGAGCGTCGCGCGAAACTCGCCGAACTGCGCGGGCAGGGCATCGCCTTCCCGAACGATTTCAAGCGGGTCGACTATGCGGGCGACCTGCAGGCGGAGTTCGCCGATGCGGAGCGGTGGACGGCCGAGGCGCTCGATGGCGCGCCCCGGTGCGTCGCACTCGGCGGTCGCATGCTGCTCAAGCGCGACATGGGCAAGGCGGGCTTCGCGCAGATCCAGGACGAGTCCGGCCGCATCCAGCTGTGGCTGAAAAAGGACCTGCTCGGCGACGCCTTCGACGTCTTCAAGAAGCTCGACCTCGGGGACATCGTCGCCGTGGAAGGCGAGCTGACGCGTACGCGCACGGGCGAGCTTTCCGTCCGCGCGTCGTCGCTCCGCCTGCTCACGAAGGCCCTGCGTCCCTTGCCCGACAAGTTCCACGGCATGGCCGACATCGAGCAGCGCTATCGCCAGCGCTACGTCGACCTCATCGTGACGCCGGAATCGCGCGACGTCTTCGTCAAGCGCAGCAAGATCATCCGCGCGATGCGCGCGTGGCTCGATGCACGGCGCTTCCTCGAGGTCGAGACCCCGATGATGCATTACATCCCAGGCGGCGCGGCGGCCAAGCCGTTCGTCACGCACCACAATGCGCTCGACCTCGAGCTGTACCTGCGCGTCGCGCCGGAGCTCTACCTCAAGCGCCTGGTCGTCGGCGGGCTGGAGCGCGTCTACGAGATCAACCGCAACTTCCGCAACGAGGGCGTGTCGACCCGCCACAACCCGGAGTTCACGATGCTCGAGCTGTACGAGGCCTATGCCACGTACACGGAAATCATGGACCTCACCGAGGACGTCATCCGCCACGCGGCGCTCGACGTGCTCGGCACCGCGCAGCTCGAGTGGGAAGGCCAGCCCATCGACCTGGGGCCGCGCTTCCGCCGCTGGTCGATGACCGACGCGGTGCTCGAGCACAATCCGGACATCGCGCGGGAGCAGCTGCGCGACGTCGAGGCGATGCGTGCGCACTGCGCGCGGCTCGGGATCCCGGTGAAGGCGTCCTACGGCTGGGGCAAGCTCCTGCTCGAGATCTTCGAGAAGACGGTCGAGCACACGCTCATCCAGCCGACCTTCATCACCGACCACCCGGTCGAGGTCAGCCCGCTCGCGCGTGCGAACGACGTCGATCCCGAACTCACCGACCGCTTCGAGCTGTTCGTGGGCGGCAAGGAGCTCGCGAACGGCTTCTCCGAGCTCAACGACCCGGAAGACCAGGCCGCGCGCTTCCTCGCACAGGTCGAGGCGAAGGCCGGTGGGGACGACGAGGCGATGCACTTCGACGCCGACTACATCCGCGCCCTGGAGGTCGGGATGCCGCCGACCGGCGGGCTCGGCATCGGCATCGATCGACTCGTGATGCTGCTTACCGACCGCGCATCGATCCGCGACGTGCTGCTGTTCCCCTACATGCGGCCCGAAGCCTCCGCCTGAGCCATGCGCTCAAGTACGGCAGGGACGCCGCCGATAACCGGGAGACGACGGTGGGACGCCTGCGGCACCACCGGGTTATCCTCGTCCCGTCCGCCGCCGGGGCGCCTGCCAACGGAAGGTCGAATGAACGTCGTCATCGTCGATGACCAGACCAGCGCACGCACCATGCTGCGCCACATCATCGAGGACATCGGGTCCGAGCTCGACGTCCACGATTTCGGCGAGCCGCAGGCCGCGCTCGACTGGTGCACCACGCACGACCCGGACCTGCTGCTGCTCGACTACCGCATGCCGGGCATCGACGGCGTCGAGTTCGCGCGCCGCTTCCGCAAGCTGCCGCACCACCGCGACATCCCGATCATCCTCGTGACGGTGGTGGGCGACGAGCCCGTCCGCCAGGCCGCGCTCGACGCCGGCGTCATCGATTTCCTCGTCAAGCCGGTGCGCCCGCGCGAGCTGCGCGCGCGCTGCCGGAACCTTCTGCAGCTGCGTCAGCAGTCGGAGACGGTGAAGCAGCGCGCGATGTCGCTCGAACACCGCCTCCAGACCTCGCTGCAGCAGATCGCCGAGCGCGAGCGCGCGACGCTCTCGCGCCTCGCCCGCGCGGTAGAATACCGCGACGGGGGCACGCACCCGAACCTGCAGCGCATGGCGGCCGTCGCCGGGCTGATCGCGCGCGGCGTCGGGATGTTCGACGACGAGGCGGTGCTGCTGGAGCAGGCCACGCCCCTGCACGACCTCGGCAAGATCGCGCTGCCCGACGCCGTGCTGCAGAAGCCCGGACCGCTCAGCGACGAGGAGCGCGCGCTGGTGCGCCGGCATCCGCAGATCGGCTACGAGCTGCTGAGTGGCAGCGGAAGCGACTTCCTCGAACTGGCGGCGACGATCGCGCTGCGCCACCACGAGCGCTACGACGGCAGTGGCTATCCCGATGGGCTTTCGGGCGCGCGGATCCCGCTCGAGGCACGCATCGTCGCGGTCGCCGACGTCTTCGATGCGCTGATCACCGCGCAACCCTACAAGCACGCCTGGGAGATCGACGCCGCCCTCGCGCACCTGTATGCGCAGCGCGGCACCCTGTTCGACCCGCAATGCGTGCAGGCGCTGCTCGGCAACCGTCGCCAGCTCGACGCCCTGTGCGAGCAGTACCGCGGCGAGGTCGGGGGGCGAACGCCGTGATCGGCGCACTGCGCGCGCTGCGGGCACGCTTCGCCGCACGCGAGGATAGCGAGCACGGCCAGGCGACCGTTCGCATCGCCGCGCTCGGCGTCGTGCTCACGTACCTGCTCGCCGGCCCGCACGGCGAGCGCTCCGACGCCTTCTACGACGTCATGGCCATGGTGATGGCCGGCTTCGTGATCGGCAGCCTGATCCTGGCCTGGCTCGTCGCCTCGCCCGCCCGCAACCATGCACGCCGGCTGGTCGGGATGGCCGCGGACTATGGCCTCATGGCCGCGGCCATGATTCGGTGGGACGAGCCGATCGCGTGGGTCTACGTGCTGATCATGTGGGTCACGGTCGGCAACGGCCTGCGCTTTGGGAGCCGCTACCTCGCCGGCGCGATGACCGCCGCGCTCGTTTCGTTCGGCCTGGTGCTCGCGAAGTCCGCCTACTGGCAGCAGAACCTCGCGCTCGGCATCGGCCTCTGGATCGGTCTGTTCGCGATTCCGATGTACCTCACCGGCCTTCTCAAGGCACTCACCCGCGCCACCGACGAGGCACGCCGCGCGAACGAGGCCAAGAGCCGGTTCCTCGCGAACATGAGCCACGAGTTCCGCACCCCGCTCAACGGCCTCGCCGGCATGACCGAGCTGCTTTCGGCGACCCGCCTGGACGCCGAGCAGCGCGAGTGCGTGCGTACCCTGCAGGCGTCGACCCGCACGCTGATGGGGCTCGTCGAGGATGTGCTCGACATCTCGGCGATCGAGGCCGGCAAGCTCAAGCTGCATGCCACCGAGTTCGAGCTCCGCGAGCTCGTCGCGAGCATCGGGCTGATCCTCGAGCCGCAGGCGCGGGCCAAGGGGCTCGAGTACCGCGCCCGCGTCGCCGACGAGGTGCCCGCGCTGCTGCGCGGCGATGTCGCGCACGTGCGCCAGGTGCTGATCAACCTCGTCGGCAATGCGGTGAAGTTCACCGATGCGGGGAGCGTGCGCCTCGACGTCGAGCCGGTGGGTGGCGACGCCCAGCGCGGACGCCTGCGCTTCACCGTCACCGACACCGGCGTCGGGATTCCGGTCGCGATGCGACGCCGCCTGTTCGATGCCTTCGAGCAGGCCGATGCCGGCCTCGCGCGCCGCTACGGCGGCACGGGCCTCGGCACGACCATCGCCAAGGGGCTGACCGAGGCGATGGGCGGCACGATCGGTTTCGAGAGCTCGGAGGGGCAGGGCAGCCGCTTCTGGGTCGACATCCCGTTCCAGCCGGTGGCCCCGGTCGAAAGAACCGCTGCCGCCACTACGGACGATGCGCGCGATGCGGCGGAGACCGCCGGCGGGAACGTCATCGCCTTCAGCAATCCGTTCCTGCGCCACCGCGCGCGCGTGCGCCCGCTCGACGTGCTCGTCGCCGACGACCACGAGGCCAACCGGATGGTGCTGCAGCGGCTGCTGCAGAAGGCCGGCCATCGTGCGACCTGTGTCGACGGTGCGGAACAGGTGCTCGACCTGCTCGCGGAGTCGAGCTATGACCTCGTGATCACCGACCTGCACATGCCCGGCATGAGTGGCGTCGACATGCTCCGCCAGCTGCGCCTGATGGAGGCCGGCGGCACGCGCACGCCGGTGGTGATCCTGAGCGCCGACGTCACGCCGACGGCGATCCAGTCGTGCCAGGACGCGGGTGCCTGGGGCTTTCTCGCCAAGCCCGTGTCCACCGCCCGCCTGCTCGACACGCTCGCTGACATCGCGGAGCAGCGGCCGGCCACATCGTCGGCGCCTGCGCTCCGCGTCGAGCCGGCGCGCACGCCGGAACGCGTGTCGTTCGATCCGACCGTGCTCGACGAGCTCGGTGCACTCGGGCTCGGCGACGCGTTCGAGCGGGAATTCTGCAGCCAGTGCCTGACCGATGCCGAGCGTGGGCTGCGGCTCATTGCCGAGGCGGGTGCCGTCGGGGCCTGGGACCCGCTCCGCGAACACGCCCACGCCGTCAAGGGCGTGGCGGGAAACGTCGGCCTGGTCGCACTCTCGCTCGAGGCGGGCGAACTGATGCGCCTGCAGGACTGGCAGATGGCCGGCGAATGGAAAGCGCGTTTCGAGGCGCTCCGCGAGCGCCTGTCCGAGGGCCGTGACATCCTCGCCGCGCGCCGCCGCACAGCGCAGGACGGCTCGGCCGGCAACGGCGATTGATCAGCGCAGCGCGCGCCGCGCCTGCGCGCGGACGATCCGCTCCATCGTCCTGAGCGAGCGCTCGCCCAGTTGCAGGGCCGCGTCCACCCAGATCTCGGTGATCGCCATCAGCTCGTCGCGCGTCACCGGATTCGCCGCGCGCCGCACGCGGTTCAGCGCCAGGTGCGCGAACGGTGCACGCTGCTCCTTCTCGATCAGTTCGCGGACCACGCGTTCGCCTTCGCCCTTGGGCGCGACGACGTCGACCACGCCGAGCCGCTGCAGTTCGTCCGCGGCGAGGATGCGCCCTTCGAGGATCAGGCGCTCGGCCTGCTGCGGCGGCATGCGGCGGCTGAGGAACGAGTAGGCGCCCATGCCCGGGAACAGGCCGAACAACACCTCGGGCAGGCCCATCTCGACGCCTTCCTCGGCGACGATCACCTGACAGGCCAGCGCGAGCTCCATGCCGCCGCCCAGTGCATCGCCCTGCACGAGCGCGATGGTGCGCACGTCGCCGCCCAGCCCGCCGTGCAGCAGGTGCACGCCTTCCACGCAGCGCGTCGCGTAGTCGAGCAGCCCGTCGCGATCGCCGGCACGGATGAGCTTCGAGAACAGCGCCAGGTCCCCACCGAGGTTGAATGCGCCGGGCGCATCGGATGCGAGCACGACATGCCGCAGGCCGCGGGGCGGTGCACCGACGGCATGGAGCGCCGGCGACGTGACCGACGAGAGCATCGACCACATGTCGTGCATCAGCTCGGTGCGGAAGCACGGGCGGATTCCGGTCGCGTGGTCCGAGTGCATGTACAGCCAGTCGCAGGCTGTGCCCTGTTCGCTCTCGACGCGTACGGTGGGATACGTACGCGCGCGGTACAGCGGTTCCTTCGTGCTCATGTCGCGGTTCCTCGAATGGGGAACCGCCCGCGTGGGCTGGTGGGCGCGGGCGGTCAGGTGGTGCCCACCAGCTGATCCTACACCCCGGCCGCGCATGCAAAAGACAGGCCCGCTCGAGGCGGGCCTGGGGTCACGCACTACGACGGAACGCCGTCAGGCGGGCGTCGGATCGCGCAGCTCGCGCCGGAGGATCTTGCCGACATTGGTCTTCGGCAGCTCCTTGCGGAACTCGACGAAGCGCGGGAGCTTGTAGCCGGTGAGGTTCTCGCGGGCATGCGCGAGCACCTGCTCGGCGGTCAAGGAGGGGTCCTTCGGCACGATGACCACCTTCACCGCCTCGCCGGACTTCTCGTCCGGCACGCCCACCGCGGCGACCTCGAGCACCTGCGGCATCATCGCGATGACGTCCTCGACCTCGTTCGGATACACGTTGAAGCCCGAGACGAGGATCATGTCCTTCTTGCGATCGACGATGTAGAAGAAGCCGTTCTCGTCCATCCGTGCCATGTCACCGGTGTGCAGCCAGCCTTCGGCGTCCATCACCTTCGAGGTCTCGTCGGGACGGTTCCAGTAGCCGGCCATCACCTGCGGGCCCTTGATGCACAGCTCGCCGATCTCACCGACCGGGAGCGTCCTGCCGTCGTCGTCCTTCACGCAGGCCTGGGTGGACGGGATAGGCAGCCCGATCGCACCGTTGTAGTCGGCGAGGTCCATCGGATTGATGCAGGCCGCGGGCGAGGTCTCCGTGAGGCCGTAGGCTTCGACCAGCGTGCAGCCCGTGACCTGCTTCCAGCGCTCCGCCACCGCGCGCTGCACCGCCATGCCGCCACCGAGCGTGAGGCGCAGGGTCGAGAAGTCGATCTGATCGAACCCGGGCGTGTTGAGCAGGCCGTTGAACAGCGTGTTGACGCCGGTGATCGCACTGAAGCGGACGCCTTTCAGTTCCTTGACGAACGCCGGCATGTCGCGCGGGTTCGTGATCATGTGGTTGAGCCCGCCGAACTTCATGAAGACGAGCCCGTTCGCCGTCAGGGCGAAGATGTGGTACAGCGGCAGGGCGGTGATGATCGTCTCCTGGCCTTCGCGCAGGTTGCCGCCGATCCAGGCCGAGGCCTGCTGCATGTTCGCCACCAGGTTGCGATGCGTGAGCATCGCGCCCTTCGCCACGCCCGTGGTGCCGCCGGTGTACTGCAGGAAGGCGATATCGTCCGGCGCGATCGCGACCGGCGTCATCGCGTGGCGCGCGCCCGCATCGAGCACGTCATTGAAGCGCACGGCCTTCGGCAGGTCGTAGTCGGGCACCATCTTCTTGACGTGGCGCACGACGAAATTGACGATCGCGCGCTTCGGGAAGTTCAGGCGGTCGCCGAGCCCCGTGGTGATGACGTGGCGGACGGACGTCTCGGCGAGCACTTCCTCGACGGTGTGCGCGAAGTTGTCGAGCACCAGGATCGCCGTCGCACCGGAGTCGACGAGCTGGTGCTTCAGCTCGCGCGCCGTGTACATCGGATTGGTGTTCACCACCGTCAGGCCGGCGCGCAGGATGCCGAACGTCGCGATCGGATACTGCAGGCAGTTCGGCATCATGATCGCGACGCGATCGCCGCGCTTGAGCTTGAGCTCGTGCTGCAGGTAGGCCGCGAACTGCGCGCTGAGGCGATCGACCTCGCCGTAGGTGATCGTCTTGCCGAGGCTGGAGAACGCCGGCCGGTCGCGATACTTGGTGATCGCGGTCTCCAGGACGGAGACGATCGACGGGTACTCGTCGACGTCGATCTCCGCCGGGACGCCGGCGGGATAGCTCGCCAGCCACGGACGCTCATTCATCATGCGATTCCCCTTTCATCGCTGCCGCGGCGACGGTGAAATCCGCGCCCGTACGGTATCGCTCGATTGGATCATACGGCTCGCGCGGCTATCAAGGCGCGGGCGAGGCGACGTGCACGGCGCTTGCCGCGGCGCACAAAAAAAGAGCGGAGGCAGGGTGCCTCCGCTCCATGGTCCCCGACGGTGAGGCCGCCCGTGCCGGTCAGGCCGCCTTGCGTGCGGCGAGCTGGCGCAGCACGTAATGCAGGATGCCGCCGTGGCGGAAGTACTCGACTTCCTTGGGCGTCAGCAGCAGCACCGCGACCTGGAAGCGCTTCTCGCTGCCATCGGCCCGGCGCGCCACGACCGTAGCGGTCTTGCTCGCGCCGTCCTGCAGGCCCTCGATCGAGATCGTCTCCGAGCCGTCCAGGCCATGCGACTGCGCGTTCTCGCCGTTGACGAACTGCAGCGGGAGCACGCCCATGCCGACCAGGTTCGACCGGTGGATGCGCTCGAAGCTCTCGGCGACGACGGCCTTGATGCCGAGCAGGTTGGTGCCCTTGGCCGCCCAGTCGCGCGACGAGCCGGTGCCGTACTCCTTGCCCGCGAACACCACCAGCGGCACGCCGTCGGCCTTGTACTTCATCGCCGCGTCGTAGATCGCGAGCTTCTCCGGCTGCGCGCCGCCATCCTTCGCGAAGTACAGCGTGTTGCCGCCTTCCTCGCCGCCCAGCATCAGGTTCTTGATGCGGATGTTGGCGAACGTGCCGCGCACCATGACGTCGTCGTTGCCGCGGCGGCTGCCGTAGCTGTTGAAGTCGGCCGGCTGCACGCCGCGCTCCATCAGGTAGCGGCCCGCCGGCGAGTCCTTCTTGATGTTGCCGGCCGGCGAGATGTGGTCGGTGGTGATCGAGTCACCGAACAGGCCGACGATGCGCGCGCCGGCGATGTCGGCGATCGAGCCGACCTGCATCGACATGCCGTCGAAGTAGGGCGGGTTCTTGATGTACGTCGACACCTCGTCCCAGGCGAACGACTCGCCCTCGGGCGAGGCGATCTGGTTCCAGCGCGAGTCGCCCTTGAAGACGTCGGCATAGGCCTGGTTGAACAGGTCCGGGCCGATGGTCGCCGCGATCGTGTCACCGATCTCCTTGTTCGACGGCCAGATGTCGCGCAGGTACACCGGCTGGCCGTCCGAACCCGTGCCGAGCGGCTCGGTGGTCAGGTCGATGTCGACCGTGCCGGCGAGTGCATAGGCGACGACCAGCGGCGGCGAGGCGAGGTAGTTCATCTTCACTTCGGGGTGCACGCGGCCCTCGAAGTTGCGGTTGCCCGAAAGCACCGAGGTGACCACGAGGTCGTTCTCGGCGATACCGCGCGAGACTTCCTCCGGCAGCGGGCCGGAGTTGCCGATGCACGTGGTGCAGCCGTAGCCGACGACGTGGAAGCCCAGCTGCTCGAGGTCGCCCAGCACACCGGCCTTGCGCAGGTAATCGGTGACGACCAGCGAGCCCGGGCCGAGCGAGGTCTTCACCCACGGGGCCGACTTCAGGCCCTTGGCCACGGCGTTTCGCGCGAGCAGGCCCGCGCCCAGCATCACCGCCGGGTTCGACGTGTTCGTGCACGAGGTGATCGCCGCGATGACGACTGCGCCATCCTTCAGCTGCACGTCCTGGCCGAGCATCTGCACGACCGAGTGCGGCGCATGCGCCGTGTCCTGGTGCGAGACGTCGGCCGCGTCGAGGCTCTTCACCTTGCGGTTCTTCGTCAGCGCCGGCAGGTTCTGCCGGTAGTTGTCCTTGACCTGCTCGAGCAGCACGCGGTCCTGTGGGCGCTTCGGGCCGGCGAGCGACGGCTTGACGTCGGCGAGGTCGAGCTCGAGCACGGCCGAGTACGAGGCCTCCGGCGTCGACGCGTCGTGCCACATGCCCTGCGCCTTGGCATACGCCTCGACGAGCGCGATGGTGTCGTCGGGGCGGCCGGACAGGCGCAGGTAGTTCAGCGCCTCGGCGTCGATGGGGAAGATGCCGCAGGTCGCGCCGTACTCCGGCGCCATGTTCGCGATCGTCGCGCGGTCGGCGAGCGGGAGGTGCTGCAGGCCCTCGCCGAAGAACTCCACGAACTTGCCGACCACGCCCAGCGCACGGAGCATCTGGGTGACGGTGAGGACGAGGTCGGTCGCGGTGGTGCCTTCCGGCAGCGCGCCCTTGAGCTTGAAGCCGACGACCTGCGGGATGAGCATCGACGAGGGCTGGCCGAGCATCGCGGCCTCGGCCTCGATGCCGCCCACGCCCCAGCCCAGCACGCCGATGCCGTTGATCATCGTGGTGTGCGAGTCGGTGCCGAACACCGTGTCCGGGAACGCCTGCAGCACGCCGTCGACGTCACGCTCGACCACGACGCGCGCGAGGTTCTCAAGGTTGACCTGATGCACGATGCCGGTGTTGGGCGGCACGACCTTGAAGTTGTCGAATGCCTTCTGGCCCCAGCGCAGGAAGCTGTAACGCTCCATGTTGCGCTTGAACTCGATCTGGCCGTTGAGGTCCGCGGCGTCGGGACGGCCGTAGATATCCACCTGCACCGAGTGGTCGATCACCAGCTCGGACGGGATCAGCGGGTTGATCTGCGCCGGCGAGCCGCCCAGCTTCGTCACCGCGTCGCGCATCGCCGCGAGGTCGACCACGCAGGGCACGCCGGTGAAGTCCTGCAGCACCACGCGCGCCGGCATGAAGGCGATCTCGGTGTCCGGCTCGGCCTGCGGGTTCCACTTCGCGACCGCCTCGATGTGCTCGGGCAGCACCGTGACGCCGTCCTCGTGCCGGAGCAGGTTCTCCAGCAGGATCTTCATCGAGTAGGGCAGGTGCGCCAGGTTGAAGCGCTGGCCGAGCGTGGGCAGGCTGAAATAGGTGTACGACTTGCCGTTGACGGCGAGCTGCGCGCGGGTGGAGAAGGAGTCGGCCATGAGGGCTCCGTGGAGGCGGCGGGGCACGGCGCCGGGCTCGGCGGAGTCGCCGGCCGCGAGGAAACGCCGCGGAAAACCGCGCAATTATGCCGCATCCGGCGGCCGGCCGCCGCTCAGCCGAGGTGCGCGTCCACCGCCGCCGACATCGCCCGCCGCTGGAACGCGAAGTCCCACAGCGTGCCGCCGCGCTGTCGCCACAAAACGGCCGAGCGCACGGCCGCCAGCAGCATCGCCCGCACTTCGCCCACCACCCGCGCCTGGCTGAGGTAGTGCGGATTGCCCTGCACGAGCACGCGCGGGCGTATGCCGCTCAACGTCCGCGCATAGAGGTCTCCGAGCGCCGCCAGCACGTCCGGATGGGTGGGTCCGTCGGCCTCCACGCGCTCGAGCAGGGCCTCGAGGCCGCGACGGACTGCGGCGACCGCCGCCTCGTCCCGCACGAACCGGCGCTCCAGCTGCACGACGGGCATCGCCAGCCGCGGCAGGCTCGCGTCGTCGAGGCGGCCGCCGAGGTAGTCGCGCAGGAGCATCAGCCCGGGACGGACGCCGTCGATGCCGCCGTACACCTCGGCGGTCGAGCGCGCATCGAACCGGAACAGCGATTCGACCGACGTCTCGAGTACGCGCTCGTTCGCCTCGCCCGTGTCAGCGATGCGGCGGACCTGCGCGAGGGCCTGCAGCATGCCGGCGAGCGCGAGCACGCGGTCGTAGATCGGCTCGACGGAGGCGATGGAGGAGGCGATTTCGGAGGACGTGCGGGTCATTCGGCTGGGCTCGTGCCGCGCTCGAGCGGCGCGTCGGTGGTCGCGATGACGGCACCGCCGAGGCATTCGTCGCCGTCGTAGAGCACGACCGACTGTCCCGGCGTCACCGCGCGTTGCGGGCGGGCGAAACGGACGCGGAGGGCGCCGTCCGGCAGGACCTCGACCTCGCAGTCCTCGGCATTCTGCCGGTAGCGTGTCTGCGCCGTGCAGAGGAACCGCGCCGCGGGTGGCGCGCCACCGATCCAGTGCGCCAGCTCCGAGCGCAGCGACGTCGACATCAGCCATGGATTCGCGCTGCCCTGCTCGACGTAGAGGACGTTGGCGGCCACGTCCTTGCCCACGACGTACCAGGGAGCCGGCTCGCGGCCACGCACCCCGCCGAGCGCCAGGCCTTCGCGTTGGCCAAGTGTGAAGTAGAAGACGCCCGGGTGCCGGCCGAGCACCTCGCCGGCCGGCGTCCGGATCTCGCCCTCCCGTGCCGGTAGGTAGCGGCCGAGAAACTCTCGGAAGTCGCGTTCGCCGATGAAGCAGATGCCGGTCGAATCCTTTTTGGCCGCCGTCGGCAGTGCGGCTTCGGCGGCGATCCGGCGGACGTCCGCCTTCGGCAGGTCGCCGAGCGGGAAGAGGGTCGCGGCGAGCTGCGGCTGGCCGAGCTGGTGCAGGAAGTAGGTCTGGTCCTTCGCGGCATCCCGGGCGCGGAGCAGCCGCCAACGGCCGCCGAGATGCGCCACGCGTGCGTAATGCCCGGTGGCGATTCGCTCGGCGCCGAGCGCGTGCGCGGCGTCGAGGAAATGCTTGAACTTGATCTCGCGGTTGCAGAGCACGTCCGGGTTGGGCGTGCGGCCGGCCGCGTACTCGGCGAGAAAGTGCTCGAAGACCCCGTCCCAGTAGGCCTGTGAAAAATCGCGGAAATGGACCTGCAGCCCGAGCCGACCACAGACGGCGACCGCGTCCCGGCGGTCGTCCTCGGCGCGGCAGTCGCCGCTGCCATCGTCCGCCCAGTTGGTCATGAAGAGCCCGGCCACCGGCTCCCCGGCGTCGCGCAGGAGCAGGGCGGCGACCGACGAGTCGACGCCGCCGGACACGCCCACGATCGTCCGCGGCGGGTTGCTCATGCGACCGACTGGACCGCCTCGAGCGGATAGCGACGGCCGCCCAACGCATCCTCGACCACGCGCCAGACCAGCGGGCTGCGATGGCGCGCGGCGTCGGCGCGGAGCTCGGCGGGCGTCATCCAGACGGCGCGGACGATGCCGTCGTCGAGCACGCGTGCAGGGTCGAAGGCGAGTGGCTCGCCCATGAAGGCGAAGCGGATGTAGTGCCGTTCCGCACCGCCGGCGCTCACGGAGGGCGCCTTCCACTGGTAGGCACCGACGAAGGCGGTGAGCCGCACGTCCCAGCCGGTCTCCTCGAGCGCCTCGCGCACGGCGGCGTCGGTCATCGGCTCATCCGGCTCGAGGTGCCCGGCCGGCTGGTTGAGAACGAGCCGGCCCGCGACGCGCTCCTCCACCATCAGGATGCGGCCGTCGTCGATCACCACCGTGGCCACGGTGACGTCGGGCTGCCAGAAGCGGCTCCCGCCTGTCATTCAGAGCGCGTCCTTGCCCGGCGTGAGCTCGGCTTCCATGCGGTCGGCAACCTCGACGGCCGCCTCGAGGGCGTCGCGCAGCTGTTCCGCGCTCGCAGCGGCATCGATCTTCACCACGAAGATCGCGTACCGGCCCTGCTTGACCCAGCCGCCGAGCTTCTGTTCCTGCGCCGATTCGAGCAGGCGGTTGGCGATCGCGGCCGGGAGTGCATCGCCGCTGGCCTCGTAGGCCGGCGACATCACCTCGCGGACCCGCAGTGCACCGTACGTTTCGACCGGTGAGCGCACGTACACGATCTGGCTGCGCTCGCCCTTCTCGCCCGCCTCGAAGACCATCTCGAAGTCGCCGTCCTTGTCGACCTCGTACTTGTAGTCGAGTGACTCGAGCTGCTTGGCCAAGGCGGCGTCGGGCGTCCCCGCGAAGGCGCTGTCGCAGAAGGCGAGACCGAGCAGGGCGAGGATCGGAAAGGTGCGCATCGTCATTGTTTTCCCCTGTGTATGGCGGCCATTCTGCCGGTGCGGGCGCGCGGGCGTCCATGCGGCGGCGGTGGGGCGGGGAGGGCGCTTTATACTGGGCGGATGCCGAAGCAGACCCACCACGAACACCACCACGGCCTCGCGGTCGAGAGCGGCCGGCCGGAAACGGCGCCACCGCCGATGTATTCGGTGCTCTTGCTGAATGACGACTACACGCCGATGGACTTCGTCGTCGACGTCCTGACGCGGTTTTTCTCGATGAATATCGAAAAGGCCACCCAGGTGATGCTCCACGTGCACACGCGCGGCCGCGGCGTATGCGGGGTTTTCACGCGCGAGATTGCCGAATCGAAAGTGTCCCAGGTGAACGAATACGCAAGGCTCAATCAGCATCCCTTGCTGTGCACGATGGAAAAGGCCTAAAAGCGGTTTAAACCGCGGTTTCGGGCCCCATCTCGTACCGCAGACGCTTCGGAGGCTCAAACCATGTTTAGCAAGGATCTCGAGTACAGCATCGGGCAGTGCTACAAGCGCGCCCGGGAAGCTCGCCACGAGTTCATGACCGTCGAGCACCTGCTCCTGGCGCTCCTCGAGAACCCGTCCGCGGAGGGCGTGCTCCGTGCCTGCGAGGCCGACGTGCCGCGCCTGCGCCGCGAGCTCGAAGACGCGATCGCGACGTCCGTCGCGGTCCTGCCCGACGAGAGCGACCGCGACACGCAGCCGACGCTGGGCTTCCAGCGCGTGCTCCAGCGCGCGGTCTACCACGTGCAGTCGTCGGGCAAGAAGGAGGTCACCGGTGCGAACGTGCTGGTGGCGATCTTCGGCGAAAAGGACTCGCACGCGGTCTATTTCCTGAACCAGCAGGACATCGCGCGGCTCGACGTCGTCAACTACCTCTCGCACGGCATCAGCAAGCAGGGCGGCGAGGAGTCCCCGCGCGACGAGAGCGGCGGTTCGGCCGAGGGCGGCGAGGGCGAGGGCAAGGGCGATTCGCTCACCGAGTTCGCGACCAACCTCAACCAGCAGGCCCGCGAGGGCAAGATCGACCCGCTCGTGGGCCGCGCCGACGAGGTCGAGCGCACCATCCAGGTGCTCTGCCGCCGGCGCAAGAACAATCCGCTCTACGTCGGTGAGGCCGGCGTCGGCAAGACCGCGATCGCCGAGGGCCTGGCCAAGCGGATCGTCGACGGCGACGTGCCGGAGGTGCTGCAGGACGCCACGATCTACGCCCTCGACCTGGGTGCGCTGGTGGCGGGCACCAAATACCGCGGCGACTTCGAGAAGCGCCTGAAGTCGGTGCTCACGCAGCTGCGCAAGATCCCGGGCGCGGTGCTCTTCATCGACGAGATCCACACGATCATCGGTGCGGGCTCGGCGTCGGGCGGCACGATGGATGCCTCGAACCTGATCAAGCCGGCACTGTCGTCGGGCGAGCTGCGCTGCATCGGCTCCACCACGTTCCAGGAGTACCGCGGCATCTTCGAGAAGGATCGTGCGCTCGCGCGGCGCTTCCAGAAGATCGACATCGTCGAGCCGACGGTGAGCGAAGCCGTGGAAATCCTCAAGGGTCTCAAGCCCAAGTACGAAGCGCACCATGGCGTGTCCTACGCCGACGACGCGATCCAGGCCGCCGTCGACCTCTCGGTCAAGCACATCGGCGACCGCCTGCTGCCCGACAAGGCCATCGACGTCATCGACGAGGCCGGCGCCCGCCAGCGCCTGCTCCCCGAGGCCGAGCGCAAGCAGATCATCGACGTCGAGGAGGTCGAGCGCATCGTCGCGAAGATGGCGCGCATCCCGGCTAAGCAGGTCACGGCCACCGACAAGGACGTGCTCCGCAACCTCGAGCGCAACCTCAAGATGGTGATCTTCGGCCAGGACCCGGCGATCGACTCGCTGACCTCCGCGATCAAGCTGGCCCGCTCCGGCCTGGGCAATCCCGACAAGCCGATCGGCAACTTCCTCTTCGCCGGGCCCACCGGCGTCGGCAAGACCGAGGTGACCAAGCAGCTCGCGCTGCAGCTGGGCATCGAACTGGTGCGCTTCGACATGTCGGAGTACATGGAGGCCCACTCGGTGAGCCGCCTGATCGGCGCGCCCCCGGGCTACGTCGGCTTCGACCAGGGCGGTCTGCTGACCGAGAAGATCGTCAAGACGCCGCACTGCGTGCTGCTGCTCGACGAGATCGAGAAGGCGCATCCGGACATCTTCAACATCCTGCTGCAGGTGATGGACCGCGGGATGCTGACCGACACCAACGGGCGCGAGGCGAACTTCCGCAACGTGATCCTGGTGATGACGACGAATGCCGGTGCGTCACAGGCGTCGCGCCGTTCGATCGGGTTCACCAAGCAGGACCATGCCTCGGACGCCATGGAAGTCATCCGTCGCAGCTTCTCCCCGGAATTCCGCAACCGCCTCGACGCGGTGGTGCAGTTCCAGGCGCTGGGCATGGACCACATCCTGCGCGTGGTGGACAAGTTCCTGATCGAGCTCGAGTCGCAGCTGCACGAGAAGAACGTGACGCTGTCGACCACGCCCGAAGCCCGCGACTGGCTCGCCCAGAACGGCTTCGACCCGCAGATGGGCGCGCGCCCGATGGCCCGGATCATCCAGGACAACATCAAGCGCCCGCTCGCCGACGAACTGCTGTTCGGCAAGCTGCTGGGTGGTGGCCGCGTGACGATCGACGTGCAGGACGGCAAGCTCGTGGTGAACTCGACCGCGGAGCCCGAGAAGCTGCTTCCGGCGACGATCGAGAACTGAGTCTGCAAGCCTTTATGTGCAGCGCAGAGGGCCGCCACCGTGCGGCCCTCTCTCTTTGACGCGCTGCGGCGTGCCCTGCCGCGCAGAACTTGGGAAAGTCGGCGTGCCCTGGTTCGGGGCTGGACTTTCACCAAGGAGGTGAGCATGAAGCACGCAATCTTCGCCGTCGCACTCGCAGCGCTCGGAATGGCCGGTTTCGCCATGGCGGGCACGAAGGCGCCCGAGCGCCAGGTCGCACAGAGCTCGACGGCGTGCGCCGAGTGCTACAACAAGTGGATGCAGTGCGGCGGTGGTTCCGACGACTACTGCACGATGCGCTACGAGATCTGCATGCGGCAGAACCGCTGCGGCACGGACGACTCGACCGCGAGCGCCTTCGCGCCGCAGAAGCAGAAGCGCGTCCAATCGCCCGTCGTGAACTGAGCAACAAAAAAGGCCAGGGATCGTCCCTGGCCTTTTTGCATGAGCCGGTGACGGCTCACTTCATGCGGTAGGTGATACGGCCCTTCGTGAGGTCGTAGGGCGTCATCTCGACCTTGACCCGGTCACCGGTGAGGATGCGGATGTAGTTCTTCCGCATGCGACCGGAGATGTGGGCAATGATCTCGTGGCCGTTTTCGAGGCGAACGCGGAACATCGTGTTCGGAAGGGTCTCCGACACGGTGCCTTCGAATTCGATCACATCGTCTTTTGCCATGGGTTCCTGTCGGCTCGCTGGGCGTATCGCCCGGGTGAAGCCGTGGATTGTGCCACGCGGGGCGGACGGCGCGCAAAACGGCCGGCGGGCCGGGAAGCGGCCGTTCACTCCGGTTGAGCGGCGAGGCGCGCGGCAGGGAAGTCCCCGAATGCGATGCTCCACGAGCCGGATCGACCGGGCCGCTGGACCAGCGGTGCCAGGGTCGCAAGGAATCGCTCGCGCGGCCATCGCTCCGCGCCCAGGCGGAGCAGGTGGTCGTTCTCCACCTGCGCATCGATCAGCGGCCAGCCCCAGGCGCGGAGCATCGACGCGAGTGCCGCGATCGCGACCTTCGAGCCGTCCGGCACCCGGCTGAACATGCTCTCCCCGAAGAACGCCTCGCCGATCGCGACGCCATAGATGCCACCGACCAGCGTCTCGTCGTCGAAGACTTCGACGGAATGGGCGTGGCCGAGACGGTGCAGTTCCTCGTAGGCCTCGATCATCGATGCCGTGATCCACGTGCCCGGCTGGCCGGCGCGGGGTATGCGGGCGCAGGTCCGGATCACGTCGCCGAACGCCGTATCCGCGCGGACGATCCAGGTCGACGTGCGGAGGGCGCGCCGGAAGCGCCTCGATTGCGCGACACGATCGGTGCGGAACACGGCGCGTGGATCGGGCGACCACCACAGCGGCGGCTGGCCTTCCGAGAACCACGGGAAGACGCCGGCGCGGTAGGCGTTGAGCAGGCGTGTCGTCGAGAGATCGCCGCCTGCCGCGAGCAGGCCGTCGGGATCGCGGAGGGCGAGCGCGGGATCGGGGAAGCCCGCGGCCGGGTCGTCGTCGAGCCAGATCAGTCCGCGCAGGCTCACTCGCCGCACCGAAAGGGCGTGGAGCCCTGCAGGCGCGATGCATACCCGCGCACGGCCTCGGCCTCGTCCGTACACCAGTCGCGCAGCGCGTCGCGGAACGCCGGCTCGTCGATCCAGTGCCGACTGCGGACGAGCGTGGGCAGGAAGCCGCGCGCGAGCTTGTGCTCACCCTGCGCGCCCGGCTCGAACCGGGTCAGGCCCTCGCGCAGGCAGTAGTCGACGCCCTGGTAGTAGCAGGCCTCGAAGTGCAGGCCCGGATGTTGCTCGACGGCGCCCCAGTAGCGGCCGTACAGGGTGTCGGCACCGCGCAGGGACAGCGCGCCGGCGATCGGCGAGCCGTCGCGGTCGGCAAGCACGAGCACCAGTTGGCGGGGCATTTCGCGCGCGAGGTGGTGGAAGAAGTCGAGCGTGAGCGCGGGGCGATTGCCGTACTCGGCGAACGTCGTCCGGTAGAAGCGATGCATCGCCGCGAGGTCGTCGTCCGTCGCCTCGTCCCCGTGCAGGACGCGGAACGTGAGCCCGGAGCGTACGACCTTCGCGCGCTCCTGCCGGATGTTCTTGCGGTGGCGATGGTCCATCGCCGCGAGGTAGTCGTCGAAACCACGCCAATCGCCCGGATTGCGCCAGTGGTACTGGACGTCGACGCGCGCGAGCCAGCCATCACCGAACGCGTCCTCGTCCGACTCGACATGGAAATTGACGTGGGCCGACGAGAACCCCTCCGTCGTGCACGCTGCCCCGAGCTGCTCGACCAGCGCTCGTCGCAGTTCCGGCGTCGACGCCAGCAGCCGCGGGCCGGTGACGGGTGAGTAGGGGACGCCACAGAGCAGCTTGGGGTAGTAATGCAGGCCATAGCGGGCGTAGGCCTGGGCCCAGCCGTGGTCGAAGACGAACTCGCCATGCGAGTTCGTCTTGACGTAACAGGGGGCTGCAGCGACCAGGGCGTCGCCCGCCCAGAGCGTGAGGTGCCGCGGCTGCCAGCCGAGCGCCGACTGGAGCGAGCCGGTCGACTCGAGCCCTGCGAGGAAGGCGTGGCAGACGAAGGGATGCTCGGTCCCCGTGAGTGCGTCCCATGCCGCGGCCGGCACGGCATGCAGGCCGTCGAGCCATCGGGCCTTGAGCGCGACGTCAGCGGTCATCAGATGCCGCCGCCGCGCGCGGCCTCAGGCCTTGTCGAGATAGCGTTCCGCATCGAGCGCGGCCATGCAGCCCGAGCCGGCGGAGGTGATCGCCTGGCGATAGACCTGGTCGGCGACGTCGCCGGCGGCGAACACGCCCGGGACGGAGGTGAGCGTGGCGTCGCCCTCGAGCCCCGTGCGCACCTGGATGTAGCCGTTGCGCATGTCGAGCTGGCCTTCGAACAACGCGGTGTTCGGCGTGTGGCCGATCGCGACGAAGAAGCCATGGACCGGGATTTCCCTCAGGCTGCCGTCCTGCGTGGACCGCACGCGCAGCCCGGTGACGCCGGCCTCGTTGCCGAGGACCTCGTCGACCTCGTGGTGCCAGACCGTCTCGATCTTGCCGGCCTGCACCTTCGCGAAGAGCTTGTCCTGCATGATCTTCTCGGCGCGCAGCGTGTCGCGGCGGTGCACCAGGTAGACCTTGCGGGCGATGTTGGAGAGGTACAGCGCTTCTTCGACCGCGGTATTGCCGCCGCCGACCACGGCGACGTCCTGGTCCTTGTAGAAGAAGCCGTCGCAGGTGGCGCAGGCGGAGACGCCGCGGCCCTTGTAGGCCTCCTCGGAGGGCAGGCCGAGGTACTTGGCGGTCGCGCCCGTCGCGATGATCAGCGCGTCGCAGGTGTACTCGCCGCTGTCGCCGCGCAGGCGGAACGGGCGCTGCGAGAGGTCCGCCGTGTGGACGTGGTCGAAGATGACCTCGGTATTGAAGCGCTCGGCATGCGCCTGCATGCGCGCCATCAGGTCCGGACCCATGAGCCCGTGCGGGTCGCCCGGCCAGTTGTCGACCTCGGTGGTCGTCATGAGCTGGCCGCCCATCTGCAGCCCGGTGATCACCGTCGGCTTGAGGTTGGCGCGTGCGGCGTAGACGGCGGCGGTCCAGCCGGCGGGGCCGGAGCCGAGAATGATCAGCCGCGAGTGCTTCGAAAGGGTCATGGATATAATGGCGCGTTATGTGATGCGGCCGTTTCGGCACGTGGAACGATGACGGGGCTCCGGCATCATTCCGCCGCCGTGATCGGACGACAGGGATCGCCATAGCTTGGCGACCGCATGACGGCAACACAAGGCGCGGTGGCGAAACGCCGCGACCCATCCCCGCAGAACCTCGCCCCTGCCGCACTCCGGTGCCGACGGGCGTCCACGGAGACCGCAATGCGTATCGGTGTACCCAAGGAAACCAAGACCCTCGAAGGGCGCGTCGCGCTCGTCCCGGCCGCGGCCGGCGATCTCGTCAAGCGCGGCCACGAGGTGTGGCTCGAGCAGGGCGCAGGGCTCAAGAGCGGTTTCAAGGACGAGGAGTACACCCGTCTGGGCGTGAACATCGCGCCCGATGCGGCCGCCCTGTACGAGAAGGGCGAGATGATCGTGAAGGTGAAGGAGCCGATCGCCGGCGATCTTCAGCACCTGCGCCGCGACCATCTGCTGTTCTGCTACCTGCACCTCGCCGCCGAGCCGGCGCTCACGAAGCACCTGCTCGACATCGGCCTGACAGGTGTCGCCTTCGAGACCGTCGAGCTGCCGAACGGCGACCTGCCGCTGCTGGCGCCGATGTCGGTCATCGCCGGCAAGATCGGCGTGCAGGTCGGCACGCACCTGCTGCACCAGCCCATGGGCGGCAAGGGCAAGCTGCTGGGCGGCCTCGCCGCCACCGAGCGCGGCAAGGTCGTGGTGTTCGGCGCGGGCAAGGCCGGCGGCGCGTCGGCGGCCCTCGCGGCGTCGGCCGGCGCAAACGTCACCGTCTTCGAGATGCGCACCGACCGCCAGGAAGAGATGATGCGCCTGGGCAACAACGTCACGGCGCTCTATCCGTACCACGACGTCGTCGCGCGCGAAGTGCGCTCGGCCGACCTCGTGATCGGCGCCGTGCTGATCACCGGCGCCAAGGCGCCGCACGTGATGACGCGCGAGATGCTGCGCGACATGGAGGACGGCTCGGTGGTCGTCGACATCGCGATCGACCAGGGCGGCTGCTTCGAGACCTCGCGCCCGACCACCTGGAAGGAGCCGACCTACGTGGAGGAGGGCGTGACCCACTTCTGCGTGACGAACATGCCGGGTGCGGTGCCGCAGACCTCGTCGCAGGCGATCTGCGCCGCGATCCTGCCGTGGGTCAACAAGCTCGCGGCCGGCAACTGGCGCGACAACCCGGCGCTGATCCGCGGCATCAACGTGGAAGGCGGCCAGATCGTGCATCCGGCGCTGCAGGGCATGGCGCTGTAATCGACGGTGTCGCCCCTTCGCGTGGATCGCCGGCCTCGTGCCGGCGATCTGCGTTCCGGGTGTTGAAGCGGCCGGAGCGCCGGGTTCGTGGCGCGGGTTTTCACGTATATTCAACGACTAAGACGCTCGATCTAAGGCAGCACCTCACGTGGCGCAGGCACCCGCGGCGAGCCGCAAGAAGACATCCGCTCCTCCCGCCCGACCGGCGCCGTCGCCGCGCCGGCAGCGCATGGCGCGCGATATCGCGCTGATCTTCATTGCGCCGGCGCTGCTGTACCTCGTCGCCTGCCTGTTCACGTATTCGCCGCAGGATCCGGGCTGGTCGACCGCCGGGTCTGTGACCGCGCCGCTGCACAACCTCGGTGGCATCGTGGGCGCGAAGGTCGCCGACGTGCTGATGAACCTGTTCGGCTTCGCGGCCTATCTGCTGCCCGTGATCCTCGGCGCGGTCGCATGGTTCGCGATGTTCTCGAAGGAAGGCGAGGGCGAGCAGTCGGATCTCGGCCCCGCGCTGCGCCTCGTCGGCCTGGTCGCGTTCTTCGTCGCGATGACCGGGCTGCTGCACCTTCGCCTGGGGGCGGAGGACCTCACGCGCGCCGGGGGCATCCTCGGACAGCTCGTCGGACGCTCGCTCGCCCGCGGCTTCGGGCACCTCGGCGGCAACCTGTTCCTGCTCGCGCTGCTGCTCACCGCGGTGACGCTCGCGACCGGGCTCTCCTGGCTCGCCGTGATGGACCGTCTCGGGCAGTGGGCGCTCGCGACGGGGCCTCTGTTCTCGCGCCTGTTCCGCCGCGGGGCACGGGAGGTCGAGGTGCGGCGCGAGGTGCGCGTCCTGCGCGAGGAGCGCGAGCAGGTCCGCAAGGTCGAGACCGAGAAGCGCGAGAAGCGCGCGCCGGTGAAGATCGAGCCGCCGCCCGCGCCCGTGGTGGAGAAGAGCGAGCGTGCGAAGCGGGAGCAGCAGATTCCGCTCTTCCACGTGCCCGATGGCACCGGTATCCCACCGTTGGCGCTGCTGGATGATCCCAAGCCGCAGCCGAAGGGCTACGACCCGGAGACGCTCGAGACGCTCTCGCGCCAGATTGAGTTCAAACTCAAGGACTTCCGGATCGATGCTCACGTGGTGGGTGCGTATCCGGGCCCGGTCATCACGCGCTTCGAGATCGAGCCGGCGCCGGGCATCAAGGTCAGCCAGATTTCCAGCCTGGACAAAGACATAGCGCGCGGACTTTCAGTGAAGTCCGTGCGCGTGGTGGACGTGATCCCGGGCAAGTCGGTGATCGGCCTGGAGATCCCGAACGTCAACCGGGAAATGATCTACCTGTCCGAGCTCCTGCGATCCAAGGAGTACGACAAGTCGGCGAGCCCGCTCACGCTCGCGCTCGGCAAGGACATCGCCGGCCGGCCGACCGTCGCCGACCTCGCGCGCATGCCGCACCTGCTCGTCGCCGGTACCACCGGCTCGGGCAAGTCGGTCGCGGTGAACGCGATGGTGCTCTCGCTGCTCTACAAGGCGTCCGCGAAGGACGTGCGGGTGCTGATGATCGACCCGAAGATGCTGGAGCTCTCGGTCTACCAGGGAATCCCGCACCTGCTCGCGCCAGTGGTCACCGACATGAAGGAGGCCGCGAACGGCTTGCGCTGGTGCGTGGCGGAAATGGAGCGCCGCTACAAGCTCATGTCGGCGGTCGGCGTGCGCAACCTGTCGGGCTTCAACAAGAAGGTGACCGACGCGATCAACGCGGGCCAGCCGCTGATGGACCCGCTGTTCCGGCCGAACGCCGAGGCCGGCGAAGTGCCGCGCGAGCTCGAGCCGCTGCCCTACATCGTCATCTTCATCGACGAATTCGCCGACATGATGATGATCGTCGGCAAGAAGGTCGAAGAGCTGATCGCCCGGCTCGCGCAGAAGTCGCGCGCGGCCGGCATGCATCTCATCCTCGCGACCCAGCGCCCGTCGGTGGACGTGATCACGGGCCTGATCAAGGCCAACATTCCGACGCGCATCGCCTTCCAGGTCTCCAGCAAGATCGACTCGCGCACGATCCTCGACCAGTCCGGCGCCGAGACCCTGCTGGGCCACGGCGACATGCTCTACATGCCGCCCGGTACCTCGATGCCCGAGCGCGTGCATGGTGCGTTCGTGTCGGACGAGGAGGTGCACCGGGTGGTCGAGCACCTCAAGCAGATCGGCGGCGGCCCGGACTACATCGAGGGCGTGCTCGAGGAAGTGCAGACGATGGGCGACGGCGTGGTCGTCGGCCCGACCGGGCTGCCCGAGAGCAGCGGCGGGGGCGGGGACGAGTCCGATCCGCTCTACGACGAGGCGGTGAAGATCGTGACCGAGAGCCGCCGCGCCTCGATCTCGGGCGTGCAGCGACGCCTGAAGATCGGCTACAACCGCGCCGCGCGCCTGATCGAGGCGATGGAAGCCGCGGGCGTCGTGAGCCCGCCCGAGCACAACGGCGACCGCAGCGTACTCGCGCCGCCGCCGCCCAAGAACTGAACAGGGCGCCTCGCGCGTTGCGGGGCTCTCGCTCCGTTCATCCAATTCAGGTCAGACTCGCCGCAGTTTTCGAGGAGACGACCCATGCGTGCCCTTTCGATCATTGCCGCCGGCCTGATGCTCGCCACCGGCACCGCGTCCGCTGGTGCGCGCGATGACTTCGCCGCGTTCACCAAGGGGCTGAAGTCCCTGGATGGCCGCTTCAGCCAGCAGGTCTTCGACCCGAAGGGGAAGCTGAAGGAGAAGTCCGCGGGCCGTGTCGCGCTCGCCGCGCCGCGCCATTTCCGCTGGGAATACTCGACGCCCTACCCGCAGCAGGTGATCGCGGACGGGCGCACGGTCTGGATCTACGAGCCGGACCTGCAGCAGGTGACCAAGCGCCCGCAGGGTGCCGAGGAGCGGAACAGCCCGCTCACGGCGCTGCTCGATCCGAAGCGGCTCGAGGCGCAGTTCGCGGTGCGCGAGGCCGGCGTATCGGACGGCCTGGAGTGGCTCGCGCTCACGCCAAGGGGCGAGGGCACGGCGGCCGGCGTTCGCAGCGCTCGGCTGGGATTCAAGGCGGGCGGCCTGGTGCGCATGCAGGTCATCGACCAGCTCGGCCAGCGCACCGAGATCTCGTTCGCCGGCTGGAAGCGCAACGCGGTGCTGCCGCCGAGCACCTTCCGTTTCGCGCCGCCGAAGGGCGTGGACGTGATCGGCGGCTGAGCGCTCCGTGCGAACGGTATAGAGGGCGGCCTAGTGCCGCCCTTTTGCGTTTCGGCCGCTGCCGATGAATGCTCGTCCAACGGGGCAAGAGCCTGACTTAACCGTTTGGAAATACAGGGAATATCATCCGCCTCCTATCACGGCTCGTGCACGCCTGCGATCCGAGAGTGGCCCCGTGGCGCACGTCGGCGCCTGCAGGGGGTTCCACCATGGTCCGTTCCGTCCTTCTCTCGCTGGGCGCCATCTCCACGCTGGCGGTGGGCTCGCTCGTCGCGGGCGCCGACCCGGGGCCAGTCGCTGTGCCGCGCGCCGTCAATAGCGTGCAGCAGGCGGACGAGACGATGGTGCTGGAGGACGTGGTCGCCGCGGCGGTGATCGGCAGCATCTCTCGCCAGTTCGACACGGCGGACGTCGTGGTCAGGCTCGATAAGGTCGATGCAGTGCCGGCCAGCATTCAGGACCGTCAGGTGGTGGGCACAGGGCGCCTCCAGCTCGCTGGCGATCCGACCTGGATCCCGTTCCGTTTCGCCGCGCTCTATGACACCGCGAGCGCGGAGGTGACCTATCCCCAGCTCCAGCTGGGTGACGGGCAGGGCGCGGGCTCGCAGCTGCAGCCGGCGCTCGCGCGCTCGCTGGATCGCGCGATTGGCGGCGCACTCCGCGCCGAATTCGCCGACCAGCCGGTGGCCTGGTCGCTCGCCCGCGCGAGCGCCGCGCCGACCGGGCGCTACCTGCTCGTCGAGGCCGACGGCCTTGCCGACTTCGGGGCCGAGGGCACCGCGCCGACGCGGGTGCAGGCGCTGTACGACGCCCGCGAGGGCCGCTGGCTGCGCGTGAACTACGAGCTGGGGGTAGACCCCTCGTTCGAGACGCCGGCCGTCGCCAGCCTTTGATCCGCCGCTGCTAAGGTGGGCGCCGGTCGATGACACCGGCGCACCGTGCCCTCCCGCAGAACCGTCCGCCCACCCGTAGCCGACACCGGCCCCGACGCCCTGCGCCCGCTCGCGGAGCGCATGCGTCCGCGCACGCTCGACGACATGGTCGGCCAGCGCAGGCTTCTCGCGCCCGGCACCGCGCTCCGTCGCGCGGTCGAGGGCGGGCGGGTGCATTCGATGATCCTGTGGGGCCCGCCGGGCTGCGGCAAGACGACGCTCGCGCTGCTTCTGGCCCGTTATGCGGACGCCGAGTTTCGCGCGATCTCCGCGGTGCTGAGCGGGCTGGCCGACGTCCGGCAGGTGCTCGGGGAGGCGGCCGAGCTCTTCGCCGACGGGCGTCGCACGGTGCTGTTCGTCGACGAGGTGCACCGCTTCAACAAGGCGCAGCAGGATGCATTCCTGCCCGCGATCGAGCGCGGCACGATCACCTTCGTGGGCGCCACCACCGAGAACCCGTCCTTCGAGCTCAACTCCGCCTTGCTCTCGCGCTGCCGCGTTCACGTGATGGACGCGGTCTCCACGGAGGACCTCGTCGACGCGCTCCGCCGCGCGCTCGCGGATAGCGAGAGCGGCCTGGGCGCGCACGGGCTCCGCATCGACGACGAGGCGCTCGCCTCCATCGCCCGCGCGGCCGACGGGGACGTGCGTCGCGCACTGACGCTGCTGGAGATCGCCGCCGAACTGGCTTCGGGCGGCGACGGCACGATCGATGCGCCCCTCCTCGCGCAGGTGCTCGCGGACCGCACCCGTCGCTTCGACAAGGGCGGCGAGCAGTTCTACGACCAGATCTCGGCGCTGCACAAGTCGGTGCGCAGCTCCAATCCCGACGCCGCGCTCTACTGGCTCGCGCGCATGCTCGACGGTGGGGCGGACCCGCACTACCTGGCGCGGCGCATCACGCGCATGGCGGTGGAGGACGTCGGCCTCGCGGACCCGCGCGCGCTCGAGATGGCGATCGACGCCTGGGAGACCCACGACCGGCTCGGAAGCCCGGAAGGCGACCTCGCGCTGGCGCAGGTCGTGATCTACATGGCCACCACCGCGAAGTCGAATGCCGGTTATGTCGCATGGGGCGAGGCACGCGGCGACGTGCATCGGCACGGCACGCAGGACGTGCCTCTGCACCTGCGCAATGCACCGACCGGGCTCATGAAGTCGCTCGGCTATTCGAAGGGCTACCGCTACGACCACGATGCCGAGGGCGGCGTGGCGCTCGAGCAGACGGGCTTTCCGGACGCGATGGGCGAGCGCGTCTATTACCGGCCGGTCGATCGGGGACTGGAGATCAAGCTCGGCGAGAAGCTCGGGCGGCTGCGTGCCCTGCGGGCGGAGGCGCGCGGTGATGTGCAGAAACCGGGTACGGCCACGGAATAGGGCGCCGGCTCGTCATCCGTTTCGCGCGCCTGGTGTGCGGCGCACAGGAAACGCTGGTCGCCTTGCGCAGATGCGATCTGGGCGTGTACCGCTGGGTTGTAGGGACGGCGTAGGCCGGCGGTACCGTAACTCGATGCGCAGCGTATGCGGTCGGATTCGAACCGGGCGTATGCCGTCCGGCGGCGGCAGGCGCGCTCAGACCCCGTAATACGCGCGATACCACTCCACGAACCGCGCCACGCCGACTTCCACCGGCGTCGACGGCGCGTAGCCGGTATCCCGCCGGAGAGCCTCGACGTCGGCATAGGTGTCGGGCATGTCGCCCGGCTGCAATGGGAGCAGGCGCCGTTCGACGCGCCGCCCGAAACAGTCCTCGAGCACCTCGATGTAGCGCATGAGCTCCACCGGCCGATGGCTGCCGATGTTGTAGACGCGGTACGGCGCCGTGGAGGTCGCGGGCGACGCGAGCAGTGCCGGATCGTCGTGTGCGGCGGGCGGGCGGTCGAGCGCGCGGACGACGCCCTCGACGATGTCGTCGATGTAGGTGAAGTCGCGGCTGTGGCGCCCGTTGTTGAAGACGTCGATCGGCTCACCCGCGGCGATGCGCGCCGCGAACAGGAAGGGCGACATGTCCGGCCGGCCCCACGGCCCGTACACCGTGAAGAAGCGCAGGCCCGTCGTCGGCAGCGCGTACAGATGGCTGTAGGTGTGCGCCATCAGCTCGTTCGCCTTCTTGGTCGCGGCATACAGGCTCACCGGATGGTCGACGGCATGCTCGACCGAGAACGGCAGCGTGCGGTTCGCACCGTAGACCGAGCTCGACGACGCGTAGACGAGATGGTCGACGTCGCTCGCGCGGCATGCCTCGAGCACGTCGATGAAGCCGAGGAGGTTGCTGTCGACGTAGGCGCGGGGGTTCTCGAGCGAGTAGCGCACACCGGCCTGCGCAGCGAGGTTCACCACCCGCTGGGGCCGGAACTCCGCGAACGCGCGATCGAGCGCGTCGCGATCCTCGAGCCGCGCCTCGACGAACCGGAAGCCCGCGGCCGGCACCACCTGCGCGAGGCGGTCGCGCTTGAGGCGCGGGTCGTAGTAGGGATTGAGGTCGTCGTAGCCGAGCACCTCGTCGCCGCGCTCGATGAGGCGCCGCGCGAGGTGCGCGCCGATGAAGCCGGCCGCGCCGGTGACGAGCACCCGCACGTCAGAGCCGCCCGTCGACGTCGGCGCGGGGCAGGGCGCCCTTCACGTCGTAGATCACCGCGCCCTGTCGCCCGTAGGCGCGGATCGCGTCGACACCCGAGTCGAGGAACTCGCGGTGCGGCACCGCGAGCACCACGGCGTCATACGCGCCCGCCGCCGGAGCGTCGACCAGCGCAAAACCGTACTCGTGGTGCGCCTCCCGCGCATCGACCCGTGGGTCGTGCAGATCCACCTCGGCACCGAAGGCGCGCAGCTCGGCGACGATGTCGACGACGCGCGTGTTGCGCAGGTCGCCGCAGTTCTCCTTGAACGCGAGTCCCAGAACGAGGACGCGCGGACGCGTCGCGCCGCGCGCCGCCGCGAGCTTGATCACGCGCCGCGCCACGTGCGTGCCCATGCCGTCGTTGATGCGGCGGCTCGCGGAGATGAGCTCGGCGTGGTAGCCCACTTCCTGCGCCTTGTGCGCGAGGTAGTAGGGGTCCACGCCGATGCAGTGGCCGCCCACCAGGCCCGGACGGAACGGCAGGAAGTTCCACTTCGTGCCCGCGGCCTCGAGCACCTCGACGGTATCGATGCCCAACTTGTCGAGGATCAGCGCCAGCTCGTTCATGAGCGCGATGTTGACGTCGCGCTGGATGTTCTCGATCACCTTGGACGCCTCGGCGACACGGATGCTCGACGCGCGGTACGTGCCCGCCGGCACGATCGAGCGATAGAGCGCATCGACGAATGCCGCTGCCTCGTCCGACGATCCCGATGTCACCTTGACGATATCCGGCAGCCGCCGTCCGCCTTCGCCCGGATTGATCCGCTCGGGGCTGTAGCCGACGTGGAAGTCGCGGCGATACGTGAGCCCGGAGGCACGCTCGATGAGCGGCACGCAGAGTTCCTCGGTCGCGCCGGGATACACGGTCGACTCGAAGATCACCACGCCGCCGCGGCGGAGCACACGTCCCACGGTGGAACTGGCCGATTCGAGTGGAGAGAAGTCGGGACGCTTGTAGGCGTCCACCGGCGTGGGAACGGTGACGATGAAGACGTCGCAGTCGGCGAGCGCGGCGGGATCGCTCTCGAAGCGCAGTGCCGGGACCTGCAGCGCGCCCGCCTCCATCTCGCCGGTGCGATCGAGGCCACCCCGCAGCTCGGCAATGCGTTCCGGATCGATGTCGAAGCCGAGCGTCGGCTGCCGCGCGCCGAACGCCGCGGCCAGGGGCAATCCCACGTAGCCGAGGCCGATCACCGCGATGCGGGCATCGCTCAAGGCGGGAAGGGGAGCGTCGTGCATGTCGGGCCATCCGGAGTCAGGGAGACATGATGCCGCCTCCCCGCCGTGCCCGCACAGGAACAATCCGACAGCGAACCCGGTCGCTTCCGACTGCGCGTAGCGATGCCGATGGCGATCCTGCAGGAAAGGAGGAGAGCGCATGGACGTGACATGGATCATCCGGGGCACATTCGCCCTTGCTGTAGCGGTCGGCATCGGCGGGCTGCCTGTGGCGCGGGCGCAATCCGTGCAGAAGTGCCAGGACCGGAGCGGGCAGGTGCGCTACCAGAGTGCGCCGTGCGCGCAGGGCGAGCGGACGCTGGAGAGGTGGGAGGCGGTGCCGGACCCCGAGCCCGTGCGCCGCGCCAGCAGCGAGGCCCAGCGCGCGCCGCGTTCCCGCCGCGCGGCTGCACGGCCGCCGCGCATCCGCCTCGCCGCGGCCACGCGGAGCGAGCAGTCCGTCGATTCATGCGCCGCCGCGAAGGCCTATCGCGACGCTGTCGAGCGGCGGGTCGGCCTGGCGCGCACGTACGAGCTCCTGAGTGCATTGAGCCGGCAGGTCTATGACGCCTGCAAGTGAGCGCCGTCGGCGGGTCCGCGTCGAAGGAGGCGGCGCACCCGGCGCCGCGCGCGAGCGATCCGGATGCGACCGTCCGGCAGGAAATGCGCGTTTTCCGCGAAAAAATGCGGATGGGGCCTTGCATCCGGGCCGCACACGCGCGATAACGCGCATTCCTTTCCACCCGGAAATTGCTGACCATGGCGAAGAAGACCGCGAGCGGTGCCACCAAGATCAAGCCCGTGACCGAGCCCCTGGGCAAGAGTGGCCTCGTGAACTACATCTCCGAGCGCACCGAGCTCGCGCCGCGCGACGTGCGCGCCGTGCTGGCCTCGCTCGAAGAGGCGGCTCACGGCTCGCTGCACAAGAAGGGCTGCGGCACGTTTACGTTCCCCGGCATGCTGAAGGTCACCAAGGTCGACGTCCCGGCCAAGCCGAAGCGCAAGGGCATCAACCCGTTCACCAAGGAAGAGCAGTGGTTCGCCGCGAAGCCGGCGAGCGTCAAGCTCAAGGCCCGTCCGCTGAAGAAGCTCAAGGACGCGGCGGTCTGATCCCGCTGCAGTTCGCGACGTCGCGCCGGTACGGCGCACGTCGAACCGAGAGGGCCCGAAAGGGCCCTCTTTGTTTTGGAGGTTCGGACATCGGCGTGCATGCGCGCGGTCGGTCGGAACTTGTGCGCTGGGTGGGATGCAATGGGGCAGCCGTAACGGGCGACGTGACGCATGCCTGCGCCACATCAGGGAAGCCGGATGGGCCGGCGAATCGAACGCCGACCGACAACTGGCTTTACGCACGTTCGCACTGTGGCCCCAAGGAATCGCAGCTGCCACCGTGACGACGCTTACGCCGACCAGCCGAGTGTGCACGCTGGGACGCTCAAGCCAGCGCAGTCCGTATCAACGGCGCGATCAGTGTGGACATTGGATGCTAGGGCCACGTGCAGCTGGGCAGCGCACTCTCGAGTGCCCACAGTAACTAATTGATTTTCAATACCCGGGGTGTGCTCATGCACACCTTTTTCTGGGCGAGCCGCCGCACCGTTGCGGGTCCCCCTTTGCCGGTTGCGCACTGTGGTGGGGCCAGGCGACCGGCCCCACCACAACGAGGTGTGCACCCATCCGGGAGCCGCACTCTCGACGGGGCCTATTTCCGCCGGCGACCCGCAGAGCGCTGTCGACGCTGGTTCGCCAGATCCTCGGCTTCCAGCACCGCCGCTTCCCCACGGCTGGCGTAGGACAGGGGCACCCAAGCGACCCCGACGCTGGACAGTCGTCCACTCTCCCGGCGCACCAGGGCCCACGGCTGGCGCAACCGGGGGCGCAGGCGCGGCTCGCTGTAGAGCTCCGGCACGTGGACCGCGAGAGTCGAGCGCAGGCCCTCGGCATACCCACGGGCCAGGATCTGCCCGCAGGCCCGCATCAGCAGGTCAAACTCGCGGTGGCTGGCCTGGGCGTGGAAGTCGAAGAGGTTTCGACCGTCCAGCGCAGCGTCCACGAGCCCGACCACCAGACGGTAGGCGGACGGATGCACACACAGCAGGTTGAGGAACTGCCGGCCCCCGACGTAGGTGGGCGGCAACATCGACACCTCCCCGGAGAACCGCCGGCTGGCCGGGTCGAACGACTTCGGTGCCTCGACTCCGATCCCCGCAAGGAACAGGCTCATCTCCCGATCCGTCAGCGACTTCACAGGCAGGCGGAGCGCGAGGTCCACCGCTACGGCCGACATGATCGGCGCGACCCGCTTGGGCGTGATCAGGAACCCTGGTCGGTCCCGCCTAAGTTCTTCGAGCGCCAGCAGGCCATCGCGATCCGAGGTCGGCGCGCGGGCCGCGATACCGGTCGTGCGGACGTGGACTGGAAGCCGGTCAGCCGAGGGCGCTAGCGCGGGCTGGGACTCGGCACCGGGCAGCGTGGTCGGCTTCACCTGCCTGCGCCACGGCCCGGGCATTTCGACCAGTGCTGCGAGCGCCGGGCGGGGATCTCCCGCGAGGTCGGGGATCACCAGCGCCGAGCGCGTTCGTTCCTCGGCAGCCCATCGAAGGTAGCTGTCGGTGAAGTCCTTCGCGCCGTCGGGCGCGGACGCGTGCAGGATCAGGTCCGTGTCCAGCGGGCTCTGGCTGCAGGCGCATTTGAGGTTCGCGCCGGCCTCCCAGTCCGCCTTCACCGCGGCCGGCAGGCCGCAGTGCTGGCAGTCGTCCCGAAGCGCGACGCCGTGCCAGGCACAGCGATGGCTCCAGGGGAGCTGATGCAGCAGGGTGTGGTAACCCTCCCGCAGGCATTCCGGGCAGTACCGGAACTTCCAGCCCGTGGCCAGCAGCGAGGAGGGTGCCTTGAACGGGAACCAGGTGGACAGGTTCCACTCCGCGGGCACCTCCGGAAGACGCAGGGCCCGCGCGACGGCGATCTGACGGGCCTCGGAAAAGGTCATGACGGCCGACAGGTCGTCGGCGCGTCGGACTCGGATGCCCAGCAGGCTGGAGAGCTCGGTCGGTGCAAGGTGGTTGAGGCGGACGATCTTGGCGAGCGTGCCAAAACCCGAGGCGGCCGGGGTATCGGACCGGTCGGCACCCGCGAACGGAGAGGTCAGAACCTCCGCGAACGGGGAGAGCTGGTTGCGCGGCACGGTGCCGCGCAGCTCGATATAGGGGGCCGTGATGACGGTGCTCATGCCGGCATCCCCTCGTAGCCCGGCTCGATCTCGAGGTATCCGACCCGGAAAAGTGCCTCGCGCACCTGCGCCTCGGTCAGCGCGAGGAAGTCCTCGTCCTCCATGGCGATGCGCACGAGCACCATGTAGACGAACTTCTCGAAGGTCAGCATCGGCCATGTGGTCGCAGCCCCCAGCCCCGCCTCGGCTCGGACCTCGTTCATGACCTTTCGGATCATGTCGATCTGGCTGCCCAGGCGCCAGCCATTCGCCCAGGCTTTGGGCGCGCAGTGCTGGGTGAACGAGATGCCCGAGCCTTCGGGCCACGTGAGTTCCTTGTCGTACTCCAGGAACGCCAGGGCGACGTCCGACATCGTCTGGTGCGGCCGGTCCTCGGCCGGAACGTCCCAGAGCAGCCCGGTGTAGTGGTGCGAGTTGATGAAGTAGCGCCCGAAGATGTGCCGGGGCGGACGCGCGTCGGTGTCGCCGCGGCCGAGCCGCCCGGCATCGTTCTGGTTGATGAAAAGGTAGAACACGCGCGTGGTCTTCTCGAGCTCGTTACCGATCGACATCGCGTGCTCGTACTCCTCCGAGGTGAAGCGGTTCGCCTCGTTGAGGACCAACCCGATCATGTCGGCGCCGCGCTTGACGCGCTGCTCGTTGAGCGTGCGCACCACGCGGGTCATCAGCATGTTGCTGCTGGCGCTGGCGGCCACGTTCTGGCCCATCTGGGTGAGCAAGGAGGTCATGAAATAGCCTTCCGTGGGCTTGGTCGGCTTGGTGTAGGTGAATGCCATCATGTACATCGGGTACGGGCGCCAGGCGTCCGTCTGGACGAGCTGCTGGGCGCCGAAGGTTTTGCCGACGCGCCCGTTGCCTTCGATCCAGAGGGCGTCGCAGCCCATTTCGATGGTGGCGCGGGTGGCGCCGGCCAGACGCTCACCAGGACGGGTGAAGATCAGGGGACGCTTGCAGCGAAGCAGGGGATGCACTTCAGGGGTCGTCATTGCGAAAAGACTCCACGGGGCCGCGTTGCCGCGGCCGATAAGGGATGGGGTGATTAGCGACGGCGCAGCGAGACGGCGCCGCCGCGCGGGGCGAAGCCTTCCAGCGTGCGAGCTGCACCGCTGCGGGACGGCTGAGGAGTGGGCGTCTTGGCCTTGGGAATGCGTCCGGACGCGACGTCATCGGCCGCCCAGCGCAGGTGCCGGGCCGCATCGCGCACCTCCGCGTGGAACGCGTCAATGAGGTCCCCGATGCCGTTCCAGCGCTGGCCGCGGGTCTTGCGCCAGCGATGCGCGCGCTTGCGCTCATCCAGCGTGTGCGGGGTCAGCGCGTACGGAGGCAGCGTCTTGAGCTCCAGGTACGGCTGCCCGGTGGCGTCCAGCAACTGCAGAAAACGCGCGTCCTCCGCGATATAGCCGTTGAACGTCTTGCCGACCAGGTCCGGACGGGTGTTGAGCTTCTCGCTGCGATACGTCCCGTAGCCGAAGTTGACGTGGGGCAGCTCGCCGTCGCCGCCACGGATCGTCACGCGGACGCGGAAGCGACCTAGGTCGCGCACGTCCTCGGCCGTCCGGCTCGAGCGCAGCGGCATGCCGCCCTCGGCCAAGTAGGTTTCGATGACCTCGCGCGGGCTGCGACCCTGCAGGCCCTCGTGGGCGGTGACGTTGTAGGTGGAGAAGACGATGTCCAGCATGTCCTCAAGCAGGTGCAGGAAGATCGGGTGCGCCTTGCTGTTCTGCGCCGAGACCTTCTGCTCCTCGCGCACCTTGGTCTCCGGCTCGAAGCCGCCTGCGAGGTAGCGCAGGACCTGCACCTCGATCGACTTGAAGAACGCCTCGATGTGCGGCCGCGTTTCCGGGATGCCGGCGTGACCGAAGCGGTAGATCCCAAGGCGCACCTGAGCGAGCGCGCGCTTGGCGTGCTTGGCGAGGTGGCTGCTGTAGTTGTCGACCGAGATGCGAAGGCCGCGCGCGGGCGGGCCGTCGATCGCATTGGGCATCCACGCATTGGGCAGGTACTGCATCCGCCGGCCGGTCATGTCCTTGGGCCGCCACGGCATCAGGGCGCGCTTGATCGTGCGCAGGAAGTCGAACTGCGAGTACGCCTCGTCGACGATCACCGTCCAGCCCATGCAGGCACGCGATCCGACATCGATTTCCGCCAGCAGCATCAGGCCGGACACGCGCGTCAGGCGGTGGGAGCCGTCCGAGAGCGGGATGGCGCACCACTGGTCCTTGAGGTCGATGTAGTGCCCGTCGACCTGCGCCTCGTCGAACGGCTCGGGCGTGGAGAGCTCGGCCCACTTGGTCAAGGTGGGCTCGACGACGAACTTCATCGCGAGCTCCGCGGCGCGGGTGCGCAGACGCTCGATGAAGGTGGCCAGGGCGCGGCGGCCGCCGTCGCGGGTGTTACGCGGGTAGTCGTTCTCACCGCGGCCGGCGCGGCCGAGGATCCGGTTCACCTCGCTGCACAGGCGATTGAAGGCAGGGCTCGTCTGGCGGCGGGACGGCAGGGCGCCCCTGAACTTGACGAGCGCCGCCTTGAGCTCCGGGACCGCGTCGACCAGCCGCGTCATGCCGTAGGCATGATTGAGGACAGGCGCGTCCTTTTCGCGCGGCTTGGGATCGACCAGGCGCACCTGCGGCATGCACACGGCAAAGCCATGCACGCCGCCGCCCGGCGCCGGCTCGTTGGACAGCTCGAGCATGCGCTTGCAGGTCTTGCGGTGGATCCCGTACAGCGTGGAAACACGCTTGACCGGCTCGCCCTTGATGAGCTCGACGAGCGCGTTGACGCGGTTGTCGATCGCTTTGCGCGTCGCCTCGTCCAGATCGACCATGGCTTCCGTGTCCGGGCGGGGCAGCGCGAGCAGCCGCTCGACGTCTTCTTCGGTGAGATACCTCATGCCGGCGACCTCCGCGACACGAGGGTGTAGCGTCCCAGGCGCACGGCCCGATCGAAGTCCAGCAAGCCGAGGCAGATGAGCTCGCAGGTGATGGCCTGCACGTCACAGGGATGGAACGGCGCGAGCGCGGCCTCGAGCTGGTCGATGCGCGCGCGCTCGACGCGCTCGAGGTGACCCAGGATCCGACTGCGCAGGGCCAGGCGATTGCCCAAGCCCTGGGCGAGCTGCATGAAGCCCAGAAGGCGCATGTTCTGGCTGACCGCGCCGCCCTGGGCGCGCACGTCCTGCTCGGTCACGAAGCGAAGGCGCACGTTCTGCTCGCTCGCTGCGGCCTCGAGCCGCTCGGCTTCGCGGGGGCGCAGCGTGCCGCCCGGGCCCTGCACACACGCACCGTCGGCGACGATCAGCAGGAACTCGACGAAGCCCATCGCGTGCTGGACCCAGAAGTCGAGCTCCACCTGGAGGTCGCCGGCTTTGAGGATGCGCGGGCGCTCGGTGTAGGCCTGCACGCGCGGGTCGGTCTCAAGCGCGACCGCCACCGCGATCGCCGCCAGGCCGTCGACCTCGACGACGCGGTTCTCCTTGATGGACTGGAAGCCGTAGACGTCGCGGTTCTCGAACTCGCGACGCTTGTAGACACGCGGCTGGAAGGGCCGGTCACCCGGCACATGGATGGGCGCGTCGGCGTCGAGGAACGCACGCAGCGGACCGGTCTTGCCGCTGCGACTTGCGAGCGGCGCGGAAATGTAGGACATACAGACTCCTGCGACGGCGACCGCACGGTCGCCATCGGGCATGGGTGATGGACCCGGCGCGCGAGCGCGCGTCAGGCCGACAGGTCAGGAAACGCAAGGCACGCGCGGGCCGTTCGCCGGGCAATGCGGGCGAAGCGGGCGTGCAGGGCGGTGGCGCGCCGTCAGCTCGGCGCGGCGGGGATGCAGGTCGGCATCACGAGGCTTCCGGGTAGTGCCTGGCTTTTCGCAGGCAGCAGTTGACCGTGACCCCAAAATCGAAGAAGCTGAGGGTTCTCACACGCCTCATGCTGTCTCACGGGCCCCTTCGGGGGCCCGTGCTCGTTTCCGGGACCGGAAATGTTTTTCGTGCGGGCAGGTGAGTTCGTCTGGGCGGGTCAGCCCTCCGGTCGGTGGTTAGGATGTCGCTCGAATGTCGCGGCTCGCGCGGTCAGGCCGCCGCGCCTTTGTCGATTTCGGGCGGGCTCGGCGGGTCGCCCTCGAGGGTTTGAGTCGTCGACAATGCCGGTCCGCAGTCCGCCAGCCACTGCGCGACCTGGAACGTGCGCGCATAGCGCCCGCGGCGCCCGGCCAGGGTGAACGTCTCCACCGGCACCTGGCCGCGCTGGATCCCCATCTGGAACGCTCGCTGCGTGCGATAGCCCAGGCATCGGGCGAGCGCATTTCCGCCGATCAATTCGCCGTGCTCGGCCAGCAGCCGCTGGGTGAGGGTCCGAGTCTCTTCGTGGGTCAAGGGCACGTGTGGTTCGCAGTGCTGCGTTGGACAGCGCGCATACCAGCATGAAATCCTCGTGCTGGCATGCCAAAAAAAGTCAGCACAAATGGCTCCGGCGCAACGGCCGGCGCGAAAGCGAACCGAAGCGAAACGAACGCGGCGGCTCGGAAGGGCCGCCGGAAGGCAGACCCCATCGGTCGCCTTCGTAGCCAGGTCTGGTACTGCCTGGTCTGCGCCCAGAAGCAGACGCCGTGGGACGATCCTGCGGCGATGGACCGGTTGTTCCTGAAGCCTGAGCGCGGTCCGTATCGGGTCTTCAAGCGGATCCGTGAGCACTGCTCGAATCCGGGCTTGAAGGACCGCAAGTTGAATGGCGCGAGCGTGGTGGAGCGCGTCGCCGCGAAGCCCGGATACCTCCATACGCAAGCGGCCTACGAGAGCCCGCTCTGGGATTTGCTGAGTGGAGCGCCGTGGAGCCCCACGAAGCGCGAAAGCGAGATCGCGCGACTGCTCCAGCAGTTCGCCCTGTACGAAAGTGGGCCGGAGGACAAGTTCATTCTCAATACCTTGGATGCCCCGGACTTTCGTGGCGTCAAGCGCAGCCGTGCGCACTTCCGGCGCGTCCTGCAGTCGCTGGCGCGCAAGCGCTTACTCGACGCGATCCTCCTGCTCTGTCTGTTCTACCGGCGCTACCTGGAGGGGGGGCGCCTTGGCGAGGCCCGCGACGTGCGGGATGCGGTCCTGAAGGCCATTCACCGCTACTGCGCCCGCCCCGGGTTTCATGGGGACGTGCACACGCTCTGGGTGTTCATTACTCGTCGCCGGGTATTTGCCGGGCAGCCTTGCCTCGAGCACACGCCGAAGGCCCTCTCAGATGCACGCGAATGGCTGGCCGGATGGGCCGCGCGTTGCACCAGTCCGCAAGCGCAGGCGTTGCTCGAGGAACAGATCTGGCTCTGGGCTTGCCTAAAGGAGAATGCGGAAGAGATTCCTGTCTCCTACCTTGTCCAGCGCAACCTCGATGTCGACCGCTTCGTCGCCAACCGCGATGAGCTCCAGGCGCAGGCGCTCGCTGCGGCCTTGGCGGCGCGGCCGGCTCCCGACCTTGATGCGTCGGTCAGCGCCGCCACTCGCTTCGCCGAGCTTCGGGGCCATCGGGAATGAAGCTGTCGCCGGGAGTATCGCCAGTGCAACACCCCAAACCATGAGGGCGATCGATCCCGTTACCCGCTCGCTGACCGTCACCGACGCAGCGCTGCGCGCCCAGTTCCCAGACGACTACTACAAGCGCTGCATGTACGCCGCGTTCGGCGTGGCGACCCTTCTGGGCGACGCCGGGATCGATACCCAAGTCGCAGGCGGGGACTTCCTGTGTGCGGTCGTTTCCCGCGACGGCCGACAGCTGAGCCTCCAGGGCTTCGGGACGACGGGCAACGGCGAGGCCTCCCACTACTGGGTGGCGACGTCGGACGAGCACATCGATCTGGGTCTGGCCTACCTGCCGATCGAGTCACCATTCCCCGCCGCCGCGCTGCCTGCCCTTCGCTGGTCGACCCGCGCAGCGCTGCCTGCGTACATGGCCTATCGCGAGCGCATGCGCTTCGAACCCGATGCGGTGATCGAGCCGGTGGAGATCGGGAAACGCATGGCTGCATTTATCGATCGGTGCCGTGCAATTCGCGACTCCGGGCAGCCCTTGGATCGACTGCCCTATTGGCATCTTCGCGACATGCAGGCACTGCGATTCGCAGCGCAAAAGCGAGATCCATGGGCCATGGCCGCGTTGACGTTTCTCAGTCGAGGCCTTAGGGCGCAGTTCCCGCCTAGCTGATTGTCCGGCGTCCGTTCGGGCGAGGAAACTCTCGCGCACGGCGGCCCCGCACGCTTATCGGTCGATACGACCGCCGAGGTGGGAAGGCAGGGTCTGGGCGATCAGGAATGCCTGCACATCCCCGCGAGCAGCAGCTTCGATCGATTCGACACGGAGCGCCTTGAGGTCATCCATGCTTGTTTGCATCCGTATGTGGGTGAATTGGCGGGCCGTTGCGGTGAACCCGACGATGGGAATGTCGGCGCCTGCGTGGCCCGCGCCTAAGTAAAGAATGGCGATGCGGCCCCAGCTGCGCGCTCGGACGACCATACATTCGTGCGTAGGATTTCCCCGATCACCTCAAGCGCTGCGAGGCATTGACCCTCCCATGGGGGCAAGCTCGAATCTCCCGCGGTCAAACGCGAGGTGGCCATGAAGTTCCAGGTCGAAAATCTGCGCTGTGGCTTCTGCGCCGTAGCGATCACGCGAGCCATCGAATCGGTGCGCGGCAGGGCACGGGTCGACATTCGCGAGGGCGTGGTGCAAGTCACCGACAATCTCGATACAGAGCTCGTCGAGCGCATCATCCGGGCCACGGGCTACTCGGTCGTGGACATCCAGCAAGTTCGAATGGCGACCCCAAGCCGAACACCCGTAGCTGAGTCCGGGTGCCTTGGAAACGTTGCCGTTTCCGCCCGGATCTAGACGCCTTACTGCTTCGCCTTCTCAGGCGCTGCCTTCTTCTCGGCCCCCGGCAGAAAGACGCGGGCTGTATGCGGTTCCTTGGTGACTACGCAGTCGCTTGCATTGGAAAACTCGCGGTCGCCGATCAGCAGGCTGCCAGCGCGCTTGGGTGCCACTACGCCAGAAAAACAGCCACGTGCCAAAGACGGGTTGCCGTTGGCGCACAGGCGCTTGACCTCAACACATAGAGTCAGGTCCTGCGCAGAGTCCGAGGTGTGCGAGACCGCGCATCGCATGCCGCCTACGGCAGGCACGCATCGCGCCATGACGTCATATTTGAAGTACCAGTCGAGTGCGTACAGGCCCGCAATGAGGACGGCCAGTACTGCGAGCAGGAGCGGCTTGTCGCCCTCCGTTGGAGGCCGACTCCACCATCCCTTCGGTACGCGATCATCGTCCGCCATCTGACGTCTCTAGGTCCGGATTTCGAGCAGCATCATAGAAAACGCCCGACATGTCAGTGGACCGTCGTTCGCGACCAGGCGTAGCGGCGTGCCCACGCCTGCAGGGCGAGGACCGCATCCGATCGAGTCACATGAAGCGTGGGCTGCTGGTCGATCGCGGTCAGCTCCCACTGCCCATCGTGCGTCAAAAACGCCGCGGCGATCAGTTCCTCACGGAACTGGCAGGTCACCGTGGACTCATTGCGCTTGTATACGAGGTCGGGATGCGGGTCCATGGGCCCAGTATTTCCACGCCTGTCTCACTGGCTGCGCTTTTCCCTCCCGCGACGGAGCAGGCGGTGAATGCGTGGGTCCGCGCCTGCCGTGCGAGGAAGCGCGTGGCGGGGAGGCCAGACAGATCTCGCTGGCTCCAATAGTGATCAGGTCCGCACGCATGTGGCTCGGGGGCGAACGCGCACTACCGGCCGAGATCCATTCCGCGATTACGCTCCGGCTCCGGGAGCTCCTGCGTTTGCGTCGGCCCTCTGTCGAGATCCAGTCCGAGCAAGGCGTCGAGCGACGAAGCCACCACTGCCTTCAGACCATCCGCACCGCGGGCAAGCCCCAGCCAGGCCTCGGTCCCGGCCCGACCGCCGGTGCCCACCTGTTCGGCCCGAAGGCGGCGCAAGCGGTCGAGGTAGGTGACCATGTCAGGCGCGGCGAGCCCAATCTTGGTGCCGGGCTTGGGGTCGACGAGAACACGCACCATCGCCTCGGCAGACCCCCGGTCGAGTTTGGGCGGATCAAGCAGACCCAGGACGTCGAGGTAGGTGCAACAGCGAAGCTCGACGCCCTGCTCGGATGGGCGTGCATAGACCACATGGTGCCCATGGGCGCTTTGCTTTTTGAAAGCGGGGCTGGCAACCAGTGCATTACGGAGCGTCGCGCGATCCTTTCCGCGTTCGGCTGCGAACTCCGCGGCCGACCGCTTGAACTCGATCACCAGGCACTGGTCGCGCCCGACCACCAGGTCGCTGAAGGCCGAGTCCAGCGGCGTCTGCTGGAACAGGTTGAGCGTCAGTGGTCGGTCGGCGGTGGGCGCAGCCCCTTCGCGAGCGACGCGCGCGGCCTCGGCGTAGCCGAGCGCGTAGAGGAATACCCCGATGATTTGGTTCTCATAGGGAAGCGGACGATTCATGGGCGAGGGTCTGGAGCAATCGCAGCAAGGTCCTCGAGGATCGGGCAGTCCGGGCGACCGTCACCATGGCAGCGCCGCGCCAGCGTCTCGAGGGTTCGCTGCATGGCCTGCATCTCCGCGATCTTGGTAGCCAGCTCGTCGGCATGCAGGCGCGCCAGGCGCTTGACGTCTGCGCTGGCACGGGAGCGATCGTCCCAGAGTGACAGCAGTACCTCGATCTGCTTCATCGAAAACCCGAGGTTGCGCGCGCGCTTGATGAAGCGCAGGCGGTGCAGGTCCGCGTCGTTGTAGAGGCGATAGCCCGCGAACGTGCGGGCCGCCGCCGGTATCAGGCCGATGCTCTCGTAGTGCCGAATCATCTTGGCCGATACATCGGTGAGCTGGGATGCCTCGCCGATGTTGTGTAGGCCCTGCTCGCGGGCTTCAGCGAGCTCGGGACGAGGCGCGTTACGCGGCATGACGGACCTCCTGGGACAGGGCATGCGGATCAGTGGGCGTCCAGCGCTTGAGCAGCAGCGTGTTGCCGAGCACGCTCAAGGACGAAAAGGCCATCGCAGCGCCCGCGATCACCGGATCCAGCAGCCCGAACGCGGCCATCGGGATGCCGATGACGTTGTAGCCGAAAGCCCAGAACAGATTCTGGTGGATCTTCCGGGTCGTCCGGCGGGAGATGTCCAGCGCGGCGGCCACGAGACCAAGGTCTGCCCGCATCAGCGTGACGCCCGCGGCCTGCATCGCGACATCGGTGCCCGTGCCCATGGCGATCCCCACGTCGCTTGCGGCCAGCGCCGGGGCGTCGTTGATGCCATCGCCCACCATGGCGACTGCGCCGTAGGCCTTGAGCGAGTTGACCGCCTCGACCTTCTGGTGGGGCTGTACGTTGGCGCGCACCTCGTCGATCCCGAGCGAGAGCGCGACGTGCCGCGCCGCGCCCTCGTTGTCGCCGGAGATCATCGCGGTCCGCAGACCGAGTGCATGCAGGCGGGCGATCGCCTCACGCGCCCCGGCACGGGGCTCGTCGCGGAAGGCGAGCAGGCCGTCGAGCTGTAGGGTACCCTCCGCGCTCGTGGCGACCCAGGACACCGTGTGTCCGGAGGCCTGGAGGCCCTCGGCGCGACCGGCCATCGGGGTCAGGTCGACGCCGGCCTCATGCATCATCGCGCTGCTGCCGATGAGCATATCGACGCCCTCGACCCGGCCACGCAGGCCGCGGCCCGCGACGGCCCGGACGTCCTGGACGGACAGACGCGCATCGGCCGATGCGGCTTCGATGACCGCGTGGGCGAGGGGGTGCTCGCTCCCGGACTGGAGGGCGGCCGCGCGCTGGACCAGCTGCCCGGTGCGGCCGTTGCTCGCGACCGCTTCCACCAGGTGCGGCTTGCCCGCGGTCAGCGTGCCCGTCTTGTCGAATGCGACGACGTCGATCGTGTGCGCGACCTCGAGCGCCTCGGCATCCTTGATCAGGATGCCGGCGCGCGCCGCGACGCCGGTGCCCGCCATGATGGCGGTCGGTGTCGCCAGCCCGAGCGCACATGGGCAGGCGATGACGAGCACGGCGACCGCCTTGAGGATCGCCTGCGTCCAGTCGCCGGCATAGAAACCCCATCCGAGCAGCGTGACGAGTGCCAGCGCGATGACTACCGGCACGAATACGGCGCTGACCCGATCGACCGTGCGCTGGATGGGCGCCTTCTTGGCCTGCGCGTCCTCGACCAGTCGGATGATCCGCGCGAGCGCCGATTCGGCGCCCACGGCCAGCGTCTCGACGAGCACAAGGCCTTCGCCGTTGACGGCGCCGCCGGTGACCCGGTCGTCCACGCCCTTGGCGACCGGGATCGATTCGCCGGTGATCAGGGACTCGTCGGCGTGCGTCTGCCCGTCCTGGATGCGGCCATCCACCGGAAAGCGCTCTCCGGGGCGTACGACCACGACATCCCCGACCCGCACCTCATTGATGGGCAGGTCGACGTCGCTGCCACCCCGGCGTACGCGGGCCGTGCCGGGACGCAGCGCCTGCAACGCGCGGATCGCCTCGGTGGTCTGGCGCTTGGCGCGCGCCTCAAGGAATTTGCCCAGCAGGATCAGCGTGATGATCACCGCCGAGGCTTCGAAGTAGAGCGGACCCGCGCCATGATGGGGCGGCTGCAGCAGGTGGTAGACGCTCAAGCCGTAGCCCGCGCTCGTGCCGAGCGCGACCAGCAGGTCCATGTTGCCGGTTCGAGCCCGCACGGCCTTCCACGCGGCTCGATAGAACCGCGCACCCAGCCAGAACTGCACGGGCGTCGCGAGCGCCCACTGGACCCAGCCGGGCAGCATCCAGTGCTCGCCCCAGAGCAGCGAGACCATCGGCGCCGCCAGCGGCAGGGAGAGCAGGGCCGCGATCAGCAGGTGGCGGGCCTCCCGGCTCATGCCGGCTGCGGTGTGCGAGATATCGCCTCCAGCGCGGCCCGGGTCCACGGCCGCCGGGGCGCGCGCCACATAGCCTGCGTCGCTCACGGCCTGAAGCAGCGCGGCGTCGGCGACGGAGGCCAACGCCGTCAAGCTCGCCCGCTCCGTGGCCAGGTTGACGGTGGCGCCCATGACGCCTGGCACACGCTTGAGCGCGCGCTCCACGCGTCCCACGCACGAGGCGCACGTCATCCCTTCGATGGCCAGGTCGACCGTTCGCGTTCCGATCCGGTAACCGGCGTCCTCGACCGCGCGGCTGATGGCGGTGACGTCCAGTGGCCCTGCGCCCTGGACTTCCGCCACCTCGGTGGCCAGGTTCACCTGCGCCGTCTCGACGCCGGGCAGCTTCGAAAGCGCACGCTCCACCCGCCCGACGCAGGACGCGCAGGTCATGCCCTCGATAGGAACTCGCAGGCTCGCGGTCGGTTCGGAACGAGCGGTCATTGCGTTCATCGTGCACCCCGTACGGATTCGGTATGGTGCAGCGTGGAGCTTGCCATGATGGGAAGGTCAACCGCGCCCGCACGTGAATGTTGGCCCGCTGTCCATCACCCGGTGGTTGACCTTCCCATGGGGGCAGGCCGGAGGCTTCGATCACCGGCATGGGGCCGGCGAGGAGAACGCACCATGAAATTCGATGTCGAAGGCATGACCTGCAGCCACTGCGAGCGCGCCATCACGCGGGCCGTCGGCCTTTTGGGTGGAACGGCACGCGTCGATGTCGCGGCCGGTACGGTCGAGGTCGAGGGTCTGGCGGATGAGTCGCAGGTTCGCGCGGCGATCGAGGGGGAAGGCTATCGCGTGGTCGGCGCATCCGGCGCCGAAGTCGCGTCGCACAGTGGTTGCTGTGGCAGCTGCGCGACCTGACATGCCGCCTGTCGGCGCTGCACCTTGGACCCGGGTCCAAAGTTCACTCTTGCTGAACACGGGCTGTTCAACTTCGCGATAGAGTAGGGACGTGAGCCTTTTTTCGCTGCTGCTGCGTGTGCTCCTGTGCGTGACCCTGATCGCCAATGGCGTCGGGTTCGCGCAGGCGTCCACGCGCATGCAGTTGGCGCACGCCAGCCACGAAGCGCATCGCGCCCAGGCGGAAGTCGCATCGACCGTCGGCGAGGAATGCCACCCTGGCATGACCATGGCGTCCCACGCAGACACATCGATGCCGCCAATGGACCACGCGGCCATGGACCATGGCGACAGCGATGCGGGCCCGTTGGACGCCGTCTCCGATGGCGGGCCTGCTGAGCCGGCCGACTGCTGCGACGGCACGACCTGCCAGTGTGCGTGCACGCAGCACGCGTCCACCGCGTTCATCCCGGCCGTCGCGCCGGGGGCCGCTTTGCCGCACTCGATCCTCGTGATGAGCGGCACGTCGCAGCACGCGTCCCCGCGGCTGCCCCATCTGATCCGACCTCCGATCGGCTAAGGCACTCCCCACGCCCTCCGGGCGTGGCAGGCGCGTTCGCGCCTCCCGGTCCCCGCACGGGACCTGCCTGAAATCGATTTGGAGTGCTCCATGTCTTCCATATTCAACGGCGACCCCGCCTCCGGGGTGCCCATGCTGTCGCGTCGCCGCTTCGTCCAGGGCCTCGCGCTCGGCGGCGCGGCCGCCGCGTTCCTGCCGCGCACCGCCTGGTCCCAGCCCGCCTTGCGGGTCGGTGACTTCAACACACTGCGCGGGACCGATTTCGACCTCACCATCGGCGAAACCCCGGTCAACTTCACCGGCCGCGTCCGCCCCGGCGTGACCGTCAATGGCACCGTGCCCGCGCCCATCCTTCGCTGGAAGGAAGGCACCACGGTCACCCTGCGCGTGCGCAACGCGCTGCCCGTCGGCTCGATCCACGGGCACCAGACCTCGATCCATTGGCACGGCATCATCCTGCCCGCCAACATGGATGGCGTGCCGGGCATCAGCTTTGATGGCATCGGCCGGGACGAGACGTTCGTCTATCGATTCGACGTCAACCAGGCCGGCACCTACTGGTACCACTCGCACTCGGCGTTCCAGGAGCAGGCGGGCCTCTACGGCGCACTGATCATCGATCCGGCGGGACCGGATCCGATCGCGTTCCAGCGCGACTATGTCGTGCTGCTGACCGACTGGACCGACCTCAATCCCGAGCAGTTGTTCGCCCGCCTGAAAAAGATGGCGGACTTCGACAACACCTACAAGCGGACCGTCGGCGATTTCATGCGCGACGCCCAGAAGAAGGGGCTCTCGGCGACCCTCGAGGACCGGAAGATGTGGGGCCAGATGCGCATGACGCCGACCGACATCTCGGACGTCAACGCGAACACCTACACCTACCTCATGAATGGCACCACGGGGCTGGGCAACTGGACCGGGCTGTTCAAGTCGGGCGAGAAGGTGCGCCTTCGCTTCATCAACGGCTCGGCGATGACGTATTTCGACGTGCGCATCCCGGGTCTGAAGATGACCGTGGTCGCCGCCGATGGCCTGCCGGTACATCCGGTCACGATCGATGAATTCCGCATCGCGACGGCCGAGACCTTCGACGTTATCGTCGAGCCCAGTGGGCAGGACGCGTTCACCATCTTTGCCCAGGACTCCGGCCGCACGGGTTACGTGTCCGGGACTCTCGCCGTGCGCGAAGGCCTGCGCGCGCCGATCCCCAAACTCGACCCGCGGCCGATCCTCACCATGGCCGACATGGGCATGGCCGACCACGGCGCCCATGGCGGCGGCTCGATGGCCGGGATGGATCACAGCGCGATGGGCCACGGCGCGCCTGCAACTCCGGCGGCACCGGCCGCCGCCATGGCGGGCATGGACCACAGCGGGCACGACATGTCCGCGATGGCCTCCAGCACGCCGGCGGGCGGTTCGATGGCGGGGATGGATCATTCGGCGATGGCGGGCATGGCCGGCATGCAGACGCATCCGGCGACCGAGAACGGCAACCCGCTGGTGGACAACCAGGCGATGACGCCGACCTCGCGGCTGGCCGACCCCGGCAACGGCATGGGCACCGATGGCCGCAAGGCGCTGAGCTACTCGATGCTCAGGAGCCTGTTCGAAGACCCGGATGGCCGCGAGCCCGGTCGCACGCTCGAGATGCACCTGACCGGACACATGGAGAAGTTCGCCTGGTCGTTTAACGGCGTGAAGCACTCGCAGTCCGGGCCGATCAAGCTCAACTACGGCGAGCGCATGCGGATCACGCTGGTCAACGACACGATGATGTCGCACCCGATCCACCTGCATGGCATGTGGAGCGACCTGGAAGACGACAACGGCAACTTCCTGGTGCGCAAGCACACGATCGACATGCAGCCAGGTTCCAAGCGCAGCTACCGCGTCCGCGCCGATGCGCTTGGGCGGTGGGCCTACCACTGCCATCTGCTCTACCACATGGAGTCGGGAATGATGCGCGAAGTGCAGGTGCGCGAATGAATACGCACGCCCTGAAGATCCTCTCTGTCAGCCTTCTCGCCGCGGCACTGGCATTCCCTGCCGCGCCTGCGTTCGCGCAGCACGAAGGGCACACGATGCCGATGCCGGCGCCCAAGCCAGCACCCAAACCGGCCCCCAAAAAAGCGGCCCCCAAACCTGCGCCGAAACCGGCCGCCAAGAAGCCCGCGCCGAAACCCGCGGTGCGCGCCGGCGCCAAGCCGGCGCCTGCGGCGGTCGATCATGCGGCGATGGGGCACGGCCCTGCGGCGCCGAAGCCCGCCAAGCCGGCCACGCGACCTGCGGCGAAGCCCAAGGCCGCGGCGCGCCCTGCGCCCAAGCGGGCACCCACGCCGGCACCCAAGCCCGCCCCCGTCGACCACGCGGCGATGGGGCATGGGACGCCAGTCGCCACGCCGCCGGCCGACGCGGTTGATCACGCCGCGATGGGGCACGGCACGCCGGCTACGCCTGCGCCTGCCGCTGTTGATCACGCCGCGATGGGCCACGGGACGCCGGTCGCGACGCCGCCGTCCAACGTGGTTGACCACGCCGCGATGGGTCACGGCACGCCCGCGACCGCCGAGCCGATGGATCACAGCGGCATGGATCATGGCGCGATGTCGGGCATGGACCACGCCGCGATGGGCCACGCCGCTGACCCGGACCTCCCGGCCAGTGCCGCGCCGCGCACTCCCATTCCCGCGCTGACGGATGCCGACCGCGCCGCGGCCTTTCCTGACGATGCGCACGGGCACGAGGTGCACGACGAGCGCACGTTCTCGTACTGGCTGGTCGATCGCCTGGAGTGGCAGGACACCGAGGAAGGCAGCCTGGGGTGGGAGGGCCTCGCATGGGTCGGTGGCGACCTCAACCGCGTGTGGCTGCGCACGGAGGGCGAGGCGAGCGATGGCGAGATCGAGTCGGCGAATGCCGAGGTGCTTTACGGCCGATCGATCACCCCGTGGTGGGACGCGGTTGCAGGCGTGCGCCACGACTTCGGGCACGGACCGTCTCGCACGTATGCCGCCTTTGGCTTCCAGGGCCTCGCGCCCTACAAGTTCGAGGTGGAGGCGACCGCGTTCGTCGGTGCCAACGGGCGCGGCGGCGCCACGCTGGAGGCGGAGTACGACACGCTGATCACCAACCGCCTGATCCTGCAGTGGCAGGGCGAGACCACGCTCTACGCCAAGGACGATCCCGAGATCGGCGTGGGCTCGGGGCTGTCGACGATCGAGGCCGGTGCGCGGCTTCGCTACGAGTTCAGCCGACGCTTCGCGCCGTATGTCGGCGTGGAATTCGAACGCGCGTTCGGCGAGACGGCGCAGCTTCGCCGGCTCGAGGGTGAGCCCACGCGCGACACCCGGCTCGTCGCCGGCATCCGGTTCTGGTTCTAGGGGAGATGGACCACATGCAGCATCCACGACGCAAACGCCTGATCGTTCCGCTCATGATCGCCACCGTCGCCAGCCTCGCGCTGGTGGGCGGGGCGATCGCCTTCGTCCGCGCCGGCATCTACAACGTCGGCGCCGACGATCCGCACCTGCCCGCGACCTATGCGGTGCTCGAGCAGCTGCGCGAGGCCTCGATCCAGGCGCGCGCCAGCAAGCTCGAGGTGCCCAAGGACCTGATGACTCAGGCGCGCATCACGCAGGGCGCGGGCAACTACGCCGCGATGTGCACGCAGTGCCATCTCGCTCCGGGCATGGGCCCCACCGAGATCTCCCGCGGCCTGTATCCGGCGCCGCCGAACCTGACGAAGGAGACAGTGGACGCCGCCGAGGCGTTCTGGGTGATCAAGCACGGCATCAAGGCCTCCGGCATGCCGGCCTGGGGCGGCAGCATGGATGACGCGTACATCTGGAACATGGCGGCCTTCATCCAGAAGCTGCCCACGCTCGACGCGGCGCAGTACCAGGCGATGGTCGCGTCCAGCGGCGGACACTCGCATGGCGGCGGGGAGACGATGCCGCACCACGACGGCGCGGCACCCGCGGGCGACCACCCGCACCCGCCGGGCACGCCCGCCGACCACCACGCACCTGCACCTGCGGCCGATGGGCACGGTCATGCGCAGGGTACGCCGCCACATGACGATACGCCGGCCAAGCCGGCGGCCGGTGGCCACGAGCACGCCCCGGGAACGCCGCCGCATGACGACACGCCGGCCAAGCCCGCCAAGCCGGCCCACGTCGACCCGCCCGGCGCGCCGCCGCACACGCACTGACCCAGGAGCCTCCCATGAAGAGCATTCACTTCGCCCTCGCGACCGCGCTCGCATGCGCGTCTGGCACCGTCAGCGCGCATGAGCCGTCGCAGCACGCCGCCAAGCCGGCCGCGCCGGCGATGGATCCAGCGATGCTGGAGGCGATCGCAGTCGTCGAGCAGTTCGGTACCGCGCTCAAGGCCGCCGACATGGCGACCGTCACGCGTCTGCTCGATGAGCGCGTGCTGATCCTGGAAAGCGGTGGCGCCGAGCGCTCGCGCGAGGAGTACCTCGGCCACCACGCGATCTCGGACGCGGCGTTCCTCGGAGGCGCGACCATCACGCCCAGGCAGCGAAATGCCCAGGTCTATGGCGACACCGCCTGGGTTGGCAGCGAGAGCGAGATCCGCGCGGGGCAGGGCAAGGACGCCAAGACACTGCTGAGCACCGAGACGATGGTCCTGCGCCACGTGGATGGCGCCTGGAAGATCGTGCACATCCACTGGTCGTCGCGGCCGAAGAAGGCAGGTGCCCCGTGAACATGCGCGGGCTGTCAGTACTCGCGGCCAGCCTCGTGACACTCGCTGCCTGCGCGCAGGGCCCGGGAACCGCTGCGCCAGCAGGAACTACGCCCGCTGCGGCGTCGAGGACCACTTCGCCGGCGGCCACGTCTGCTAACGCGGGCGCTGCGGCGTCCCGAGCACGTGTGGAGACGACGGTCGTCGCCAGTGGCCCCGCGGCCCTTCCCAAGGTCGTCGTGCACAAGAGTCCGAGTTGCGGCTGCTGCGGACTGTGGGTGAAGCACATGCGCGAGGCCGGCTTCAGCGTCGACGTTCGCAACACCGACAACCTCGAGCCCGTCAAAAAGCGCCTGGGCGTGCCACTGGGCAAGGGCTCGTGCCACACGGCGCAGGTGGGAACGCTCGTGGTCGAAGGTCACGTGCCGGCCGGGGACATCAAGCGCCTGCTCGCCGCCAACGATGGCGCCAAGGGGCTCGTGCTGCCCGGGATGCCGGCAGGTTCGCCGGGCATGGAGATGCCCGACGGGCGCGTGCAGCGCTACACGGTCGAGAAGATCAACGCGGACGGCAGCACCTCGCCGTTTGCCACGCATGGGGAGTAGCACCGGGGACGGTGAAGCGGGCGCGCCGATCCACGCCCGCAACCTTACGGAGAACTACCTCATGAGCCATCACAGCGCCGAACACCAAAGCAGCGAGATGAACCAGTGCATCGCCGACTGCTTCAACTGCGCAGCGGTCTGCATCGAGACGATCAACCACTGCCTGAGCATGGGCGGCGAGCACGCCAGCGCCGATCACATCGGGCTGATGCAGACGTGCGCCGAGATCTGCACGGTGAGTGCCAACGCGATGCTGCGGGGCACGCGTGCGCACTCGGCGACGTGCCGCGCCTGCGCGGAGATCTGTCGGCAGTGCGCCGAATCGTGCGAGCGCATCGGGGGCCAGGACGAGGCGATGCGCCGCTGCATCGACGCTTGCCGCCGCTGCGAGCGCAGCTGCGCCGCAATGGCCTCGATGTGATCGAAGCGGCCCCGCGCGGCGGGGCCGCCCTGGCCTACTTTGCGAACGGAGCCAACTGCTTGATCTCCTTGCGCTGCTCCTCCTGCATCTTGCGCGCCAGCGCCTTGAGCTCGGCGCTCTTGCCGTGCTTGACCACTACGTCCGCCATCTGGATGGCCTGCTGGTGATGCATGGTCATCATCGCGGCGAAATCCTTGTCGACGTTGCCACTCATGGGCATGGGCATCTTCTGCCCCTGCATCATGATGCGATGCAGTTCCATGGAGCCGGCGCTGTGACCGGCGTGGCTCGCCGAGTGTCCTTGCGCGGCCTTCTTGTCGGACTCGTGCGAATGCGCCTGCATCGCGAGCAGGGCGGTCATCGATACGGCCAGCAGCGCTGTGGTCATGCGGTTCATGGGCATCTCCTTGTTGAAACCGCGAACTGCGGTGCGCCGTGTTTCGCACGAGTGCCGTCCAAGGCCGGTGACACAAGTCTCGACCCCGGACCCGAGTCGAGGGTTCGCGGCCGGTTTCTCTTTCGAGGGCATCGATCATGAAGATTGGTGAGGTCGCACGCCGGGTGGGGATTCCCATCGACACCGTGCGCTACTACGAACGCAATGGACTGCTGCCGCCGCCGGCGCGACGCGCCTCCGGCTACCGGGACTATCACGACAGCGACATTGCGCGCCTGAACTTCGTGCTGCGCGCCAAGGCGCTGGGTTTCACCCTCATTGAAATCCGTGAGCTGCTGGATCTGTCGGACGCGGCCGAAGGCGACATGGGCAACATTCGCGAGCTGGCGGCGAGCAAGCTCCAGGACATCGAGCAGCGCATCGGCCAATTGGCGCGGGTACGCGATGCGCTCAAGGGGCTGGTCGAGGCCTGCCCGGGCCGGGGCCATGTCAGCGGCTGCCCGATCCGTTCGGCGCTGTTCGACCTGCAGGAGCCGATCCGATGACGGGGCAGGGTTCGCCGCTTAAGTCCGGCGCGATCGATCCGGTCTGCGGCATGCAGGTGCCCGTCGATACGCGCTATCGCACCGACTACCAGGGGCTGACGGTGCTTTTTTGCTCCGAGCGCTGCCGCACGCGTTTCATCGCCTCGCCGCAGACGTTTCTCGTGCCGCTGCCCCGCGGTACGGTGACTCCTCCCGGGCACCCACCGCGCGCGACCGCGTCCGCGCAAGGTGGCATGTCCGGCACCGCGGCGTCGTATGTGTGCCCGATGCATCCGCAGGTGCGCCAGCCCGGCCCGGGAACGTGTCCGATCTGCGGCATGGCCCTGGAACCTGAGGTGCCGAGGGAGGTCGACGGCGCCAGTCCCGAGCTCGTCGACTTCAGCCGCCGCTTCTGGTGGACGCTGCCGCTGACCGTCATCGTCCTGCTGCTGGCGATGCTGGGCCATCGCGTGGAGGCGATCCCGGTCGCCACGCGGACGTGGCTCGAGCTGTTCCTGTCCACGCCCGTGGTGCTCTGGGCCGGTGCGCCGTTCTTCGTGCGCGGTTGGGCCTCGATCCGCAACCGCTCCCCGAATATGTGGACGCTCATCGCCGCGGGCGTCGCCGCGGCCTACGGTTACAGCGTGGTCGCGACCCTCGCGCCGAACCTCTTTCCGGTGGAGTTCCGCGAGCACGGGCGCATCGGCGTCTATTTCGAAGCCGCCAGCGTCATCGTCTCCCTGACACTGCTCGGGCAGGTGCTGGAGCTTCGCGCACGCTCGCAGACGTCCGGCGCGATGCGCGCGCTACTCGGACTCGCGCCCAAGACCGCGCGCCGGCTGATGCCTGACGGCAGCGAAGCCGATGTTCCCCTCTCGGCGGTCAGGGTCGGCGATCGCCTGCGAGTACGCCCCGGCGAGAAGGTCCCGGTCGATGGCACCGTCGAGGACGGCACGTCCCATGTGGACGAGTCCATGCTGACCGGCGAACCGATCCCGGTCGCCAAGGGCGTGGGCGATGCGGTGATCGGTGCGACGCTCAACACGACGGGCAGCCTGGTCATCCGCGCCGACCAGGTCGGCAGCGGCACGGTGCTGGCGCAGATCGTGCAGCTGGTCGCCAGCGCGCAGCGCTCGCGCGCCCCGATGCAGCGCATGGCCGACCGGGTCGCGTTCTGGTTCGTCCTCGCGGTGATGGCGATCGCGGTGGCGACGTTCCTGGCGTGGGGCCTGCTGGGGCCCGAGCCGTCGTGGACCTACGCGATCCTCAATGCGGTGTCCGTGCTGATCATTGCCTGTCCCTGCGCGCTGGGGCTCGCAACCCCGATGTCGGTGATGGTGGCCACCGGCAAGGCGGCGCAGGCCGGCGTGCTGTTTCGCGATGCGGAAGCGGTTGAGCGCATGCGCCAGGTCGACACACTCATCGTCGACAAGACGGGCACCCTGACCGAAGGCCGCGCGGCCTTCGATGACCTCGTGGCGCTCGCGCCGTTCGAGCATGCCGATGTCCTGCGTCTGGCGGCGAGCCTGGACCAGGGCAGCGAGCATCCGCTGGCCGCTGCGATCGTGACCGAAGCACGATCGCGCGGCCTGCGGCTCTCGGGGGTCGACGACTTCCAGTCCGAGACGGGGCTTGGCGTGCGCGGTACGGTCGACGGCCGGCGGCTGCTGCTGGGCAACACCCGGCTGATGCAGCAGGCCGGTCTCGACATCTCCGCGCTACGCATGGAAGGCGAGCGCCTGCGCGGGCAGGGGGCGAGCGTGATGTTCCTGGCGGTGGATGGTCAGCCGGCGGGGCTGATCGCGGTGACCGATCCGATCAAGGACACCAGTGGCACGGCGCTGCGTGAGCTGCGTCAGGCCGGCATCCGCATCGTGATGGCGACCGGCGACGGCGCGACGACCGCGCAGGCCGTGGCGCACACGCTGGGCATCGACGAGGTGTACGGCGAGGTCCGCCCTGAGGACAAGGCCGAGCTCGTCCGGCGCCTGCAGGCCGAGGGCCGGCGCGTGGCGATGGCGGGTGATGGCATCAACGATGCGCCGGCGCTCGCGGCGGCCGACGTCGGCATCGCCATGGGCACGGGCACGGATGTCGCGATGTCGACGGCCAAGGTGACCCTGGTGCGCGGGGACCTGCGCGGCATCGGCCGCGCGCGCGCGATCAGCGCCGCGTGCGTGGCCAACATGCGCCAGAACCTGGCGTTCGCCTTCGCCTACAACGCGCTCGGCGTGCCCATCGCCGCCGGCGTGCTGTATCCGGCGACGGGCTGGCTGCTCAGCCCGATGATCGCCGCGCTCGCCATGAGCCTGAGCTCGGTCTCGGTCGTGACCAATGCCCTTCGACTCAACCGTCTCGACGTCGCCCGCGCGGCGCCGACCGCGCCTTCTACGCGGTGTGCCTCATGCCACTGAGCTTCTCCGTCAATCAGTCGGCACGGGGCCACCGCACCCCTTTTCCCGGCCCGCGGGCCGCATCACAGGAGTCTCCACCATGCGCTTGAACCTCATCGCCCTCCTCGCAGGCGCGCTCGTGCTCTCGGCCTGCAGCCAGGCGACCCCTGACGAATCGACCGCAGCGTCCGCCGCCGCCGATGCCCCCGCCGCGGCGGCATCGACCGAAGCCGCAGCGTCGGCGCCGACCAGTGGGGTGGCGCCGGCTGGAGGAATGGACGGCATGTCGGCCGAAGAGCACGCCGCCATGACCGCGGGCACGGGCGCGGCACCGGGTGCGCATCCGGAAGGCCATGACGCGAGCGCCGCGGGGCAGGCCGACAGCATGGACGGGATGAATCATGGTGCGACGCCGGCGACAGAGCAGGGCGCTGCCACCGGCGGCGCGCAGGCCGGCTGGTACCGCGGTGGCACGTTCCAGCCGTGCGGGAGCACGCAGACGTATACGGTCAGCCGCACCGCCGACATCGACGCGAAGATCCGCGCCGGCGACATGAGCCCGAACGATCCGGTCTACGTGCGCCTGGAAGGTGCCGCGGCGAACGGTGCGTTCAACGTCACGCGTGTGGCGCAGGTCGGCTCGCCGACGCCGGTGCGCGACTGCCCGATGGCCGGGACCACGACGCAGGGCTGACCACGGTGCGCCCGTTTCGCTGGGTATCGGGCGCCCTTTCGGGAGGATGACCATGGAAAACATGCAGCACGCGGGCGGCGGATCGGCGCATGGCGGACGTAGTGCGTACATCCGCCTGGCGTGGATGGCCGGGCTTTCGTTCGTCGCGATGTATTTCCTGATGTACGCGATGGTCGATCGCTATGCGAGCGTCTACGCCAACATCAATCAGGTCTACATGGCCGGGCTCATGGCCGCGCCGATGGTGGCGATCGAACTTCTGATCATGGGCGCGATGTATCGCGATCGCCGGCTCAACCGGATCCTGGTGGCGACAAGCGTCGCGCTCGCGGTGCTGTTCTGGGTGCTCATCCGCACCCAGGCGGGCGTCGCCGATCGCCAGTTCCTGCGCTCGATGATCCCGCATCATTCCGGCGCGATCCTGATGTGCGGCAAGGCCGAGCTGGCCGATCCCGAATTGCAGGCGCTGTGCCGGCAGATCATCGACTCGCAGAAGGCCGAGATCGAGCTGATGAAGCGGATGCTCGAGCGGTCCACATAATGCAGGACGCCCCGGGAGCGCATCCCGGGGCGCGGGGGAGACATGGGGAAGGCATTGTTCTGGCGCCGGACGCACCGCGTGCTGGCGTTGATCGTAGGCGTGCAGGCGCTGTTGTGGATGGCGAGTGGGCTGTACATGACGGCGATCTCGATCGACGTCATCCACGGCGACCACCTGGCGCATACGCACCGACCTGCGCTCGCGGATGTCGGCGGGCTCAAGGCACCGGCCGAGATCGGCATCGCGCCGGGCGAGGCACTGCGCCTGAAGCAATGGCTGGGCCGGCCGGTTTTCGAAGTCGGCAAGGGGGCGCAGGCACGGCTCCTGGATGCGCGCACGGGCGCCGCGCTCACGCCGATCAGCAAGGCAACGGCACAGGCGATCGCGCAGTCGCTCTACCAAGGCGATGGCTCGGTCGAATCGGTCCGCTGGCTGACGACCGCGCCGCAGGAAGTCGGCACGCGGCCGGTGCCGATGTGGCAGGTGTGCTTCGCCGACGGCGTGGCGACGACGCTGTACATCTCCCCGTTCACCGGTGAGCGCCTCGCCACGCGGCACACGCTGTGGCGCGCGTTCGACGTGATGTGGATGCTGCACATCATGGATTACCGCACCCGCGAGGACATCGGGAATCCGCTGCTGCGCATTGCCGCAGGCCTGGGCCTGCTGCTGACGCTCGCGGGCCTCGTGCTCTCGTTCTGGGCGCTGCGCGGGAGGGCGCGGTGAAGGCCTGGCTCGCGCGGCTGCACACGTGGGTCGGCGTCATCGTCGGCATCCAGCTCGTCGTCTGGCTGGGCAGTGGCCTGTTGATGGGCCTGCTCGATCCTGAGGCCGTCAGCGGCGAGCGCACGCGCGCGCAGGCCTCGGAGATGACGCAGGACTGGCCCGAGCGGGCGGTGGCGCCGGAGGCGATCGTCGCGCGCAGCGCGTCCAAGGTCCTGCTCGTGGAGCGCACGTGGCGCCTGCAGCGCCCGGTGTGGCGCGTGCAGACGCAGGCGGGCACCTGGCTCGCCGACGCGCGCACGGGCGCGCGCTGGACGCCCAGCCGTGAGGAGATCCTGCGCTTCGCGCGCGAGGACTACAGCGGGCCAGGCCGGGCGTTAAGCCCGCAGCGCTGGGCGAAAGCGCCCCTGGAGGCGCGCGGCCACGAGGGCCCGGTGTGGCAGGTCGATTTCGATGATGCGGCCGGCACGAGCCTGTACATCGATGCGCAGGACGCCGCGGTGCTCGAGCGGCGCAACGACACGTGGCGCGTATTCGACATCGCCTGGACGCTGCACATCATGGATTACACGGGGCGGGAGGATTTCAACCACCCGCTGATCGTGACTTTTGCCGTTGCCGGCCTCTGGATGACGTTGAGCGGCCTGTGGCTGCTGGGCTACGCGATCAAGGCCGGCCACCTGCGCCCGCGCTGGCTCGCGCAGCGCATCGCGGTGCCGATTGGCGGAGCCGCCGATGCCCACGGCTCGGTCCTGTCGGGACGTGCGGGTGAAACCGTACTCGTGGCCTTCGCGCGCAGCGGCCGGCCGCTGCCATCGCGGTGCGGCGGCGGCCAGACCTGTGGCCTGTGCGTCGTACGGTCGTCGGGCGCTGCACCGATCAGCGATGGCGATCGCCGCCTGCTTACATCCGAAGAACTGCAGGCCGGCCTGCGCCTGGGCTGCACACTCCCCATCAGCGAAGGATTGCGCGTGGACATCATCGAGTCGGGAACGAGACCCGGGTGGCAGGAGGCCGTCGTCGAGCAGGTGCGCGGTTGCAGCGCGAGCCTGCGGGAGATCGTGCTGCGTCCGGTCGATGGCGACCTGTCGATGCGGGCGGGCAGCTATGTGCTCATCGAAATCCCCGCCTACCGTATCGAGCGCGAGCGCTGGATCACCGACACCGCGCCCGTGCCGACAATACTTCTGGACCACGTCGGCAAGGCTCTGGTCAATTCCGAGCCGCTGCAGCGAGCCTACTCGCCCTCGCTGACCCCGCAGCTTTGCGACGGACGCCTGCCGTTGCTCGTCCGGCTCGACGTCGAGCCCGACCGCCCGATGGTCGTCGGCCGCGGCACGGCCTGGCTGTTCTCGCTACAGCCCGGTGCGCGCGTGCGCTACATGGGCCCCTTTGGCGACTTCCGCCTCAGGCCAAGCGCCCACGAGAAGATCTTCATCGGCGGCGGTGCGGGCATGGCGCCGCTGCGCGCCATGCTGTGGGAGGCCCTGCAGGCTGGCGGGAAGGAGCGCATCCACTTCTGGTACGGCGCTCGTCGCGCAGGCGAAGTGCCCTACGAGGCCGAGCTACGCTCTTTAGCGGCCGCCCATGATCAATTCGACTTCCACGTCGTCTATTCCGAAGACGACAACGGCGGATTCGGCCCGCGGTGGGTCCACGAAGCGGTGCACGAGGGCCTACTACGCTCGCACGGCGCCTTGGCCGAATGCGAGTTCTACCTGTGTGGGCCGCCGGCGATGCTCAAGGCCACGCGCGAGCTGCTCGCGCAGATCGGCGTGACGCCCGATCGCGTGGCCTTCGATGACTTCGACGCCTGAGGCTGACCGAGTCTGCCGGCTGACGACCGTCGATGGCGGCAAGGCGCGTGACGTGCTCATCCGAGTGCGCCATCCCGTCGCGCCCAATCGACGGGGCTCCGAGGTCGTACCCGCCACCAAGATCACGTCGGACACGTTTCGCGGCAGGATCACCGCAGTCGGCGAAGACGCCCGGCAGATCTACATGCCGCCCGAACTGGATCGAGTGGGCAAGCCCGTTGCTCAGGCCCCAGAGGACGCGACGGATGCGTGGCGGGAGCAATTCACCAAGCTGTACACCGCATGCCCGGCCTCCTTCGCATCGAGGGATGCCGGGGCCGTCCAACGGCGGACGGCACCTCGCTGGGGGGTCGATGCACCGGGGTCACGGCATGCGACGGCCGTTTGCCACAATCCGGCGGATGTGGCCGGATTGACGACGATGCTGCCCAGACCCTCGCTGCGCCTGACGATCGTGCTGGAGGTGGCGTTCTTCATCGCCACGCTGGCGCTCGCGCTGATTTGGAACGCCGACCCGGGCGGGCGCTGGGAGCCTGCCCTGGCGCTGGTTTTGGTAGCAACCGCGGGATTGGAGATCTATCGTCGACGCGTGCCGGCAGGGCCCGGGGATCGCTTCGCGTCTCCGGCCGAGCGCCTGCGTCATCGCGAACGCCTGCGGCAGCTGCTGCAGGAGGAGATCTACACCTGCCGCGCCAAGGGACTGCGACAGGATGTCATCGTGCGAGATGCCGATCGCGTGGACGTCTATCCCGACGCCGATCCCGGTGAGAAGGGCATCTCCGCCTGGTTCCGCGTCGGCCTGATCGACACTTACGAGCGCGGCATCTGCCTGGGCCTGCGCTATGGCGGGCTGAAAGAGTGCGAGGGCGGGTTTCGCTTCGTCGACTACGTGAACGACGAATCCGCCGACCGCACGGTGCTGTTGATCGGCAACGTGCCCTACGACGCCATCGTCGAGGTGAACCTCGATGGGGACAAGTTCTACGGCTACCCGCACATCTTCTGCCACTTCGACTTCAAGGGTGAGCCCTACGAGCGCCTGTGGTTCGCCGAGCGCAAGCAGCTCACCGAGACCCATCCGTACTTCGAGCTCGTCGCCGAGTACGAGGACGTCAAGGGCAACAACCCCACAGACGGGGAGTTGCACTTTATCTGAGCCGCGGCGGGCCGACCGAGGCAAGCGAGACGGCGCACTGAGGGATCAGAAGCGATAGCTCGCACCCAGCACGACCTGCCGTCCCACGCCCGGCAGGATTCCGCGCGTGCGATCGGCGATGTACGTCCGGTCCGTGGCGTTCTTGACCGTGCCATAGAGCGTCCAGCCGCTCTCGCCGAGGGCGAAATTGACCGCCAGGTTCAACAGGGCTGTCGCATCGAGTGCGCCGACCTGCCCGTTGCCGTTGACTGCGGCTGCGTTCGTGTTGGCGAAGTCCGCGAACTGGCGCGAGGTGTAGACGCCTTCGACCGACAGGTCCCAGCCGCCGAGGATGTAACCCGCGCGCAGGCTCCCCGTGTGACGCGGTGCATACGGCATGCGACGCCCCGGCGCGCTCCCGGCCACCGGCTGCCCGTTGTCGACCCGAACGAGCGCGGAACTCTGCTCGGCGACGGGCAGGGCGGTGTAGGCGAGCTGCAGGTACGGGCGGCCCGCATCGGCCGTGCCGAACGTAGCGCGCGCGGCGGCCTCGAGTCCGCGATAGCGCGCCTGGCCCTCGGCCAGCGGCGTGCTGCCCGAGGCGATCGACCCGACCGCGATCTGGTTGTCGAAGTCATTGTCGAACGCCGCGACTTCATAGCTGAATACACGCCCCAGCCGGCCTCGCACGCCGAGTTCCGCGTTGCGGCTGCGCTCGGCGTCCACCGCGACCACGGTGCCCGTATTGCCGATCAGGTCTTCCACGCGCGGCGGCGCGAACCCTTGGTGTACGCCGGCGAAGACCTGCACGCTCGGCGAGGCTTCGAATGTCGCGCCGATGCCCGGGATCCACTCGCTGATGCGCTCGGCGCCGCGGGCACCGGCGCCGAGACGGTTCTCGCGCGTGAACTCCATCGACTCGAATCGAACGGCCGGAATGACCGCCAGGCGCCCGAAGTCGAAGCGGTTCTCGACGAAGACCGACCAGGCGTCCACGTCGCGCAGGTTGTGCTCGACCAGAGTGCCCGTGGTGGCCGTCGGGCTGGTGCCATTGAGCTGCAGGCGCGCCTGGCGCTCGCGGTGCAGGCGCACGCCGGCTTCCAGCTCGCCCTGTACGGCCCCGAGGGTGTAGTGCGCGCGCAGGCGCGGCTCGATGCCCCAGGTGGTGAAGTCGCGGTTGCGCATCTGCCGCGAATTGCAGGCATCGACGTTGACGGCTTGACCCGTCAGGCGCGCGTTTGTGAACGCGGCGCCGCACTGGCCGTCGGTCGTCGAGCTCGACTGCCGTCCCCAGTCGCGGTGGAACTCGTAGTAGTAGGCGTTGGCCGAGAGGCTCGCCGCGTCACTGAGCGCCAAGCCCCACGTGACTGAAGCGCCGAAGCGCTCCAGGTCGAAGCGATCGTTCTTGAACGGGTTGTAGCGCGCGCCGAAGGCGCGGTACTCGGCGTCGGTCAGGCCCGAATAGGTGACCTGCGAGTCCTCGCGAAGGTACGTCGCGCGCAGCGTCAGCGACTGCGTCTCGCCGAGGCGGGTGCTGAACTTGTAGTTGAAGTCGCCCTGGCGCAACGACTGGTTGTCGCGTGCGCCGTTTCCTTCCTTTGCCATGGCATCGAAGCGGTGGCCGTCGGCGCCCAGCGCTACGCGAAGGCGCCGATAGCCCTTATTGCCCATGGCGGCATCGATCTCGCCTTCGAACGCCTGCGGCGGCTCGGGCGTGATGTAGTTGATCACCCCGCCGATGGTCTGCGGTCCGAAGCGGAGCATGCCGGTGCCCTTGAGCACCTCGATGCGCTCATAGCGCTCGATCGGCGGGTGGAAGTAGCTCGCGTTATCGCCGTAGGGGGCGAACGCAAAGGGCAGGCCGTCCTCGAGGAGGAGCACCTTGCTCGATCGCGTCGGGTTCAGCCCGCGGATGCCGATGTTGGGCCGCAGGCCGAAGCCTTCCTCGTCGCGAACGACCACGCCCGGCACCTTGCGAAGGGCCTCGCCAACCGAGAGCACGCGGGCGCTCTCGAGGTCGGCCTGGTCGAGCACCTGTGCGCTGCCGGGCTGCGCGGCGGCGCGCTCGGGGGTGCCGACGACCACGACGCGGTCGAGCTCGGCGGCATCGTCGGCGAAGGCGGGGCCGCAGACGGCGGCGATGCTGAGGCTGAGCAGGGTGCGACGGAGCGGATGCATGAGCGTAGGTCGAAGGCGCGATGCGCGGCGCGCGGACTCTACGTGATGATGCGAATCATTCGCAACTACAACGTTTGATCTAGCCCTAGGGTTTTCAAGCGCTGCCGCACAGTACGAGATGTCTTATCCCGAATGGCCGACGACGGAGTTGCTCCAAACGGTTACTACTACCCGCACGGCTCTAAAGCGCGACTCGCTCATTCGGATCGAGGGTTCACGAAGCAATTCGGATGCAATCAATCGATGGCGCAGCGTGTAGAGAGGGCGCAGCAGGTCACCCTGCGTCTCGCAGGGCCCCCAAGATGCTGCATTGCGCGCGCTCGCCGCCTTTGCATCGTTTGATGGTTCGCTCCAGCTCGACCTGGATTCGCCGCAAATCCGCTACGCGCCTTTGAACGTCGGCCAAGTGAGCCCGAGCGATCCGATCGACGTCATCGCATGCAAGGCCATCTTCCTCGGCTAACCCCAGGAGACTCTCAATTTCATCGAGGCTAAAGCCCAGCGCGCGTCCTCGTGTGACGAACCGCAAGCGGTCCACGTCATCGCGGGTGTACTGACGATAGCCGGTTTGTGTACGGGAAGGCGCCCTAAGCAGCCCGATCCGCTCGTAGTAGCGGATGGTTTCGATCTGGCAGCCGCTGGCCGCCGACACTTGGCCGATCTTCATTTGAGGCTTGACCCTGTAGCGACTACAGACTTTAGGATGCCCGCTCCAACCTCTGATAGCGACCATGAGCGACTGCGGTTGCCACCACGAAGCGAAGGACGCAGGCGAGCGCAAGATCCTGGTGATCGCGCTGGCGTTGAACGCCCTCATGGCCGTCGTCGGTGGCGTAGCGGGCTGGATTGGCCAGTCGACCGGCCTGCTGGCGGATGCCTTGGACATGCTGTCCGACGCCGCTGCCTACGCGATCGGCCTCGCCGCGATCGGCCGCTCGGCACGGTTCAAGGCGAACGCGGCGACGGCGAGCGGCATCGCATTGCTGGTACTTGGCTTGGGCCTGCTGTTTGAAGTCGTTCGGCGCATTGCCGCCGAGGCCGAGCCCGAGAGCGGATGGATGATCGCGACGGCGACCCTGTCGCTCGCCGTCAATCTCACCGTGCTTCGCCTGCTCGCACCCCTCAAGCAGGGCGAGGTGCACCTGCGTGCCACCTGGATCTTCACCCGGGCCGACGTCATCGCCAATGTGGGCGTGATCGCCGCGGGCGTGTTGGTGATGCTCCTTGATTCACCATACCCTGACCACGTCATCGGCAGCCTCATTGCCCTCTACGTGGTCAAAGAAGCCGTCGAGATCCTGTCCGAGGCACGCAAGGCACGGCGACCCGCCGTCGCCGACGATCAACGATGAGCGTGCTCACCCGCCGCCGCCGATCCCTCCTGCACTGGCTGGTCTCGACCTGCCTGGTGCTGGCGATGATCGTGCAGCCGGTGCTCGCGTCGATCGGCGAGATGCACGAGCTGGCCCATGGCTTGGCCGAGACGCACGTATCGGGGAACGACCACGACGACGTCCGGGCCGAGCTCGCCGCCCAGGGCGAGGCGGGCGACCGCGAGGCGACCACGCTGCATCTGGTCCACCACATGGCGCATTGCTGCGGGCAGACCGCGGTGCCCGCGGTCAGCTTCGACGCTGCGCTAGTCCCCGTCGCGGCAGGGTCCTTGGCCATCTGTTCGGCTCTCGAGCGACCTGCCGACGAGCCCCGCCTGGCCCCATTCCGTCCTCCGATCCAGGTCTGACGCGACAGCCGGCTACGCCGGCGTTTTCCCGTCTTCGCCTTACGGAGTACATCCCATGCGTGCACGACTCGCGGCCTTGGCCGCGTGTGTCGCCGCGATGCTTGCCTTGCCGGCACTCGCAGCGGACCGCCTCACCCTCGACGACGCATTCGCGCGCGTTGAACAAGCCCATCCCGACCTCCGCCTGGCCGGAGGCCAGCGAACCGTCCTGACCGCCGAACTGGACCGCGCAAGCTTCAAGCCGCCGCTCGTGGTCGGGGCATCCGCCGAGAACATCCTCGGCACCGGTGGAGCCAGCGGCCTCTCCGGGGCCGAGCTCACCCTTACCTTGGCCTCGGTGCTCGAGCGCGGGGGCAAGCTCGATGCCCGACGAGCGCTGGTGCAATCGCGCATCGACTCGCTGGCACTGCAGCGTGAGTCCAAGCGGCTCGACCTGCTGGCAGAGGTCGCCCGCCGCTACCTCGCGGTCGTGTCGGCCCAGCGGCAGCGCGATATCGCTGACCTCGACATCGGCCAACGCAAGCGCACCGTCGCGGGTGCCCGCCACCGCTTGCAGGCAGGCGCGTCACCGGAGTCGGTGGTGCTCACCGCCGAAGCGGCGCTGGCACGGGCGGAACTCGAACGTGCCCGCGCCGTCCAGCGAGAGGCCGGTGCCAGGCAGCACCTCGCGGCCCTCTGGGGTGAGCGAGACCCGAGCTTCCAAGTCGTTGCCGGTAGCCCGCTCGCTCTGCCGAAGGTTGCGTCGTTCGACGAACTGACCACATGGTTGGCCCGCACGCCTGAGATCGCCCAGTTTGCCGGTGAACAGCGCATTCGCGAGGCGCGCCTGCAGCTGGCCCGCACGCAGGCGACGCCTGACATCGATTGGCAAGTGGGCGTCCGTCGCCTCCAAGCCACGGACGAATTCGGCTTCGTCGCGAGTGCCTCCATGCCGCTGGGCACGCGGAGCCGCGCCGAGCCCGAAATCCGCGTCGCCGAAGCCGAGCTCGCGCTGCTGGAGATCGAGCGCGAGTCGCGGAACCTGTCGCTGTACTCGACGCTGGCGGACGCCCATGGGCGCTACCTGTCGGCGCAGCTCGAGGTCCGTCGCCTGGGCAGCGAGGTCATCCCGAAACTCGGACGCGCCGAAAGTGCGGCCGAGCGGGCGTACCGCGCCGGCGCCATCAGCTACCTCGAGTGGGCGCAGCTCCAATCCGAGCGCACCAGCGCCCGCAAGCAACAACTCGAAGCTGCGCTCGAAGCCCAGCGCGCCCTGATCGAAATCCAGCGCCTGACCGGCCAGCCCTTCGTGGCAGGCCCGGCCGAGCGCATGCCCGGAGAGTCCCCATGAGCCGTTTCGTTATCACCATGGCGGCGTTGCTTGCCGCGCTTACGCTCGCCGGCTGCGGAGACAAGGCGGCGAAGCCAGGCGGAGGCGACGAGCACGCCGAGACCGAAGGCCACGCCGATGAAGGAGGCGAGCACGCTGAAGGCGAGAAGCACGAAGGCGAAGGCCACGCCGAGGAGGTGCCGTCGACCACGATCCCGACCCAGCGGGCTGCCGCGATGGGCGTTCGCGTCGAGCACGCGGGCCAAGGCGTGATTGCGGACCAGCATGAGGTGCAAGGTCTGCTCACGCCTGTCGAGGGGAGCATCGCCAAGGTGCAGGCGCGCTTCCCCGGGCCAATCCGCGCCTTGCGGGCCAACGTCGGCGACACGGTCCGCGCAGGCCAACCGCTGGCGACGATCGAAAGCAACCTGAGCCTGACGACCTACACGATCAACGCACCAATCTCCGGCGTCGTGCTCGCACGAGAAGCGTCGGTCGGCGCGGTCGCTACCGAAGGCATGGCGCTGTACGAGATCGCCAACCTTGGTGATCTGTGGGTCGACCTGCACATCTTCGGCCGCGATGCGCAACACATTCGCCCCGGCAACGGTGTCGTAATCACCCGCATGAGCGACGGCGAGAGCGCCGAGACGCGGATCGAGCGAATCCTGCCGAGCACCGCCACGGCCAGCCAGAGCACGGTCGCACGCGCCCGCATCAAGAACAGCGACGGCATGTGGCGTCCGGGCTCGGCGGTGCGTGCGCGGATCACAGTCGATGAGCAGCGCAGTGCGATCGCCATCCCGTTGACGGCCCTGCAGACCGCAGGAACCGAGGACGTCGTATTCGTGGTTTCCGGCGAGAAGTACACACAGCGCCCGGTGCGACTGGGCAAGCGAGATGCACGGCGGGTCGAGGTTTTGGCTGGGCTTAAGCCAGGCGAGTCGGTCGTGACCGAGCAGAGCTTCCTCATCAAGGCGGACATCGAGAAGTCGACCGCCGAGCACGATCACTGAGGACGCGACCATGCTCGAGAAAATCATCCGATTCGCGATCGCGCATCGGTGGCTGATGCTCATCCTGACGCTGGCCTTGGCCGCCGTCGGGATCTGGAGCTTCACCAAGCTGCCGATCGATGCCACTCCCGACATCACCAACGTCCAGGTGCAGATCAATACCGAGGCCCCCGGCTACTCGCCGCTGGAGGCCGAGCAGCGGGTCACGTACCCAATCGAAACCGCGCTGGCAGGTCTGCCTGCGCTCGACTACACGCGATCGTTGTCCCGCTACGGCCTGTCCCAGGTGACCGTCGTCTTCAAGGACGGCACCGACATCTTCTTCGCGCGTCAGCAGGTGTCCGAGCGCCTGCAGCAGGCCCGTTCTCAGCTCCCCGCGGGACTCGAGCCGTCAATGGGCCCAATCGCGACGGGCATGGGCGAGATCTTCATGTACACGGTGAAGGCTGAGCCGACCGCGCGGAAGAAGGACGGGTCGAAGTACACACCGACCGACCTCCGCACCTTGCAGGACTGGGTCATCCGCCCGCAGCTTCGCAACGTGCCGGGCGTGACCGAGGTCAACACGATCGGCGGCTTCGAGCGGCAGATCCACATCACCCCGGATCCGGCTGTGCTGGTCTCGCTGGACTTCACGCTGGAGGACATCGTCACCGCATTGGCGGCCAACAACCAGAACGTCGGCGCCGGCTACATCGAGCGCAACGGTCAGCAGTTGCTCGTCCGCGTCCCCGGCCAAGTCGATGACCTCGAGGCGATCCGCAACATCGTGCTGGACCGGCGCGAGGGCGTGCCGATCCGGGTCCGCGATGTCGCCAGCGTGGGCGAAGGGCGTGAACTGCGCTCGGGCGCCGCCACCGAGAACGGCGAAGAGGTCGTCATCGGCACGGTGGTCATGCTCGTCGGCGCCAACAGCCGCGATGTGTCGCAGGCAGCGGGCGCCAAGCTCGAAGCGGCGAATGCCAGCCTGCCCAAGGGGGTGCGCGCGGAATCGGTCTACGACCGCACGTCGCTGGTGGACCGCACCATCAAGACGGTGGCCAAGAACCTGGTCGAGGGCGCGTTGCTCGTCGTGGTCGTGCTGTTCCTGCTGCTCGGAAACTTCCGTGCGGCGCTGATCACCGCGGCGGTCATTCCGCTCGCCATGCTCTTCACCCTGTCCGGCATGGTGCGCGGCGGCGTGTCGGGCAACCTGATGAGCCTGGGTGCACTCGACTTCGGCCTCATCGTCGATGGCGCGGTGATCATCATCGAGAACTGCCTCAAGCGCTTTGGCGAGATCCAACAGCGCCTCGGGCGGGCAATGACGGAGGACGAACGCTTCAACGCCACGGCCAGTGCAACGGCCGAAGTCATCCGGCCCAGCCTGTTCGGCATCGGCATCATCACCGCCGTCTACTTCCCGATCTTTGCCCTGTCAGGCATCGAAGGGAAGATGTTCCATCCGATGGCGATCACCGTCGTGCTGGCGTTGACCGGCGCGATGCTGTTGTCGCTCACGTTCGTTCCCGCAGCCGTGGCGCTGTTCTTGGGCGGTCGGGTCGCCGAGCACGAGAACAAGGTGATGGCCTGGTTGTCGCGCCGCTATGCACCGCTGCTGCACTGGTCACTGCGACACCGCTTGACCGTGCTGGGTGGGGCGGCGGGCCTGGTCGTCTTGACGGGCCTGCTGACCACCCGGCTCGGCTCGGAGTTCATCCCAAACCTCGACGAGGGCGACGTCATCGTGCAGGCGCTGCGCATCCCCGGCACGAGCCTGACCCAGTCGGTGCAGATGCAGGAGACCCTCGAGAAGTCGCTTGCAACCCTCCCCGAGGTCGAGCGCGTGTTCGGCAAGATCGGTACGGCGGAGGTCGCCAGCGATCCGATGCCTCCGTCGATTGCGGACACCTTCGTGATGCTCAAGGACCGCGAGGACTGGCCCGACAAGCGCAAAACGAAGGAGGACTTGGTCGCTGAGGTCCAAGCGCTCATCGACGAGATCCCGGGTAGCAATTACGAGGTGACGCAGCCGATCCAGATGCGCACCAACGAGCTGATCTCGGGCGTCCGTGCGGACGTGGCGGTGAAGATCTATGGCGACGATCTCGACCAGCTGGTGCGCACTGCAGCCCAGGTGCAGTCGGTGATGAGCTCGGTCGAGGGCGCGGCGGATGTCAAGACTGAGCAGGTCACCGGTCTGCCGCTGCTGACCGTGGAGCCGGACCGGCAGGCTCTGGCGAACTACGGCCTTAACCCGTCGGACGTGCAGGAGACCGTGGCCACCGCGGTGGGCGGCGAAGAGGCCGGCCAGCTGTTTGAGGGCGATCGACGCTTCGACCTGGTGGTTCGCTTGCCTGAGTCGGTGCGCCAGGACCCCGCTGCGCTGGCCGATCTGCCGATCGCGTTGGGCGCAGGCACCGGGCATGGCGACGAGTCGAGCCGGGGCGCCGCATGGCGCGGCGGCGAAGCACGCACCGTTCCCCTGCGCGAGGTCGCCCGAATCGAATCACGACTCGGGCCGAACCAGATCAATCGCGAGAACGGCAAGCGCCGTATCGTCGTGACCGCCAACGTCCGCGGGCGCGACCTGGGCAGCTTCGTCGAGGACTTGCAGGCGGCCGTCGACGCCAGGGTCCGTCTGCCCGAGGGCTACTGGCTCGATTACGGTGGAACGTTCGAGCAGCTGGTCTCCGCGAGCCAGCGGTTGGCCGTCGTGGTCCCGGTGACGCTGCTGGTGATCTTCGGACTGCTCTTCATGGCGTTTGGATCAGCCAAGGACGCCGGAATCGTGTTCAGTGGCGTTCCCTTGGCGCTGACCGGGGGTGTCATCGCGCTTGCGCTGCGCGGCATTCCGCTGTCGATCTCGGCCGGGGTCGGCTTCATCGCGCTGTCGGGCGTGGCCGTCCTCAATGGTCTAGTCATGATCGCCTTCATCCGGAGCTTGCGTGAGCAGGGCCAGTCGCTCGACACCGCCGTCGTCGACGGCGCGATCGGCCGGCTGCGGCCGGTGCTGATGACGGCTCTGGTGGCCTCACTGGGTTTCGTACCGATGGCGCTGAACGTGGGTGCCGGCTCCGAGGTGCAACGACCGCTGGCGACGGTCGTGATCGGCGGCATCGTGTCCTCAACCCTGCTGACGTTGCTCGTGCTGCCGGTGCTGTATCGCTGGCTGCATCGCGAGCCGGATATTGCGACGCCAACCGCTCTTACGAAGGAGGCCTGACATGGGCGCGGGACACGATCACGGCACCGGCGAGATCAAGCACGAAAAGCCCCTCTGGATCGCTTTCGCATTGACCGCGGTGTTCCTCGTCGCCGAAGTCGCCGGGGGCATCCTGACCAACAGCCTCGCGCTGCTGTCCGATGCAGCGCACATGGCGACCGACGTCATCGCGCTCGCAATCTCCCTTGTTGCGGTCCGGCTAAGCCGTAAGCCGCCGGATGCAAAGCGAACCTACGGCTACGCGCGGATGGAGGCGATCGGTGCCCTCATCAACGGGGTGCTGCTGTTCGTCGTCGCCTTCTACATCATGTGGGAGGCAGTCGGACGATTCCGTGAACCGCCGGAGGTCGCCTCGACCGGGATGCTGGTGATCGCGGGATTGGGCCTCGCGGTCAACTTGGTCTCGATGCGGCTCCTCAAGGCGGGCAGCGGCCAGAGCCTCAACGTGAAAGGGGCCTATCTCGAAGTATGGGCTGACATGCTGGGCTCGGTCGGCGTCATCGTCGCGGCAGTCGTCATCAAGCTGACGGGGTGGACGGTCGTGGACCCCATCCTGGCCGTGCTGATCGGCCTGTGGGTCCTGCCGAGAACCTGGACCTTGCTGCGTGAGGCGGGGCAGGTGCTGATGCAGGGCGTGCCGCAGGGGCTCGAGACCAGCAGGATACGCAGCGCGCTGCAAGCTCTCGAGGGCGTGAGCGAAGTTCATGATCTGCACGTTTGGGCGCTGGGTTCGAAGGAGCCGGTTCTTACGGCGCATCTGGTGCTGAGCGATGCCACCACCGGGCCCGATGCCGTCCGTGCGACAGCTGTCAGCATGCTGGCGAGGCAGTTCCACATCGAGCATGCGACCTTGCAGGTGGAAGCCGCGAGCTGTGGGGACCATGGAGGACATGCATGAGGCGTGCTCTCGAGGTGCCACCGCTCCTTGTGCTCGGTGTCGCTTCGGGTATGACGTGGCTGTCAATGCTTGGGCGCAGCGGCGGGCTTCGGAGGCCGCGGCGCACGCGAGGAGCTGTGCATCGACAGGATCTGCCACCGGCCGTCGATCTTCTTGAGGGCGCTGGTGGCGACCGCCTGGCGCTCGATCGGCTCTTGCTTGTCCTTGAGCACGATCGTGTAGCGATAGGTCTCCGTCGTCAGCGCGATGTCGCCTTCGATGCGCGTGTCGACTTTGTAGTCGGAGAATTTGAACGACTTGAAGTGGCCGAGCTCGGGGCCGATGTGGTGGACCCGATAGTCGGCATAGCTGCCTTCGACCTTGCCCGATTCGACCACGGTGTTTTCCGCAGCGAACAGCGCGTCGACGCCCTTCAGGTCCAATCGCTCGAGCGCATCCTTGTATTGCCGCAGCACGGCTTCGACAGCCCGGGTGTCGTCTGTCGCCGGCTCGGCAGCGGGCGACGGGGATGGCAGCGCCGCAACGGCGAGGGCGAAGGCGAGGGCGATCAGCGGTTGGCGGTGCAGCGGCATCAGTGGGTCTCGTAGGAAGGGGTATCAAGGATCCCGGTCGCGGGCGTCCATGCCCGCCGACCGGCCATCCCCCGATCAGTGGCCGAGCAGGTCGGTGTTCTCGAAGCCTGGGGCGAGGGTGACGTGGTGCACCCAGATGCCGCCGCGGCCATCGGGTGCCACCCAGGTCTCCTCGAACACGCCCTTGCGAACGCGCTGGCCCATCGGCACGGGGCCGGCCATCGCGCCCTGCGAGGTGGTCATCGCCGAGGCGGTCGAGTAGCTGTTGTAGGAATCCAGGTGGCCGTACTGCGCCACGAGCTGGTCGTAGTCGTGCGGGTTTGGCGCCGTGCTGGTCGCGGACTGCGAGTAGTCCATGCACGTGTTCTGCGAGGAGCCGTCCTCGGAGGTGTGCCCCAGGCCCAGCGTATGCCCGAGCTCCTGGCACATCACGTGGCGACGCTCGTCCTGGCTCGCGAACGAGGCGGAGTAGCTGTCGTTCATCTTGGACGTGCCCTGGATGATGTGCCCCTTGGAGTCGAGGTTGATCGACGCCAGGCCCAGCCAGCCGTTGTTGCCGTAGGCGGCGTTGCAGGAGCGGACCTTGCCCGACACGGCCGCGCAGCGCTTGCGCGTGCGGCTGGTGTCATCAAAGCCGGTGACGCGCATGTCGACCTTGGTCGACTTGGACCACTGCGAGAGGGCGAGGCTGAGCTCGTCGTCCCAGTCGGCGGTGTTGCTGTCGATGACCTGCAGGGTGAACTCGCTGGTCGTGCGCGCCCAGTGGTAGTTGTTCCAGGTATGGCCCGCGCTGGCGGCAAGCGACACCGCCAGCGTGGCGGCGGCGGTCGCGAGGACCAGGCTCTTGCGTGCGATCTTCATGGCGTTATCCGTCAGGTCGAAAAGCCGGAAGGACGCCGTGGCGTCCTTCCGGAGGTGCAGTGGGTCGATCAGTCGCCGAGCAGATCGGTGTTCTCGAAGCCCGGGGCCAGCAACACGTGGGTGACGAACACGCCGCCCTTGCCGTCGGGTGCGACGTAGACCTCGTCGAAGATGCCCTTCTTGATGCGGTTGCCCAGCGGCACGTTGCCCATCATCGCGCGCTGCGACGGCGCCAGGCGCGCATTGGCCTGCGCCGGCGCCACGTAGGCGGCCGATGCGGCCGACGACAGCGAGTAGCTGTTGTAGCTGTCGGTGTGGCCGTACTGCGAGGCCAGCTGGTTGTAGTCGTGCGAGTTCGGCGAGACGCTCGTCGATGACGTCGAGTAGTCCATGCAGGTGTTCTGCGAGGAGCCGTCCTCGGACGTGTGGCCCAGGCCGATCGTGTGCCCGAGCTCCTGGCACATCACGTGCCAGCGCTGGTTCTGGCTTGCGAACGACGTGGAGTAGCTGTCGTTCATTTTCGACGTGCCCTGCGAGATGTGGCCGCGGGAGTCGAGGTTGACGGACGCCAGGCCCAGCCAGCCGTTGTTGCCGTAGGTGTAGTTGCACGAGCGCACCTTGCCGGCGGACATCGGGCAGCTCTGGCGCGTGCTGGCCGCGTCGTTGTAGCTGGTCACGCGCATGTCGAGCTTGGTCGACTTCGACCAGTCCGACACCGCGCGTGCCAGCTCGTCGTCCCAGTTCGACGTGTTGCTGTCGATGATCTGGAGCGTGAAGGAGGAGCCCGTGCGGGCCCAGTGGTAGTTGTTCCAGCTGTGGCTAGCGGTCGCGATCGAGGCGGTGAGAACGGCGGCGGCACCGAGGGCGATGGCGGCAATGCGGTTCAACTTCATCGTTGCGTTTCCTTGCCTGTAACGTGGAGGAAGGCGCCGGGGGCAGGGGCGCCGGAAGGCAGGCGTCAATGCCTGCGGCGTCGACGCTAGGCGCTGCGACGAACTGCCACGAAATTGAACGGCGAGGTAGGCCATTCAATACTTCAGAAGTGTGACTGGCGCCTCACTAAACCCTTGACCGTAGATCACGAGGCAGGTCAGTAAATGACGCGATGCGTCATTCGGTTGCGCTGGTATTCAGTTTTTTCGGGCCTCTATCACGTATTGACCATCTCGCGTTAACGAGACGCTGCGCCAGCTGACGCCTTGCAAATGGGGATATGTCCACATATGCTGTGGCCATGGAAACCGCGCTGCAAACGCCGGCCTTGGCGCAGGACCAGACCCGGAGCGACCTCGCCCGGATGCTGATGGCGCTTTTCGAGCGTTGGTCGCTATCGACCGATGCGCAGCTTTCGCTGCTGGGGCTGAGCCCCGAGAGCCGAAAGCTGCTGGGCCTCTATCGCAGGGGCGAGCGCGCGCTGCCCAACCAGCGCGACGCGCTCGACCGGGCCGGCTACCTCATGGGCATCCACAAGGGGCTGCGCCTTCTGTTTCCGGAGAATCCCGAGCTGCGCTACAGCTGGGTGACGCGCCGCAACCAGGTGCTCGAGGGACGCACGCCGCTCGAGGTGATGCTCGAGGACGGACTGGTGGGTCTGGCCCGCATCGCGCGCCTGGTCGACTTCCAGCGCGGGCAGTAATGGCCCTGTTCGACCGCCTGACCGAGTTCAAGGGTCGCGTCTTTCGCAATATCACCTCGCTGCGCGTCTCCGAGGACCTGTTCGACGACCTCCTGACCGACGCAGGCGCCCGCGCCGCGGCGGTGGCGGCGGACCTTCGCATGCGCATCAGCGAGACGGGCGTCATCGCGCGGGGACTGGCCTACTCGCAGGCGATTGAATACCCGTTTGCGGCGGATTCGGCGCTATCGAGCCGCTACGGCGATGGCCGCCTGCGCGTCTGGTACGGCGCGCTGGAGGAGGACACGGCGCTCGCCGAGACCTGCTGGCACCAGCTGGCACAGCTGCGCGCGATCGAAGGCGTCACCGAGACGGTGGTGCGCTATCGCAAGGTGTTCTCCGTCGAGGCGAACGGGCTGTTTCTCGAGCTGCGCGGCAAGGAGCTCGCCCATCCCGAGCTCCTGGACAATGATTACGCCGCGACCCAGGCGATCGCCCGTCACGCGGCGGGGCAGGGACTGCCCGGGCTTCTGTATCCGGCCGCACGCTGGCCCGAGGGGAGTTGCCTCGCCGCATTCCGCCCCGAACCGCTGTCGGATGCCCGCCAGCTCTACTTCCTCACCTACCGGATCGACCCGGTGGCAGGCACCGTGACGGTCGAACGCACACCGGGGCGCGTGGAGCGCGTCCTGCACGAGCGCGAGTTGCGCCGCCACCGATGAGGAGCCGTGGATGAGCGCCGATGACGATCTTCCTGCCGCCGATCCGCCGCCCTTCGCCGAGGGCTCCGCACGGGCGCTGGCGGTCATTCCGGGCGAGGCACTTCGCACGCGGACCCTGATCGCCGAGCAGATGCGCCAGCTTGCGCTCGGTCCGTCCGCCTCCGTCCGGGAGGCATTGAAGGCTCTTCAGATGCCCCACATCGGCGACGCGATGGCGCAGGCACGCGCGCTGATCGCGGACAGTCCCATGCGCACGCTGGTGCGCGACATGCAGGCGGCGCAGGCCCAGCTGCGCGCCCTCACCGCCTTCCCCGTCGAGCAGTTCCGCACGCCCGCACCCGCCGAAATCAGCCGGCTCATGGCCGAGCTCACGCGCAATCCGGTCGCCGACTGGTGGCAAAGCGAGCAGGCGCGCTCCCAGCGCCAGTTGCAGGAGGCCATGGCGGCGATACGGCAGCCCTACCTGGACCTCGGACGCGAGATCACCTCCTTCAACGCCGCGCTCGAGCTGCAGACCATCGGCTTGGCCGTCAGGCAGAACCTCGGCTTTGACACCGCATTTGCCCGCACGCTTCGTGAGGATCTGGGCGACTGGCGCGACCCGGTCGATGACGCCATCGATCCCCGCGATGTGAACGCGCGGACCGTGCTCTACACCGAGCGTGGCGTGGAGCCTGCGCTCACCGCGTTCCCGGCGACGACGTTCACCGACCTGCTGGACCGCGCAGGCCTGGTGCTGCCTGCGTTGCCGAGCGGGCAGGGTGATGCCGCCGACTCCACCGACTTCGAAGGCTCCAAGTCCGCTTATGCCTGGCTGCTGCACTTCGAGCACGCGGTGCGGCGTTTCATCGACGAGCGCATGACGCAGATCATCGGGCCCGGCTGGATCCGCCAGCGCGTGCACGCCGACATCATCGCGCGCTGGCAGGCCCGGCAGCGGGATGCCGAGGCCGCGCGGATGGCTCGCAGTTCCCTGCTGGACCATGCCGACTTCATGGACTACCCGCAGATCATCATTCGCAGCGACAACTGGCGGGACGTATTCCAGCCGGTGTTCGCTCGAAAGGAAAACGTGTCCGAATCGTTCCATCGCTTGAAGCCCGTGCGCAACGCGACGATGCACGCAGGGCTCATCACCCCGCAGGACCTGCTGCTGATGTGTGTGGAGATCCACCGTCTCATGCGGGCGATGCGGCCATGAGCAGGACGGCGCCCGATCTCTACCCGGCGGTCGCGCGCTACGGGGACCTGGACATGGAGTCCTTCGAGACCTACTACGCCCGGTGGCCCAAGGCGCTGGCGGGCCTGCCCGAACCCATCGTGCGCGACTGGGTCCATCGCCACTGGCGCTGCTTCTCGGACCGGTGGATCGACCTCGCGCCGCATACGTGGCGCTTTGGCCTCGCCCAATTCTCCAACGACGAGATCCTGGCCATCGACCATGTCGGCACGTGGATCGCCGAGCTCGACGCCGAAGGCGTCGAATATGTAGGCGACTTTCCGCGGGCACGCACGCGGCTGGGGCAGTACATGCTCACCCACGGCACCTTTCCCGTGCCGATCATCGTGGCCAAGGACGCCGGCCATGTGGAGTTGCCGCGAAGCGGCGGCAAGCGCATGAAGACGCCGCTGCAACTGATCGAGGGCCATGCACGCCTGGCCTGCCTTCGCGGAATGATCCATGCGGGGCGCCCGGAGCTGCAGGCGTCGCACGCCATCTGGTTGGTGGACATACCCGGCGACGACGCGTCACCGGCTCCGACGAAGTGACCAGTGCTGCGAGGTGAAAAACCCACTCCCGCAGGCACGCCGCCCCGTAGTCGCGGGGCGGCGCGCGTTCGTCACTTGGTGAACGGCTCCATCTTCGCGATCTCTGCCTGCTGATTAGCCTTCATTTTCGCGCCGAGCGCCTTGAGGTCGGCATGCTTCCCGTTCTGCTGTAGCACGTCGATCATCTTGATCGCGGCCTTATGGTGCATCGTCATCATCGTGGCAAAGTCCTTGTCGACATTGCCCGACATGGTCATCGGCATGGCCTTGCTCTCTTCCATAATCCGGTGGAGCTCGGCTGCGGCGGTGCCGCCCTGTGCATCCGTACCCTGACTGTGGTCCATCCCGGCCATGCCCTCGTGACCGGTCGCAGCCGCGCCCGCAGCCGAGGCATGCGGCGCCATCTTCTTGATCTCCTCCAGCTGATCGGCCTTCATCTTGGCGCCCAATGCCTTGAGCTCGGCGGACTGCCCGTTCTGCTGCAGCACGTCGATCATCTTGATCGCCGTCTGGTGGTGCATCGTCATCATCGACGCGAAATCCTTGTCCACGTCGCCCGACATCGTCATCGGCATGGCCTCGCCTTCTTCCATGACGCGGTGCAGCTCCATCGAGCCCGGGCTCTGGGCGCCAGTGTCGGCCCCCGCGCTCGCGTTTGCCGCGGCAGATGCCGCGGCATCGGTGGAGGCAGCAGCGGTCGACGTATCGGCCGCCGGCGCCTCTGCGTTGTCGGACTTGGCACATCCGGTGGCGACGACAGCGAGTGCCGTGCCGAGCACCATTGAAACGGCGACGTTCAGGGGCTTCCGAGCGTTCATTGCGAACTCCATGCGCGTGGGGGAAGTCTGCATAGGTGCCACGGCCGCAATCGACACGCAGTGAGGAATCCCACCGCCTCGCCGCACCGATCGGCGGACGACATAACGATGGACTGGCTGAGTGTGAAGTCGTGACCCTACTCAAGACTTTTCTTGCCCCAACATTGATCTCGATCAATGCGGGGAGGCGAAAACGTCGTACCCTCATTGCACGATGATCCGCCGCACCGCCCGCACGCCAGCCCGCCACCGCAGCCTGATGCTGTTGGTGATGCTGGTGTTCGTCTGGTGCCAGGCGGTCGCGACCGCCCACGCCTCGGCGAGTGCCTTCGCCAGCTTGGCGGGTACATCCGCGGCCATGGAGGCGATGCCGGGCTGCGATGGCATGGCCGCCGACGCCGACCTCGGCGGCACCGATTGCCCGGCCGAGGATGCGACCTCCGACGGCGCTAAGCTGCCGGTGTTCCTCCCGCTACCCGCGCAGGCGTATGCGCTCGTGCACGTACACCGCACGGCGCGTGCCGCGCTGGCGCGATACGCGTTGCCGCAGGGCAGGGCACCACCCCGACCTCGGCTCTGCTGCTGGTTGATCTGAGTCACCCCGATCGCTGATGCCCGGCGCCGTCACCGTGCGTGACGGTCCGATCTCGTGATTGGAGTACTCCCATGCCTGTGTGTTTGTCGCCGCGCCCGCTGCGCGCGGTGTCCCGGCGCCTATGCGCTGGGGCTGTCAGCCTGCTGCTGACCACCTTTTTCGCTTTCGCGGCGCCAGCCGCCGTCGCACCTGCGGGCCAGCCTGCGCCGGGCCCGGCAGCCTCACCCGCGGCGAGCCAAGGTTCGCTCACCCTCGATCAGGCCATCGCCCTGGCACTGGCCCGCGCCCCGATGCTCCACGCCTGGCAGGCCCGGGCCGAAGCCGCCCGACAGGACGCAGTCCGGGCGGGGCAGCTTCCGGATCCGGAGTTGATGCTCGGGATCGACAACCTGCCGATCACCGGCCCCGATGCGTTGAGCTTCCGTGCCGACGAGATGACGCAAAAGCGCATCGGCCTGCGCCAGGTCGTGCCCGCTCGCGCCAAGCGCGCCGCCGCGCGTGTCCTGGCGGCCCGTCGGGTCGACGAAGCGCTGGCCAGTGGCAGGGCGCAAGCGATCGACGTCCGCCGTGCCACGACCCAGGCATGGATCGACGCGTGGGCCGCCGCCCGTGAGTTGCACGCGCTCGGCCTGTTGAGGGAGGAGGCGGTGCTCGCCGCCAAGCTGGCCACGGCGCGCGTCCGCACCGGCGCAGAGTCGCCCTCCGACGCACTCGCCACGCAGGCCGAAATCATCGAGCTCCAAAACCGCATCGCGGGCGTCGAAGCCGAGCGCGATGCAGCGCTCGCCGCCCTCGCTCGGTGGACGGGCGTCCAGATCGGGCCCGGGGCCAGCGATGGACCGGACCTCGACACGCTGCGCGTTCCGGCGGAGCGCCTGCTCGCATCGGTCGATCGGCTGGGCCCGCTGGTGCAGACCCACGCGCAGGTCGAGACCGCCGCCGCCGCGATCCATGCCGCGCGCGCGGAGAAGCGCCCCGACTGGAGCGTGGGCGCCGCCTACGGCCAGCGCGATGGCGGGCGCAGCGACATGATCATGCTCGAGGTGGGCATCGGTCTGCCGCTGTTTCCGCGTAATCGTCAGGACCGCGGCATCGCCGCGCGCCAGGCGGAGTACGACGCGACGGTGCACGAGCGCGAGGATCTGCGCCGCCAGCTGGCTGCGCGGATCCGGGCGGATCTCGCGCGCTGGCAGGGCCTCAGGCGGCAGGTGGCGCTGCAGTCCGAGTCGCTGATTCCGCTTGCTCGCGATCGAAGCGCGACGGCCTTGGCCGGCTACCGCGCCGGCGGTGAGCTGCAGCCGTGGATCAACGCGAGGCGCGCGGAGGTCGAAGCGCAGGTCGCCCACGCCGAACTGCTGGCCGAACTGGGCCGGGCATGGGCCGCGCTTGCATTCCTCCTGCCCGAGGAGGGCGCCCGATGAACCCTCGTATGAAACCGCTGGCGCTCGCCGCTGCCGCATTCTTCCTTGTCGCCGCGGGCCTGGTTGCCGGTTACTGGTGGGGCCAGTCGCGGGAGGCCAGTGGCTCGACCGCTGCCGCCTCGACCGAGCGGAAGATCCTGTACTGGTACGACCCGATGGTCCCGCAGGAGCGCTACGACAAGCCCGGCAAGTCATCCATGGGCATGGAGCTGATCCCCAAGTACGCCGACGAAGGCGGCGGGGGCGGGGAGCGTAGGGTCCTGTACTGGTACGACCCGATGGTCCCGGACCAGCACTTCGACAAGCCGGGCAAGTCGCCCTTCATGGACATGGAGCTGGTGCCCAAGTACGCCGACGGCGATGCGGGCGCCGACAGCGGCATCAGCATCACTCCGGGCGTGCGCCAGAACCTGGGCATGCGCACAGCCATCGTCGAGCGCGGCAGCCTGGCCGGCACCGTGCAGGCGCCGGGCACCGTGACGTGGAACCTGCGCAAGGAGCGGGTGGTCAGCGCGCGCGTGGACTCGATCGTCGAGCGCCTGCATGTCAAGGCCCCGTATGAGACCGTCCGGGCAGGGCAGCCGCTGGCCAGCGTGATCGCGCGCGAGTGGAGCACGGCGATGGCCGAGGCTCGCGCGCTGCGCGGTGCGCGGACCGCCGCCGCACGCAGCATGGGCTCGGCGGCCAGTGAGCGGCTTCGCGTGCTCGGCATGCCGGCCGGCGCGCGCGCAGGCGCCGGCGGCACGGTCACGTTGACCTCGCCCGTCTCCGGCGTGGTGAGCGAGATCGGCGTGCGCGAAGGCGAGTCTGCTGGCATGGGCACGCTGCTCTTTCGGGTGAACGGCACCGACACCGTCTGGCTCGAGGCCTCGATCCCGCAGGCGAGCGTCGGCGACATCGTGCGCGGCACGCCCGTCACCGCGACGGTCACCTCGATGCCGGGACAGACGTTCGAGGGCCGGGTGGAGGCACTGTTGCCGCAGCTTGATGCGACCAGCCGCACGCAGAAGGCCCGCATCGTGCTGGACAACCCGGCTGGAACGCTGGCGCCGGGCATGTTCGCGCAGGTCACGATCCAGCCGGTCGATGGCATCGAAGTTCCCTTGGTGCCCACCGATGCGCTCATCGGCAGCGGCACGCAGGCGCGCGTCATCGTGCTCGGGCCGGATGACCGCTTCAAGCCGGTGCTCGTGCGCACCGGACGCAGTGGTGGCGGCAAGACCGAGATCCTCGAGGGTCTGTCCGGTGGCGAGCGCGTCGTGACCTCCGGGCAGTTCCTGATCGACTCGGAAGCCAACCTCTCCGGTGCCCTCACGCGCCTGGGTGTCGGCGCGCCCGACGAGCCGGCGCCGGCCAAGCCGCAAGGCGCGGGTATGAAGCCCCCGGCTTCGGCCAAGTCCAGTATCCCCCGCCCGTCAGCCGGCGCGAACGCGCCCAAACCGACGCCGTCGTCGGCCAAGCCCGCTACGCGCAAGGTCCTGTACTGGTACGACCCGATGGTCCCGGACCAGCACTTCGACAAGCCGGGCAAGTCGCCCTTCATGGACATGGAGCTGGTGCCCAAATACGCGGACGAGGCAAAAACGGGGGCGGATCGATGATCGCCCGGATCATCCTCGCGTCCATCCAGAACCGCGTCTTCGTGCTGGTCGCGGCCGTGGCGCTCGCCGCGGTGGGCATCTGGTCGGTCAAGAACACGCCGCTCGATGCGCTGCCCGACCTGTCCGATACGCAGGTAATCATCCGCTCCGAGTGGCCGGGGCAGACGCCACGCATCGTCGAAGACCAGGTCACGTACCCGCTGACCACGACGATGCTGTCGGTGCCGGGCGTCAAGGCGGTCCGGGGGTTTTCGTTCTTCGGCGACTCGTTCGTCTATGTCCTCTTCGACGACGAGACCGACCTGTACTGGGCGCGCTCGCGCGTGCTCGAGTACTTGAGCCAGGTGCGCGACCGCTTGCCGGCGCAGGTCAGCCCTTCGCTCGGGCCGGATGCAACGGGCCTGGGCTGGATCTACCAGTACGCGCTCGTCGATCGCAGCGGCAAGCACGACCTGGGCCAGCTTCGCGCGATGCAGGACTGGTTCCTGCGCTACGACCTCAAGACAATTCCGGATATAGCGGAGGTCGCCAGCATCGGCGGCATGGTGCAGGCCTGGCAGATCGTGCCCGACCCGCAGGCACTGTCGGCTCGTGGAATTACCGTTGCCGCCCTGATCGAGGCGATCGAAGCCGCCAACGGCGCGACCGGCGGCTCGGTGATCGAGCAGGGCGAAGCCGAGCTGATGGTGCGAAGTGAGGGCTACCTGCAGTCCCGTGAGGACTTCGAGCAGGTACCAGTGATGACCGGTGCCGACGGCATCCCGGTCCTGCTGCGCGACATCGCACTGGTCCAGCGTGGCCCTGCGCTTCGCCGCGGCATCACCGAGCTGGACGGCGAAGGCGAAGTCGCTGGCGGCATCATCGTCCTTCGCTCGGGCAAGAACGCACTGGCCGCGATCGAGGCGGTCGAGGAGAAGCTCGAAGGGCTCAAGGCGAGCCTGCCCGAGGGCGTGGAGATCGTTCCGGTCTACGACCGCTCCGAACTCATCAAGGAAGCTGTAACGAATCTCACGCACAAGTTGGCGGAAGAGTTCGTCGTGGTGGCCGTTGTCTGCGCGCTGTTCCTCTGGCACCTGCGGTCGGCACTGGTGGCGGTCATCAGCCTGCCGCTGGGCGTGCTCGCCGCCTTCGTCGTCATGCACCAGCAGGGCTTGAGCGCGAACCTGCTTTCGCTCGGCGGCATCGCGATCGCCATTGGGGCGATGGTCGATGCGGCGGTCGTCATGATCGAGAACGCGCATAAGCACCTGGAGCACTTCAAGGATCGGACCGGGCGCGACCCGGAAGGGGAGGAGCGCTGGAAGCTCATGGCCGAAGCCTCGATCGAGGTAGGCCCGGCGCTCTTTGTCAGCCTTCTGGTGATCACGCTCTCGTTCGTGCCGGTGTTCGCGCTTCAGGCGCAGGAAGGTCGCCTGTTCTCGCCTCTGGCCTACACCAAGAGCTACGCGATGGCCGCAGGTGCGGGCCTGTCGATCACGCTGGTGCCTGTGCTGATGGGCTACCTGATCCGCGGCAAGATCCGGCCCGAAGCACAGAATCCGCTCAACCGGATCCTGATCCGGAGCTACCGCCCGTTGCTCGAGGCCGTGCTCAAGCACCCGCGCTCGACGTTGGCCGCGGCGGCGCTCGTGCTCATGGCCACCGCGATCCCCTACGCCAAGCTCGGCAGCGAATTCATGCCGCCGCTGGATGAGGGCACGCTGCTCTACATGCCCACCGCACTGCCGGGGCTGTCGGCCGGCAAGGTCGCCGAGCTGTTGCAGGTCACCGACCGCATGATCAAGACGGTACCGGAGGTGGAGCACGTGTTCGGCAAGGCCGGGCGCGCCGAGACCGCTACCGACCCCGCGCCGCTTGAGATGTTCGAGACCACGATCACGTTCAAGCCACGCAGCGAATGGCGCGATGGCATGACGCCGGAGAAGCTTCGTCAGGAGCTCGACGCCGCGGTGAAGGTGCCGGGGCTTACGAACCTGTGGGTTCCGCCCATCCGCAACCGCATCGACATGCTGGCCACGGGCATCAAGAGCCCCATCGGCATCAAGATCTCCGGCTCCGATGTCGACGTGCTCGCCCGGCTGGGCGATCGGATCGAGCAGGTCGCCAAGACCGTTCCCGGCGTGAGTTCGGCGTTGGCCGAACGTATCGCGGGCGGACGCTATCTGGACATCACCGCCCGTCCGGAGGCGGCGGCGCGCTACGGACTGAGCCAGGCGGACATCCAGCGCATCATCGCGACCGTCATCGGCGGCGAACCCGTCGCGGAAACGATCCAGGGCCGCGAGCGCTATCCGGTCGTGGTGCGCTATCCGCGCGGGATGCGCGACTCGCCGCAGGCACTGGCAAACCTGCCGATCATCGCGCCTGGCGGCGTGCAGCTGACCTTGGGGCAGGTTGCCGACATCGGCTACTCCGACGGCCCGCCGATGCTGCGAAGCGACAACGCGCGGCTGACGAACTACGTCTATGTCGACGTTGTCGATCGCGACCTGGGCTCGGTCGTCCGCGATCTTCAGAAAGCGGTCGCCGAGCAGGTGCCGATGCCGGCCGGCTACGCGGTGGGCTGGTCCGGCCAACACGAGTACTTAAAGCGCGCGAGCGAGCGCCTGCGAATCGTCGTGCCCGCTACGTTGCTCATCATTTTCGGGCTGATCTTCCTCGTGTTCCGCAAGCTGGCGGAGGCCTCGATCATCATGCTGAGCCTGCCGTTCGCGCTGGTGGGCGGGCTGTGGCTGGTGTGGCTGCTCGGGCACGACGTGTCTGTCGCGACGCTGATCGGCTTCATTGCGCTGGCCGGTGTGGCCGCGGAGTTCGGCATCATCATGCTGCTGTACCTACGGCACGCGTGGGAGGCGCAGGTCGCGCGCAATCCAGCGGCTGGATTTGCCGAGCTCGACGACGCGATCCGGGAAGGCGCGGTGCAGCGCGTGCGCCCGAAGGCAATGACTGTGGCGGTGATCCTCGCGGGCCTGTTCCCGATCCTCGTCGGCGGCGGCGCGGGCGCCGAAGTCATGCAGCGCATCGCCGCGCCGATGGTGGGCGGCATGCTCAGCGCGCCGTTGCTGTCGATGCTGGTGATTCCCGTGGCGTATCGCCTGCTGGAGCGCCGCCGCATGCGCAGGAACTCGCGTCCTGCTGGTGCGGCTCCAAATGGAAACGATTTATCGCCGTAGACATGACTTGCGCGTCGCTCTCCGCGTCCTGCTGTACTGACGAAGAAATTTTTACGACCGCGAGGCTGCCGCGGAGCACCTCTGCAGCCCTACAGCGCTTCCCCACCCACGATCCTGGAGACTACTGATGAAACTGCACATCGCCCTTGTTTCGCTGGCACTGCTGGCGGGTTGCACGAAACCCGCTTCAGACACCGCACCAACTGCCGACGCACCGGCAGAGCCGGCGGCTACCGAGCAGACGCCGCCGGCGACTGCCGCGGACGCGCCGGCGGCTTCGCCGACTTCGCCGCCTGCTGCCGGCATAGTGATGGGGATGGGCCAGGTCACGGCGGCGGACGCTTCCGCAGGCACCATCACCATCTCGCACGGCCCCATCGAGGCCGTGAAGTGGCCGGCCATGACCATGGCATTCCAGGCCACGCCGGAGCAGATCGCGAGCGTCAAGCCCGGGGACGCGATTCACTTCGAATTTGAGCAAGTGAATGGCCAAGCTCGCTTGAGCAAAGTGTCGCCCTCCAAGTGATTTGGTGCCGCCTGCCGACATTCGGCGGGCGGCTGGGAAGCGTGTCGATCCGGTCAGGTCGATCGCTTCCGTCCGAGCATGCGCTCAAAACTTGGACCCGACGTCAGAGTTTTCTGCTGGCGTTGGAGCGTGCACGATGCCCTTGAAGACCCCCCGTTCAAAGCTCGCCAATAAAATCCTTGTACGGACCAAAAATGAAAACTGTTCTGAACGCCGCAGCAACACTGTTATTGCTCGCTGCAGCAGCAACTGCTGAAGCCCATGAACTTTTCATCACGCTCAAGCCGGCGCCCTCGGGTTCTCGCGACCAGGTGGTCGTCATCAACAACGGCACGTTTCATCAGAGCGCGGCTGCCGTGCGCAAAGACCGAATCCGCGACCTCACATTGCACCGGGGCGGGGTTGCGTCGAAGCCGGACCTCACGACCTGGACGGAGGACGGCAACCAGAGCTGGCTGACGGTCAAGCCGGGCGCGACAGGGACGTTCATGGTCGGCCTGTCCTCGAAGCGTTCAAGCAGCACGCGCACCGCCAAGGAGTTTGCTGAATACCTGGCGATCGAGGACCTGCCCGACACGTTGGCTACATTTGATGCCAGCAAGTACCCGAAGGGCGTCACCTACGGGTACATGAAGCACGCGCGTGCCATCGGCCAGGTCGGCAGCGACTTGACGGGTGACTTCGCTGCGACGCTGGGCTACCCGCTGGAGATCCGGCTCGACCGTAATCCGGGCAGCGTCCGCGTCGGCGAGCGCATCACCTTCCAGCTCCTGCACGAGGGCGTCCCCGTCCCGGGCCTGCGCGTCTATGTCGGCGCCGCGGCGCACGCACCCGCCGAAGGCGGCCACGACGGTGCCACCCTGATGCGAACGGATGCAAAAGGCCAGGCGTCGTTCGAGGTGACGAGCCCGGGTACCTGGTACATCCACGCGAATCGGATGGTTCCATCGACCGGGGCCGGGTTCGATTTCCTCTCCGACCGCGCATCGCTGACGTTCGACATCGGGCGCCCCGAGCGGTCGAACTGATCCAGGCAGTGCCGGGAGGGCGGCGGCCTGTTGTATCCGCCGCCCTACGTTCCGCGGCCAGTTCTCAAAGCGACTCGTACTCAGCGGCTTTCTGCAGCGCCGCCTTGTGTTGGGCGATTTGTGCCGTCGTGTCGCCCTCGACGAAGGGTCGATCGGAGAAGTCCTTGACTGACTCGAGCACGGGGGTCAGCACCACGCGCCGGGTCCCGGCATTGCGGATCGCGAGCGTCGTCCAGCCCTCGTCCCCGCTCACGAAGCCGACGTTGAAGGTGACGGCGAAGCGACCACCAGGCTTGAGTCCACCGTGGTCGCGGTAGTCGTTCGTCAGTGTCGTCGTCGCCTCCGGTACGCCGCGATCGTCAATGTAGAGCGCGGCCTTCCAGCTCAGCCCGCTGATCGGCAGGTTCGCGCCGTTGACGATCGTGGCGCGGATCCGGGGCTGGAGCCCAAAGAAGTTCTTGTCGATGAAAAAGTGCGGATCGATCGCCGAAATGCGCGATAGCTGCTCGCGGATCGGCGCCTGGGTGCGCTGGCGCGCCTCGAGGGTCTTGATCGCGGCGGGGTAGGTGTCGAGCACGAGCTTGGCTTCGCCGCGGATGATGTCGCGCACGCTTCCATCCGGATAGCGAGCGTGGAGCTTGTCCAGGTCGAGGTCGGACACGGCCCAGTCCAGCGCCTTGGCTTCTTCCGGCGAGAGCTTGGGCACGATCGGCGCAAGCGAGGCCCGATAGGCCTCCAAGCCCCGCGAGGTCACGAGCTTCTCGTCCGCAGGTCCGCTGCAGGCGGCGAGGGCCAATAGCGCCAGCGCGGCGAGTGAGCGGCGACAGGCGCCGGAGAACGAACGATCCATGGAAGTCCCCTTGGGTTGAGTGGGCCCGTGTGGCCCGTGGTGAAAAGCGGTGGGTCAGGACACCTGCCGGGCCCGGGCGGGCGCGAGCAGGGCCAGTTCGCTGGGCACGAGCGCCCAGAAGAGCTCGCTCAGCGTGGTGAGGTGTTCGGCAAACAGCGCGCTCAGCGCGCTGTCGGGTCGCGCGTTGAACGGCATGAACGAGGTGTTGGTCCACTGGCCCGACGCGACCGGCCCCACGCGCCTTCGCAGCTCGGCGAAGATCACCTCGCGCACGCGGGCGGGGTCGGGCAGCCGCTGCTGCTGCGCGATCGAGGCTCCTTGGCGAGTAGCAGCCCAGGCGCAGTAGCGCCACTGCGCGGCCGACAGCTCGAGTCCGCATTCGCGGTGGACGAAGACCAGGTCCTGGGCCCAGCTCGGGTCGAACTGATGCTTGCTGAGCTGGGCCTCGAAGTAGCGCTCGCCTTCGGCGACGACGAGCTCGCGCCAGATCTTCAGGCGCAGGGCGATGGCGAAATCGTCGCGCGGGACGGACTGCAGGTAGTCCCGCAGGGCAGGGGCCAATGCATCCGGCTCGTACGCCTGCCACGCGAAGCGCCACTGCAGCCCTTCGATCGGCGTTTCGCGCGCCTCGGGCGAGGCCTCCCAGCGAGGCTCGGGCCAGGGCACGTCGATAAGCCCGAGCTCGCGGAGCTGGCCCATGGCCGCGAGGGTCATGCGGCGGGTCGGCGCGACGCGCGTGCGTCGTCCGCAGCTCTCCATGAGCGCGCCCAGGTAGAGCGCTCCCGGCAGGCCGAGGTCGTCGATCGTGGCAGGGGGCGTGGGGGCCATCGCGCGGGCTCAGCCCCGTCGTTGAACGCGCCTATCAGGATAACTTAGTATCGAAGCCGCTCGGAGTTTTCCACCCTATGGGCCTGTCCTATTGGGGTGGTCTGTGGCGTCCGAGGCTGGGGAACTGCCGATCCTTGCTGTGCGCCTGCGCGAAGCGCGAGAGCGGCTCGGTATCGCTCAGGTCGAGCTCGGCCGACGCGTCGGCATGGACCCAGGCGTGGCCAGCCCCCGGATCAACCAGTACGAAAACGGCGTACATGTCCCGCACCACACCACGGCGGCGCGGATCGCGCGAGAGCTTGGTGTGCCGTTGGCCTACCTCTACGCCGAGGACGACCAACTCGCCCGGTGGATCCTGGTGTGGACGGAGCTGAGCGCCGCCGAGCGACGGCGCCTTCTCAAGGAGCTCGAGTCGCGGGAGTAGGCCACTCGCCCGGCCTCTTTTACGCGTATGCGGGCGTGCTCGCCCACCGCCGATCTGGCTATCGGGTCGTCGGCTGCTTGAGAGCTGGCGCTACATGCGGATTCGTCGAGAGCATCGGCCGGGGACCGGCTTGGGCGATCGATGCCTTGGGCAGCGCATGGAATGCCCCGTTCGTGAACACCACGCACCACTCGGGTGTGCACTGGACGAGGCGCGCATCGTCAGGAAGGCGCAAGCCCTGTGAGGCGTGCACCTTCGGAAATGCGCTCACATCCACGCCCTTTGCCAGTCGCTCCTTCAAGCGGCGCGCATCGCGTGCGCCTGCCTTCTCGGCGAGCACGAGCGGGAGAAGGATGAAGAAGAGTAGGGTGGTCAGCGCGGAGAGGATGGGCAGTGTGATCGCGGCGGAGATCGCAGGCACCCGTACGAATGGCGTGCGCACGACCGGCGCGAGCCATCGGAAGCGGCGCATCGCGAGCAATCGGGTCGCCGCCAGCCGGCTCGCACGGGCGAGCCAATCCATCGCGCCATTGATCGTCAGGTAAAACAGCACGCATAGGGCGACCACAAGCGGTGCCTGCAGCAGGCGCCAGCCCACCTCGCCGATGTAGTACTCGCCGACGCTGCCGAGGACTGCGTAGAAGCCGAGGAACAGGTAGTCCTCGAACGCGTAGCGTTCGAGCGAGGAGGGCAGCCCGATGCCTTGCCACCAGCTGGACGCGTAGAAGCGTCCCATGGCGTATAGGGCTGGCACGACAATCGCAAACAATCGGAGGACGACCTCCGCGATCCCCTTGGGCCTGACCGGCGTTGGTGCGGACGTCGTGGTTGGGACCGTGTCCTGTGTCTCGGGAGGTGGCTGGGCTGTCGACCTTTGCATCAGTGCACGCGGGGTTTTCGGCTCAAACGTAACGTGCACGGGCAGCTAGCCAAGGCATCACAGATGTCGACCGACCCGCCCTCGATGCATCCACCCCTGAGATCTCGGGTCAGCCTCCGGCCCTAAGGGTAGGCGGGCACACCATCACGAATCGAATGACGATGACGAGCGTTGCCCGTGGGCTCTTACTTCCCAATCGGACCTTCGCCTAAGAGGATGCCACCGAAACAGATCTGGCGGCCTGCGAACGACCGCCGGATGTCGGCGGAGCGGTTCGATCACTTGTAGCGCTTGCGGATCTTGATCGCATCATCGACCCAATTCTCGATGTTTTTCGCGATCGAAGCGTAGACATCCTTGCTGGTCGCACCCGCTGGGTCATGAAGCGGCACGATTCGGTCCAAGGCAGTGCCATCGATGTTGTAGTTCGAAAAAGGGTTCAAGCCGGCCCGGTCGGTCTGTTGCTTGCCGTCCTGCAACGCATGAATCCGGATACCACACAAGCCCATTCCATCCTTCCACGCCTTCTTAATCTCATAGTCGACCCACCGACGCTTCGAGGTACGCGCACCGACCAATACGATCATGCAAACGCGACCTTTCATCTGCGAGTCGATCCACGCCTGGATGGCCTTGTCACCACCGCGCTCGATAGCCTCCCAGGCGTTGTCGGCCAGCAGGGTGCTGCCCTCTACAGCCCCAATATTGCGGACTTGCCCTACGCGGTACGCGTCGCGCCCAAAGTCGAAGCTGTAGAACACCTTCTTAGCCACGGTCGGACCTCACTTAAAAGGACGGGGGCTGCGGGGGATGACGTCCCTTGGCGCAGTAGGGTCAATGTCGAGTGCGCGATGGAACTGGCGTCCAAAATCCAGCCCTTCGAGCGCCCATTCGGGGTGGTCGGCTGCGATCGCCGCTGCTGCACCACCCGGCGCGCAGAGGAAAAACTGACGGGCCCGGGGGTTGCTCATTGCGAGCAGCTCGTGCTCGAAGACAATGCCTTCCATTCCACCGATGAACACAGCGCAGTCGATATCGGGACGTACTAGCATGGCGTGCCGCATCGCGGTCAGGCTCTTGCGCTCGTCGCCCTCTACCGCCGCCACCAGTTCAGTCTGGAAGAAACGGTTCTCTATGGGAAACCGTTGCGTGAAAAATTCAGATTGGTACAGCACGACCGGGGCGTCGAATTCCATGCCGAAGTCGCTACATACAGCGTGGACCATCGGCGTAATCGAAGGGTGTCCGCCCCACACGATGCGTACCCGGCCGAGGCACGTTGCCACGAGCTCACGGACTGCGAATTGGATCAGGAACGGATTGGCCGACTTCTGGAAGGCGCGGTTTCGATCCGTTGGTACGCTCGCGCTGAGAAAGATCTCTCTCATCGGCGCCCTCCACCAGCCAGGTCCCACGCAGCCTGCGACAGGCGTACCCACCGCGCGCCTGTGACGTTTTTACCTAGCCAATCGAGGTGGTTGTTCCACGAGGGCATCACGCCGACGTGGTCATAAAGCACCGCTGCATCGCGACCCTTCGCCACCTGCACAGATTGCTCTAGCGCCGACGAGTCCGGCACTCCGATCACCGGCGTAATCGTCATGTGCCGGTTGCCCGGCAGGTCCACGTCGACCGATGGACCGGGCCCGACGTGCTTGATGCGGCCGCGGATGGTCTGGACCGCAAATTGCAGCTGCGTGAGGACGCTCTGGCGACGCACGGCGTGGGCCAGCGCGCGAAACTCCTCTAGTTGGCAGACGATCCGACGAATCGCCGAGGGTGACAGCTCCCCACTGATCGCGTCGAGATCGTCCGTGGTGAGCTCGACCCGGCTGCAGGTCTCGGTCACCGCATCCGCCGTTGTCGACGGCCACTCGACGCGCAGCACGCCAATATTCTTTGCCAACGCCCGGCCAAATTCCTCGGTGGTCCAGCGACTGGCGAAGTAGCTAGGCGTGTCGAGCATGACCATGACATCGACATTGCAGAGCCGATGCCAGAGCGTGTCCTGGAAGTCGACAGCAGGCGGTACGCCGTGCGTGTCTAGGAAGACCTCGTATCCACGCGCTGAGAGCTCGTCGAAGAGCTGCAGGGCCGCCGCGGTCGATTCTGACCGGCGGTAGCTCAAAAAAATTTGCCGCTGTCGCCGCAGGAGGCCCAGGCACTCGAGGGTCGCCGACACCACGCGCTCCATGCCGCCGTGAGAGAGCGCGAGGCAATTGCGCGCCTGCAGATCGGCGGGGATCTCCTGGGCAACGCGGGTTTCCGTACTGACCACAGGAATGACCGTCATCTCCTCGATGTTCAGGACGCTGCCGATCGTCTGGCTCACCGCCACCTCGCCCCCGAAGAACACCGCGACCGTGCATCCCTCCGGAAGCGGAGCCAGGCGGGCCGGCTGGACGAGCACTTCGACGTCGGCCGGGACCGCGAGCTGGTAGGACGCGAGCGCTCGCAGCAGCAGCTCGCTGAACTCATTCAGCTGGTCGGCCGACGGCGCGCCGAGCACGCCAATACGGTAGAAGGGCATCATCGACTCTATAGCTGTGCGACGCGCACGCCGGCGGTTGCACCCACTTCGTACAGAACTAGATCCGCGGCATAGTTGCGATCGACGCGACGGTAAAGCTGCAAGTACTCGTTGCCATGGAAGCGCCCGGAGTCGTCCTCCGTCGGCACCAACAGGATGGATGAATGGTTCTTGGTAGCGTCCGCGTAGCCGATTTCCCATGGGCACCATCGTGACGCCATCGAGTTCGGTGTCGCCAGAAAGATAAACAGGTCGCGATCGCGGATCTCACGCTTGATAACGCGTGCGGTGGTCTGGTCGGGCGTAGCCGGCATCCGCGTGTCGTTCCAGTCGACATAGAGCTCCAAGCCCTTCTCGGCGAGGAGTGTGATCAATCCGCGAGCCCGCTCCTGATCGAGGTGACTGTGACAGAGGAACGCTGTGCGGATGCCGTACCCCTTCGCCTCCGTCAGAGTGCGTGCGCGCGCTGCGCGGTAACGGCGCGATGCGTCGTCGAGCGCTGTCAGCTTGATGGCCATCAAGTCCGTCCGATCATGGGTGCGGGGAGCGAGGGTGCATTCGCGCCCAGTGTCGCAAGCGCCGCGAGGGGTGAGGAGTAGGGTGACATTGGCAGGCCGCGTAGGAAAAATCCGAACTGTCGTTAAGCAGATGCACGTCGGCGTATTTGGCGTTGGACAGCATCGTTCCCGGGCCGCTGGCGTCGGGACACGCGCCTCGACGAACGATGTGGCTCTTCACAGCGCCGGCTCGACTAGGGCTTCTCGACTTTCTTATCCAGCAGCCTGGCGGCGGGGTTGTCCTCGACGCCGCCGGCCTGGAAGTAGCCGATGACGCTGCTGACGGCCCGATGTTCTGTCATCGCCATCAGGGCGGGCAGGGCAACACCCTGACGGCCACCTTCCGTCACGAATCCGGAACGGAGGCTGTGGCCGGCGAAGTCGCCATCGAGTCCCGCAGCGGCCGCGCGCCGCTGGACGATCTCCGCGACGGCCGCCGGTGACAGACCTGGGCCGATGCGATTGGTCCAGAGGCGTCGAAAGATCCGGCCCTCCGTCAGTCCACTTGCACGGATCCACGCCTCCAACGCCTCGGCCGCGACGCCGAGCACCGGCTTGTCGGGTGTTGAATTCGCACTGGGTCCGGCCTGCTGGGTCTTGCTGTGCTGCAGGCGGTAGACATAGCCGCCTTCGGGTAGGCGCTTGAGATCGGCGAAGTCCGCCGCCGCGACCTCACTGCGCCTGCGGCCGCCGCTGGCGAAGGCGAAGTAGAGCAGGGCGCGGTCGCGAAGCCCTTCGAGCGTCTCATCGCAGGTCGCTACCAGCGCCTCGAGCTCTCGACGGGTGATCGCGGTCTTCTTGGTCGGCCGATCGCCGCGCTTGTTGGCGGCACGACGAGCGCGCGCCAGCAGATGACGCACCGGAGGCTGCTCGCAGGGGTTCTCGACGCGGCGTAGCTGATGGGCCTTGGAGAGCACTGCGATCCGGTGCACCACGGTGCTCAACTTCAGTGGACCCGGCCGCTGCTTGAAGCGAGCCCGCACGAGCTGAGCATCGAGAGACTCCGGGAGTTCCCATGTCATCCCTTTGGCCGAGCGCCTGGCGATGTGATCGACGATGAACTGCACGACCGCGACCTCGGGCACGGGTAGCTCGATCGCGCGCCCGTAGCGTCCCTGAAACCAGGCCGCCCAATAGCGAAGCGCGCTGGCGTAGCTTCGCGTCGTGTTGGCCGACGCTGCTTCCTCGAGGATTTCCTTGACTGCGCTCTCGGCGGCCTCGGCCAGCTGATCGGGCAGAAGAAGCGGGGTATCCGTGAGTACGGCCAGCTCAGCACTCTTGGACATATGTAATATGTAGTATCCACTACGTTTATAGTGCGATACCCGCGATAACAATCCATTATCGCGGGTATTGAAAGCGCAGAGTAGGGCACCTAAAAAGGAGACGCAAATGGCCCGCGGCATCACCCAGTTCGACGTCGACCAGGCCGCCGAGGCGCTGCTGATGGCCGGCGAGCGCCCGACCATCGACCGCGTGCGTCAGCACCTGGGTACCGGTTCGCCCAACACGGTGACGCGTTTGCTCGATGTGTGGTGGAAGGCGCTCGGCCCGCGATTGAGCGCGCAACGCGCCCGGGTCCCGCTGCCGGACGCGCCCGAGGCCGTGGCGTCGCTGGCCGCACAGCTGTGGGAGCAGGCGCTGGCCAGCGCTGGCGAGCATGCGCAGGCCGCACTGGCGGACGATCGCGCCGCGCTGGCGGCCCATCGCGCCGAGGCCGATGCCCGCGTGGCAGCCGCGCACCAGGCGTTGGAGGCGGCCCAGGAGGCCGAAGCCCGGGCGCTCGCCGCCCTCTCCGCGGCCCAGGAGCGCCAGCTGGAGCGCCAGCGCGTCATCGACCAGCAGGCCGGCCAGCTCGACGACCTCACCCGCCAACGCGACGAGGCACTGCAGCGCCTTGCCGGCCAGGACGCCGAAATAGCCGCCCTGCGCGCCCGGCTGGAGACCCACCACGTCGAAGCCGCCGCCGAGCGCGAGGCCCAGGCGACCCACCTGCGTGCGGTCGAGGACCGCGCCCACCGCGAGATCGACCGGGCGCGGCAGGAAGCGCGGGAGCTCAAGCAGCGCCTCGCGGCCGCCGAGAAGGCGCATGCGGCCCGCGTCCGCCAGCTGGATACCGAGCTTTCCGAGGTCCGGACAGCCGCCGCGCAGCTCGCGAAGGAGCTCTCCGCCGAACAGGCACGACGCGAGACGTTGGAGGCCCAACAGGCCGCGCTTCGGCGCAGCCTGGAGGTCGCGATTGCGCCCGCGCCCCCAGGCAAACGCGCACGGGCACCCACTAGTGCGAAACCCCGACCGGCCAGGGGCGCGAAGCATGCAGGAGCCAAAACCTCTAAGTAATACTGAGAGGTATGACGTCGACTGCCGAGCTCCAGCGCCTGATTTCCCTGTCGGTGGCCGATCCGCGGTGCGAGCCGGAGTTCCTGCGTGCGCTGCTGACGGCGCGGCTTTACGTGCACCTGCCGATAACGCCTTCGCCGCATGCCCTGCAGCTCGTGTGCTTCACGCGGCCCGATGGACTGACGGTGATTCCGATCTTCTCCGACGAGACCAAGGCCGCCGTCGCGGCCCAGGGCGCCGTGCGCGTCGGCTCGGTCCGCGGCTGGGACCTCTTCATGAGCGCGCCCGGCGCGACGTTCATGCTCGATCCCAACGACGTTTCGACGACGCTCTATCCGGAGGAGATCCTGGCGCTGCTCGCCGACGGGGAGGCCGCGACCGCACCGACATGCATTCCCGACGCGCCCGTCGATGTCTCGCCAGCGGGGCCGGAGGACAGCTGGATCGGCCACTTGGTGACCCAGGCGGTACGGCCCATCGAGGTCGCCGAGGCGGTCTACCTGCTTCACGCGCACGTGGCCGGCTCAGTTGAGCCCACGGGCCTGCTCGCGGTGGTCGCCGTCCCGGATGCGTTCGCCGAGCGCGTCGCGCGCGCCGTGGCGCTCGCGCTCCAAGCCAGCGACCGCGTGCCGCGCTTGCCGGTCGATCTGACCAGCTATGAGCCCGCCCAGGCGCCGGCGTGGGTCGGCACGCCGGGCTTCGAGCCCGTCTGGGTTCGCCGACCAGCCGTCCCCCACTGATATGGATGGGCTGGGTACGCCTTCGGGTTCTCCTGCGCCTGGCGAGCTGCTCGCCAAGGCAGCCGGCCGCGCCGGCGCCTGGCTGGGTTTGACCGAGCACGAGCTGCGACGTGCGCTCGAGCTGCCGGGACCGTGCGATGAGCTCGAGGCCGGGTCGACGGCGTGGTACAGCGCGCTGAGCCTGATCCACCTCGCGTTCCGGCTGGAGCATCTGGCGGAGGGCAGCACGCGGCCCAGCAGTGGCTCCGCGGGCCCAACATCGGCCTCGGACGGCCACCCATCGAGCGGCTGCTCGAGGCGGGCGGCGCGTCGGCCCTTCTCGACTACACCCACGCGTTCTATCGATAACGCCGTGCTCCTTTTCGTCGACCTCGATCGTCCTGCGGAGCCGCCCGAAGCGGCCCGGGAGGCGGCCCCGGCGCGCCTGCGGTCGCTGCTCGAAGGGCTGGGCCCGTACGCGGAACAGGTGGAGGTCGTCGTGAGCTCGCCGTGGGCACGCGAGTGCCCGCTCGAGACCCTCCAGGCGCGACTCGCGATCGCGGGGCCGGCGCAGATCGCCGGCAACCTCTGGGACGACGCGCCGCCGATTGCCCTGGCGGGGTACGAGCACATCGTCTACTGGCTCACCCGGCGGTACGTGTGGCGACTGCCCAGCTGGCTGGCCGTTCTGACAGGCGTCCACGAATGGCCTGCCTGCCAGCGCGACACACTGGCTGCATGCGCGGATCCGCAGGACCCGGGCGCGATCTCGCAGGCGCTGCGCGCGCGCCTCGAGCGCTACTTCGGCGCGGATCTGTGGTGGGGCGACGGCCCGCCACCCGACCGTGCGGCACGTTGGCGCGCCCATGCGCTAATGGCGGCGTGGAGCCTTCCGCGGCGCCGCTGGCCGCGCGTCCTCGGGCAGACAGGCCCGGATTTCGCTGCGCGCTTGGACGTGCTGCTCAAGGTGCATGCTGGCGCGCAGAGGTACGTCCGCGCCGGGCTGTGGTATCCGCACTGGGTGCATCTGCCGCGAGCAGCGCTGGGCATGCAGCGGCCCATCGAGCTCATCGAGACAGGGGGACTCGAGGGGATCGCGCTCGTACTGGACCACGTGTGGCAGCCAGACGATGCCATTAGGTTGCTTACGCACACCGGCGTCGGCCGGCGGCTCCAACGCTCCACGCCCGCCTGATGTCGCTCAATGCGTGCCCGCGCTAGGTCACTGGGCGTTGCACGCGTCCCGGTGGGCCGGGAGAGGCGGCCGGCCGGAGCGGTCATCGGTTACGGACACGTTCGTCGAACCCGTGCACGTCGCGCCCTTGGGGTCGTTCGCGCGCAAGCCGATCGTGCGCACGCGACCATCCCCATGTCGCGCTCGGCGCGCGCGCTGAACTGCGCCGACTCGAGCGCCACGCCGTCAGTGGAACCGCCGGTGGCCCTGTCTTACACGACCGGGCTCGGAGCCAATGTCGCGAAATCCCGGTCCGGATCGCTGCCGTCGCCGCGCGCAGGCGCGGTGTCGAATGCTTCGTCGTCGTTTTACTTTGCCCGGGGTGGTTAACAACCCGATGGCTGCGCGCAGAGCAATTGCTCTGCGCGGGTGCGTTCATCGCCGACCAGAGTCGGCAAACGTGCCTGAACTTCCTTGCGAATCAATGCCAAGCGCCGATCGGCCACGTCGGCAGGCCGCCTGTGCATCCATCCCCAGAACATTCCCGTCAGATCGTCGCCTTGAACAACGCGGGCCGCAGCCACCTGCGCCCCCTTGTCTTCGTCAACCCGCTCAAAGAGCAGCCCGATCCCGAAGAGACGGACCTGCAGTGACGGATGTGCAAGCGCTGCTGCTGCGACGCGCTCGGCCTCGGACGGCGAAAGACTTTTCGCCAGGCTCGCGCCATTCGCGTCGAGCCACGTCTCCGCATCGGCGGACGACACGCGCGCAATCGCCGCCTGGGCGGGGTCTGTACGAGGAGATGGCCGCAAGGTCGGTGAACACGCACCGGCGAGGATAAGAACGCCTGCCAGCATCGCAGGTGCTGCGAAGGGTCCGATGCGGAGCATCGTCCGCAGAAGCAAGCTGTGGTCGGTGACTCCCATGTGCGCCCTCTCGAAGACCAATACGCGGCCTTCCGTGCATTCATCGCGTTCGGATTGATCTTCGGGCAAACCCAAGCGTTATCTCGCGCCCGCGGTGGCAGAGCCGCCGAATGCGTACCGAACCGGCGCGTCGCCAAGATCCGAACGCCCGGTGCGCATTTGCGATCGCAGTGCGCCCAACATCCATTGCGCTATGAGGAGGGCCTGCAAGTCACCAAGGCAAGCGGCATCCACGGCGGAAATGAGGGTATCGCGGTACTCGTCCATGAGCGGTCTCGGGCTAGTGGGAGTGCCGGACGGAGCAGGTCCGGCGGCACAGATCATGAACTGGTCGGAAGGCCTGCGCAGTCAGACAATGCCGTGTGGTGCTTAGGAGGAGCTCGATCAAACGCCGGAACATTGGCTAGGCCGCGACTGCGGACCACTGTCCGCCAGGGTGACGCTCCGCAGAAGCACATGCGATCTGTCGTGGGGTTTCGCGCGTATTTCTGCCGAGGCCTACCCGCGTCGGCGGCTCACTGGCGCAGTCGCAGGAAAGTTCTGAGGCCACCCGTCGCGACGGTGTCGCGCTCATCCGCGACGAAACGTGGAGGCCGCCGGGTGGTTGTCGCCTACACGATTCTTGCGGTCGGGCCGGCGCAGCACGGCGCATCGAGCTGAACCGGCGGACATGCCACGGTTCCGTACGAACAGAACACGCAGCAATTGCCCGGCTTAGGGCTCGCTATCGCGCCACACGCAGCACACTCATGAAAATACTGGCAGGCCGTTTCCGGCATCGTCTGGACGCTGCGGTGCTCGCAGGTCGGGCACGTGAGTACGCACGAGAGTTGGACCTCAACGGGCATGGCGTCGCGCCGGAAAGCCAGCGTCTCGCAGTGCCGTAGCGATCCGGGCTTCGTTGACGCGTGCGGGGTCGAACGTGATCCGCACCGTGGCCGACTTCGCATCAACTGTGCGTGCAGAGACCCCGGCAACTCGATCAAGAGCTGTCGTGATGGTGATCGCGCATGCCGCGCAGGTGAAGTTCTCCACCTTGAACGTGACGGAGCGGGCGCCAGCAGCGTGCGCCGCCTGGGAGAGAAGCAGAAATGCGGCGAGAAGAAGGGTTCGCATGAATCGGGCTCACATCAACCAGGGAACGTAGTAAGGGAAGGTCAGGAGCGCGGCAATGGCCGCAGTCGCCGCCCAAAGCCAGATTCGGTTGCGTCGTACGGCGATAGGCGCACAGGCTGCCCCGTCGCACGACTTGCGCGGGGCGTAGGCCTTCCAGAACGCGGCGGCGAGCGCGCACAAGGCTTTCATCCAGCGGCGCGAGCAGATGGTGGGCGATGCGTTGCAGCTCACCTTCGACGTGATGCACTGGAACCGCGTGAACCCTGATGACCAGCCGATCGACATGCCGCTGGACCTGGGGCCGGACGTGGAATGGAAGCTCAACGTGCCGGACGAGGACGAGCGGGCTGCCTGAGGCGCCAGGCGGGCGCGATCTGGAAGAGTGACGGATCGCGCTGGTGGGCGCTAGATTGCGCCAGTGTGAAGCGTGGCAGAGGGATCAGTGGCTACGCATCGATGCAGAGGACGGTAAGGTGTACACCCGACTGTGTGAATCGAATTTCCGTGTACACCCGACTGTGAGCGAGGTGTACACGGAGAGTGCGGACGCGGGGCACTGAAGAGTGCGGTGCCCAGCAGCCGGGCGCCGAGAAATGGGAATCACGCAGCTAGAGCTCCAGAGTGCCGTCGGCGCTGGCTAGACAATTCTGAGACTTCGCATAATGTCTATTATGTAGAGCTCTAGGTAGCCGCTCGCGTGCCCTGTACCTCGGAACTCCACGCCGCGACAAAGTCGCTCACCCACTGCGGCGCGGATTCGCGCCAGATGACCAGGAGTTCTTCCTCGTCGTCGCTCGTCTCCCCGGAGCTGAGCCCGCTCGCGCGTGCGACGAAATCGGGGACGATGGCCTCGACGCGGCCCGCTCGCACCAGGCGAAGCAGCACGTGGAAATCGTCGATGCGTAGCGCAGCGCGGCGGGCGTTGCCCGCGGCAACATCCGGTCGAGACGCGATCCGCTCGCGGCCACACAGCGGCGAGACGGTCAGGCATGCGCGGTCTCGTTCCGTCTGGGACCGAGCGCCCGGCCGAGCGTCGGCGGTACTCGCGACATGACCGACCACGTATCGGAACCGGCCGACCGGTCGCACGCGAACGCCGGCGCCGTGCGAAGAGACCGCGGTACGCGTGACCAGCCCGAGATCCGCACGTCCCGAAGCCACCATGGTGACCGCCTCGTCCTCGTAGCGGTCGAGCATTTCCAGATGGCCGTGCCGGCTGACGGTACGGAACGCGTCGACCGCCTCGACGGCCCAGGCCTCCATCAGCAGCGCGGGGCCCGCGATCCGCGCATCCGGGTCGGCCCGGGTGCGCGCGGTGGCGCGCCGCGCGGCATCGGCCTGGTCGAGGATCGCCACTGCGTGCGGCAGCAGGCGGAGACCGGCGTCGGCAAGCGCCAGCCGCGTGCCGCCGCGCTCGAACAACGCCTGCCCCAGCCGGTCCTCGAGCCGGCGTAACGCCTTGGAGACCGCCGAGGGCGTGACATGGAGCGCCGCCGCCGTCTCCACCAGCGACGCACCGGCGGCAACACGCACGAAGGCCTGCAGGTCGGCGATATCCATTCGGCGTTGTCCGATTGGGAAAATCCAGTGTCGCAGCTTTCGCTTTTCCGGAAAACGTGGGCGCGGCAGACTCGTGGCACCCGGAGGCCATATGCACCCTGCCCACGCGTCGCTAGCCGTTCTTCTCGTCGCAGTTGCGATGCCGGGTGCGCCCTCGACGCCCCCTCCGACGGGCGACCGGGCGCCGCGTCACGGCGAGCACGGCATGGTCCTCTTCGGCGGTCGCGACCGGTTGTACGCCTCGCACCTGCCACTCCATCGCGCGCCGCACGACGTGCAGGTCCTCGTGCAGGCGACGTTCGACGATGCGGCGACCGATGCGCGCGTGCGGGACGCGGTCGCGCGCGAGCCGGGGCGACTCTGGACCCTGGTGCCGGAGCATTTCGACCTCGAGCGCCTCGATGGCGAAGGCTCCGCGAGGCTGCAATTGACGACCACGGTGGTCGAGGGCCATTTCGAGCGGGCCGGACGGCCCCGCTGGAGCGGCGTCCGTGCGACGCTCGTCGGACTCGAGTTCCGACCCCTGCCCCGATTTGCCGGGCCGCCGTCGCGGGCCCGTTACCGCGTGCTCGCGTCCGGCACGCGGCGGCATCTGTGGAAGCTCGTCGATGGGCGGCCCGATGTAGATCTGGTCGCGACGATCGACGACTGTCCGGCGCTCGCGCCGGGCGCCGAGATCGCGACGCGATGGTCCGACGAGCGCGCTGTCGCGATCGAGCTCCTGCGCGTGGAAATCGACAAGTCCTGCAGCGGGACTCCGCTCTCCGTGCCCTACTTCGATGGCGCCGACCTCCGATGAGCATGCCGCGCCTCACGGTGGTGCAGCATGCCCCGACGGAGGGCCCCGGCCGGCTGCGCACCTGGGCCGATGCGCGCGGTATCGACCTCGATGTCCGGCCAGCGGATCAGGCGTTCAAGGAGCCGGCCGACGGCCTCGCCCTGCTCGGCGGACCCGAGTCGGTCGCCGATCCGTCGCCGCGCCTGAGGCACGAGATCGAGGCCGTGCGCGACGTCCTCGCGCGTCGGCCGCAGTTGCCCGTGCTCGGCATCTGCCTCGGTGCACAAATCTTGGCAAGCGCGCTCGGGGCGGAGGTGGCCCCGATCGGCTTCGTGGAAGCGGGCTGGGCGTGGATCGACGCGAACACGCCCACCGCGCGCTTCCGCGCGCTGCAGTGGCACGCGGACGGCTTCGCGCTGCCGCCCGGTGCCGCGCGAATCGCCACCGGTGAGCGATGGCGCGAGCAGGGCTTCCGCCTCGGTCCCGTCGTCGGACTGCAGTTCCACCCGGAGTGGGACCCGGCGACCCGGCGCGAACTCGCCGCTGCGGGCGACATGCCGTTCGACGTCGAAGCGCCGGAGCGCTTCGACGTCGAGGTCGACCTGTGGTTCACGGCCCTGCTTGACCGCTGGGCCGTCGCCTTACGGCGCTAGCGTGAGCGGTACCGACCGTTACGCGTAGCGATCAGCGGCCGTCGCGGTCGGCGTCCCCCGGAACGATGCGCTCCACGCCGTGCCAGGCGTCACGCACGGCGTCCTTCGCATCCGTCCATGCCAGGCGCGACGTGCCGCGGGCGCTTTCCCAGCCGCGCTCGAGCTCGCGCTCGGTGTTTTCGTCCCAAGTCCCCGTCTGCGACTGGCTGCGCGCGAACGTGCCGTAGCGGTACGCCGGGCGGTAGTCGTCGAACGAATGGTCGGCCTGGTAGTAGTCGGCCTGGTTGAAGCGCTCCTGGTAGTGCCGGTCGGTCGCGTCGTAGGTGCGATGCGTGCGATCGGTGCGGTCCCAGGCGTCGCGCACGGCGTCGCGCGCCTTGTCCCACGCGAGGCGCGACTCGCCCTTCGCCTCGTTCCAGCCCGACGCCAGGCGCGTTTCCGCGCGGTCCCAGGCCTCGTCCCGGTTGTCGTTGCGCGCTTCGGTACCGTAGCGGTAGGCCGGCGCGTAGTCGCGGTCGTAGTCCATCGTCTGGTCGAAGTACGGACGCTGCGTCGACTGGCTGCGCCAGGCCTCCGTCTCGCCGGTCGGGTCGACGCGCTCGGCAGCCGAATGGCCTGCCGCGGCGCCCGCGATGGTGCCGATCGCGCCGCCGACGAGCGTGCCGATCGGGCCGAAGACGCTGCCGACCGCGGCACCGACGGCCGCACCGCCGACACCGCCGACGCCGGTGCCGACCGGATGCGAGCCCGGCGCGCCGCTGATCGGATCGCGATTCATGTCCTTGTTCTCGTTGTTCGCCATGGGACGACTCCGCGTTCTGCTGGGGGAAGCCCGACTCTGCGCCGGCCGGTGTGTAGCATCGGTCGAGATTCCGCGTGCCTGCCGGCCCGTGCGGCGAGCAGGCACAATGGCGACCGGTTCCCCCGCCCCGTGCCGATGACCGAGTTCGTTCCTCCCGGTAGCCGCTTCGTCGAACTGCCCTCGCCCTTCCCGATGCGGCGCGACGGGGCCCTTACCGGTGCGCGGGTGGCCTACGAGACCTGGGGCCGGCTCGCCCCCGACGCGTCGAATGCGGTGCTGATCCTCACCGGCCTCTCGCCCGATGCGCATGCGTGCGCGAGCGAGGAGGACCCGCAGCCCGGTTGGTGGGAGGCCATGGTGGGGCCCGGCAGGCCGATCGACACCGATCGCTGGCACGTGATCTGCGTGAACACGCTCGGCAGCTGCAAGGGCTCGACGGGGCCCGCGTCCGTCGACCCGGCGACGGGCGAGCCGTATCGCCTCGCGTTTCCGCCGCTGTCGGTCGAGGACTGCGCCGACGCCGCGGCGCATGTCGTGCGCGCGCTCGGCATCCGCCAGCTCGCCTGCGTGGTGGGGAACTCGATGGGCGGGATGGTCGCCCTGGCTTTCCTGCTCCGGCATCCCGGGCTCGCGCGCAACCACGTCAACATTTCCGGCGCCGCGCGTGCGCTGCCGTTCTCGATCGCGATCCGCTCGCTGCAGCGCGAGGCGATCCGCCTCGATCCGATGTGGAACGTGGGGCGTTACGATGAATCCACCTACCCCGAGTCCGGCATGCGCATGGCGCGCAAGCTCGGCGTCATCACCTACCGCTCCGCGCTCGAATGGGACGGCCGCTTCGGCCGCGTGCGGCTGGATTCCGACCGGCAGGAAGGCGACCCGTTCGGGCTCGAGTTCGAAGTGGAGAGCTATCTCGAGGCACACGCGCGCCGCTTCGTGCGCCGCTTCGACCCGAACTGCTACCTCTACCTCAGCCGCGCGATGGACTGGTTCGACCTCGGTGACTACTGCACGTCGCGCGGCGACGACAGCCGCGAGAACACGCTGGCTGCACTCGCATCGCTGCAGCTGGAGCGGGCGCTGGTGATCGGCGTGCAGACCGACATCCTCTTCCCCCTGCAGCAGCAGGAGGAGATCGCCGAGGGCCTCGCCCGTGGCGGCGTCGATGCGCGGTTCCTCCCGCTCGAGTCGCCGCAGGGGCACGACGCCTTCCTCGTCGACTTCGCGCGCTTCGGACCGGCCGTGCGCGGGTTCCTCGAAGCACTCCCCTTCCCCGCTCCGTCCGCCGAGAGGACCCCGGCATGAACGCGCTGCCCGACATCGATTTCCCCGGCCACGACAAGCTCGTCGCCACCCTCGACGCGGCGGTGGCCGGCGGCGACAGCCATGCGATCACGAGCGCGGTGCGCCAGGCGCTGTGCGAGATGATCCGTGACCGCGACATCCGCCTGCCCGACTGCGTCTACGAGCCGATCGAGGACCACTACGCGCGCCGCGAGATCTACCGGAGCCCGCAGCACGGCTACAGCGTCGTCGCGATGACGTGGGGCCCCGGCCAGGGGACGCCGGTGCACGACCACTCGGGCCTGTGGTGCGTGGAAGGCGTGTGGGACGGCGAGCTGGAGATCACGCAGTACGAGCTGCTCGAGCAGCACGGCGACCGCTTCCGCTTCCGCGCGACCGGCGGCATGCAGGCGGGAACCGGCAGCGCCGGCAGCCTGATCCCGCCGCACGAGTACCACACGATCCGCAATCCGAGCCCCGAGCGCGTCGCGGTCTCGCTGCACATCTACAAGGCCGAGATGCAGTGCTGCTCGACCTTCACCCCGGCCGAGGGCGAGTGGTACGTGCGTGCCGATCGCGCGCTGCGTACCGACGAGGCCGCCTGACGTGGTGCTGGACTTCGCGCTGGCCGCGCTCCACCACGTGCTGTTCCTCGGCATGGCGGTCATGCTCGCCACACAGGCGGCGATCCTGCGCGGCATGCCGGACGGCGGCGCCGCGACGCGCCTGTCGCGCCTCGATGCGGGCTACGGGCTCAGCGCGATGCTGCTTGTCGCGGTGGGCGCGCTGCGCGTGCTGTACGGCGTCAAGGGCGCGGACTTCTACCTGCACAATCCGTGGTTCCACGCCAAGGTGGGCGTGTTCGTGCTCGCCGCGGTCATCTCGATTCCTGCGACGCGCGCCTACCTGCGCTGGCGTCGTCTCGCGCGCGACGGCGCCGCGCCGCCGGCCCACGAATGGCGCCGCAGCACGCGGCTCGTGCGCCTGCAACTCGCGCTCCTGGCCGCCATCGTCGTCCTCGCGGCGGGGATGGCGCGCCACGGCGGCCTCTGACGATCGCGGAGGCTATACTTCCGGCCCGCGCCGGAATGGCGGAATCGGTAGACGCAGCGGACTCAAAATCCGCCGCCCTTAAAAGCGTGTGGGTTCGAGTCCCACTTCCGGCACCAGTCGAGGCCCGCATCCGCGGGCCTCGTGCATTTCCGGGCTCAGGCCATCTGCAATGCGGACAGCACGGCGTGGTACGCGAGCAGCGTGAGCATCCCGAGCAGAGCGAGCGTGCCCGGATGGCGGCGATGGCAGATGCCCGCTGCATTGGCGAGGCATCCGATCAGAAGCGATGGAAACGCCATCAGCGCGATGTCGCCCGGCTGCCCGGTCGAGATCAGGAACGCGCCGAGCAGCACGGTCGCGAGCAGGCTGAGCAGGATCGCGGCGAAGCCGGCCTCGAGTTCGATCGGCCGGAGGGTGTAACCGAAACGATTCATCGTGACGACGTTCGACAGTCGGTCCGGGCGCTCCCCATGGCGGCCGGTTCCGGTCACGAGCATGCCGGGCGCTGCGCAGGCCTGCCGCGATCCGCGTCCCGGATCCGAGCAAGCGGCCCGCCTGCGGGTTAAATGCGTCAGCCGGCGAGCAGCGCGAGCGGCGCGTGGCCGGCGGGATCGAGGCGCAGATCGCGACGGACGATCGAGTACGACTGTCGGTCGATGTCGGTGAGCACGCGCCGCCACAGCGCGTCGTCACGATCGGGGTCGGCATGGACGCGCCCGAGCGCGACGAGCGGCCCGTGGCGCAGCTGCGCCTCGCGCGAGGCGAGCATGCAGTCGGGCACCAGCAGCAGTGCACCGTCCGGTCGTCGATAGGCTTCGAAGAACACCGCGCCCCTCCCGGGCCCCGGATTCCCCGGTCGGGACCCATGGACCGACCATAGCGCCGATGTCAGGCGTCGCGCGACCGCACGTCGGGCGAATTCCGCCGCACGAGGGGGGGCGCCGGCCAAGGCCACCAGCCCTGCCCTGTCGCGGCGTAGCGGTCGGCGGCACGCTCGAAGCGGTTGCGTACGCCGATGCCGCCGCACAGGACGTACGCCGGCAGGAAAAGCGGCCCGAGCACCATGTACTGGTAGACATGCGCGCGTTCGTGGGCATCGAGGCGGATCGCCGGCTCGTCGCGCAGCCCCGCGGCATGCGTGTACGTGCGGCAGCGGGCTTCGAGACAGTCGCCGGTGTGCAGGATCACGTTGCCGATCGTCATCGCGCCGCCCGGCCCCCACGGCCAGTTCTGGAAGACGCAGGCGAGGTCGGCGCGGCGAAGCACGGGCCGCGCGCCGAATAGCATGCCGACCAGTCCGAGCAGCAGCCCGATCAACGTGTTGGGCAGCGTCCACAGCAGTGCAGCGACGAGCAGCCCGGCAGGCCAGGAACGCGGCGGCGGGGCCGCGGGCAGGCCGGCGTCCTGCGAGCCGGGCGCATGTTCCGCGGTGCCCCGGTCCTGCGGCATCGGCGCTCAGCGACCCTCGTCCGGGATCAGCAGCCAGGCGATCAGGTAGACCAGGATCCCGGGGAACCCGGCGGACAGGACCGAGACCAGCACGAAGACCACGCGAAGCAGCAACGGGCTCCAGCCGAAGTGGCGGGCGACACCGCCGACCACGCCCGCGATCATCCGGTCGCTGCGCGAACGCCTGAGGGGACCACTCGCCATGTCGGTGCCTCCGAATGCGACGGCCACAGTCTCAGCCGGTGCGCGTGAGGAGTCCGTGGCCGGTCACCAGCGCCCGGGGCGCGTGAGCGGCGGCGCCTCGCGCTGGCGGTCGTAGGCACGCAGCTCGTCGCGGATGTGCGCGATGCGCTGGCGGCCGATCGCATTGCGCTGCTCGTCGAGCACCACGCCGTCGAGCAGTTCGGCCATGCGCTGCGCGGTCGGCAGCATCGTGTCCCAGGCGTCGAGCGCGGCGACGGGCGCGGGCAGCGTCAGGAAGAACGCGATCGCGGGCGTTTGCATCTCGTGGATCGCGGCCATGTCGAAGCTGCCGGGCTTCATGATGTTCGCGACGCTGAAGACGGGACCGCGCTCGGGGTGCCCCTCGACGAGCCGGTGGAACACGCCCATGTGCCCGTACACGAGGCCCGCGCGTTCGGCGGCCACCACGATGTCCGAGCCCTGCAGCACATGGCCCGCGCGTGCGGCGAGGTAGAGCGTCACGATCTTGTCGAACTCGTCGGTGGTTCGCTTGCCGAGCTCGTCGGGCGCCGCGGCCGCGGGCGCGGGTCGCACCGCGTCGCGCGGCGTCTCGATGGGCTCACCCGCGTCGAGCTCGGCCTGCAGCTGCTCGCCGAGCGTCGGCTCCACGCGCGACGGATCGGCGTCCGCGCGCGAGAGGCGCCTGCCCTGCCCCGCCTTCTTGGGGCGGCCGAAGAAGATGATCGCCGCGACCAGCACGACCCCCGCGACGAGGATCCAGATCCGCAGCATCGTCATGTCCGACATCGTGTGCTCCCTAGCGGTCGGGTCAGGCAGCGCCGGCGAGGCGCGCGGCTTCGGCGAGGTCCACGGAGACCAGGCGGCTCACGCCCGGCTCGCGCATCGTCACGCCCATCAGCTGGCGCGCGGCCTCCATCGTGACCTTGTTGTGCGTCACGAAAAGGAACTGTACCTGCTCGCTCATCTCGTTGACCATCGCGGTGAAGCGGCCCACGTTCGCCTCGTCGAGCGGCGCGTCGACCTCGTCGAGCAGGCAGAACGGCGCGGGGTTCAGGCGGAAGATCGCGAACACCAGCGCGACGGCGGTCATCGCCTTCTCGCCGCCGGAGAGCAGCGTGATGTTGGAGACGCGCTTGCCCGGCGGCCGCGCCATGATCGCGACGCCGGTGTCCAGGAGGTCCTCGCCCGTGAGTTCCAGATAGGCGTGGCCGCCGCCGAACAGGCGCGGGTACAGCTCCTGGATGCCGGAATTGACGCGGTCGAACGTGTCCTTGAAGCGGCCGCGCGTCTCGCGGTCGATCTTGCGGATCGCGTCCTCGAGCGTCTCGAGCGCCGTGGTGAGGTCGGTGTTCTGCGCGTCGAGGTACTCCTTGCGCTGCGCGGCCTCGGCATGCTCCTGGATCGCGGCCAGGTTCACCGGCTCCAGGCGGCGCAGTCGCCCGTCGAGCTCGGCGACCGTGCGCTCCCAGACCGCGGCGTCCATGTCGTCGGTCAGTTGCGCGGTGAGTTCGGCGAGGTCGAAGCCGGCTTCCGCGACCGCCTGTGCGAGCTGCTCGGCCTTGAGCGCGAGCGCCTGCATCTCCAGGCGCCGCTGCCCGATCGACTCGCGCTGCTGCAGCGACTGCTCGTCGCGCTGCTGGCGGATGAGCTCGAAGCCCCGCAGCTCGTGGTCGATGCCGTCGAGTGCCGTGCGTGCCGCCGTGAGCTTCTGCTCGGCGAGCACGCGTTGCTCCAGCGCGACCTGTCGCTGCTGCTCGAGATCCCGCACGGGGGCGTCGCCGTCGGCGAGCTGCGCGGCGAGCTCGCCCAGGCGCGAATCCAGCTGGCCGCGCTGGCCGGTCATGCGGTCCAGCGCCTGGGTCAGGCCGCTCAGCTGGGCGCGCTGGGATTCGACCGTCAGTGCGAGTGCATGCGCCGCGTCGCGCGCCTCGCGTGCGGCATTGCGCGCTGCATCGCGTGATTCCGACAGGCGACGGCGCTCGGCCTCGAGCGCGAGCCGCGCGTCCTCCAGCTCGGACATGCGGACGACCGCGTCTTCCTGGTTGCTCCGGGCCAGGCGTGCCTGCTCGCGCGCGGCATCGAGCGTCTCCGCGAGCTGCGCCATTTCGGCGTCGATGCGCTCGATGCGGACGCGCGCGGCGTCGACGCGGCCCTGCTGGCTCTGCAGCTGGCCGCCGAGCTCGGAGACGCTGCGGTGCGCCATGTACAGCGCGCGCTGGGCGTCTTCGCGCTGCTGCTCGCCGGCGAGCGCCTGGTCGCGCAGCTCGACGAGCACGCCCTCCAGCTCGCGCTCGCGCGCGACCAGCGATTCGATCTCGGTGCGCAGCGACTGGATCTCGCGCTCGCGCACCAGTGCGCCCTGTGTCGCATTGGCGGAGCGGACCACCTGCACCCACCCCGCGCCGAGGCGCTCGCCGGTACGGGTGATCACGACGTCGCCCGCAGGGAGCAGCGGCAGCAGGTCGCGTGCGGCGTCGACGCTCTCGGCGCCGTGCACGCGGGAGAGCAGCGCGCGGATCGCGGCCGGGCCCCGCACGCGCGCGGCGAGCGACGTCGCGTCGTACTCGTCCGGCGCCGTCGCCGACGAGACAAGTGCGAGTCGACCCTCGCTCAAGCCGCCGAGCGCGAGCGCCAGCGACGGCGCGTCGTCGACCAGCACGCCCTCGATCAGCTGGCCGAGCGCGGTCTCGACCGCGGTCTCCCAACCCGCATCCACGGTGAGCGACTCGCCGACGCGCGGCGCGGACTCGAGGCCCTGCGCACGCAGCCAGTCCATGGCCCGACCCTTCTCCTGCCCGAGTGCCGCGGCCTGCAGGGTCTCCAGGCTCGACAGGCGACCGCGCGCGGCCTGCGCCTGCTTGCGGGCCTCGGCGAGTTCCGTCTGCGTGAGGCGCTGGCGCTCCTGAAGTGCGGCGACCGCCTGCTTGCGTTGCTCGAGCTCGTCGGTGAGCGATTCGAGCGCGACCTTCTGCGTCTCCAGCCGCTCGACGATCGAGCTGGCCGCTTCGGCGAGCGCATCGACGTCGAGGCTCGCGCGTTCGCCCGTGAGTGCTTCGCGGCGCCTTTCGGCCTCCAGCGACTGCCGGTCGAAACCTTCCAGACGGGTGCGCTCGACGTCGGCCGCCCGCGACGCCTCCGACTGCGCGCGCGCATGGGCATCCCAGCGCTGCTGCCAGTCGGCGAGCTTCTGCTCCGCGTCGCGCAGGGCGTCCTGGCGCGTGATCTCTTCCTCGCGCAGCGTCTCCAGGCGCGGCTCGTCGTTCTCGAGCGCGTCGCGCAGCGCGTCGAGGCGCGCCTGGTCGCTGCCGATGTGCGAAGCGATCTCCGACAGCTGCGCGAGCGCCTCGTCGCGTGCCCGCTGCAGGCGCGACGACATCTCGCGCTGGTGCTGGATCTGTTGCTCGACGCGGGCGAGCGCACCGCCTACCTCGTAGCTGTCGGCCTGCGCGCGGCTCAGCGCTTCGGCGGCCTCGTCACGGCGTACGCGGCCTTCCTCGAGCTGCCGTTCGGCCTCGCGCTGCTCGGCGATGAGCTGCTGCAGACGCGTCTCGGAGCTCGACAGCTTCTCGCGCTGTGCCCGCACCTTGCGGTCGAGCGCGCGGTGCTCGAGCGCCCGCCATTCGGCGTCCCTGACGCGGCGCTCGGCTTGGATCGTCTGGTACTGCTCCGCCTGGCGGGCCTGCCGCGCGAGGTGCTGCAGCTGCTTGCCGACTTCCTCGCGCAGGTCGTTGAGGCGGTCGAGGTTCTCGCGCGTGTGGCGGATGCGCGTCTCGGTTTCCTTGCGGCGCTCCTTGTACTTGGAGATGCCCGCGGCCTCCTCCAGGTACATGCGCAGGTCTTCGGGACGCGCCTCGATGATCTGCGAGATCATCCCCTGCTCGATGATCGAGTAGCTGCGGGCGCCCAGGCCCGTGCCGAGGAAGAGGTCGGTGATGTCGCGGCGCCGGCACTTGGTGCCATTGAGGTAGTACTGGCTCTGGCCGTCGCGCGAGACCGTGCGCTTGACGGAGATCTCGTTGAACGCCGCGTACTCGCCGGTGATGGTGTGGTCGGAGTTGTCGAAGATCAGCTCGACGGTCGCCTGCGACACCGGCTTGCGGGCCGACGAACCGGCGAAGATCACGTCGGTGAGCGAATCGCCGCGGAGGCGGCTGGCCGAGCTTTCGCCCATGACCCAGCGCACGGCGTCGATGATGTTCGACTTGCCGCAGCCGTTCGGGCCGACGACGCCGGTCATGTTGCCGGAGAGATGGAGCGTGGTCGGGTCGACGAACGACTTGAAGCCCGACAGCTTGATCGTGGAAAGACGCATGCGGCGAAGCGGCCTCTGGCAGCGGGCTCGCGGTGGGAGGCCGGCGGGGCCGGCGCGCGCGGCTGGCGAGTATAGCGGCGGCCGGGCCGCCGGTCGGCGCCCGGAGATCGGCAGATGCGCCGGGGCACGGAATATGCATCATGCGCGGCATGGTTTTCGGACTTGCGAGCGCCACGCCCCTTACCGAGCGTGTTCCTGATCCGGACGGGGCCTACCAGCTCCACGTCCACCGGGACGCGCATGTCTGGACGTGGGCCGCGGCCGTCGCCATCGCCGGCGAACTGCGGCGCGACCTCGAGCTGCGACCGCGCTCGCGGCTGCTCGTGGACGGCTCCGCGCACATGTGGCCGGTATTCGAAGCGCTTTCGCGGGCGCCGCTGGACTGGGCACGGGTGGACGTCGCCATGACCGACGAGCGCTGGCTGCAGCCGGACGACCCGGACAGCCACACCGCGGCGGTGCGGCGCCATCTTCTCCGTGAGCACGCTGCAGCCGCCCGGCTCGAGCCGATCACCCTGCTCGGCCGCCGGATCGAGGACGCCGTCGCCGCCGCGAATGCCCATGCGCAGCAGCCGCCGAACGTGATCGTGCTCGCGATGTCGGACGCCGGCCGCGTGGCCGCACTGTTTCCCGACTCGCCCAACTACGCGCGTGCCCTCGGCTCGAACCAGGCCTACGTCGGCATCGACGCGAGCTACAGCCCCGACGCTGCCCCCTGGCCGCGGCGCATCACGATCACGCCCGCGGGGCTGATGCGCGCGCAGTGCCGCATCCTGCTCCTGCGCGGCGCCGCGCAGCGTCAGGTGTTCGAGGCGGCGATGGCCGCCACCGATCCGTCGCACTCACCGCTCGCGGCCGTCCGGCTGGCCGGCGGCGCGCCGCTGCAGGTGCACTGGCATCCCTGACGTCAACCGGCCTCGGCCGGGGCGCGGGCGTCGATCGAGAGCGCGTGGATGTCGGTGGTCATCAGCTCGCCCAGTGCCGCGTAGACGGCGCGATGCCGCGCCAGCGGCAGGCGACCGGCGAAGGCCGGGCTCACGATGCGGACGCGGAAGTGCCCCCGGCCGTCACGCGCACCGGCGTGTCCTGCATGCCGATGGCTCTCGTCCACGACCTCGAGCAACTGGGGGGCGAAGGCCGCTTCGAGCGCGGCGCGGATCGCCGGGAGCCGCTCCTCGCGGTTCACGGGAGCACGCGCCGGAACGGGCGGACGTCCACCGAGACATAGACCCCGGCCTCGCGGTACGGGTCCGCCTCGGCCCAGGCGCGGGCCTCGTCAAGCGAGGCGAAGTCCGCGATCACCAGGCTGCCCGAGAACCCGGCCGGACCCGGATCCTCGCTGTCGATCGCCGGGCACGGGCCGGCGAGCAACAGGCGGCCGGCGTCGCGGAGCGCCTCCAGGCGCGCGAGGTGACGGGGCCGCGCCTCCAGGCGCCGGGCCAGGACATCCGCGCCGTCGCGCGCGTCGATCACGTACCACATGGGCGGAAGCCTCGAGCGAATGGAGCCGGATTCTAGCGGCTGCGGCCGACGGGCTCGCTGGACACCGCCCGGGTGCGCCCGTACGCTAGGGCCTCCCCGCCGTCCCCTGCAGGACGGACGCCGATGCGGAGCGACCGCTCCGCCCGACCGGCATCGAGGCCCTGCCGACTGCAATCCGAGTCGCCGCACGCCGGCGAACGTCGCGCACGGCCCAGCAAGTGCGCGTTACCCGTGGGCCGCAGTCCGGCCCAGATCGCAGTACGAAGTGCCCAGGCCCGGAGGGGGCCGGTCCCGCATGACCGACGAGCTGGCGCCGCAGGCGTCCGACGACAATTCCGCCAGCCCGGTAGCCCCGAGCCACCCGCAGCAGCAGGAGATGCCGCTGGCGGTGGTGCACGGCCAGCCGGTGCTGCAGATCCCGCAGGATCTCTACATCCCGCCGGACGCGCTTGAAGTCATCCTCGAGGCTTTCGAGGGCCCGCTCGACCTGCTGCTCTACCTGATCCGCCGGCAGAACCTCGACATCCTCGACATCCCGGTCGCGGACATCACCAAGCAGTACGTCGTCTACATCGCCGCGATGCACGAGATGCGCTTCGAGCTCGCCGCGGACTACCTCGTGATGGCCGCGATGCTCGCGGAAATCAAGTCGCGCATGCTGCTGCCGCGCGTCACCAACGACGAAGGCGAGGAAGAGGATCCGCGCGCGGAACTGGTGCGGCGCCTGCAGGAGTACGAACGCTTCAAGAAGGCGGCGGAGGACATCGACACCCTCCCCCGCCAGGACCGCGACACCGCCGCCGTGCAGGCGCATGTTCCGGACCGCGCCGCGATCCGCCTGCCGCCGCCGGTAGACCTGAAGGAGATGCTGCTCGCGCTGCGCGACGTGATGAAGCGCGCCGAGCTGTTCTCGCAACATGCGATCAAGCGCGACGCATTGAGCGTGCGCCAGCGCATGGGCGAGTTGCTGGAGCGGCTGTCCGACGGTGGCTTCCATCGCTTCGAGACGCTGTTCGACCCCGTCGAAGGCCGGCTCGGCGTGGTCGTCACCTTCCTCGGCATGCTCACGCTCGCCAAGGAGCAGCTCGTCGAGATCGTGCAGGACGCACCGCTCGCGCCGATCTACGTGAAGTCGCTCGCCCTTACGCGCGATCCGGCGGAGATCGAGCTCTCCAGCGAGTTCGACGCCGACACGGCGAACGACGGCGCATGAGGCGCTGCGCGTGCCGCCCGTCAACGAATCCAGTCGGCCGACGCCGACGCCCACTAGCCTGCGCTGAATGGACCAGACCCTCGTCAACCGAATCGTTGAAGCCGCGCTGCTCGCCTCGAGCCAGCCGCTCACGCTCGCGCAGCTGCGCGAGCTGTTCCCGGACGACCAGCCGGCCCCGGCGGGCATGCTCGAGGCCGCGATCGAGCACCTGCGCGAGGCCAGCGCCGAGCGCGGCGTCGAGCTCGTCGAGGTGGCTTCGGGCTTCCGCTTCCAGGTCCAGGCCGACGTGCACGCCTGGGTCGCTCGCCTGTGGACGGATCGGCAGACGCGCTACACGCGCGCCACGCTCGAGACGCTCGCGCTTATCGCCTACCGCCAGCCGATCACGCGCGGCGAGATCGAGCAGGTGCGCGGCGTCTCCGTGAGCAGCAACATCATCAAGGCGCTGGAGGAGCGCGAGTGGATCCGCGTCGTCGGCCATCGCGACGTGCCCGGTCGCCCCGCGCTGTACGGCACGACCAAGACCTTCCTCGACTACTTCGGGCTCAAGCGCCTGGACGAATTGCCGCCGTTGTCGGAACTCAAGGACATCGGCGAGCTCGAGCCGCAGCTGCAGTTCGAGGAGGCCGCGGGCGTGGCGCCCAGGATCGCAGTCGGCTTGAACGCCGAGGCAGGCGATCCGGGCGATGTGCCGCACGTCGGCGATTCGGCTGCGAACGATGATTCCGATGGCACGCGCGACGGTGTGGACCGTGCCGACGATGGTGATGTTTCCGAACGCGATGCCGCATCGGCGCGCACGTCGGACCATGAAGCCTCCGCCGATGCCGGAATGGCGGGACATGCGGACGCCGAAGCGATCGAGCCCACGGCGACACGCGACGCGTTGGCCGAGGCGCGCGATGACGACGAGGCGTCCGATGACGCAGTCGACACCGACGAGGATCAGGAGCTCGACTTCCGGCGCGAGCGCCCCGTCGTCTTCGAGGACGACACCGACCAAACGAGCGATGAAAACGATTCCGACGACGCCCCGGGCGACGTCGACCCCGAAGCCGCGCCGGGTACGCGCGCGGCGACCGAGAACGATCACGAGCAAGACAACGCCGTCGAGACGACGACCGTTCCCGCACTGACGACCGCATCCGAGGATGCGGCGGAGTCCGATACAGATGACTGAAGAAAAGAGCCGCAAGCTCACCCTGCGCCGGGAACAGCCCGCCGCCCCCGCTCCGCGCCAGGAAGAACGCCTGCACAAGGTGCTCGCCCAGGCCGGCCTCGGCTCGCGCCGCGCGCTCGAGCAGCGCATCGCCGACGGCCTGGTCAAGGTCAATGGCGAGGTCGCGCAGGTCGGCATGTCGATCGGCGGCGGCGACAAGGTCGACATCGACGGGCGCCAGTTCGTCGCGACCGCGCTGACCGAGCCCGCGCGCGTGCTGATGTACAACAAGCCCGAAGGCGAAGTGACCACGCGCGAGGATCCCGAGGGGCGCCCGACGATCTTCGAGGCCGTGCCGCCGCTCAAGGGCGCGCGCTGGATCGCGATCGGCCGCCTGGACATCAATACGACCGGCCTGCTGCTGCTCACCACGGACGGCGAGCTCGCGAACGCGCTGATGCATCCGTCGCGCGAGGTCGAGCGCGAGTACGTCTGCCGCGTGCGGGCGCCGGAAGGCCAGGAGACGGTGTCGGACGCGATCATCGAACGCCTCGCGCGCGGCGTCGCCCTCGAGGACGGCCCCGCGAAGTTCGACGAGGTCGAGCGCATCGGCGGCAGCGAGTCGCACGACTGGTTCCGCGTCGTGGTGAAGGAAGGCCGCAACCGCGAGGTGCGTCGCCTGTGGGAGTCGCAGGGCTGCCAGGTGAGCCGCCTCAAGCGCGTGCGTTACGGCTCGATCGAGCTGCCGCGCGAGTTGCTGCGCGGGCAGTCCCAGGAAGTGCCGACCGCACGCGTCGAGCAGCTGCGCACGGACCTCGGCCTCGAGGATGGCGCGCCGTCGGCACTCACGCTGCAGCCGGTGATCGGCCAGCGTCGCGCGGCGAAGTCGACGATCCACTTCAATGGCGAGCGCAGCCAGAGCGGCTATGTCGGCGGGCACACGACGTCGGCGGACGAGGCGCGCGAGCTGCGCCGCTTCGACCACGTACGCGAGGATCGCGGCCGGGGTCGCGGCGGCCCGCGCAAGCCCGGCGCCCTCACGGTCACCGGAGAGATGGCGGCCAAGCAGGCGAACAAGCCGTTCAAGCAGCGCAAGGACAAGGGTCCGCGTGACCTGCCCGATGGCAATCCGGCCGCGTTCCGCACGTGGTACGTGCCCGACGGCGTGGAGACCGGCCCCAGCGGGCACCGCAACCCCGACGGCCGCGCGCGCAAGCCCTACGGCGGCAAGCCGGGCGGCGGCGGTGCACGGCCCGGCGGTGGCGGTGCGCGACCCGGGGGCGCGGGGCGCCCCGGTGGCGGAGGCGCGCGCCCGGGCGGTGGCATGCGCGACGACCGCGCCGGCGGCGCGGGCGGTCCCTAC